>NZ_BAABJP010000052.1:0-321191 GCF_039543365.1 Actinospineispora eucalypti
CCAGGTCCCGGTCCGCCCAGAAGAACCCGACCAACCGCTGCGGCAGATCGCCCAGCCCGGCCGCCGCCAGCGCGTCCAACACCGGTCCGACCAGGGGAAGCTCCACGAACCCGTCGCGCTCGACCCCGTAGGCGAGCAACTCGGGCATGATCTGCTCGAACGCGGCCAGCTCGCCCGGCCGCTCGTTTTCGAGCACCGCCCCGCTGTGCTTCGAACCGCCCCGCTCAGCCTCGGCCATCCAGCGCAGCTCGGCAATGATCACCGATTCCGGGTGGTAGTACAGGTAGCCGGTCTGCCGGGGGTCGGCCTCGGTGGGGGAGCCGTGCCGGTCGGCGGCGGTGTCCCGGTGCGTCGCGTCGGTGATCACCGAGCGCAGCACCTCGGGCAGGTGCCGCGCCTGCGCCTCGGTCAGCTCGGGGAAGTGGGCCAGGATGTGCCGGACCAGCAGCATCATGGCCAGGCCCTCGGCGAACCGCTCGTTCTCCAGCTCGGTCGCGTCGGTCAGGCTGCCAAGCGGCAGCGCCATCGGCACGGACAGCCCGGCGGCGAAGGCGCCCTCGGCCAGCTGGTCGGGCAGGTCGTAACGGATGAAGTCGAACCCGTCCAGCAGCACGTGGCCGAACTCGTGCCAGAGCACCAGCCGCAGCGCGAAACCGAGCGCCTCGTCCTGCCCGATCGGCCGGCCGAGCAGCTCGAACACCTTGCCGATGTCGGCGGCCACCAGGGGCAGCGGCGCGTCGGCCAGCCACATGCGCATGTCCGGCAGGTCCCGGCCCTCGGCCCGGTCGGCCACCCGCCATGCGCCGCTGGTCAGGCCGGGCACCCAGTAGCTGTGCGCCAGCACCCAGGGCACCTGGTCGTCCAGCACGGCGCGCAGTCTCGGTCCCAGCGGCAGCCCGCGCAGGTGCTCCAGGAACTCCCGGCCGGCCGCGCGCACCCAGCCGCCGCGCGGGTCGTCCGGCTCGATCGGCGTCTCTTCGCCCTCGGGCGTCTCGGCCCCCTCGGGGGCCGGCGCCCCGGCGGTGTCGCCTTCGAGGGCCACCGCCGGACCGCCGTCCACCGGCTCGCGCGCCACCAGCCAGACCACCGTGCCGGCGCGGTCGGCGCGCAGCCCGGGATGTGCCTCGATGGCGTCGCGCACGGCGGCAACCAGTGCCGCCGAACCCAGCTCCTGATGCAGTTCGGCCAGTTCACGGGACTGGTCCGGGCGCTGGCCCAGATCCTCGATGAGCAGCCCGGCGACCTCGAAGGCGACCTGCAACCGGGTGTCCGGGGAGTGCTCGCGGGCGGGGGACACGACGGCGTGCCGGGCCAGCACCTCGGCGATCCGCCGCGCCAGCCCCGGTGGGGCGGACGGGTAGAACTCGTCGAACCAGGCCGGCGCGGTCACCCCGGCGTCCAACAGCGAGGCCACCGCGTCGGGGGTCGCGCCCCGGCCGAAGCGGTCCAGCAGCGCGAGCAGCGCCTCGAGCTGCTCGAGGTGCACCTCGCCCCTGGCCTGTGCGGGCCAGCGGGCCAGCGCGTTCGCCACCGGACCCCATTCGGCGCGCAGCCCGGTGGGGTCGGCCGCCGGGTCCGCCAGCACCGCGCGCGCCCGGTGGACGAAGCCCAGCTCGGGGCGGGCCGCGCCGACCCGCGCGGCGATCTCTGCGCCGGCCAGCCCCGGCCAGCGCCCGGACGGCGCGGCCATCAGCCACTCCAGCACGGCCAGCACCACCGGTTCCGGGTGGTAGTGCAGGTAACCGGGTAGTTCCGGGTCGCTCTGGGTGGGCGAGCCGTGCCGGTCCTCGGCCGACTGGTGGTGCGTGACGTCGGTGGTGACCGAGCGCAGCACGTCCGGCAGGTGCCGGCGCTGTGCCTCGGTGAGCTCGGGGAACCGGGCCAGCACGTGTCGGACCAGCAGCATCATGGCCAGCCCCTCGGCGAACCGTTCGTCCTCCACCGAGGTCGGGCCGGTCAGCGCGTGCAGCGCGGTGATCAGCGGGACGGACAGCCCGGCGGCGAAGGTGTCCCTGGCCAGCTGCTCCGCCTCGCCGTCCCGCGCCTCGTTGTAGATGCCGGCCAGCAGGTGGGTCAGCTCATGCCAGACCCCCAGGCGGACGCTCAGCTCCACCGCCTCGGCGTGGCTGATCGGGTAGTCGAGCAGGTCGAACACCCGCCCTATGTCCTCGGCAATGGCGGTCATGGAGGAGCGGGAGATCCACAGCCTGGGCGGCTCGGTCGGGTCCTCGGCGGGTTGCAGGAAGGTGTAGGCGTTCGGGGACCAGTAGCTGTGCTCCAACACCACCCGGGGCACCAGGTCCAACAGCCCGGCCCGGGCGTCCAGGCTGGTCGGTACTTCGGCGATGAGCTCGAGGAACTCCACGCCCGCCGCGCGCACCGAGGCGCCGAGCGGGTCGGCGGGGTCGATGCGCCGCGCCTGCTCGGGCCGCTGCCGCACGTCCCGCAGCCCGTCCAGGGCGTCCGCCGGGTCCATCGGCTCGACCGGCACCGCCGGGCCGCCGTCCACCGGCTCGCGCGGCACAAGCCAGACCACCGTCCCCGTGCGGTCCGCGCGCAGCCACGGGGAGGTGTCGATCGCCCGGCGCACCAGCTCGGCCTGTGCCGAGTCGAGCACCCGCAACAGCTCGTCCAGCGGGCGGGCCTGGTCCCGCCGCGCGCGCAGGTCATCGGCCAGCGCGGCCGCGACCTGGACGGACATCCGCAGGTCGACGTCCAAGCCCTGGTCGGTGGCGTGCCGCTGCCGCACGTCCTCGATCCGGCCGACCAGCAGCCGGTCCCGCCGGGAGACCGGGCCGAACACCCCGGCCATCGCGTGCGCGACGTGCGGATCACCCAAACCGAACAACGCGGCCAACAGGACGGTGCCGGCCACCACCAGGGCGGTACCGCCGAGGTTCCGGCGCGCCTTCCGCAGGTGGGCCTGGACGAACGCGTCAACCGCCTCGCCGGGCACGGCCACTCTGACCGTCCCGTTCCGCAGCCGGCCCCGGTGCAGCCCCACCAGCACCTCGTCGGCCTGGTCCTCGGCGCCCGGCACCGGAAGCAGTAGCGGGCCGCCGGAGACGCCCGCGCGGGCGGCGACGGCGCCGGTGTGATCGAGGGTGAGCTCTCGCACCCTGGACCCGCGCCCGGTGACGTCACTGATCACCAGGGGCGCCGAGCTGGGGCCGAGCACCGGATAGCCGATCAGGCGCAGCCCGGTCGGTTCCGCCGGCGCGGCGCCGATCGGGATCCGCGGCAGCGCCAGCTGGTTGATCACTGGGTCGGTCAGCTGGCCGATGGCCAGGTCGAGTGTCCGCACGGCGCGCTCGAGCCGCTGCGCGTCGAGCCCCGGCGCGACGTTCCGGGCGGCGAACCAGGCGATCAGTTCCGCCGGGTCCAGCGGATCCCAGGCGGTGGCCCGCATTCTCAGCTGGCCATCGGGGGTGGACAGGTGCGCCCACAGGGTCGCGGTGTCGCCGGCCACGTGATCGTTGGTCAGCCATACCGCGTCCGGGCCGGCGGTGAACAGCACGATGCCGGTGCCGGCGACGAACCGTCCGTCGAGTTTTCTGCCGGTGAACTGCAGGACCCGGTGGGTGTTGGCGGGGACCGCGATCCCCGACTCGCCCGTCTGCCAGCCGCCCAGGCCGTACCGGTCGAAGACCCGGGTGAACGGGCTGGTCAGTTGCCGGTCGCCGACGCCCAGCCACGGCACCGTGAACGACGCGACCAAGGTGGTCCCCAGGGCCGAGTGACCCAGCACGGCGAGCACCAGGACGACCGCGGCCGCCACCAACGCGACCCGCAACCAGGCCGGCGGCGCCCGTGACCCGAGGACGCCGTCGGTATCACCGGAGTCCGCCGCCGGACCCGGGTCATCGGCGAACTCGTCGCCGTTGCGGACCGAGGTGAACCAGGCCGGCGGGTCCGCCCCGGCGCCCAGCAGCTCGGTCACCGTCTGTTCGGTTGCGCCCGGACGGACCAGGTCCAACAGGGCGAACACGGCGTCCAGCTGCATTGTGTGCAGCCAGCTCCTTGCCTCGTCGGGCAACCGGGCCAGAGCCCGCAGCACGGTCCGCAGATTGGCCGCCAGCTCCTCGGTCAGCTCGGCCGGCTGGTCCGCGTGCAGTGCCCACATCCGGTGCACAGAGCCGAGTTCGGGGCGGGCGAGGGCGACCTTGGCGGCGGTTGCCGCGTCGGCCAGCGGGGGCGGCGCCGCGCCGCCCACCGACCTTGCCAGCCACTCCAGGATGGCCAGCAGCACCGGCTCGGCGTGGTAGTACAGGTAGCCGGCGGTCCCGGGACCGGCCTCGGTGGGGGAGCCGTGCCGGTCACCGGCGTAGGCGTGGTGGGTCGAGTCGGTGAGCACCGAGCGAAGCACGTCCGGCAGGTGCCTACGCTGCGTGTCGGTCAGCTCGGGGAACCGGTCGAGGATGTGCCTGACCAGCAACATCGCGGCCAGGCCCTCGGCGAACCGCTCGTTCTCCAGGTAGGTCGCGGTGGCCAGCCCGCGCAGCGGCAGGACCAGCGGAACGGACAACCCGGCGTCGAAGGTGTCCGCGCCCAGCTGCTCCGGGAAGTTGCTCCCGCTGGCCTGGTAGGCCAGCTGCAGCACGTGGGCCAGCTCGTGCCAGGCCAGGAACCGCACCGCCAGGTCGAAGGCCTCGTCGGGGTCGAGCGCCAGCCCGAGCAGCTCGAACACGTCCGCGATGTTCCGCGCGAACCCGGGGACCGAGGACTCGGCGATCCAGAACCGCGCGTCGGGCAGGTCCAGCCCGTCCCGGCCGGCGATCCGCCGCTCGGTCGGGTCGACGAAGCTGGCCCCGGTCCGCGACCGGTAGGTGTTCGCCGGCAGCCGGGCCATGATGTCTTCCAGCGCGGTGAGCGTGCGCGGGTGCAGCGGCAGCCTCCTGGCGTGCGTCAGGAACTCGCCGAACGCCTCCCCGAGCCGGACACCGAACGGATCGCCGGCGAAGTCGATTCGTCGGTCGTCGCTGGCCGGCTGGTGCAGGCCCAGCTCCTCACCGGCAACCTCGGACGGCGGGGCCGAACCGGTCACGAACGGTTCCGCCGGCACCAGCCACAGCACGGTGCCCGCCCGGTCGGTGCGCAGCCGGGGGTGTGCCTTGATCGCCAGCTCCACCGCCATCCACACCGAGGAGTCGCCGAGGGCGCGCCACAGCTCCTCCAGCACGATGGCCTGGTCGCGCCGCCCGCGCAGGTCGGCGGCGAGCACCGCACCCACCGCGAATGCCACCCGCAGGTCCACGTCCGGGGTGTAGTCCTCGGTGAACCGGCCCTGCACCTGCACGATCCGGGCGGCCAGCGACCGGGTGCGCCCCGCCCCCGCGTCCGCCGCCGGGTGGAGCACCGCGCCGAGGACGACGGCGGTCAGCGGGGTCAGGTCGGGCAGCTTGGGCAGCCGGTGGTGGGGTTTGCGCTGGTGGCGGGGGAGTCGGGCGTTGGCCACCTCGGCCAGCTCGTGCTCGAACAGCATGCGCAGCGCCGCCGGCGCCAGCGCGCCCGCCCGCAACGCGGCCAGCACGGCCGCGTCCAGGTACAGCCAGCCGTCCGAGGCGGCGAAGACCACCAGGTCGTCCGGGCCGCCCTTGGCGTGCAGCGCGGCGTTGAACCCGGTGGCCACCCGCACCCCGTGGATGCCGGCGGCGGCGCCGGGGCGCAGCCCGGCGAACCGTTCCAGGTCGGTGGGGGTGAGCGCGACCGTCCAGGTCAGCCGCGCGATGACGCGCAGGATCAGCCCCAGCAACGCGTCGGAAAGGCCGGTCCGGGAGATCAGTGCGGGGCCGCCGCGGCCGTGCTTCGAGCCCTGGCCGGCGGGCGGCAGGGTGGCGTTGACCTCGCCAAGCTCGTTCACCAGGCCCTGGCAGGCCTGGCACTGGGCGACGTGCTCGGTGGCCTTCTGGTGCGCGCGCTGGCGCAGCGTGCCGCGCACCAGGCCGGCCAGGTCGCCCCGGCAGGCCAAGCACTCCTCGGGCGTGCCCTCCTGCCGCGCCGGGAGGTGCATCTCCAGGTAGCCGCGGCGCAGCGCCTCGCGCGCCCGGTAGGCGAGCACCCTGGTCGCGTTCGGGGAGAGACCGAGCAGGTCGGCAGCCTCGGTCGGCGTCATCCCCTCGACCTCGATCAGCCACAACACCGCGCGCTGGCCCTCCGTCAGAAAGCCCCGAGCCCCCGCCGCCAGCTCGGCCTCCAGCCCGGCGACGGTTCGCTCGCCGGGGCCGGGGGCCGGGTCCACGACCTCCGGCTGCCGGTCCAGCGGGGCGTTCCCCGGCTGGGGCGCCGCGCCGGGGAACCGCAGGTGCCGGACGGTGGTGTTCAGGTAGGCGCGGAGGTGCTCGATGTCCCGGCCCTTGCGGACCTGCTTGAGCAGGCCGGCGAACGCCTGGTCCACCAGGTCCTCGGCGTCCTCCTGGTTCCGGGTCAATCCGCGCGCGAAGGCAAGCACCGAGGGCCGGTGGCGCTGGTAGAGCAGTGCGAGCCCGAGCGACTCGCCCGCCGGGTGCCGCCGCATCAGGGCCAGCAGCTCGGCATCGGGCATGTCGGCTCTCGGGGCGGCGCCGAGCAGCGCCAGCCGGTGCTCGAAGCCCACCCCGTGGTCCGCCCAGACGGCCAGCTCGGCACGGTCCGGGTGCCGCACGTGGGTCAGCTCGTGCGCCTCCATGGCCTGCCGGACGTGCAGCGGCAGCGGACGGACCCGCTGGTCGAACAGCTGCCGATCGGCGATCACCAGCCCGGCGCTGGGCAGCACCAGGTAGACGATCACCACCGGATCCAGGTCGGCGGCGGCCAGCCGTCCGGCCAGCGCCGCGTTGAACCGCCCGGCGAACGCGAGCTGCATCCCGCGCTCCGCCCAGTTGCCGGTCGGGCTGGCCGTGTGCAGGTCATCGGCGTCCGCCGGGGTCAGCCGGCCCGCGTCGATGAGCTCCCGCAGCAACCCCCAGATCTGCGTGAACCGGGGCAGATCCAGCTCGACCGGGTCCGCGGTGATCGGGTCCAGCGCGATGGCGTGCGGCCCGTCCGAGGGGCCGTCCCAGTCGCCGTCGAGCTCGCTGGGCAGGCCGAACGCCTCCGCCGGGAACTGGTCGGCCGGGCCGATCCAGGCGTCGCGGCGCTGCTTTTCCCAGGTCTTGCCGGTGATCCGGCCGTGCTCATCGATCTCCCGCAGCCGGGCGACGGCGTCGGCGATCTCGTCCTCGCCGAGCCCGGCCTGGTGGCGCAAGCGAGCGGCCAGTCGGCCCCAGTTCAGCGCGGCGATGTCGGCAAGCTCGTCCTCGGTGAGCGAGGGCGCCCGGAGCTGTTCCGACACGAACTCGGACCGGATGACCTGGCGCTTCAGCTCGGTGGCCAGATCCTTGCCGCTGGGGAAGGTGGCGCCGTGGTCGATCAGCCACAGCTTGATCCGTTTCGGCAGGCGGCCGAAGCCCCGGTAGTTGCCCTTGTTGCGGTCCCGGTTGGCCATGGCGTAGTCGGCGACCGCCGCGCGGCGCCGGTCGCCCGGCCGGTAGACGGTGATGTCGTAGTCGCCCTCGTCGGTGCCGTGCAGCCACTCCTGCGCGGAGCCCTGGCCGCGCTTGCCGGTGTACCCCGCGGTCGGCGGCGCCAGGTCACGCCAGCGCAGCTCGTCGAGCAGGATGTCGGCGGCGATCTCCCGGGCCGGTTCGCCGTCCTGCCACCGCCGGTACGGCGCCAACACCTTGTAGAGCGCGACCCGCCAGCCGAACACCTCGACGGCGTACGGGCTCCCCGCCGGCGGGCCGCCGGTGTGCGCGTCGCGCGGCTGGGCACCCTCGGTGGCCAGGTCCTCGAGCAACTCCCGCTGGTCCCGGTGCAGCGGCCCGGTTTCCGGTGCGGCCGGTGCGGTCGCCGGCTCGAGCTCTCCGGTGAACTCGTCGCTCGGCCGGAACGCCTGGCCCGGGAACCGGTCCGCCGGGCCGGTCCAGGCCGCGCGGCGCTGGTTTTCCCAGGTCTTGCCGGTGATCCGGCCGTGCTCGCCGATCTCCCGCAGCCGGGCGACGGCGTCGGCGATCTCGTCCTCGCCGAGGCCGGCCTGGTGGCGCCAGCGGGCGGCCAGCCGGTCCCGGTTCGACCGGCGCACATCGGCGACCTCGTGTTCGGTCAGCGACGGGGTCCGCAGCTGTTCCCACACGAAGTCCGAGGTGATGACCTGGTGCGCCAGGTCCGCGCGGCGGGGGAAGGTGCCGCCGTGGCCGAGCAGCCGCAGCTTCATCCGGCCCCACAGGCCGCCCACGCTCCGGTACTGCTCGGCGCCCCGGTTCCGGTTGGCCATGGCGTAGTCGAGGGCGGCGGCGCGGCGGCGTTCGCCCGGCCGGTAACCGGTGATGTCGTAGTCGCCCTCGTCGGTGCCGTGCAGCCACCGCTGTGCGACGCCCTGGCCGTGCGGTCCGTCGAATGCCACGGCCGGCGGCAACATGTCGGCCCAGTCCAGCTCGTCGGCCAGGATGTAGGCCGCGAGGTCCCCGTCCGGCTCGCCGACCCGGTACGTGGCGACGCGCCAGCCCCGCGCTTCGACGGCGTATCGGCCGGGCTCGAGTTCCCTATACTCGTGCGGCCCGGCGTTCAGGTCCTCGAGCAGTTCCCGCTGCTCCCGGTTCCACCCCGGCACCACCGCCGCGAGCGCCGCTCCACCGGCGTGCGCCGCGAGCTGCGCGACCCCGATCGGGTGCCCGGCGACGGCCAGGTGCGCGGCGACGGCGAACGCCAGCGCCACCAGCGCGACAACGACGACCCAGACCGGCGGCGCGCGCGCCCACCGCCCGCCGGGCGCTCCCGGCACCACCCTGGCCGCCGCGAGCACCGCCACGACCGCGACCAGAGCAAGCGCCGCCAACGCGGCCCAGCCGGTCAGCAGACCGTGCCCGGCCAGGGCGACCAGCAGCGCCGGCAGCGCCACCGCCAGCGCGCCGTCCGGCCCGGTACCCGGCGTGCCCCCGGTACCCCAGCCGAACGGCGTCCACGGCCCGCCCCGCCGACCTGACCACCCCGGTCCGTCCTGTTCACCCCGCCCGCCCGGCCGGGTCGGCTCGGCGGTGTCGGCCCGGCCGGCGCGGCGGATGACGAGCGCGCGGCCCTCGGAACCCACGGACAGCTCGGAACCCGGCACACCGGTCGCGTCGACCAGCAGCGCTTCGGGCGTCTGGAGGGCCGCGGCAAGCGCGTTCAGCGACATCGACTCGTCGGGGTCGAGCACGCTCAGGACCTCCGCGTACAGCCCGGCGAGCGTTTGGTCGGTGCCTAGCCGACTGATCAACCCGTTGACCCGCTCGCGCAGCGCGGCCAGCTCCGCACCCGCCGAGGCGACCAGCGCGGCTCCGCCGGGCAGTGGGCCGGCGGCCAGTGCGGCGAGCCGTTGGTCCAGCGGCGCCAGCGCGAGGGTCAGCAGCAGGTAGAGGCTGGACCTGGCACCGGCGGACTCCTCGACCGCGACGTACAGCTCGGCCTCTTCCAGCTGTCTGGCTGCGCTGCGCAGGCTCTCCGCGACCTGCTCCTGGGCCTCCGCGAGCCGCCATTGGCCGATCAGCTTCGTCTCCTCGGCGGTGTCCCCGGCGAACTTGCCGTCCGGCCGGTCGGACTCGATGTGCCCGGCCTCGTGCCCGCGCACCTCGTCCCGCCAGTCCGCCGGCAGCCAGCCGCGCTCGATGCGGTGCGCCGAGGTGGTCAAGACCCAGTTCGGCACCAGCACCACGCCGTCGCCCAGGATCAGCGCCAGCACGGGGTCGGCCCAGGCGAAGGCGAGCAGCGGCCTCGGCCCGTTCACCCAGCCGAGGCCCAGCTCGGCCAGCGTCGCCCTGGCCGCCCCGGAATCGGTGTCCCAGGCCAGCACCGGGTAGCCGCCGTACTCGCCGAAGGGGGTCTCCGGGTCGCTCAGGAAGGGCAGCAACTTGCGCAGCCCGGCGAGCAGGTCGGCCAGTTCCCGGTCGGTCATCCCGCCCTCGCGCAGCGGCCCCCCGCGCGCGCCGCCGTCCCCGGGTTGCTCGAGCCGCCGGCCGTAACGACGTTCGGCTTTCGCCAGCAACGCGGCAATGCCGGCGCCGGCCCGCCACAGCCGCCGGTATTGCTCGAGGACCTTCGCCTCGGTCTCCCCGGTGATCATCCGCGCACGCAGCTCGGCGACCGCCTCGGTCAGTTCGAAGCCGACCAGCGCCGACCACAGTGCGCTCTCGAACTCCTCGCGGGCGGTGGCCACCGCGTCTGCAGCCCCGGGCCGCTCGGCCAGTTCCCCGTGCGCGGCGGCCCACAGCTGGTATGCCCGCCACACCGCGGCCCACAGGTCGTCCAACCCGGCAACCAGGTCGGCCGGTGCGGTCGGTGCGGTCGGTGCGGGATCCACCTGGCCCGGCTGTGCGGCCCGCCAGGCCGCCACCAACAACGCCAGCAGCGGTTCCTCCGCGCCCACCACGTGGTGCCGGCGCACCAGCGGGTCCAGCACCTGTCGCGCCGTGTCCAACTCGCCCAGCCATCCACTCAGCTCGGCCGCCAGCTGGTCGGTTCCGGCGTGCGTCACCACCGTCCACAACGCCTCGGTCCACTCGTCGCCACCGGCGCCCTCGACACCCCTGGCCGAGGCGACCCGCCGCAGCAGCTCCAGGTCGGTGAACCATTCCGGCTGCTCCTCGGCCAGATGCCGGTTGGCTCGCAGTACCCGCCACCACACGGCCGGCTCGGACTCCGTCAATCCGGCCGCGCCGGTGGCCTCGCGGGTAGCGACCCGCCGCGCGGCAGCCAGTGCCTCGGATGCCTCGTTGAGGGTGGTCAGCGCCTCGTTCAAGCCACGAACCGCCGCCTTGAACCCGAGCCGCTTCGCCAGCGCGGCGACGCTGGGACCAGGCCGATCCCCGAGCTCGGCCAGCTGTTCTGCGTACTGCCGCTCGGCCCTGCCCAACACCTCGGCGACACCGGCACCGGCCCGCCACAGCCGCCGGTACAGCTCGACCAGTGACGCCTCGGCCGCCACGGTGATCATCCGCGAGCGCAGTTCCTCGACCGCCGCGTTCAGCGCCTGCCTCGGTGCGTCGCCGGTCAGCTCGGGGCCCTCCAACGCGAGCCGGACAGCCACCAGCAGCGGGGTCTCGAACCGCGCGCGGGCAACCGCCACCGCGTCCGCCGCCGAGGACCCCTCGGCCAGCGCCCGCCGCGCCGCGACCAGCTCCTGGTAACTCCGCCACACCGAGATCCACGGCTCACCCAGGCTGGCGATGAACTCGTCCACCGGCGGCGGCGTCGCGTTCGCCCGCGCCGGCCGGTCCGCCCGCCACGCCGCCACCAACAACGCCACCACCAGCGGCTCGTCCGCGTCCGCCGGATGGCGACGCACGACCGGGGTCAACACGAACGCCCCCGCGTGCACCAGCCCCAGCTGGTCGCGCAGCTCGGTGGCCAGCGGATCGGTGCCGGCATGCGCGACCACCGCCCACAGGGCCTCGGCCAGGTCGTTGTGCTCGGTGTCCGCGCTGCCCCCGGAGGCGATCCGGCGCAGCAGGTCCAGGTCGGTGAACCACTCCGGTTGCTGGTCACCTAGGTCCCGGTAGAGCTGAAGCGCTCGCCGCCATGACCACAGTTCGGCGGCTGGTTCCGGCGTGTGCGGCCCAGCCAGCTCATCCGTCGTCAGGTTCCGGCCGGCGATCTTGCCCAGTGCGCGCTGCGCCCCGGCCACAGCCTCCCGCGCCGCGTCGGCCGCCGCTTCGGCTTCGGCCACGGACATCACCTTCGACCCGGTAACCACGCCGGACGGCCACTCGACAACCGGCCCGTGCGCCGGTCCGCCGCTCCCGACGGCGGTCGTTCCGCCGGACCGCTCCGGCTCGGATGCGCCCTCGGTCGCCTCAGTGCCGGCCGATCGAACGTCGCTCGCCTCGACGGTCGCCGCATCGTTCGTGCCGCCATCCGGTGCTTGGGTGTGAGCGGCCCGCTGCGCGGCTCGCAACGTCCCCACAGCCCGGTGGTAGGCGTCCCATGCCCGGTTCAACCGGCCGGCCGCGTGCCGGACGCCGGGCCGCCCGGCCAGTGCCTCGGTGTCACTCCCCCGGAGCTCACGGAGCTGGTCGGCGTGGCGTTCCTCGGCCTTGCTGAGCACCTCGGCGATACCGGCGCCGGCTTGCCACAGCAGCCGGTACTGCTCGACGATCTTCGTCTCGGCCGCCTCGGTGACCATCCCCGCGAGCAGTTGCTCTGCCGCCCTGTCCAGTGCCTGCCTCGGCGCGTCACCACCCAGTTCGGGTCCGGCCAGAGCCAGCCGCAACGCCATCCACAGCGGCGTCTTGAAGCGAGTCCGGGCGGCGGCCACACCGTCCATCGCCGCTGGCCGTTCCGGCAGCTCCCGGTGCGCGGCGACCCACGCCTGGTGCGCCGTCCAGAGGGTGCCCCACGGCTCGCCCAACTGCTTGATCAGGTCGTTGGGCACCGTCGGCGGGGTGGCGTCGGCCCGCTCCGGCCGCGCGGCCCGCCATGCCGCCGCCAACAATCCCATGACCTGTGGTTCCTCCGCGCCGGCGGTCCGGCTCCGGAGCAAGCGGTCCAGCACCTTCCCCTCGGTGTCCAGCTGGCTCAGGTGTTCGCTCAGCTCGGCGGCTAGCGGGTCGGACCCGGCGTGCGCGACCAGCGCCCACAACACCTCGGCCGGTTCGTCGCCCTCGGCGCCCTCGATGCCCCCGGCCGAGGCGATCCGCCGCAGCAGCTCCAGGTCGGTGGACCAGGCGGGTTGTTCCCCGGCGGCCCGTACCTCGGCCAGGTTCCGGTAGACCCGCAACGCCCGCCCCCACGGCCCGGACACCACTTCGGCCGCGCTCGCGGTGAGCCCGCCGGCCCCGGCCTCCGGGCTGGCGACCTCCCCGAACGCGCGCTGTGCCTCGGCGACCTCCGCCAACGCGACCGCCACTGCCTCTTGCGCCTCGGCCACGGGATCCGGCTCACCGGCCGCGCCGGCCGCCGGGCCGGGGCCATCGGCGGGCCGGTTGTCAGCGGGGACCGTCTCGCCGGAGCCACCAGGGCTGGGCGTGCTGGGACCGGACGCGCCCGGGCCGGGGCCGGCGGTGGGGACCGGCGGGGCGTCGTCCGGCGGGGACAGTCGCCAGACCAGCAGCTCGACGGGCTCGTCCCGGGAGTGCCGCTCGCCAAGCAGGTCGGTGTAGGAGCGGCCCAGCTCGGCGCGGTCCGGCAGCAGGTAACTCGCGGTCACCTGCGTGGCGCCCGCGGGGATCGGGATCTGGTGCAGGGGGCCGGAGAGCTCGGTGAACGCGACGCCGATGTCCAGGTTGGCGCGCAGCGCGGCGGCGAGCCGCTTCAGGTAGTCACGGAACAGGTGGCCGAGGGCGAGGTCGGTTCCGGTGTACACCCGGCCGGCGACCAGCAGCGATCCGTCCAGGACGAGGCCGTTGGTGTCCGCGATGGGGGTCCCGCCCCTGGCGCCGTCCACGTCGTCCCAGGCGAACACCACGGGCTGGTCGGGGTCCTGCATGAAGTCCTGGGCGTACTCGCGGTGGCTGCCGGTGATGCAGTGCAGGCAGTTGCCCCGCTCGTTCATGCCCAGCTGGAGGAGCTCCAGCGGGTCGCGGGACATGCCGATCCGGACGCGCCGGCCCACGCCGTTCGGCGTGCGCACCGTGCGCACCAGGTCCGCCGGGGCGAGCTGGAAGACCGCGTCGGCGCGCAAGCCCAACTCGTCGGAGAGCGCCTGCCAGTAGGCGTCGATGCCAGCTTGGCGCCTGCCGGTGCTGTGCCATTCCCGCAGGTAGTCGCCGATCAGGTAGCGGGTGCGGTCGGTGGCAACCGGGTGGTAGGAGATCAGGACCTGCCACAGCCGGTCGCCCGGCCGCACCGGCGGGCGGCCCTGGAAGTCCACGCCGTACAGCAGGCCGAGCTCGTTGGCGCTCCAGCCCAGCCAGCGGGCGGTGAACTCGGCGAGCGGGGCGAGTCGGTCCTGCTCGCCGGGCAGACCGGTGATCCGTTCGGCCAGCTCCGCCAGCTCGCCGAGCAGCCGGTTGTGGTGATCACCCCGCACGACCAGCGGGTGGATCTGCGCGAGCGTGGTGGCCAGTTGCGCCCACTCGCTCCGGAACTGCCCGCGCAGCGCCACCTGCTTGCGCGTGCTCTCCCCGGGCAGGCCCCGGAGCAGGGCGAGCAGCAGCTCCCGGTACTCGTCGGTGCGCGGCCTGGTGCCCATCCCGGTGCCGGGCTGGGGATCGACGAACCAGTGCAGCAGCTCCTGCACCCGGCGTTGGTCACGGAACTGGGTGGGCAGCTCCCGCACCAGATCCTGGTGCTCCGCCCCGACGGCCGCCGCGAACAGCCGGCGCAGTATCAGGTCGATGTTCGACGCCCGGCCGGCCCCGTCGAGCAACCACGCGGGCGGCGCCGGCCCGTGGGCGCCCACCCAGCCGAGCCGGCGCAGGAAGTCCCCCGGTGCCCCGCCGGACCACGGCTGCCGGGCCACCGCGAACGCGTCGCGCAGCAGCTCCCGCTCGAACAGCAGGTGTTCCGCGCGCGGGGTGTTGGCCAGCCGGGGCAGCACCAGCTCGGCCCGCCGCCAGTACTCGGCGTCGTTGCGCCGGTGCGACATCACCCAGCGCGCCAGACCGCTGTGCAGCCCCACCCGCGCCCGGTTCAGATACTTGGCGACACCGTCGTCCAGGGCGATTCCCCAACTTGGCAGGTCGGTCAGCAGCCCGATCAGCATGCCGGCGGTGGCCACCGCGGACTCGGTCCGCCGGGTGTTGTTGCCGCGCAGCCTGCCCAGCGCGTCGGCCACCTCGGCGGCGAACCCGCGCTGCGCCTCCGGGTCGCGCAGCACCGCCAGCAGGCCGGGGTCGCCCGCGATGGCGGCGGCCACCCCGAGCCGCAGCGCGGCGTGCACCAGGGCCGGCGGCCACTGCTCGCCCGGCACCCGCAGCCAGCCCGGCTGGTCCAGGAAGGACCAGTCCTCCCGCTCGTTTACCCAGTGCCGCAACGCCCGCTGGGCCAACCCGACCAGCACGTCCCACTGCGCCGTCGGCAGCTCCACGCCGGTGGCCAGCTCGCCGAGCAGCGGCCACAGCGACCGCCAGAACGCAGCGTCCACCCGGCCCGCCCGCTCGGCCTGGACCAACGCGGTCAGCTCGCGCAACCGGGCCAGCTCGGCGACCAGCCCCGCGTGTTCCTCGGCGAGCAGCTGGTCGTGCCGCAGCAGCTGGCCGCCCGACGGGTCGGGCCGCCGCGCGGCCAGCTCGGCGGCCAGCCCGTCGATCCGGGTGTTCGCCGCCTCGGCGGCCAAGCCGGGCAGCTCGGCGTACACCGCGGCCAGGTCGTCCCGGATCCGCCGCAGCTTGCCGGCCAGCCGCGCCGCCTCCGGATCGGGCAGGCCGGCCATGTGCCGCAACACCCTCCCGTGCGGCAGCGGCAGCGCCGCCAGCACCGCGGCGGAGAGATCGGGGCGCAGCGCCATCAGGTTCTCGTGCACGCCCATCCGGTCCGCCCTGGCCAGCACGTCGGCAAACCGATCGGGCAGTGCCGCGTCGGAGAACACCACCGGGGTCGGGTCCAACGTCCGGATCAGCAGCACCTCGATGCCGTCCAGTCGGTGCGCCAGCGCGTCGCGCAGACCCTGCACCGGCAGGTAGACGACCCGCTGCCGGCCGAACACCAGCCGATAGCCGGGGTGGCTGTGGTCCAGCGGTGCCGGGTCGGTGGCCAGTACCAGCTCGTCGATGGTGTCCCGCACGACGGCCCGCTGCTCGGGGGGCAGCGCCAGCTGGTGGCCGGTGTGCGGGTCGATCGCCACCGCCACCTCGCCGGTCCGCCACCGGCCCGGCGGGAGAAACGCGGCGGCCAGCAGGCCGGTGCCGCCGGTCAGCAGGTGCGGGAACGCCGCCAACCCGAAGTGGAGGGCCAGGCCGGCCGCCACCGCCAGGCCCAGGTAGGCCAGCGCGCGCAGCACCCGGCCTCGGTCCGTGCGCTGGTCCCGTGTGCCGGGAGCGTCAACTCGGTGTGCTGAGACCGCCGACTCGCGGGAAAGAGGAAGGAGGGTGCGGACGGCTTCGTGGGTTTGTTTGCGGTAGAGGGCAGAGTTGGTTTTGAGGAGGGTGGCCAGTTCGGTCAGTTGCGCGTTGGTGGGGGCGGCCAGGGCGGCGAACAGCTCCCTGGCGCCGTGCGCCGGGGCGAACCCGTCGGCGGACTTGACCAAGATGCCAAGGCCGACCAGCACGTTGAGCGTCTTGACCACGGTCTGGCGCTGCTTGCCGGCGGCCCGGTGCAACTCGGTGACCGTCCGTCCGTCGAGCACCCCGATGACCAGGTCGTACAGGTTCAACCCGGCCGCACCGGCCGGCGCGGCGGCCCGCGCGGCGGACCGGGACGGCGCCGCCGGCGCCTTCGGGTCCAACGCCAGCAGCCTGGTAACCGCCTCCGCGAACGGCCGGGAGTCGCCCTCGTCCAGCGGCGACACCACCCGGATCACGTTGCCGAACGCGATCAGCGCCTCGCGCAGCGCCGGCCCGCGCACCTGTTCCGGGTGTTCGGCCAGGTCCAGCCAGTCCAGCACCCGTCCGGCCAGGGTGTGCGGCCGCTTGCCCACCCGGTCGGTGGACTCCAGCATGCCCAGCCCGGCCAACCGGTTCAGCCAGCCGCGCAGCCCGCCCTGACGCAGCGGGAGCAGCCGGACCAGCTCGGGCACAGTCCGGCCCGGGTGCGCCCGCAGCGTGTCCAGCAGGTCCGCGACGGTGAACCTGGCCGCGGCGACCGGCATGCCGAACAGCGGGCTGCCGGTGGTCTTGGTGAGCCGGGTGAAGCCGGCCAGGATCGGCGCCACCGGCCGGTCCAGAGCGAGTTGACCGTGCAGCTTGATGGCATCCCGCAGTTCGACCAGCGCGGCCCGGTAGGCGGGTTCGGCCACCCGCTCCGGGGCGCGCAGGTCGGCACTCACCTGGCGCAGCTCCGGCACGGGCAGGTGGCCGCTCGACATCAGCCGGTGCCGGACGGTCGTGGTCAGGCCCGCCGACTCGAACAGCTCCAGCCACATCCACAGCGCGTCGAACGCCACCGAGTCGGCCCGGGCCAGCTGCGCGCGGACCAGGTGCACCAGCGCAACCTCGGGTTCGGCGAACAGGTCGTCGATCAGCGCCAACACCGTGTAGGGCGGCTCACCCGGCCCGCCCAGGCGCTGCCCGTAGAGCGGGCTGCCCCACAGCCTGCGCAGCCGGTCCACCGCGCGCTTGGTCTCCAATGCGCCTCGGCCCCTGGTCAGGTCGCGGGTGGCGGCCAGCCAATCGGTGAGCTCGATCAGCGCGCCGCCCAGCTCGGTGGCGTCGCTGACCGGCCCTCGGAGCGTGGCCAGCAGACGGGACGCGGCCGGCGTGGTCCGGTAGCGGATCGGCTCGCCACCGCCCCCGTGGCCGGACAGCAGGCCCCAGCGCTCCAGCGGGCGTAGCAACATCCGCACCGAGCCCGGGCGCTGTCCGGTGATCTCTGCCAGCTCCTCGGTGGTGCGCGGCCGGCCGTCCAGCCGGTACAGCAGGTCCAGCGCGAACCAGCCGCGGTCCACCGGCTCGTCCAGGTTGCGGTTGGTGTGCACGGCAAGGGTCATGGCAATCAGCTCTCCTTGGTGATGGGTGTTGGAAAGGTGGAAGGGCACGTGCTGGGCGAGCGCCCAGCCGAGGGCGCCGAAGGCGAGGCCGGCGGCGGCCCAGAGCAGTGGCTGCCCGGCGGGGTTCGCGCGGAGCAGCGCGCCGGCCAATAGCGCGAGCGCTACGCCGGCGCCGGCCAGTGGCAGGCCGGCCACCCCCGCCAGCACGGCGCCCAGCACCGCACCGGCCAGGCCGGCCAGCCATGCGGCGGGTGGCGCGTCCGGCAGCACCAGCCGCCCGGCGTCGCTCGCCCGACCGCCCGGGCTGCCGGGGCCGTCGTCCGGCCGCCGGGGGTCGCCCGCCCGGCTGCCGGGGCCGTTGTCCAGCCGGCGGACCTCGGTCAGGAACGCGCCCACCAGCGCCGGATCGTCGGCGGCGAGCTGGCGGGCGTCATCGGCCGGGTCGGCCGGGTCGGTCCAGGAGGTGACCGGGGCCAGGTAGCCGCCGTCCGCGCCGACCAGCGCGGCACCGGGCGGCGCCACCGGGAAGGCCGCATTGGCGATCAGCTGGGCGGGCAGCCGCAGGCCGGCGAGCGTGTCGCCGGGCACGGCCGGGGCGAGCGGCGCGGCGGTGGCCAGCGCCGTACCCAGCACGAACACCCGGGTGCCCTCGGCGGGGATCGCGCCGGCCAGCGGTGCCCGGCCGAACCCGGCCAGCCCGGGCACCACGAGCACCGCGATGTCCAGGCCGGCGAACTCGTCCAGCCCCGCCGACCCCGGCGTGACGATCCGGGCCACCGGATGGCCGGCGACGGTCAGCGCCCCGGCGGGCAGGTTGCGCACCCATTCGCCCCGGGTGACCACCAGCCGGTCGGCGTACCGGAACCCGTCCTCGGTCCGCCCGCCCGGCCCGGTCACCGGCACCACCCGGCTCCGGGCCGCCGCGAGCGCCGCCGGGTCGGGCCGGGCGCCCGGCTGGGACACCTGGTACAACCCGGTGATCAGGTTGCGCCCGGTCGCCTCGTCCTGGCTGACCACCAGCTCCCACTCGCCGCCGTGGGCCGGCGCCGGGCGGATGCGCAGCAGGGTGACCGGGCCGGTCCGGTCCACCTCGATGTCCGGCCGGGCCAGCGCGCCGGCGAGCAGCTCGGCCAGCTCGAGCACGTCGCTCGCCGCCAGGACGCCCGCCGGCAGATCCTGGTTGAGCTGGACGAGCAGCGAGATCAGCGCCCGCTCCGGGGTGTCCCACACCCGGAACGGCCCGGTCGCCGCGCCGTGCAGCTCCCAGTCCCAGAGCGGGCCGGCCAGCGGGAAGTCCCGGACCATCGCCCGCAGTTCGGCGAACTCGCGCGCGTCGGTCTCCGCGTCGGTGTGCCGCGCCGCGACCGTCGCTGGGATACCGGGGAAGGCGCCGGTGATGCTCAGCTCGCGCAGCTCGGCCGGCAGGCCGGGCGCGGTGAGGGTCAGGTAGGGGATCGGGCCGTCGAGATCCCGGCGCAGCGCCGGGTGCGCCGTACGCAGCCCGAAGATGCCGATCCGGCTGTTCCGCCGCGCCAGGAAGGACGCCGAGTCGACCGCCGCGCCCAGCAGCTCCCGATCCGCCTCGGCCAGCTCGGCGGCGACGGCGGAGGCGGGCAGCACCGGGTGGCCGGAGCGCAGCAGGATCCGGGTGGTCAGGAATGCCACCCGGGCCAGCTCGGCCTCTCGATCGCGCGGTTCGTCCCCGGGTCGGCGCGCGGCCCAGCCGGGCAGCGCCATGGCCAGCGCCGGACCCAGCGCCGGTGCGAGCGCCAGCCAGAACAGCGCGCCGACGCCGATGCCGAGCGCGCCCCAGCGGAGCGGCTTCACCCAGCGTCGGTCGGCGGCCGCCCGCCCGATCAAGGCGCGCAGTGCGCGCAGCGCGTCCGCCAGCACCGCCGGCGGGCCCCGGGCCAGCGCCGCGTCGATGCCGCGCGGCAGTACCGCGAGGAACGGGGGAATCAGTGAGGTGCCGGCGACCATCAGCACCGAGACCCCGGCGATCGGCCAGCCCACGCCGGTGAGCTGGCTGGCCGCCAGCCCCATCGCCACCCCCAACAGCGCCGTGGTCAGCGGCCCGCGCTCGACCCGCCGCCCGGCCCGGCGGAGGGCCTCGTTCAGTTCCCGCTCCGCGTGCTCCTGCTCCTGGCGGGCCGCCGTGACCTCGGCCTGGGCGGGGGCCTGCCCGTCCCGGTACCGGGAGAGCTGGTCGCGGGCGGCCTCGGTGACCGCCAGTTCCTCGGCCCGCTCCCGCAGCAGCCGGTGCCAGCGGTCGGCTTCGCGCAGCGCGCGCACCCGGGTGTTGTGCCTGGCCAGGCCGGTGTGCGGTTCCGGTTGCGCCGGGTTCAGCAGCGCCTCCAGCAGGGCCAGCTCGCGCTCCATGCCGAGGATCTCGACCAGCCGGCGGGCCAGTGCGGCTGGCGCGTCGTCCAGCGGAAGCCAGGCGTTCGCGGCGTCCAGGTCGCGTTCCAGCAAGTCCCGGTGGGCCAGCAACTCGGCCGGGCTCAACGTGCCGAAGGCGTCCAGCGCCAGCACCGCCCGGTGTCCCAGCCAGACCTCCCGAGCCGGCGGTTCCGGGGCCGCGCGGGCAGCAGTGGCTTCGTCGGCTTCGGCCTGCCGGTGCACCGCTTCCAGCAGCACCTCCACCAGCCGCTCCGCGACCAGCCACGGCGCCTGGAACAGCTCGGCCAGCGCCAGGTCCCGCGCCGGATCGGCCAGCTCGGCGCGCAGCTCGCCGGCCAGCTCACCGACCACCCGCCAGGCCTCGTGCGGCTGGAACGGGTGCGTCTCCAGCGCCGCTCCCAGCCGGGTGTCGAGCAGTTCGTGCAACGCGCGCAGCAAGTTCGCTACCCCGGGATGCCAGCGGTTCCGCAGCCGTTGACGCAGGTCGACCAGCATGCGTTGGACCGCCACCACGGCCCACCAGCTCCGGCTGGCCGGTGCGCCCGGCATGGCGTCGTTGGCCGCGTGCACCGCCGCGACCAGCCGCCGTTCCGCCGCATACGAGTCGTCCCCGACCGCCGGTGCATCGGTCACGTCGAGGGCCACGGCGAACGTCGCGTCGACCGCCGCCGCTTCGGCCGCGTCCAGCAGCGCCGCAGCCACCTCCGCGTCGGTCAGGGCCTGGCGCAGCTCCCGGTAGGTGTCGGCCAGCTCGGCCGGCCCGTCCTCGGCGAGCATGCTCAGCAGGTCTCGCACGGCAACCAGCTGCTCGTGATCACGCGCCTGCTCGGCAGACAGCTCGCCGGTACCTCCGATCAGCCGGGGCGCCAGCGGCTCCCGGTGCCAGTCCGGCGTCTCGGCCAGCGCCGCCAGGGCATCGCCCAGCTCGCTCCACAACACGTCCGCGACCCGGTGCGCGTTGATCGCCCCGGCGAGTGCGGCCACGTCGGCCGCCCCGGCGGCCGAGGCCACCTCGGTCAACGACCACAGCCCGGCCAGCCGGTGCTCGGCCAGCCCTGCCACCGCCGCGTCGGTGCGACGCTCCGCCTCGGCCAGCCGGGCCAGCGCGCCGCCCACCTCGGGGTGCCGGTCGGCGGCCTCGGCCAGCCACCGGGCCAGCTGGGCCAGCCGCCGATCCCGTGCCCAGCCCCACCGGGTGTCCGCCGGGTAGCGGCGGGAGATCCGCAGCGCGTCGTCCAGCAGCCCGAATGCCCCGAACGCCCGCGCCGGGTCGATGACCAGGGCTACCCGCCGGGTGCCGTCGGCGTCCCGCCAGCCCACGGCGGTGACCGAAGCGGCGATGCGGGCCGCCCGGTCCACGTCGATCAGCTGGGCCAGCCGGTCGGCCAGCACGGCGGCCGGCACCTGCCGCCAGCCGCCGTTCGCGGGGCCAGCCGAACGATCCGAGCCGTCCGAGCCCCAGGTCCAGCCGCCCAGCCAGTGCAGATCCTCCTCGGCCAGCCCACGCAACGCCCGCGCTGCCAGCTCCAGATCCTCGTTCCGGTCCGGGCCGCGCGGGTCGAGCCAAGGCAGCGCGGCGGCCAGCAGGGTGACCCCGCCGAGTTGGTGGGCTAGCCAGCCGATGAGCAGGTGCAGCAGGGGTTCGAGATGTCCCAGCAGGGCGCCGACCAGCCAGGCCGCAACCACCGCCAGGGCAGCCGCCGCCACCGGGTCGGCCAGGTGCAACCGGAATCGGGGGGCCGGCCCGTCGAGCGCCAGGTATCCGATGTCGGTGAGCCGGTAGCCGGTGTTGGCCTGCTCGTCGCCGAACCGGGTCTCGGTGAGGTCGCCCTGCGCAATCAGTTCGGTGAGCAGCGCAATGATTTCGGCCGCACTGGCGTCCAGCACCAACTCCAGCTGCGCCAGCGTGATGTTCGGCCGCCGGACGGCCTCCCGCAGCACCGTCTGCCGGGTGAGCGGCCGGAGGCCACGCAGGTCACGGAGCGCGGTCTTCGCGACCCAGCGCAGCGCCTCCCGCTCCGCCTGCTCGGTGAGCGCGCCCCGGCCCTCGAGCAGGTCCGCCAGCGCGTTGAGCGTGTTCTGGACCCGCTCGGGGTGGTTGCCGATGTTGTCCAGCGCGTCGGCCAGTTCCTCGGTGTGTGCCGGTACCCGGTAGTGCCACTCCCAGCCACCGGCCGGGGTAGCCACGCGCTCCCGGTGCAGCAGGCCGATGCGCACCAGGCCGATCAGCCGGGTCCGGGTCCAGTCCGGGTTGAGCCCGATCTCCTCGGCGATCTCGGCGCGGATGCGACCGGCCGGGCCGGTGCCGACGGCCCGGATGGTGGCCAGGATGTCCCCGCCCTGGTGCCGCTCGGCCGGCCCGTCCGCCGGCAGCTCCGGGACCAGCTCGCGGGCCTCGGTCAGCAGGTCCCGCATCCGCTCGGTGCGGGTGGAGTCGGGCGCCACGTACGGCGGCCGGTTGAACAGCTGGCCCAGCTCCTCGCGCAGCGTTTCGGGCAGCGCCGAGGCCGGGACGTACAGCTGGTCCAGCAGCGCCTCCGCGCCGGCGCGCGGGGTGTAGACGTGGTTGCCGCCGACGCCCGCCTCGGTCACCCGGCTCTCCCGGTCGGCCAGGCCGAGGTCGAACAGCAGCTGCAGGCGGATCTGCGCCGCCGGCCGCTTGACGCGGAGGTGACCAGCCAGGTCGTTGACCACCACGCCGGCCCGGTTGTCCAGCAGGTACCGCAGCGCGCCGTGCATCGACCTCGGGTTCACCGGCAGCGCGGCGGCCAGCAGGGTGGCCCCGCCGAGCTGGTGGGCCAGCCAGCCGATGAGCAGGTGCAGCAGGGGTTCGAGATGTCCCAGGACGACGCCGAGCAGCCAGGCCGCGACGACCGCCAGCACGGCGGCCGCCATCGGGTCGAGCATGCGCAAACCGTCCCGGCCGTCCTCCGGGTCGACGCCGTCCAGCAGTGCCCGTAGCTGCGCGGCCTGCGCGGCGCCGAAGGCCGCCCGTGCCTCGGCGGTCGCCGCGTCGTAGCGGGCCAGCTCCGCCGCCACCCGCGCGCGGGTTTCCTCGGGCAGCTCGGCCAACAGCGCCTGGCGGTGGTTGACCAGCAGCTCGTGCCGCTGCAGGGTGCCGCGCTCGACCAATTCGGCCAGGTCCACCGGTCCCGCACCGGCCCGTTCCGCCAGCCGCCTGGCCAGCCAGGCTCGGTAGTCGTTGACCTGGGCCGTGGCCAGCAGGTCAACCACCGCGCCCACGGAGAGCCCCGGCTCCATCAGGTCGTTCTGGTTCTCGCGGTAGGCCGCCTCGGCGGCGGCCGGGAGCGCCCGGAGCACGTCCTGGCCGTCGACCCGGACGAGTACCACCGCGGTCCGGTGGTAGGCCACAGCCATGTCCAGCCGGAGGAACCGCTCGACCAACGAGCCGGCGGGCGAGTCGAAATCGGGCAGCTCCTCGAGCAGCCCCACCAGCTGCTCGGCGTGCCAGCCGGACAGTTCGCTCAGGGCCTCGACCAGATCGTCCCCGGCCATGCGCAGGTTGAAGAACGGGTCGGCGAGGTCCCCTTCCTCGGGGGTGTGCTCTGCCAGGTTCGCGACCAGCCTGGCCAGCGCCCCGGCGGACCGGCGGGAAGTCCGGTCGGTGACCGGCACCTCGGCCCCGGAGGCCTCGCGTAGCGCCATGTCCAGGCCGTGCCGAGCGTGGTCCGCGTCGTCGGTGTCGTAGCCGTCCCACTGCACACGAAGCGCCTCGTAGGCGTCCAACAGCGCCTGCCAGGGCTCCCACACCGCCTCGGCCAGCGCCCGGTCCCAGGTGTCCGCGTCGGCGAGCGCGGCCCGGTCCAGGACCAGCACCTCGCGGATGACCTCCAGGTCGGCCCGCAGCGTGGCCTCCGCGCGCGCCGCGTCGACCAGCGCCTGGAACGCCTCCCGGAGCAGCCCGACTTGCGGTCCCTCGGCGGGATCGGGTTTGGCGCGCGCCAGCTCGTGCAGCGCCCGGGCCAGCGCGACGACCCCGTCGACCCCGTCGACCGCCGTCCCGGCCAGCGTCCGGAGCCCGCCGATGTCCGACTCCCACCCGTCGTCGGCGCCGGCGAGTACCCGCCACGCCATCACCACCCGCCATGCGGCGAGCAGCCCGACCTCGTCGGCGCGCAGGCCGTCCCGCCGCAGTTGCTCGGCGGCGGTGCGCAGCTCGTCCAGCAGCGGGTCGGCCGAGCCGATGGCCTTGGCCAGGCCGCCCCGGGGCAGGCCCAGCGGGTCACCGGCGAACGGGTCGGTGACCAGCAGTTCGCGCAGCGCGGCAGGCAGCTCCGCCGTTGCCACCGGCAGGTAGCGGCGCCAGCTCGGGTCCTCGGCGGCCTGCGCCTCGGTGAGCAGCCCGTCCCGGATGGCCTCGAGCACGCCGACGCCGATCACCTCGGCCAGCTGCGGGGGGCCGACGAACCGGCCGCCGCCCAGCTCCTCGGTGGCGGTGTGCACGCCGACCAGCAGCGGCCCCGCGAACAGCGGGGCGCCGGAGTGGCCGGGGCCGGTGACCAGCATCGCCTGCCCGCCGCGCAGCGGGCCGGCGACGTCGTGCATCCGGCCACCGGGGTGGCCCACCTGAAACACCACGGTGCCCTCGGCGGCGGGCACGGTGGCCGCCTCGGCAATCGCCGGACCCTGGCCCTCGCCGTAGAGGTCGTCCAGGTTCGGGTGCACCACCAGCGCGAGGTCCACGGCGTCCTCGCCGTACAGCTCGGCCAGCGCGGCCCGCTCCGGGTCGCTGAACTCGTCCACCCGCAGCGCGACATAGCCGGCCGCCCGGGCATACCAGTGCGGCCCCCGGCCGACCCTCAGGTTCCGCATCGGCCGGCCGTCCGACCGCTGCACGACGTGCAGCGCGGTGAGGGTGAGGTAGCGGCCCACCCGTACCCCGGTCGCGGACATCCCGAGTGTGTGCACGAAACCGTCGTCGTTCGGCGCCGGCTCCTCGGCCACCACGTGCAGCGCGGCTCGCCGCGCCTTCGCCAGCCCGGCCGGGGCGTCCACCGCGGCGCCGGGGTAGAAGTTCTCCACCCGGAGCAGGCCGCCGGCACCACTGCGCACCAGCAGCTCGAGCCCGTCGGGGAACAGGCGCGCCCAGTCCCCGCGCAGGGTCACGTGCCGCAGGAACAGCTGCCCGTCGACCGGCCGGAACTCGCCCAGCTCGCCATGCTCGACGGCGTGTGCCAGCGCGGCGAACACCACCTCGCCGTGCGCCGGACCGGCCCAGCCGGCCGGCGCCGCCCACGGTGTGTTCAGCGCGCGCAGCCGGCGCAGCAGGCTGGCCAGGTTGCCGCCGTGCCGGGTGGGCGCCCAGCCCTCCAGCAGCGTCGGCCGTTCCCCGCCCTGGCCGGGCATGGTCAGCATCGGGCGTCCCCGCACCGTGAGCGGGCTCAGCCCGGCGGCCAGCGCGGCCGGGTCCACCGTCGGCCCCTCGGCCGCGCGGGTCTCGCGCAGCCGGCGCAGCGCGGCCGGTGCGGACTCCGCGTCGAGTGCTGGCGCGCCGGACAGCAGGGCGAAGTCCCGGCGCTGATGTAGGTCGGCGGCGTCGAAAGACCGGTGGGTGGCGGCATCGATCACCAGCCAGTCGCCGATCCGGACGTAGACCAGGCCCTCCGGCACGTAGATCTTGTGGGCGCGCGCCTCGGCGACCAGCCGGTCGTGCAGCCCGTCCATGATCAGCAGGCCACGCAGGCCGGCCGGCGGCTCCGCCAGACCGGCCCAGGCGGCCAACCCGGCCCGGCCCAGCACCCGGGTCACCCGGCTCGCCGCGGCGGCCGCCCGGATCGCCCGCTCCTGCTCCGGCCGCAGCGGTTCCTGATCGGCCTGGGTGATCCACAGGCCGAACACCGGCAGCGCCGGGTTCAGCTCGGGCAGGTAGCCGCGGTGCGGGTCCACCGGGTCGAACCCGGGCATCGCGGCCCGGGCCGCGCGCAGCGTCGCCAACCAGGCCGAGGCCGCCGCCTCCCACTCGCGCTTGCTGCCGAACAAGGTCAGTGCGGGGCCGTCCCCGCTGGTCGCAAGGCCGGCGGCCGCGTCGGTCAGTGCGCCGGACCACAGCGCGGCGGCGTCCACCCCGGTGAGCCGCCCGGCGGCGACGTGCCCGGCCAGCTCCTCCTGCCGCGCCCAGGTGGTGAACGCGACTCCGGCCTCGGCCACCGGCACGTCGAGGTCCCGCCAGCCGTAGACGAACGCCTCGTCCAGCGCAGCGGCCACCTCGGCCAGGCCGGCACCGCCCAATTCGTTGTCCCCGGCCAGCTCGGCCAGCGCCAGCCGCTCGTCCAGCACCAGCAGCCCCGGCACGCTCGGGTGCGTGGTGAAAAGGTGCGCGACCCTGGGCAGCACCCGGCGCAGCGCCTCGGGCGGACCGCGCGGCCCGATGCCGGGCACCAGCGCGGCGGCCACCAGCGCGTGGCCGGCGGAACCGCCGCCGAGCAGCGTGGCGGTCAACCCGCCAAGCAGCGCCACGGCGAGCACGGCGGTCACCACCCGGAAGAAGAACCTGAGGCCGCCGAGCAGCACCCGGTCGTCGGCGGACAGCCGGACCTCACCGATGACCTGCCGGCCGTTGACCCGGGTCACACCGGTGCCGGTGAGCGCGCGCAGGTACCAGCCATCCGGGCGGCGCTCGATCCGGGCGTGCTGGCCGGCGAGCGTCGGCTCCTGGATGGCCAGGCCGCCAACCCGGCCGTAACCGGCCGCCAGGCCGCCGAACGGGTCCCGGCCGACGATCATGGTGTCGGCGTCGATCGGGTACTGGCCCGGGTCGTCGGCGTGGTCCAGCCGCGCGGAACCGGTCACCCCGACAGTGGTGGCCGCCGCCTCCAGCCGCCCGGCCAGCCGCAGGAACTCGGTGGTCTCGTCCCGGGTGTACGGGCTGTCGTAGCCGGGCTCCTGGCCGCGCGCCATCTCCTCGGCCAGCACGGTGATCAGGCGGTCGACCCGGGTGTCGGTAAGGCCGGCCACGGCCGGGCCGAACATCGCCGCGCCGAGCAGTACCCCATGGCCGCCGGGGAGCACCCCGGACAGCCCGGCCAGAGCGAGCACCACCAACATCGCCGGCAGGCCCAACCGGACCAGCAGCTCCCGGGTACCCTGCCGCAGGGGTCCCGGCCCCAGCGCCGACGTCACCGGGTCGGCGGCGCCCCACGGGCTGACATCACCGAGAACCACGCCGGCCAGCTCACCGGCATCGGTGAACACGAACGCGCCCGGCTCGGCGGCCGCCCCGGCCAGCCCGATGTGCAGCTCGCCACCGAGCCCGCCGACCACCAGCCCGGGTACCCAGATCGCCCGGTCGCTGCGCCGCACGATGGGCCAGACCCGCTCCCACGCCGGGTACGCGAAGGAGCGGTGCGTCGGGGGCGGCTCGACGAACGGGTACTGCGGGTTGCGGTGCCACAGCCGCACCCACACCCGCTGGCCCACCCGCACCGAGTCGGCCAGCGCGGCCCGCCCGGCCGGCACCTCCGCCGGCGTTTCCGACTTGCTGAACCGCACGGCGGACAACGACGCGCCGTCCGGTTCGACCCGGACCGTGGCGTACCGCCGGCCGAGTTTGGTCAGCCCGGCGGGGTCGGCCACGGTGAGATTCACCCGCTCGCCGAGCCAGAACCCGGCGGTGGGCACCGTGCTATAGAGCAGCCCGGCGCGCGACGCCACCTCGTCCAGCGCCGCCGGGTCGGCCGGCGCACCGAACGCCGGGTATAGGTTGAGCAGCTCCCGGATGTACCCGTCGCGCAGGATGACCAGCTCCCACTCGACGTCGGAGAGGCCGGGCAGCACGATCCGGTGCACCTCGACGGCGTGCGTACCGTCCTCGGCCACGCTGGCGACCGGGTCGCTCCGGTACCCGGACCACGCGGAGGCGAGCGCGGCCAGCAGTTGCCGCTCGCTCACCGGGTGCTCGACCCAGAACTCCGCCGCGCGGGCCAGCGCCCGCAGCACGGTGCTCAGCGGGGTGCGCTCGTCGGTGGTGAGCAGGTAACGGCCGGTGATGCGCAGCGGCTCGCCGTCCTCCGCCGGCGGTAGCTGGAGGCCGAGCAGCGCCGCCTCCTTGTAGTAGTCCAGGAACGCGGCCTCCGCGCCGGTGCCGGTGGTCCACGCCGGGTCGAGCAGACCGACCCGGCGGCGGTCCGGCCTGAGCAGCAGCTGGTTCGGCCGGCGCCGCACGGCCTGCTCCACCGCGACCCACGTGCCGAGCCTGACCACGTCCCCGGCCGCGTCACCGGTCGGGAGCAGCGCCCGGACCAGCGCCTCGGTGGCCGCCATTTCGCCGCCGGCCGTATGGGCGTCGCCGAGCGTCAGCTCCGCGACGATCGCGTCGGTGACCAGCCGGCGCGCTAGGGCCAGCTCGGCGACGGCCGCTTCGGGGTCTATCGGCAGCCAGGTCAACCAGTCCGCGGCCAGCCGGCCGGCGGCGGCGTGCGCGGCCAGCTCGGTCATCCTCGGCTCGGTGAGGTGGACGGTGACCTCACCGCCGGCCGCCGGGATGGCGATCGGGTCGGCCAGCTCGGCGACGTCCCGTGCGTGCCGGTCGGCGGCCTTGATCAGCTCCGCGACCCGGTGCGGCACCGCGTGCTTGCCGAACGCCTTGCGGTCCAGGTCCTCCGGGTCAGTGACCCCATGGCCGGCGACCCCGGCCTCGCGCAGCCAGTGCGCGCGCAGCGGATCGAGCAGCCCGTCGGCCGAAACCACTCGGACGTCCGGCCGGCGCGCGACCTTCGGCAGCCGCCGCGGCGCGGACTTCCTCGTCGCCTTCGCGCCGGGCAGGACCGCGCGCAGGGCGGCCATCGGGTCCGTCCCGATACCGTCTCGGGCCAGGCGTCGGGAGTCTTGCAGTTCTTGCGCCAGCGCGACCTCGACCTGCTCGCGGGTGCGGCCGTCCAGGGTCGCGGCCCCGTTCACCCGGAAGGCCACCTCGTAGGCCAGCACCCGGTCCAGGTAGGCGGGGCGCATCCGGTCGGCGGCGATGTGTCCGAGGATCTCCGCCACTCGCTGGTCCAGCAGGTACACCGTCTCGTCCACGGTGTAGGCGACGACGTCGTCGAGCACGTTGGCCCAGTTGCCGTAGTGGGTCGGGAGACTGCGGCGGCCGTATCCGTGACCGTCCCCCCTGGTCGGAATGCGCGCCAGCACACTGGCCAGCGAGACCACCTCGACCCGCGCCGCGACCTTCGGCAGCGCGTGTGTGAACCCGCCGACTCGGGACGCTCGCCGCAGGCCCTGCTCCAGCCGCCGCGCGTACAGACCGATATCGCTGAGCGCCAGCGGTCCGTTGTTGGGCTTGCCCGCCTCGGTGCCGGACGCCGCGCCGCGCAGGTGCCGGGACCGCGGCGAAGCGATCGACGGCACCAGTTCGGTGGCGATCTCCCATGCGGCGTGCAGGATCAACAATCCGACGCCGAAGCCGATGACCGGGTCGGCGTAGCGGGCGGTGAGCCCGAGCAGCCCGGCCAGCGCGCCACCGGTGAGTTCGGCGAGTGCCCTGCTGCCCAGCCCGATGCTTGCGGCGGCGATGATCCCCACGCTGGCCAGTGCGTCCGCCGTGGCGTGCTCGCCCTCGTGCTCGAGCTCGGGCACGCCCCACCGGCCACCGGCCCACGTGCGGATCTTGGCGATCCCGAGATTGGCGGCCAGCCCGATCCCGGCGACCAGCAGCACACCCGGTCCGGCGAGTGGCGCGGGGTGGACCAGGTGCTCGCGCGACTCGTAGAACACCCAGCCGGCCGAAGCGACCATCGAGGCGACGATGAACCAGCTCGCGGTCTTGGAGGCCCGCTTGGTGTTCAGCCAGAACCCGATGACCATCGGGAGCGCCGGGGCGACATCACCCAGGTTGTGCAGGATATCGCCCTCGACCGCGGCGCTGTTCAACCGCAACCCGTCGGCCACCCTGGACTGCGACCAGACGGTGGCCAGCAGCGCCAGCGCGGTTCCCGAGGTGACCACCGTGGCCCACCACTTCGCCCCGGACGACAACCGCTGGTGCTCGCCCGCGAGCTCGTCGTCGTTCTCGGGATGCCCGAAGTGGGACGCCCAGAACGCGGCGACCCAGCGCGCTCCGATGACCAGGCCCACCAGCCCGGCGGCGAACAGTGCCCAATGCGTCAGCGGGGTGCCGGCCAGCGTTGGCGAGGGCAGCAGCAGCGCAACCGCGACCACCTCGGTCGCCGTAAGCACCGCCAGCCCGCGCCACAGCACGGTCTGGCCCGGCCAGCCGGTGCGGCTCTTCGGGATCAGCATCGGGATCGGTGCCGACGGGTCCGCCGACGCTGTCAAGCCGTCGAGGGCCGCCGGGCTGGCCGGGTGCGCCGGGCCGCCGCCAGAGGTGCCCGGGGTGCCGGGACCGGCTGGACCAGCGGGGCCGGCGGGGCCGGCGCGGCGGTTGATCACCCAGCGGAGCAGCTTGGGCGTCATGCCGATGGCGATCGCCACGGCGGCGGCGACCCGGAAGTCGACGCCGCCCAGCAGCAGCACCGCGCCGGTGGCCGCACCCACCGAGGTGCCCGCCGTGAAGCCCCGCACGATGAAGGTGTTGATCACCGCGAGCGAGGACAGCGTCACCCACACCAGGTGCGGCGACTGCAGCCACATCAGGCTGGACGCGGCCAGGATCATCACGCCGTCGTCGAACCATCCGGTGAGGTTCGGGCCCGGCATCCGGTAGTTGGGGTCACCCTTGCCGGCGATCTCCCGCCAGTACGCGTGCCACGCCTGGTAGCCGATCGCCGCCGCCATCGAGGTGATCGAGACCAGCGCGAGCAGGTGCGGCAGGCTGCCCGCCGTGGCGGCTGCCAGGAACCCGCCGCCACGGCCGACCGGCAGCGCCAGCCTGATCAGCCAGGACCAGTGGCTCAGGTCGAACAGGGTCAGCGCGAGGAACCTGGTCCAGCGCCGCGCCGGGTTGTTCTTGCTGCGCAGCGGTTCGCTGTCCGCCCAGGCCACCCGGTGCAGGTAGCCGCCATAGATGAACCCGACGTGGGAAAGCGCGAAGCCTACCGTCTCGATCGCGGCCCAGGCCAGGTACGGCGCGCCCGGGATGTTGGCGTGCACGCTCATCACGAAGGTGATCAGCCGCGCGGCCAGCAGCCCGATCATCAGCGATGGGGTGGCCGCCAGCAGCCGCAGCCACGGCGAGGCCTGCAGCGCGCCGATGTAGCCGCGCAGGAGCATCGCCATGTTGCTGGTGTACGGCGAGATCTGCCCGCGCAGCAGCCCGATGCCCACCGCGAGCCCGGTGACCAGCCCGGTCGCCGCGCCGATCGCTGTCCGGGCGAAGCTCCTGGTGAGCCAGCCGGCGATCCGGTTCGGCCCGATCCGCGCGATCCCCGCCAGCGCGGTGAACCCGAGCATGGCGCCGGTTACCGCCCCGAGGAACGTGTGCGGCCCGGCGGTGAGCCAGATGTTGGCCAGCCCGTAGGTGGCCAGACCCACGTTGTCCAGGTTCCGGCCGACGATCTCGGCGACCTTGCCGTAGCCGGTGTAGCGGGGCCACAGGCCGAACTCGTCGTGCAGCGCGTGCCGGACCTGCTCGAGCAGGCCCAGCGTCATCATGACCATCGACCAGAGCACGACCCCGCTGGCCACGGAGGCGTACGGGTCGGCCATGGCCAGGTAGGCGACGAACATGCTTGCGCCGGTGGTGAACACGCTGAGCGCGGTGAACCGGATGACCCGGCGCGCCAGGCTGTCCCTGGTCGCGTCCCGGGCCGGATCGCCGGCGGCCGCCGAGCGCGGGATCGTCGAGCCGATCAGGAACCCGGCGTGTGCGGTGATGAACGCCGCGTTCACCCAGAACCCGAGGGTGTCCGGTGCCCAGGCCAGCGGGGTGCTGTTGTTCAGGTTCACCAGCCAGGTAGCGGAGAGGATCACCGGGATCGCCCCGGTCACCACCGGACCCACCCGCTTCGACCACGGGGTGTCCGCGAACACACCCAGCGCGCCCCGGGTCAAATGGAACAGGTTGTTCACCCAGCCGGCGATCACCACGCCCCACCACGGGCCGCCCAGCAGGGCAAACCCGATGGCCAGGTAGCCGGCGCCCTTCACCAGTACCCGCGCCTTGCCGGTCGGGGTGGCCCAGGCGGCGCGGATCGCGTTCGCGTTGGCGTGCAGCGCGGCCCCGGCCAGGATGGCCACCTCGACGCCGAGCCCGGCGGTCTCCTGCCAGCCCATCCCGGTCAGCCGGGAGGCAAGGAAGCCGACCGCCGCGCCGGCGTATCCACCGGCCGCGAGGGTCAGCAGCCGGGTACGGCCGGACGGGCTGCCCAGCAGGCTGCGCAGCGCCGCGCGCTGTGTCGGGGTGCCGAGCCGCACGGCCAGCACCAGCGCGGCCAGCGGGAGGGCGGTCGCCGCGAACGCCACCGAGTGGTCCAGCCACAGCCGCATCAGGCCGTAGAAGGCCAGCGACTCGAACACCACCCGGCCGGCCAGTGCGGCGCGCGGGCCGACCTTGCCCCGGATGCCGCCTGTGGTCAGGTAGGCCAGGCCGAGGAACAACGTGGCCAGCGGCGCCGCCGCGACCACCGCATGCAGGCCGACCAGCTGCCAGAACAGCAGCGCCACGCCAGTGGTCAGCGCGGGGAAGCCGACCCAGCGCTTCAGCCACGCCACCCGGCTCGCCACCGCCGAGGAGAACCCGCCGAGCGCCACCACGAACAGCGCCACGTCGGCGACGGTGAAGGACCCCATCACCCAGAGCGGGAACGTGCCGAACGCGGCCCAGCCGCCGGCCGCGAGCAGCCCGTACAGGTAGTGGGCGTGCCAGGTCAGGTGCACCAGCCAGCTGCCGGCGATGACCGCCGGCCACCGGTTGAGCGGGCTCAGCACGCCGCGCACGCCGAACCCGGCGAACCCGATCGCGTCCGGCAGCACGACCACCGGCGCCACCGCGTTGCCGACCGCCGCCGCCAGCCCCAGCGCACCGGCCGCGACCACCCCGGTGGTGCGGGCCGTGTCCGCGCCGCTGGAAGCCTTGAACCGCTGCCAGCCGCGCACCGCGAGCACGGCCAGGCCGAACAGCGCCGTGGCGATGCCGCCGAACAGCAGGGCGCCCTGCCCGATGGCCAGCCACCAGGGCGGACCCCGGTTGCCCGGCCCGCCGTCCTCACCCGGGCGGGCACGCCCACCGCTGCCCGGCGACGCGGTGTCGCTCGGCTGCGGCGTCGGGTGGGACTCGCTCGGCGACGGGCCGGCGGAGGGGTTCCCGCCACCGGTCTCGCTCGGCCGGGGCGACGGCTTCCCGGGCTTCCCGGGCTTCCCGGGCTTCTCGGGCTGGCCCGGCTGACCCGGGTTGTTCGGCTGGCCCGGCTGGTTCGGGTTGCCGGGCGTGTTCGGCTGCGCCGGCTTGACGATGATCACTCGCTGGCCGCGGAAGAGCAGGTCGAAGTTGGTCGGGCTCAGGCCGGCGCGGGGGTCCTCGGCCAGGCCCGGGTTCAGCTTGGCCAGCGCCTGCCAGCCGTCCAGCCCGTGCAACGTGGCAATGCCGTCCAGCCCGGCGGCGCCGTCCTCGCGGGTGACCCGGTAGGCCTGGCCGGGTTTGACCGGCACGGCCAGTTCGGTGCCGGCCTCGATCGGCGCGTCGTCCCGTCGGGGGAGCGCGACCCCGGGGTTGGCGGCACGGAGCGCGGTGACGTCCGTCCGGTAGGCCTCGGCGATGCCGGCCAGCGAGTGCCGGCCGTCGGCGGTCAGCGCCCGATACGCCGGTTCGGGGGCCGGGCGCCGTGCCTGTGCACCGGCGACCGCCTCGCGCGCCTCGGCCGAGTGCGCCGAAGTGGCGCCGCCGAACAACGCCAGCCCGGCCAGCCCGGCCGCCGACGCGCCCCGCACCAGGTGTGCCGTCACCCGCGCCGGGCCGGCCTCTCCACGCTCTGCGGGCGGGGTCTGCCGCTCGGCCGAGTACGTGCCGTCGCCGCGCTCCGTCGTCGCTTCCCCGGGCGCCGGCGCACGGGTGAGTTCCAGGCGCTCGAGCACCTCGTCCCGGTCGTAGTAGTACTGGTAACGCGCGGTCGACTGCTCGCTGCCATCCGTCCAGCCGGCGTCGCTGACCAGCTGGATGATCTCCTCCAGGTGCCGGTCCTGTACCTCGGTCAGCTGGTAGTTGGCCCGCAGGTGGTCGGCGAGCAACATCCACCCGCCGCCCTCGGCGAGCCGCTCGGTCTCCACCGATTGCTCGTCGGCCGTGCCCGCTTCGCCGAAGAGCGCGGCGAAGGTGGTCTCGGCGAGCAGCCGCATGTTCGGCTCGCCGTCGCGGTCCATCGCGTAGGCCGCCTGGAGCAGGTGGAACAGCTCGTGCCACACCGCCACCCGCATGGCCAGCGGGACGGCGTCCGCCTCGCCCGCTGTGCCGTTGTCGACCATGCCGAGCGCACGCAGGATCTCCAGCACCTCGTCGGCACTCTGTTCGAGGTGGCTGCGGGAGATCCGGATCCGCACCGCCCAGGTGCCGTCGTCGCGCACGATCGTCTGGGTGACCATCGAGTAGAAGCCCCGCGTGCGCATGCTCCAGGCGTCGCCGAGGCCGGACTTCACCACGCTCAGCTCGCGGGCACCGGGCAGCAGCGCGAGCGCTTCGGCCCGGGTTCCCGCCGCGACGGGCAGGTCCACGAACAGCGTGCCGAACTCGTCCACCGAGGCCTGGAACTGGGCGCCGATCGGGGTTGCCGGGTCGACCCGGGTGCGGGTGGGCGCCGCGGCGCGGGCGAACACCTCGGCCAGCCGGGCGGCCAGCTCTACCACCGGGGCCGGGACCAGCCGTACCAGGCCCAGGCGCGGCCGGGACGACTTCGCCGGCCGCTGGCCACCGGCGGCCCTCCGGAGGTCGCCGAGGTTGCCCAGGACGTCGGCGGCCACCTTGGCCTCGAAGTCCGGGTCGGCGACGCGGCGGGCCTCGGCCAGTTGGGCGCGTACCCGGACCAGCCGCGCGCGGGCGCGCTCGGTGTCCGCCCCGGCCGGGCCGAGCCACCAGTAGTTGTGCAGCCGCAGCCGGGTCTCGGCCCTGTCCAGCAGCTCCTCGGCCGCTACCAGCGCATCCGGCGTGCCGGCGCCGGCCAGCGCCGCCGCCTGGTCGGTCAGCCGCTGGGCCGCCGCGGCCCGACGCTGCTGGCCGCCCGGCCAGCCGAACACGCCCGCCTGCAGCACGCCGGGGTGCCCGCCGGACCCGAGCGCGGCGGCCAGCACCGCCACCCCGCCGAGCAGCGCCACCGCCGCGGCCCCCCAGGCACCGGAGCCGGGCCGCTCATCCGGGCGCCCGATCCGAGCACGCAGGGCATCGGCCTCGGCCCCCACCTGGGTGGCGATGGCGCGGGTGTTCTTGGCCGCGCGCCGGTTCCGCTCCGCCATCTCGGGACTGGAGCTGTAGTAGACGGCCTGGTACACGGACCGAAGCGCCTGCAGCTCGAGGCGTTCCTGCTCAATGACCAGTTCATCGATCCAGCGTCGCGCCGCGTCCTCATCGACAATCTCACTCAGCTCGACGACCCACTCACGCCATTCTTTGTCCCAGCGCACCGTATGACGGGTGAAGGGTGTTCCCGGAATGAATACCAATTCACCTTCGCCCTGGCTCGCGGATAGCGCGGAGATATCGACCCCGTGCGTCGAGTCGATTTCCCACCGCAACGGCGCCCAGTAAAGGCGGTCCTTCTTGGTTGTGCTGATGAAGGCGGGCTCGGTCACGACCTCTAGCTGCTCGTATCGCGAGACCACGTCTTCTGGGCGGGTCGGGTAAGAAATGCGGACATGCCTGCGAACCTTTCCCGGAGAGGGTGGGAGCTGGTTCAGGCCGGAAATAGTGACCCGGAAATATGCGGCATGTTCCGCGAGGGTAGCCGCATCGCTCTGGTATGCGGCCTGATTGATCCAGACCATTTCGCTGGTGGTGTACGCGTAGACGCCGACGAGGTCTTCCTCCGGAATTCCCTGGAGCCGGGGGCTCATGGCGATCTGCCGCCGGATACGGGCTGCCCACTCCTCGTAACGTGGATTGTCGCGGAAGGCCCTTCGGTCGGCCTCGGTCGACCGGAACCCGAAGTCGCGCGGGTGGCCGGCGGTGATCCCCGGGATGACCGCCGCGGCCGCCACAGCGCCACCGGAGTCGGCCATCGCCAGGACCAGGCCCACCCCGAGCACCCCGCCGAGCAGCGCCACCAGGGCGCCCGGCTGGAGGCCGCGCAGCCAGGTCAGCGCTCGCTGCCACCGGGCAGGTGGCGCCCGGGCATGGGCGATGCTCGGCCGCTGCCCGGCGCCCGCCTCGACCCGTCGCTCGACGGCGTCGGCGCTGCCGTGCGGTCCGGCCGGGTCCGCACCCGGCGTGTCCGCCGGGCCCGAGTCACCAGCGGGCCGGCCACCCGAGCCCAGCCCGGCGGCGGTACCACCCGAACCACCCTGGCCCCGGTCATCGTCATCGGTCGGCGTCTCGCCGGCCTGGATGACCAGCGCCTCGTCCCGTTTCTGGTCGATCCTTACGGCGAGCTCGGCCACGTCGGCGGCCAGCTCCGGGTCGTTGCCCGCGCGAGGCAGCAGTGCCTGGGCGTCACGCAGGTAGTCGCCGAGGTAGCCGTCCAGCACCTCCAGTACCTGATCCACGGAGCCCGGCCGCATCATGCCGTCGAACTCCTCGAGCATCGACTCCGCGAACATCAGCGACTCACGGATCCGGTCGGCCGCCTCGGCCTGCTCGGCCTGCTCCGCCGAGGGCTGGGCGGCGGCGCGTGCTTCGCCGGCCTCCGCCGCCCGGGCCAGCGCCAGCTCCACCGCCGCCGGGTGGGCGTTCACCGGCACCACCGGCAGAACCACGACGGTGGCGTTGTCCTTGCTTCCCGCGTCCAGCGCGTGCTGGACCCAGTGGCCGGCGGCCGCGGCCGGATCGGTGAACGCCAGCGCCAGACCGTCGGTGAGCTGCGTGCCGTGGTCGGTGTCGGTCCGGGTCAGGTGCGGGACCAGGGCGTCGGTGGTACCGACCAGCACGCCCGGCCCGTGCAGCAGGAAGGTGACCAGCGAGGGTTCCTGGAGATCACCCACCGCCCTGTCCGGCTGGGCCTTCCCGGTCTGCGGGTCGATGCGCACGTGGTCCTCGGTGAGCTGCACCGCGCCGTCCGGGGTGACCAGGTAGAACCGGCTGTCCCCGATCCAGCCCACGGTCACCCAGGTCTGGTCGCCGTTGCGGGTGATCAGCACGGCCGCCCAGGTGGCGAAGGACTGGCCGACCAGGTCGACCGCCTCGCCCTCGGCGGCCAGGATCGCCTCGCTCATCCGCCGCTCGGCCTCGGCGGTGGCGACCGGGCCGCCACCGAGCAGCAGCCGCACATTGACCTCGGCCACCACCTGTGCGAACTCGGCGGAGTCGGCCTCCGCGTCGGGCGCGTTGCTCACCCCGTCCACCGCCGCAGCGGCGTACCGGCCGATGGCGAACCGATCCTGGTTGCCGCGCTTGCGGCCGGTCCGGCTGTCCGCGCCGGCGCCGAGCACACCCAGCGCCGGCAGACCGGCCGCCGAGCGCCGGCCCTCCTGGTCGGTGCCCAGGGTGACCGGCCCACCCCCGGTCTCGGCGTTGGCGCCGGCCGGCAGCGGGTGGGCCAGGTGGACCGGGGTGCCCGCGCCCAGCTCGTCGACCAACAACCGACGGGCGCCGGCGACCCCGTCCGCCTCGGTCAGCACGCGCACCCAGTTCTCGGTGATCCCGAGGTGCGCGGCCAGTTCGGCGAATGTGGCCGAGCCCCGCCCGCCCAGGTACCGGGCCACCCGGTCGATCAGGTCCCAGTCGGCCGGCGGGATGGCCGCGCCCAGCATCGCCCCGGCGGCCGGGCCGCCCAGCAGCAGCTGCGCCGCCACCAGCACCGCGGCCACACCGACCAGCACGGCCGTCCGGGCCAGGGTTCGGCGGGACGGCAGCCAACGCACGACCCGGTCACCGCTGGAGTTGTCCGGGTCGCGGACGGCGGCGCGCCAGGTGGCGACGGCGGCGGCCGCGCCGGCCACCCCGCCGGCCAGCGCCGCGTCGGCGGCCCCGGCCAGCGGCTCGAGCCCCTGGAACACGGCCAACCCGGACATGACCACCAGGAAGCCGGCGAAGCCGACGAGGCTAACCCGCCCGGTCACGTTGGCCTTGACCCTGGCGGCGGCGGTGCCCGCCGGGAACGACGTGGCCTTGAACTTGCCGCCGAGCAGGCCGGCGATCACCGCCGCCGCCGCGAACGGCCCGATGACCGTCCAGTCCAGCCCGGCCACCAGGCCGGGCCGGGCGGAGAGGCCCGCGGTGGAGGTGATCACGGTGACCGCGAGCACGGTGGCCGCCGCCGCGCTCTCGGTGGCCACGATGCCGGCCGCCAGCAGCGCCGGGATCAGCAGGAACGACCCGCTGATGCCGAACAGCCCGGTGACCGTGCCGGCACCGACGCCGATCACCACGGTGCGGGTCAGCAGCGCCCGCCGGCTCACCGGGGCCGACGTCTTCGCCGCCCCGTCCCGCCAGGCGGTGCGGATCGCGGCCACGGTCATCAGCCCGGCCAGCGCGAACTCGAGCACGCTGCGGTTCAGGGTGACCACCCCGCCGTACATCGCGGTGGGCGCACCGGCCGCGCCGAGCACGGAAATCGTCAGCCAGCCCATCGGCCGGGCGCCGCCGGGGTTGCGCCGGTCGGCGCGCAGCTTCATCACGGTCTTGGCCAGCGCGGTCGCCCCGACGATGAACATTCCGCCGGTGGCGGCGGCCTCCGGCTCCTGGCCGAACAGGTAGGTGAGCATGGGCAGCGCGGTCAGCCCGCCACCGGCGCCGAACACGGCCATCACCAGGCCGACCACCACGCCGGCCCCGGCGGCCAGCGGGTTCGGCAGCCAACCGGTGGCCCAGAACACTCCGGTCAGCCCGGTGCCGACCGCCACGACGAGCAGCGGAGAGCCCCGCCGGGTGAACCAGCCGTGCGCGCCGGGACGGGGGCCGGCCACGGCCTCGAGGCCCGCCCGCAGGTGCTTGGGCAGGGTGGCCGCCAGGGCCGCGGCGGCCAGCCCGGCACGTTCCCTCAGGTTCGTCGTCGCCCGGTGCCGGTCCTCGGCGTCCGGGCCAGCGCTGCCGCCGGTCCGAGGGGCCTGGGCACCTCGGTGCCGCCCGCCCGCGCCGAACAGCAGTGCCCGCACGCCGAGCAGGCCCGCGCCCGCCGCGATCAGCGCGGCCCCGGCGCCCAACGGCCACCACGGGGCGCCGGTGCCGGAGTCGCCGGCCGGCGGGGTGTGGCTCGTCCCCGGCGCCCCGGTCGTCCCGGACGCGCTCGGTTCCGGCTGCGGCGTGCTCGGCTTCGGCGTGCTCGGCTTCGCCGGGGTGCCCGGGTTCGCCGGGAGCTGAACGGTCCGGGTGCCGTAGCCGCCGGCCGGGATGCGCAGGCTCTGGCCGATGTGCAGCTCGTCCTCGTTCTGGTCGGCGAACGTCTCCCGGTTGGCCCGGACCAGCACCCGAGGCTCGGCGTAGCCGTACTCGGTGAACAGGCCGAACCGGGCGAGCAGCACGGTCAGCGACTCGTACCGGTAACCGGTGGCCACGGGCGGCTGGACCTCCCAGCCGCCCCCGGTGCCCTCGGGCAGCAGCAGCCAGGTGCCCGCCGGCAGCGGCGCGTCCAGCCCGCCGGACCAGTCGATGTGGGGGTTGGCCGCCTTCAGCGCGGCCAGCGTGGTGTGCACCGCGTCGATGAACCGGCGCGGGGTGTCGCCCGCCTTGGTGCGCGCCACCCGCAGGGTGACCGTCTCCGGCCGGGGCGCGGTGTGGTGCTCCGGTGCCGGGGCCGAGACGGCGCCCGGCGCGGGTGCCGGCTCCGTCGACCCGGCGACGTCCGAGCCGGACAGGGCGAACAGCCCCACCAGCACGGTCCCCGCAACGCGCACGCCGGTGTTGGCACGCAGCCGCTGCCACCACGGCGGCGCGCGTGCCGGGGCGGTGTGCTCGCTCTGCTCGGTGGCCCCCTGTGCGCCGCGCGTCTCGGGCTCGCCGGCGCCGACCCCGGTCGGGCGCTCCGCGGCCGGCCCGACCGCCGTGCCCGCACCGGTGTGGCCTGCCAGCGCGGCGAGCTCGGCTTCCAGCTCCGCGACCAGGTTGACCAGCGGGCGGCGGCCGGTGCGGGTGAGCGCGTCGTTCACCCAGTCCGCCAGCCGCCACACCACCTCGGCCGGTACGCCCCGATCCGCCATCCCGGCGAGCAGCGCCACCGCGTCGCGCAGCGCGGCCAGCTCGGTGACGTGCAGGTCGCGGGCCGGGCGGTGCACGTTGACCGGCTGGGCGAGCACCCGGTCCCGTTCGGCGGCGAATTCGTCCGCCCGCGTGCGGGCGTGCGCGGCCGCCGACCAGGCCCGTTCGTGGCCGGCCGGGTCGGCGTCCTCCTCGGTGCCGAAAGCGACCCCCTCCCGACGCTCCGCCTCCCGGGTCCACGCGCGGTGTCGCTGGTCCGCGTCGGCGGCCAGGGCGGCGTTGCGCTGGGCCAGCAGGTGGCGCAGGCCGCGCAGCACCGTGGTCAGCTGGTAGCCCGGCAGCGGGGTGTGCCGCCCGGCCTCCCGGCGCGCGGTCCAGGCCGCCGCCACGGCACCGGCCACCCGCCCGAACAGCCGGCCCCGCGCGGCGATCTCGCCCGTGCCGGCCTCGCTTGCGCCGGTCGGCTCGTCGGGGAGCGCGGCGGCGTTCGCCGGGGGGAAGGCGGTGGGCAGTTGGGCCGTGCCGATGCCCCGACCCGGCCGGGGCCGCCCCGCCAGCAATCCGTCGACCTCGGCCAGGTCCGCCTGCACGCCGCCCGCCAGCCGGTACAGCTCCGCCAGGTCGGTGACCCCCCGCAGCTGGACGAGCTGCGCCAGCAACCGGTCGTGCAGCGCGTTCGGGCGGTCGTTGCGCCAGAACGTGCGGCGCACCTTGCGCAGGCCCTCGGTGACGTCTTCGGCCAGTTCGGCGCGCAACCGGGCCAGCTCGGCCCGCTCCCGCTCCGCCTCGGCCAGCTCGGCCTCGGCCCTGGCGGCGAGCGCCTCGCGCTCCGCGTGGGCGCGCTCGGCCGCCGTGACGGCCCGGTCCAGCGCGGCGACGGCCCCGGCCAGCCCGCCCCGGCCGATGCCGCGCAGCCCGTCGTGCACCCGCGCCGCGAGCCGTTCCACCGTCTCCGCCGGCGCGCCCAGCGCGACCAGCCGGCCGAGCAGCTCGACCGCTTCGACCAGTTCCCGCTGGCCGGCGCCGGTGAGCCGTGGCGCGACCGCGTTGTTCCGGCCGAGCAGCGCGTCCAGCTCGGCCAGCGCCTCCTGGGCCGGCGTACGCAGCGGCCGTGCCCAACCGAACGCGGCAGCCAGCAGCGGCCCGGCGTCGACGCCGTGCCCAAGCACGTGCGGCAGCAGTGCCACGCCACCGAACAACGCCACACCTGCCATCGCCAGCCCGCCCGCATCCGGGCCACGCGGCCGCTCGGTGAACCGCGCCCGCAGCTCCTCCGCCGGGACCGCCAGCAGCAGCGCCCGACCTACCACCCTCGGATCCAGGTCCAACCGCTCGGCGATCTCGGAGGCGGTCAGCGCGGGCGCCTCCTGCCACAGACCGACAACCCGTGCGATGACCTGCTGGTTCGCCGCCCGCTCCACCGTGGCGCGCAGCTTGCGCTGCTCAGGCATGGTGCGCATGGGCAAATGCCACTTCTCGAGGTGATAGGCCATGGTGTTGCGCGGTACGCTGAGGTACCGGGAGATCTCCTCCAGACTCCACAGCAGGTCGCGGTACAACCGCCACCAGGTGGCCACCGGCTCGGGCAGCTGACCGAACGAGGCCGCGTTCGGCTCCAGCGTGAGCGTCGGCTCCGCCGCTGCCGGTGCCAGCGCGATCGGCAGCTGGGACGGCGCGGCTGGCAGGGTGGCCCGGTCCGCTTCGGCCAGCCGCCGCATCGCCTCCGGCCAGCTGCCGAACCGGTTGGCCACCCCGTTCGCGGTCATTGGGCCGGGTCGGGTGCTCTTCCGCCACGCCTTGTACCTGGTACTCGTCAGCGGGGCCGGCGCGACCGCGGCCTCGGCAACGGCTAGGTCCGCAAGGATCTCCTCGTCGGTCAGGTTCAGCGGCGGCAGCTCGGCGGCCCGCAGCGCCGCGTCCCAGGTCGGGTACAGGTGGTCGCGCACGTAGGCGTACGACGGCACCCACCCGGTGCGGGTCCACTCCACCGAGGTGGGCGAGCGGCCGAGCTCCACGGCGAGCTCACGCACGCCGGCCAGGAACGCCGAGTCCGAATACTGGTCCCCGTACCCACCGTCCCGCTCGGCGGCCAGCCGGTCACCGGCGATCGGGGTGCGCAGCGCGCCGGCGGCCGCCTGGTCCCGGATCGGCAGCCCCAGCCGCAGGAAGTGGCTGCGCAGTGTAGAGCTGTTGACGCCCACCTGCGCGGCGGCCACGTCGAACGGCAGCGGGGTGCCCTCCGCGCCCCAGTGCAGCCGGTACGCCTCGGTGACCTCCGCCGACGCGCCGGCCTCCGTCAGCGCCGGCAACCGGTCCAGCGGGTGCCGAGGACCGAACGGCAGCGCCATCGCCAGTGCCGGGTGGCCCGTGCCACCGGCCAGCGTCAGCACCAGCGCGATACCGCCGAGCAGCGCCACTCCTGCCACCGCCAGCCCGCCCGCGTCCGGGCCGCGCGGTCGTGCGGCGGTGTCGTCCCCGGTGCCACCCAACCGCTGGCGGACCCGGCGGACCACCGCGCGGGCGACCTGGGTCAGCAGCGCCATGACGACCGCGCCCGCCAGGTAGCCGTATGCGGCCATGGCGGCCAACCGCCATGGCCCGTGTTGGAAGGAGATCATCAGGAAGTTGACGAACTCACCGGCCCGGAACTGGTCGAGGAACGCCGTCCAGGTGATGAACGGGTTGTCCTGGCGGAAGTCCAGCAGCGGCACGGCCAGTGCGAACGGCAGCGCCGCCGCGAGCACCCCGAAGACCCGGGTTCGGGTCTCCGGCCGGACGATGGCCCGGTACCAGGCGTAGCCGATCGCGACCGGCACCGCGTAGCCCAAGGTCATCGCCCAGTCCGGCAGGCCGGCGCCGCCGAACAGCGACGACACCCAACCGACGAACGCGGCCCACACGCCGCGCGGCCAGGACACCGACTCCATGAACCGGGCCGGCCAGGCCAGCCACGAAATCTCCCGCAGCCACGAGCCCACCATGTGCCAGATCGCCGCCAACCCGGCCGACAACATCAGCAACCGGACCGCGTTGGCCACCCGCGCCAGCGCGCCCGCGACCCGCCGGGCGACGGCCCGCGCGCCCTTCGCCGAGGTGGGACCGGTGAACGCCCTCGGCAGCCACTGCCCGGCGGCCACCAACCCCAGCGCTCCGACGGCCAGGCCCGGCCCGCTCGTGACCCCCAGCACGCTCAGCGCCGCGACCGCCGCGTACGACTTCGCCCCGAGCACGAGCATCCGTGAGGCCACCGCGCTCCGGGTACCCGTTGACGCCTGGCCAGCGCCTCGCACCCGCGCGAGGGCAACGACCGCGAGCGCTCCCGAGGCGCCGACCGCGGCGGGCCACCACCAGCGCAGCGCCACCGGGCCGCCACCGAGCGCGACCTGGGCGTCGCCTGCTCCGACGGTCTCCCGGATCCAGTGCAGCTCGTTGGGCACGCTGCCGAACTCGTACCAGGTGCCGGAGTCGTCCGACACGTAGCCGGAGGTCACGCCGACCTGGACGCCGGCGGCGTTGATCATGGGGCCGCCGCTGTCGCCCTTGAACGGCGACCCGTCGAGTCCGAAGGTAACGATCCCTCCACCCGGGTTGCCCGAGGTGGCTGCGTCCACCTGCTTGACCCGCATGGCCGCCGTCTTGAGCAGCGGCGACGGCGGCGCCGACTCGCCCGGTTCGGTCCACCTGGTGCGGCCCCAGCCGTACACCTGGGTCCGCTCGTCAACCCGTGGGTTGCGCACTCCCAGCTTCAGGTAGGTGGTGTCGACCGGCTCCGCCAGACGCAACAGCGCGATGTCCGAGTAGTCGTCGGCGCGGTACACCTTCGCCACCCGGACCATCGCGCCGTGACCCCGGCGGACGTCGCCTACCCGGACGTACATCGCGCCGGCCGGCAGCGGCGGGTCGAGCGACTTGCCGGTCACCGTGGTCACGTGCTCGGCGGTCAGCACCCAGCGGGGGCCGATCAGCGAGCCGGAGCCCCACAGGTCGCGCTGGCCGGTCTGGTAGACCTGCACGCCCCACGGCGCGGAGTCCACCCGGTGGCCGTCGATGATCGCCGACGCCGGGGTCGTCGGGCCGATCAGGCCACCGACACCCAGCGCCACCAGCGCGGCGGCGATCGCGGCCACCCGCTTCAACCAGGCCGGGGGCCCGCGCCGCCAGACCGAGTACTCGAGCTTGTCCGACCGTGCCCGATCGGGCCGGCCGAACGGCAGCGCCATCGCCAGCATCGCGTGACCGCCGCCGCCGGCCAGCGCCAGCAGCAACGCCACCCCACCGAGCAGAGCCACCCCGGCCACGGCGCCGGTCGCCCCTGGTCCGGTGCGGTGCCGCAGCTCGCGGGAGAGCGGGGCGTATTCGGGTCGTTCGCGCACCCATGCGGAGTACGCCGACCAGTCCCACCCGCCGCGGGCGATGTCGGCTGTGGTCAGCTCTCGGGTGTACTCCACCGACGAGTCGGCCAGCCCGATCGCTGCCTGCACCTGCTGCCGGCGCAGCGAGCTGGCGTAGACCCGCAGCTCGAACGTCGCCTCGTTGCTGGTGTTGATCGCCGGCGAGCGTTCCTCACCCGGCGCGCCCTCGGACTTCAGGCCCCGCACGCCCTTGGCGTAGTCCCTGACCTTGCGCCGGTCTGAGTCGGTGAACGCCGCGTATCGGTCGGAGTCCCGCCGTGCCAGGGCGATCACCTGGACCCTGTTGCGGTGCAGCAGCTTCATCCAGCGGTAGACATGCGCTGGCGAGTCGAACCCGGCGCGGCTGATGTGTACGTGCAGGCCGAGGTCCCTTGCATGGGCGCCCTCGTTCCGCAGGTCGGTGAGCATGTCCCACGGGAAGTGCCGGATCGCCCACGAGTAGGACATCGGGTGGGTGACGATCTCGAAACCGTGGCCGATCGAGGTGTCGTGCACCAGGTAGCCCAGGTTTCCCAGGTGTCGGGTGACCAGCTCGATGATCTGCTCAACCGACTCCCGCTGCCTCGGGACGTTGATCTCCAGCTCAACCCCCAGATACACCGGACCCGCCCCGTGAAAGACCGGCTCTGGCCGGTGGTCGGAGGAATGGATGAGGGCGTGCTCTGTCAACCCGGTGTCGGGCGCGCTGACATCCGCCGTCAGCCCGGCGAGCTTCGCCTGGACCCGGTCGAACGCGGAGCTGATGTCGTCCTGAGGCCCGGTGCCCGCGCCCTGTTCGGCAGGCTGTTCCGCCGCCCGCTCGGCCCGGGACCCGGTGGTGTTGCTCGAGACTTCCGACCGAGCGCGGTCTGCACCAGGTGTCTGCGCCCCGTCCAGGAGCCCGCGCAACCAGCCGAAGATCCCGGCGTGCAGCAGGCCGGAGTCGGTCCCGAGCAGCGCCAGCGCGACGGCCGCACCGCCGAGCAGCGCCACCCCGGCCACCGTCAGGCCGAACCCGGCCTCGAGACCACCGGAGTCCGTGCCGTTGGCGGGACCGGAGCTGTCGCTGTTCGTTCGGTGTACCAGCACCTCACGTCCGTCACCGAGCGGAGCACCTGGTGGCACAGGGCTTCCGTTGGCGTCGAGCAGCCGCAGCCGGGGATCGGCCCGTACCAGGTTGGCGAACTGGGTGAGGATGACCCGGCTACCGGCACGCTCAGCGAGGTCGGCGAGCGTGCCGCGGTCGCGGGTGCCCAGCAGCGCCCGGGGTGTCTGCTGGCGAAGTTTCCCCAGCGCGTCGGTCAGGCCCTCGCTGAACCAGCGGACGCCCTGGTTCGGATCCAAGCGCAAGAAGATGCCGAACTCCTCGAGCGCCTCGCGGTAAGCCTCGGGGAAGTTCGGGTTCGAGTTGTTCAGGTGGGCGAGCCACAGTTTGGTCTGCTCCCGCAGGAAGTAGACGTCCTCGTCGCCCTGCCGGCGGACGATGACCAGCTGCCAGCCCTTCGCTTTGACGTTCTTCGTCAGGCGGCCGTTCATGCGGTGACGCACCGTCCCCGCGGTCAGTCCGAGCGCCCGGACCAGCTCACGCTGGGTGATCCCGTTTGGCTCGGCGGCGGCGATAGCCCTGAGCAGCGTTTCGGTCCAGCGCAGCCGGACGTCGGACTCGATGCCGGGGGTGGATGGTTCGGGGCGAGTTGAGGAACGTGGTACGTACACGTTGCGGGGACGGAATGGGTTGTTCGGTAGCGCGTAGACAGCCCGCAGCGTGGTACCGATCTCGCCCGTGAGGGGCGAGTCACCGACGAGGACCACGGAGCTCGTGAACAACTCGGCGAGCCTGCCGAGCAGACGACGGCCTTCGATGTACGGATACGACTCTGGGTCGCGTAGCGCACGCAGGAGCTCAACGGTGTGTGCGGGAAGGAAGTAGAGGCGTTCCCATCGACTCGCGTCCGAGCGGGCGTTGGGCATCCAGTAGACGAGCTTCCACTCCACGAACATGGTGAACGCCTGTCGGATGGCGTCAAGGCTTTCCAACTCGAGCCGGCCCGCGATCTCGTGGACGCCGACCGGGTCGGTAGGAGCAGTGCCCTTCTCGGTGACGGCGGGGACCTCCTCGAGAGCTGCCCAGAGCGAACCCTTCGGGAAGACGCCGGCCAGCGCCGGCCCGGCGTGCCCGCCACCAACCAGCGCCAGCGCGACGGCCACCCCGCCGATCAGCACCACCCCGGCCACGGCGGCAGCACCGCCCCCGCGCAACCATCGCCACGGGCTGGTCGGCCGGCGGTCGGATCCGCTGTCGAGCTGGAATCGGACGTGCCGCTGCATCCTGGCCAGGCCGATCCCGTCACCGGGCTGGAGCAGCCGCTGTTCATCGCGCCCGAGGATCGTGCCATTCAGGTAGGTGGCGTACTTGGATCCCTTGTCGCGCACGACCCACCCGGCGCCGTCGAGATGGCGAATCTCCGCGTGCCAGCGGGAGATCCGCGGCGAGTCATGGATGTGGACAGTGTTGTCCGATGCGCGCCCGATCGAGTAGATCTGGCCGGGCTCCAGTTTGATCTTCTTGCCCGACTCGGGGAATTCCAGCGCGGCCGAGCGCCCGGTGGTGTCGACCAGACCGAAGTCGTCGAGGCTGGACACGACGCGGGAGACACCTTTGTCGTTGGTCCAGTCGATGCGGGTGTTCGCGAAGATCGAGCGCTGCAGGCGCAGTGACGCTTCGTTGCCGGTGAGGACGTCGGCGTTGATCCGCGCGAAACCGAGCTGGGGCAGCCGCTCGCGCAGCTCGCGGTACAGGGCAGTGCCCACTCCTCCGCCCTGCCAGTCGTCCACGACGGCGATCTCGACATACCCGGCCACCCGAGTCCGCCCCCAGAACCAGACGATGCCGATCGTCCGCCACTGGTCAGCACCACCGTCGGGAGCCTCGGCCACCCACGCGACGTTCTTCTGCCCGTCGACGTGCAACGCCAGGTCTTGGATCTCGTCCACGGGCCGGTCGCGGTGCAGCCAGTTGCGCCGGCTGGCTTCGGACATGCCGCGGTAAAGTTCCCCGATCGCCGGGCCGTCCCGCTGGGTCATCTCCCGAATCCGGAACGGCAACGCCATGGCCAGCGCCGGCCCGGCGTGCGCCCCACCGAGCAGCGCCAACGCCCCGCCGATCAGCGCCACGCCCGCCAACGCCATGCCCACCGTCAGGGCGTCGGCACCGCCGTTCGTGGCGCGCTTGACCAACGCCCCGGCGCGGTTCTGCAGCAGGATGTCGCGCCCGGCGTACAGCGGATTGGTGTCGGCCTGGTCGCTGCTGGTGATCGCGTCGAAGCCGTACAGCGTCGCCCACACGCCGAGGTCGTGCTCGATGAGCTCGGCGGCCGCGGTGTGGGGGAGGGCGAGCAGGTCGGCCGCGCGCAGCGCCTCGGTGTCGTCGAAGTGGATCTCGGCGGCGTCCGGGTGCAGGTAGGCGACGATAACCGTGCCGGGCTCGGCGGAGCCCTCGTCCTTCGTGTACAGCCCGCTGGCACGGTCCGGGTTGGTGGTGAAGTTGGTGCCGCTGCCGCTCAGCACGTCACCGTGCCCGACGAAGGGCTTCTCGCCGGTGCGGAACCGCTCGGCGTGCTGTTCGGCGTTGGGCCCGTTGAGGCCGCGGTAGTACGTCACGTACCCGGCGGCGGCCAGCCGGTCCGCCTCGGCGGCGTCGACCGGGGTCGGCCGGCCGGCGAAGCCCTGCGCCGCCCAGATCGCCCGGACCCGATCGGCGTAGTCGGGGACGGCGAGGAACTCCGCCAGCTCCTCCTCCGACCACTGGGCCAGCCCGGCGCGCCGCCCGGCCGGCACCGCGGCGGTCAGGTGAGCGCGCAGCGCGTCGGTCAGCTCGGTCAGCAGCGCCGGAGCCTGCCCGAACTCGGCGTCGGCGAACAGCCGCGCCGGGAAGTCCGGGGCGAGCCGTCTGGCCGCGACCAGATCGTTGATCGTGCGCGCCCAGTAGGCCGGGACGAGGGTCACACCGTCCGGGGCGTGCTCGGGGTGCCGGGCGGTGAATGCAACGGTCGGGTCTCCCATGAGGCTGCCGACGACCACGACCGTCTCCGGGGCGCCGGCCAGCACCGGCAGCCCGGTCTCGCCGCGCGCCCGCGACAAGATCCGTCCCAGCCGACGCAGAGCCTGCTGGGCGGACCAAGTGTCGGTCGCCCCGAGGGTCAGCATCGTGGCGGTGGCGTCCTCGAAGGTGACCCGGTGAACCACCGGCGCCCCGGCCGGGATCTCCGGCCGCTGCCCGAACGGCAGCGTCATCGCCAGCATCGGGTGCCCCGCGCCACCGACCAGTCCCAGTGCCAGCGCCACTCCGCCGGCCAGCGCGACCACAACAGCCCCGGCGGAAGTGAACGGATTGCGCCCACCGGTCCAGCGGACCTGGTCGAGGAACGCCTTGAGCAGCCCCGGCCTGGTCTCGGTCACGCCGACCCCGAGCCGCGCGGGCGTGACGATCCCGGTCAGGTAGGTGTCAGGTCCGGCGGCCGGAACGGACGGCTCGTGCTTGGCCGGCAGAGCGCGGGCAAACCGCATGTACTCCTGAACCAGTTCGGGGGAGACCTCCGCGACGCCGTGGTAGCCGGGAATTGACGCGACGAACCCGCTCAGCCCGCCGGGCACCGCCGGCGTCCCGTCGGCGCTGACCAGCCTGGTCCCGCCGTCCGGCGTCGGCTCGGCCCGCAGTCCGTTCAGCCAGCGGGTCGGGGCGCGCGTGAGAGAAGGCAGCGGCACGGTCACCCGCAGCAGGCCGTTGCCCTGCCGCTGCTCCCGGGCCGTCGCCGGGAACAGCCGCCTGGCCACCGCCATCGTGGCTTCGTTGTTCGACAGGACCAGCCCGTAGAACTCCGTGTAGCCGAGATCGGCGAGGCGCCCAACCATGGCGCGCACCAAGCTGGTCCCTATGCCCATGCCGTGGCGATCGTCGACGACCTCGAAGAAGACCTGGCCGGTTTCCTCGTTGTCAGCCTCGAACCGGACGATCCCGATCGCCCGCCACTCGTCCCCGGCCGGCACCTCGGCGACCAGGGCCACGCGACGGCGGCCATCGATGTTCAGCAGCTCCCGCCGCACCTGCGGCGTCAGCGTCGGGAGGTTCTCGTCGAAGCGGCGGAACCGGCTGGCCAGCGACATGCCGGCGAACACCGTTTCCACCGCGTGGCCGTCGTCACGGGTCATCTCCCGAATCCGGACCTGGTCATGCGGCTCGGCCTGCGGCCGCTGCCCGAACGGCAGCGTCATCGCCAGCATCGGGTGCCCCGCGCCACCGACCAGTCCGAGCACCAGCGTCACCGCGCCGAGCAGCGCCACCCCGGCCACCATCGCGCCGAGCCCCGGCAGACCGAAGCCACCGCGCCGGACGCTGGTGGTGACGAAGGCGCGGACCGCGCCGGCCGGCACCCCGACGCCCAACGCCGAGCCTCGCGGCCCGTAACGGCCGATCGCCAGGCCGACCAGGGCATCCCCACCGTCGCCCTCAATGAACAGCGGGCCACCGGAGCCGCCACCGCTGAACCCGCGCCGCTGGAACACCAGGTCGAAGGCGCCCTCGCCCCGGCGTGCCCCCACCACGATCCGACCGACGACCGGCACGTCGCCGTTGGTCCGCACGCCGGTGCCGTCGGAGCCGGGCCGGGTGCTGTAGCCCTGCACGTACCCGCGGGTACGGTGCGCGGGCCAGCCGGCGACCCGGGGCTCCGGGACGTTCGGCAAACCCGGGTGCTCGATCAACAGCACCGCGACGTCCAGCCCGGCGGCGCCGCTCACGAACGCGGCATCGCTGATCCCGTCCGCGAGGCCTTCGAGGCCCAGCGCGGCCAGCAGCGCACTCATCGACGGGGCGGGCAGCACCGTCGGCACTGCGGTAATCCGGCGATCGGCGGTCCGCAGCATCACCATCAGACCGGGGCGCTGGCGGCCGGTCTCGGGGTCGTAGGCGACGTGCCGGTTAGTGACCACGACGCCGACGCCGTCCTGGGCCTGCCACAGGAAGCCGGAGCCGGAACCGCCGCGGACCTTGACCCGCGCCACCCGACCGGTGCTCGGCGACCGGCCGCCCAACAGCGGGTCCAGCCAGGTCGGCAGCCCTTGCTCGTCGGACACCAGCCGGAACGGGTCGCCCGCCCGGGCTGTGGGCTCGCCGGACGATTCGACCCCGCCGGCCGGTTCGACGCTACCGGTGATGCTGACGACGAGGTCCGCTGCTCCACGCCGCCCGAGGCCGATCGTCATGTCGTTGCGCAGCTCGACCGGCCGGCGGACGCGCTCCCGGCCGAGGTAGGTGCCGTTGGTGGAACCGGCGTCGTGCAGCACCCAGGCGCCCCGGTCGGCGTCGAACTCGATGACGGCGTGCCGGCGGGACACCACCGAGTGGCTCATGTTCACGTCGGCGAGCGGCCAGCGCCCGATGTGCAGCGGCCGTCCGGGGGTCGCGGTGATCTCGCGGCCGTCGTCGGTCCGCAGCGTCAGACTCGGCGCTCCGGCGCTCGGCGCGGGCTCGGAACCGGCCTGGCTCGGCTGGGCGGGCTCGGCACCGGTCCGCTCGCCCCGGGCCCGGGCCAGCCGCTTGCGCAGCCGGTCGTTGTCCGCCCGGTGCGCGAGGTCGTCGAAGCCGGCGTGGGTGCCGTGGTCGGCCCAGCGGCCTTCCCGCAGGTGCTCGCCCTCGTGCCCGGCGATCGCCTCCCAGTCGGCCCTGGTCAGCGGCAGCTCGTTCAGTTCCCGCCAGCGCGGGGCGAACGCGATCGTCTTGCCGTTCGGCGCGAGCACCTCGTGCCACCAGGTGAACAGCTCCAACCGGCCGGGCAGGTCGGCCAGGTGCGCGGGCAGCAGCTCGAGCGCCCGCTTCGGGTCGAGCAGCACCAGCGGGACGCCGGGGAGCAGCCCGTGCGGGAACGTCTGCTCCTCCGGCAGCGCCGCGTGGTACAGCAGCGCCGGCACCAGCGCGGCGAACTCGGCGGCCTCGGCGGCGTTGACGTCGCCCAGCGCGCCGCCGCCGCCGCGGGTGTTCCGGGTGATCATCACGCTGCCCGGGCGGAGGCTGGCCAGCAGGAAGGCCAGGCCGCCGCCGGCCGCCAGGCCGCCCAGGTGCGCGGCGATCGACACGTTCATCACGCCGAGGGCGCTGAGCAGGTAGCCGAATACCAGGTTGGCCGCGATCAGCTTCCAGGTGGCGGTGCGCTCGTTGTTCAGGAACTCGGTCACCGCGAGCGCGCCCTGCACCGCGAACACACCGGCGGAGGCGCCGACCAGTGAGTTGCCGTTCTGCAGGAACCCGGCGCCTTGGTGCGCGAGCCACACGGTAGCCAGCGAGCCGCCGGCGATACCGACCAGGAACGCACCTAGGAACTTCTGCCAGCCCAGCCGCTTGACGGCGAGGCCGCCGATCATCGTCAGGGTGATCAGGTTGCTGGCCAGGTGCAGCGTGCCGCCGTGCAGGAAGCCGCTAGTCAGCGCCTGCCACCAGGCGTGGGCGCCGTACTCGTCGACGTTCAGGGTGAGCCAGTGCGCCAGCCGGTCGGCGGACAGCCAGCGCATGCCGGGCAGCGAAGGCCCGGTGAGCAGGTACATGCCCAGGTCGGTGGCGATCAGCACCTTCACCACGATCGGGATGGAGATCTGACCGAGCAGCTCGAACAGCCTGCCGGCGAAGTGGCCGAGCGTGCGGCTGCCGGTGGCGCCGAACAGCGCGCGCACGGTGTGCCCGATCAGCGTGAGGGTCGCCGCGACCACGGCCGGGGCCACCCCGAAGACCAGCGCGAAGACCGCGCCGGTGACGATCGCGGTCGGCAGGTTGCGCACCGCCGCGAGTAGCACGGTGGTGCTCGGTGGGCCCCGGGTCGACGCGGCGCCCCGCATCGGCGGGATCACCAGCAGGACCAGTGCGGCCGCGACCACACCGAAGAACAGCACCGCCGCGTTGATCGCCAGGCCGGCCGCCAGCAGGCCGCCGGCCGCCACGCCGCCCGTGATCAGGCCGAGCGCCCAGGTGCCGTGGATCAGCGTGCGCCGCCGGTCGCCGCGCGAGCCGGAGCCAGAGCCACCGGAACCGCCGCCACCTCGACCCGGCTCAGGGGCAGGCGCGGGCGTCGGCGTCGGCGCACCCGGGGTCGGCGTGCCGGGCGCCGGCGCACCCGGAGTACCCGGGGTCGGTGTGCCGGGCGTACCGGGCGTCGGCGCACCCGGGGCGCCCGGCGTGCCCAGGGCCGGCGCACCCGGAGTACCCGGGGTGCCGGGGGCCGGGGCGGGGGCGCCGCGCAGGTGGGTGGTCACCGTGTCCAGGGCCAGCAGGGCCGCGTCCCGGGCGTCGTCGGTCAGCCCCGGCATGACCACCGGACCGATGCCCGCGTAGGCCAGCAGCACCGGCAGGTAGTGCGGCCCGTGCGCACCCTCCAGCCGCACCCCGTCCGCGTGCTCGGTCAGCCGGTCCAGCCCCAGGGCGTTGCGCAGCGTCTCCAGCCGCGCCTCGATTACCGGGCCGGGCAGCGTCGGCATGCCCAGCGCCAGGGAGAACGCCGCGAACAGCTCCTGGTGGCCCCACGCGGAGTTCAGCGTGTTGAACAGCGCGTAGCCCCGGTCCACCGACGGACCCCGGGCCGGACCGGAGTCGGCCCCGCGCTCCGCCGTGCCAAGCTCACGCAGCGCGTCCCACAGCATGCTGCGCTGCTCGTCGGTGAACCCGAGGTGGGTCAGCTCGGTGCTGCTCAGCGCCTCGGCCTGGTGCGCCGTGGTGATCCGGTTCTTGATCAGCAGCCGGTACAGCTCGTCGACCTGGTCCGCAGTGACCGACTCGGGCAGCTCGTCGAGCAGGTACTCGATGCTGTCCTCCAGGTTCCACCACAGCTCGGCCTCGATCGGGTGCAGCCCGTTGCGGTACGCCAGCATCCGGCTGTGGATCTCCAGCCACGCCTCCTCGGCGTTCTGGTCGACAACTTCGCGGCGCACCAGGGTGCGGGCCACGTGCTCGGTGAGCACCGACCGGCCGGTGCCGTTGCTGGTGGACAGCGTGCGCAGCGTCTCATCCAGCAGCCATTCGGCGTCGCTGAGGCTGATGCCGAGGGTGCTGGCCAGCGACGCCATGCTGTACCCCTTGGCGTAGTTGACCAGCAGGTACAGCTGCCACTCTTCCAGCTGGGCCAGCCTCAACCCGGCGTCCCGCAGCGACGCGCGCAGGCCCTCGTAGCCCTGGTCCAGCGCGCGCCCGGCCAGCACCAGGGTGGCGATCATGGTGGCCGGGTCCACGCCGCCCCGGTCGATCAGCTCGGCGGTGTTGCGGTAGCTGTCGGCGGAGCGGGCGATCAGCTCGCGCAGCTCCCGGACCTCGGCCTCCATCTTGCTGGTGACGGTGATCGCCAATTCCGGCGGCAACGTGTTCACCAGGTGAGCCAGCCGGTAGAAGGCGTTCTCGTCGTCCATCATGCCGGCCACGTAGTCGGGGTGCTCGGAGGTGCCGCCCGGGGTGGCGCCCATCAGCGCGACGGCGCGCACCGTGGCGATGGCGTTGAGCGCCTCCAGGGCGACCCAGTCCGCGCCGGCCCAGCCCGACCTGCTGATCGTGTCGACCAGCTCGGCGTCGGTGCCGATGCCGTCGAGCAGGGCGATCGCCTCGTCGTAGTGGCCGCTGAGCGCCAGGTTGTGCGCCTCCACCACCTTGGCCACGGTCAGCCGCAGCTCGCGGCCGTCGCCCGGCGTGGCGTCCGGGTCGGCCGTCCGGGCCTTCTCGGCGGCGGCGGCGGCTTCGGCGGCGCCCTCCGGGTCCACCAGCTCCCGGTAGGCGTGCAGCGCGTCGGTCAGCTCCTGCTGCTTGGCGCACATGGCGGTGCAGGTGTCGCCGAGGTTGCCGAGCGACCCCCCGTTCAGCGCGCTGGCCGCCGCGTACGCCGCCTGGGTGTCCTTCAGCTGGTTGTGCGCCCGCTGCGCCCGGGCCGCCGCCTCGTTGATGTCCTTGGCGCGGGCGGCCTCCGGGGTGCCCTCCTTCGGCGCCTGCTTGGTCGTCGTGTGGTAGACGACGTTGGCCGGCTTCTTGAACCACTTCAGGGTGTTCTTCAGGTCCCGCAGCCGCTGCTTGTCGGCGTTGCTCTGGGCCTTCTTGTAGAGCGCCTTGGCGGCGTACCAGTCCTCCGACTTGTACGGGATCTCCCCGTTGCGGTACTTGCCCTGCAGCTCCTCCAGCTGCGCGGCGGGCGCATGGATCACCAGTTCCTCGTCGTGCAGCCCAATGGACTCCCGCCAGCTGCCGCGTTGGCCCTGCCGGCCGAACCGGCCGCCGAACTGCTCCGAGGCCCGCCGGGAACCGAACATATTCAGCATCTCGACGTGCCCGCCGCCCTGGCTGTCCAGCCAGTTGAGCACCTCCTCGGCCTGCGCCTTGGCCAGCTTCTGCAGCCGCAGCGAGGCGTTTTCGGGCAGGCCGAACCTCCAGTCGCCGCCGAGCAGCACGTCAGTGCCCCGGGCCATCTTGCCGGTCACCACGGTGACCGAGTACGGCTCGCCGGCCCGCGCCGTGGCCACCTTCTCGTTCAGCTCGAAGCGGGTGTCGGCGTTGACCAGCCGGGCACTCTTCACCCCGGCCTCGATCAACTGGTTGAAGAACGCGATGCTGTCGATCACATCCCGGATGCCCACGATCCACGGCCGGGGCACCCGCCCGTCGTGCAGCTCCTTGATGTCCTTGATGACCTGGTCCCACAGGTCCTGCTGGTTGCCGAAGAACCGGGGGTCCAGTTCCTGCAGCAGCCGGGGCTTGTTGGTGGGCAGGCTGCGCACGAACAGCCCGTAGACCTTCCCGAACGTCCGCGCGGAGGACTTCGCGGTGCCGGTGACGCCCTGGTAGGAGTGCTGCGCCTTGAGGAACTGGTACAGCGTCTTGCGCGACACGGTGCGCAGGCCCGGCTTGACCGTCTTCAGGTGCATCGCCTCCAGCAGCGGGTGGTGCTCCCACACCTGGCCCTTCTGCCGCTGCCCGCTGTCCCGCTCGATGATGATCACCAAGTCGCCGTCCAGCACGAACTCGCGGCCCAGCCGGTGCCGCCTCGACTCGACGAAGTCGGCGAGGTCCTCGCGCTGCTGCGGGGTCAGCTCGTGGTCCAGCTCGATGCGCTTGGCGAAGTTGTGCGCCTGCTCCTCCGTCATGTACGCCCGGTTGGTCCAGCGGGTGCGGCTGAAGTCGCCCGCCTCCAGCTTCGCGGCCAGCTTGCCGGCCTCGATCAGCTCCGTGGCGTCCCGCGCGGAACCCGGCAGCACGGTGCCCAGCAGGTAGGCGGTGCGCCCCCAGTCGATGGCCAGCATGTCGATCTCGTCCAGGATCATGTGCCGCTTGGGCATGGCCTCGGCCTTGTTGCGCAGGCCGCGCTGCCAGCTGGTCACCCAGTCACGGGCCGAGCCGAACACCACGTCGGCTTCCTGGACGTCCTCCAGGTTCTTCAGCCGCTTTTCGGAGGCCAGGTAGCCGTCCGGGGTGGTGTCGCTGCCCTCGCCCCGGCTGACCTCCGGGCCGGATTCGATCAGTGCCGACTTGGCCCGCAGCGCGGTGAAGAAAGCCAGGGCGTCGTTGTAGGCCTTCTCGGCGAGCGGGTGGGCGTGCGTGGCCACACCGACCTTCTCGCCGGCGCGCACCCGCATACCCGCGGACAGCCGCACCACCAGGGTCTTGCCCTCACCGGTGAGCATCTCCAGCACCAGGCCCTGGGGCATGCGCTTCATCTGTCCGATGAAGGTGACGGTCTCCCGCGCCGTCGCCTTGTTCCGGCTGAGCATCAGCGCGCCGGCCGTCTGCACCTCGTACGGGTCCTCGCCGGTGGTGCGCTTGTGCACCTCGCAGACGTAGGCGCAGCGGACCTCTTCCGGCAGCTTGGCGAACTTCTTGGTGGGCAGCGCGTCCACAGTGCCGAAGTCGTAGCCGTCGTTCTCGTTCCTGCCCGCGTCGTACCGTTCGCGGTAGAGCGTGGCCGCCTCCAGCGTGGCCTGCACGTCCTGGAACTCGGTCGCCATCTTGAGTTCGTGTTCGGCGACGATCTCGTCCCATTTCGCTCGCTCGAGGGCCGCGTCCGCCTTGGGCAGCTCCTCGCGCGGGGCGCGGTTGCGGTTGATCTGCGCCTTGATGTGGGCCGCCCGGGCCGTCTTAGCGGCAGCCTCCGCGCGCTCGAGCCGCGCGGCGCCGGGGTCGGCGGGCTTCGCGGCGGGCGTCGCCGAAGGCCCCTCGGCCACGTGCGGCATCGGAGCGCCGTCGTCGCCGTGCGGCGTGTACGGCAGCGGGCCGTAGTCGCCATCCGGCGTGTGCGGCACCGGAGCGCCGTAGTCGCCATCCGGCGCGTACGGCATTGGTGCGCTGTCGTCGCCCTCGGACAACCAGGGCGGGGAGCCCTCGTCGCCGTCGGACCACCAAGGTGCGCCGTCGTCTTCGAACGACCAGGGCAGTTCGCCCTCGTCGCCGTCGAGCGTGCCGTACGGCGAACCCTCGTCGCCCTCGGACGACCGGGGCCGGGAGCCCTCGTCGGCCGCGGCGGCGGGTCCGTTTTCGAGGTCTGTGGTGGGCCGCGACCCGTCGTGGGTGGACCGCGGTGTGGTGTCGGCGCCCGACACGGCGGTTTCGGGCCGTGACGTGTCGCCGGTGTGGTGAGAAGTAGTGGTTGGGTTCGCGGCGGGATCCGGTGGGCCGTGGATGTCCGTGCCGCTGGTACTGGGCTCCATGGTGTGCGGGTTGTCGCCGTCCACCTGGGGCGCGCGGACCTCGGTCTCGGGTGCGTCGGGGACCAGCTCGCCCTTGCCGGGCTCCGGCTCGGGGCCGACGCCGCCCGAGTCGTCGTGGCCGCGCTGGGTGGTGGCGCCTTCCCGGCCGCCCGCGCCGCGCGGCGGCGCCCACGGGTTCTGCTGGTCATTGCCCGGGTTCGGGGACTGGGGGCGCTCGGGGGCGTGGCCGCTGAGCTCGCCGGAGCCCGAGTGCCCGCCGCTTCCGGCCGCGCCGTCGGCCGAGCCCGCGCCGGTGTCGCCAGGGGGACGCGGGATCTCCGGGGTGGGCGCGGGCGCCGAGTCGGGGCTCGCCGCCGCAGCGAGGGAGTCGGTGCCGGGGCCGGTGTCCGAGCTGCGGGCACTGCCGGCGCCCGGGATGCCGTGCTGCTCGGTGGCCGCGGCGGTGAAGTCGCGCCGAGCACCGGCCGGGCGGACATCGCCACCGACGTTGGCCTCGCCCCTCGGCGCCGCGCCCGGAGCGCCGGTGTCGGCGCCGCCGGTCGCGCGCGGTGCGCCACCGGCGCGAGCCGGGCCGTCCGAGGCCGGCGCGGGGGCGGCACCGGTGTTCTGCGTCGGGCCGGCACCGGTGTTCGGCTGGGCGCCGGAGCCGGTGCCCTGCGAGGCGCCAGCGCCGGTACCGGTGTTCAGCGGCGAAGCCGTACCAGTGGTCTGGCCCGGGACCGGGCCGCCCGCCTGGGCCTGGCCGCCGTTCGGCTGGGCCTGGCCGGCACCGGCCGGGTTCTGGCCGCCCTGGGCCTGGGCCGGTGAGCCGGGGGTGTTGGCGGCGACGGCCGGGCCACCGGCGGCGGCCGTCCCGGGAACCTCGCCCTCCGGCGCGGCCGGGGTCTCGGCGACCGGGTTCTGGCCGGCCCGGCCCTGCTCCGCCGGGGTGGCGAAGGGGCTCTCGCCCCGCGGCTTGGGGGCGCGGAACCGGTTCCACTTGAAGCCGCCGAACGCGTTGTAGCTCTCCGGCTCATCCAGCATCGAGCGGATCTGGTCCAACGTCCCGTCGGTGCGCGCGCCGCGCCCGTTCGTCACGGTGCCGTCCTGGGCGACCTGGAAGTCCGGGTTACCGGCGTTGTTGAGCGCCGTCGCCACGTCCTCCTCGCTCACCCGGATGTGGGACCGGTTGGTCAATTCGGCGGCGATGGAGCTCAGGTGCGGGTCTTCCCCGTGCAGAGCCCGGTAGGCGCGCACGTACTCGAACACCGGGTCGGTGGCGCCGGTGTTCCGGCCGTTCCCGGGGTCGTTGGCGTTGATCGCGCCGGAACCGCCGCCGTACGTGGCGGTCATCTCCGGCCCGGTGCGCCAGTTCGACCTGGCCTGGCGGCCGGGCATCGGGAACATCGGCTCGGGGTTGGTGATCCGGTAGTACGGCGCCCGGAGGGAGAACGGATCCCGGGAGAAGCCGCCGAAGTTGTCCCACTGGCTCGGGTTCGGCCGGGTAGCCGACGACGGGGCGTACCGGGTGATCCAACCGAACTCGGCGCCGACCTGGCCGACGGTCATCGCGGTACCCATGCCCAGGCCGACCCAGCCCATGCCGACCATGACGCCGCCGCTGATCTTGTCGCCCAGGCTCAGGTTGTTCCAGTTGTGGATCAGGTTCCCGGTGGCGTGGTAGTTCTCGTAGCCGAAGATGCCCAGCGCGCCCGCGTTGGCGGTGCTCGCGGCGAGGCTGCCCACCACGGTGGCGGTCCGGGTGCCCACGCCGAGCAGGGACGCCGCGCCGGTGGCCAGCGGCCGCAACCCGGCGCCCACCGCCGGCAGCACCGAGGCACCCATCACCAACCAGTCGGACGCCTGCTGCGGCTGGCCGTGCTTCCAGTGCGAGATGGAACTCTTCGCGGCCTCACCGGCGAAGTACGCGCCACCGACCGTGGCCAGCGCGATCCCCCCGCTCCACAGCGCGGCCGCCAACGGGGTACCCACGCCGGTGGCCGCGGCGATCGTGCCGCCGACGAACATCGCCGCGACACCCACGAAGGTGGCCACGCCCATGGCGCCGTTCTTGAACTTGGTCCAGCCGGAGACATACTTGCCGGACTGGTCGACCAGCTTCAGCCTGCCGCTGGTGGACCCCAGATCCTCCGGCGAGATGATCCGGTCGTGCTCACCGAGGATCTCGTTGTGCTCCCGGAAGTCCTTCAGTGAGCCGTAGTGCGCGCCCTTCGGGTCATAGAACCGGGTGTCGCCACCCTTCTTGACCATGTACATGTCCATCCACTGCCACTTGCCGTCCTTGCGGATCAGCGTGGGCACGCGGTAGACCGCGCCGTCCTTCGACCAGCCCTTGATCTTCTTGCGTAGGTCGACGTCCTCGAGCTGCTTGTCGGCGGCCTTGAGCTGCCCGTCGGTCATCTTGGTGGGCCGGTAGAACCGGTGTTCCAGCTGCTTCGGGTTGCCCAGGGCGGCGAACTGGGCCAGTCGGTCCTTGGCGTCCTTGCCCTCGTAGGGGTCGCCCTTGAAGTGCTTGTGGAAGTAGTCGGCCAGCTTGCCGTCGTACTTGCGCAGCTCGTCGTAGTGCTTGACCGCGTTCTTCGCCCAGAGGAAGTCGGGGCCCTGGCTGGGCAGCTTGTTGGCGCCCAGCGGGCTGGCCTTGCGGCGCAGTGACAGGTCGCGCGCGTCGGCGTTGTAGCCGATCCCGGCCAACCCGGCGAGCGGGTCGATCTGGTTCTTGGCCAGCGCCTTCTCGGTCGTGCGCTTGGTGGCCTTGAGGTCCTTGGAGAAGTCGGTGGCCCGGTTTTCCAGGTCGTTCCACATGCGCAGCCGCTTGTTCAGCACGCTGTCCTTGGACTCGCTGGTGACCTGCATGTCCGCGTTGCGGGTGGCGTCGGTGTTCGGCTTCACCCCGGGCAGGCTGTTCTTCATGCCCTCGACGGTCTCGCCGGCCTTGGTCAGGTTCGACTTTTCGGTCTTGGCGTCCTTCTTGTCCTTGTCCAGGGCCTTCTGCTGGCGGTCCAGCTCTTTCGCGCGGGCGTTCAGCCGGTCGCCCTCGGACTGGCCGCCCTTGCCGGTGCGGTTGAAGGAGTTGATCTCCTTGTTCAGCTTCTCGGACTGGCTGTTCAGCGTCTGCTGCCGGTCACCCAGCCGAATCAGCTTCTCGTCGTTATCCGCCTGCAGCGGGCGCAGCGCCAGCTCGGCGGTCTGCGCGGCGTCGGCCTTGACCTGGTCCTTCTTGGAAAGCTTGCCGCCGGCGTCCTCGAACGTGGTGCCCGGCAGCTGCACCTTGCCGTCCGGACCCAGGCGTGGCTCGTCGAGCTCCTTGCGCTTGAGGCCCATGTCCTTGGCCAGCTGGTCCTGGTCCACGCCGGTGGTGCCCTTGGCCAGTCGCATGTAGTCGTAGTCGACCTTCGGCGTGCCGTCCGGGGTGTAGTTGCTGGGCTTGAACTGGGGGTTGTCGTAGAGCTGGTTGAGGCCGTCCACGATGCCCCAGTCGCGCTGCAGGTCCGAGCTCTGCGCCAACGCCTTGTTGATCGTGTTCGCCTCGTCGGCCAGGCTGCCGCCGGTGACGTTGCCGTCCTTGTCGTAGGTCAGCTCGCTCGGGTCGATGCCGTTCTTGCTGGCCGCCTCGAGCTTGTCCAGCGCCTTGTTCAGACCCGGCACCTTGCCGCTCAGGTCATTGACCTCCTTGCGCAGGTTGCCCTCGGCGGTGACGCCGGCCAGCGTGAACAGCGCGGCATCCGTGTCGGACAGCTTGGTTTCGTTGTCGTATGCCTTGCGGTCCTTCGCGCTCAGCTGGTTGAGCTGCTCCGGCTTGAGCCTGGGCAGCTCGCCGTGCGGCCCCAGCTTCGCCCCGACGTCCTTCAGCGCCGTGGCCAGCTCCTTGTCGACGGCGCTGTTCGTCGGGGTGCGCCAGTAGTCCTTGCCCGCCAGCACCAGCGGGCAGGCCTGGTCGCAGTTGACGTAGTCGTTCAGCTGCGGACCCTTGCCCGTGCAGTTACTGCCGGTCAGGCAGGCCCGGCCTTCGTTGTGGCCGTCCTTGGTCGGGTACAGCAGCACCGTGCCGCAGCCGGCCTTCTCGCAGTTCTGGTACTGGCCCTTCATGTTGCTGCCGTGGCAGTGGCCGCCGGCGGAACCCACCTGGCAGATCGCGCCGCCGCCCTCGCCCTTGGCGTTCGGCATGGTCTGGGTGAAGGTGCAGCCCTTGCCGTCGCAGTTCTGCGTCCCGCCGTTCGCGGTGAGCGAGGTGAACTCGCCGTCGCCGAGCATCTTCACGCGCACGTAGCCGTTCGGCGCCTTGCTGTTGTCCGGGTCGGCGAACTGCTCGTAGATCGAGCAGCGCGCGCTGCAGGCGCGGTACTTCAGCCAGGCGTCGTCGCCGCCCGGCCTGCCGGGCAGCTTGCTGTCGGGGGAGTACCGGGCGCAAGGGCCCACGCAGGCCAGGTGGCCGCCGACGCCGGTGGTAGCGCTCAGGTAGTCGCCGGCGCCGGGCTTCACGACGGTGGTCGAGCCCGGGCCGGCGGCCAGCTTGGTGAGCTCCACGCCCCGGCCGTCGGCCAGCCTGATCGACCCGGTCTGTCCGTAGACGTGGAACTCGCCGGGGCCGTCGATGCCCGGGGTGACCACCGAGCTGGAGTTGGCCAGCGGGTGCTTCTTGGTGGGCTTGCCGTCGCCGTTCGCGGTGATGACGTGGCCCTCGGCGGTGGTGAACTTGCCCTTGCCGTCCCAGGTGGCCTGGGCCGCGTGCCCGGCCGCGTCCCGGGCGACGATGTGCACGTTCTTGGCGTTGTCGAGCTCGACCTTGTCCATCTTCTTGTCGTGGCCGACGGCGCCGGAGCAGCCGTTCGGGCAGCTCGCCTCGAACGAGCTGTGGTGGCTGGCCAGCTTGAAGGAACCGCTGGAGCTGTCCGGCACGTCGATGGTGGAGCCGCTGTAGCCGTCGTGCACGCTGCCGCCGCCGCGCACCTCGGCGGTGTGGTTGCCGGCGCGGTCCTTGGCGATGGCCGCGCGGGTGCCGCCGGTGGCGCGGTCGTCGCTCTTGCTGCCCGGGATGCCCGGGTTGGTCACGGTGACCGAGCGCTTGCCGCCCTTGTCGTGGTAGGTCATGGTCTGGCCGTCGGGGCCGGTGACCTTCTTGCCGTCCGCGCAGTCCCGGCAGACCACGCCGGTGACCGTGTCGTCCTTGCCCTTGGCGCCGGGCGAGGTGAACTGGATCAGGACGTCGTCCTTGCCGTTCTTCTTCAGCTCCGGCGGTGCCGCCATGTCGGTGATCCGGGCGTCCACCCCGGTCTGGCCGTCGCCCAGCTCGTCGGCCGAGACGCGCTTGCCGTCCTTGCCGCTGACGTTCTGGCCCTTCTTGCCGCCGCTCTGTTGCTGTTGCCGCGCGGCGCGTTCCCGGGCGGCGCGCTGCTCGGCCAGCGAGTCCGCGGTCTTGTGGAACACGGCCTTGCCGCCGGCGGTCTGCTTGAAGCCCGAGCAGTCAAGGCCCTTGACGCACTCGGCGCCGCCGCTCTGGTCGTCGGCCCACGCGTGCACCCCGCAGCCGGCGCCGTTGCTGTGGCAGCGGCCGGCGCCGTTGGAGGTGAAGTAGCCGCCGTCCTTGTGCTCGGTCGGCCCGTGGTTGGCGCCCTTGTGGCTGGTCTCGGCGTAGGCGTCGGAGCGGCGGGTGCAGTGCGCCGGGTTGGAGCAGTCGGCCGTGGCCACCGCGTCCACCGATCCGTCCGCGTTGCGGGTGACGCTGGCGTTCGCGGACACCCAGCCGCCGGAGGTGCCCGGGCCGTTGAGGCCGCCGGAGTCGTGCGCGTTGGCCTCGGCCCAGCTCTTCTTCTTGTTCGGGTCACCGGCGAAGTCGTGCGCGTTCACCGACCAGCTGCCGGAGCAGCTGATGCCCCTGCTGCCCTGGCAGCTGATGGACGCGTTCGCGTTCTTGCCGTTGCCGTCGGCCTGGGCGGACACGGTGACCCAGTCGGAACCGAAGGTGCCGGAGGTGCCGCCGTGCACGTTGGCCGATGCGCCGGTGCTTGAGGCGCCCGCGTCCGCGCTGACGGAGTGGTGGCAGTTCGAGCCCTTGCTGCCCTGACAGCTGGAGGAGGCGGAGACCGCGCCACCCTGGACCTGGGCGGTGGCGCTGGTGCCGCACCAGCCGTTGCCGTGGTCGCCGCAGGTGCCGTCGCCCTTGGCCGCGCCGTCGCGGGCGTGGCTGGAGGCGGAGTAGTCGGAGTCGCATTTGCCGCCCTTGGTGGTGTCACACGTGGCGGAAACCTGGGTGCCGGCGGCGCTGGCGGCGACCCGGCTGGAGCCGGCGCACTGGCCCATGGCGCCGGCGGTGCAGTCGGTGCGCGAGTGCGCTGCGTGGGTGGCGTGGGTGGGTCCGTCGGTGGCGCGGGCGTTGCCCGTGGTGTGGGTGTGGCAGCCGGTGCCCGCGCAGCCGGCGTTGATCTCGGCGGTGTCGGCGGCGGTGTAGCCACCGGTGCTGGTCTGGCAGATCCCGGCGGTGGTGCAGTTCGACGTGCCGTTGCCCTTGACCCGCTTGGCGCCGGTGGCGGTGGTCTTGGACTCGGCGTGGGTCTTGCAGCCGGTCTTGGTGCCGTTGTCGCAGGTGGCGCCGACCTGGACGGAGGTGGTTACGAACCGCTGCTGCTTGTTCACGCTCGGCGCGGTGCCGGAGGTGGAGGAGTTGGCGGTGATCTGGGCCTGGCAGGGGCCGGTGCCGTCGCAGGCGGTGTTGCCCTTCGCGTTCGACCGGGTGGCTTGGGTCTTCGGCCCCAGGCCGCCGCTGGTGTTGGCGTTGCCGGTGAGTTTGCCGGTGCAGCCGGCGTCCGGGCAGGCCAGGGTGGAGGTGGCCTGACCGGAACCGGTGTAGCCGGGCAGGTTCTTCGCGTTCTTCTTGGTGCTGGCGGCCTGGCCGGAGTCGCGGCCGGTCTGCGCGAGCACCTCGCTGGCGACGGTGCAGCCGTTCGTGCTGGCGGTGCAGTCGGCCTGGGTGTGTGCCTTGCCGGCGGCGCCGCCGGTGTTGCCGGTGGTGGCGGCCTGGCAGCCGAGCCCCTGGCACTGCGCTGTGGCGGAGGACTGCTCGAGGGTGGCCGGGGCGCCCTTGACCGGCTTGGTCGCGGCCTTGGCGGCGTCCTTCGCGGCCTTCTCGGCCTCGGTGGCTTGCTTGGCGGCCTGGGTGGCTTGCTTGCGCTGCGCGGCGGCGGCGCCGGGCGCGGCGGCGGCCTGCTGGGCCTGGGTGGCGGCCTGCCGGAGCTGCTCGGCCTGTGCGGCGGCGCTCTCGGCGGAGGTCTTCAGGTTTTCGGTGACCACGTCGGCGACGACCTGGCCGGTGGCGGCCGAGGAGTTGGTCTGTGCGACGCAGGCGCTCTGGGCGGTGGTGCAACGTGCGGTGGTTTCGCCGTTGCCCGCCGGGGGGCCGCGGGTCTCTCGTCCGGCGTGCACGTTGCGCGGGCCGTCGGAGCCCTCGGCGTTGCTGCGGGCGGTGCCGGAGCAGCTGGCCTGGCCCTGGCAGTCGAGCAGGGCGGAGGCGATCGACCAGCTGGAGGCGCCCGGCACGGTCGGTCCGCCGGAGTTGGCCGAGGAACCCGGCGCGTTTGTGGGGGCGGTGGCCGGCTGCCCCTGCTGGCCACCGCCGCCCTGCGCCGGGGCACCACCGCTGTTGCCGGAACGGGCGGTCTGGCCTTGCCCGTTGCCGTTGGTGTTGCCCGTGGTCTGGGTGCGGATCGTGGCGTTGGTGGAAGGGGCCTGGATCAGCGGCTTGATGCTGTTGGCGTCCGAGCTGGAGGAGGCGGCGGAGTTGGTGACCGCCTGGCAGGCGCCGCCGGAGGTGCGGTCGCACACGCCGTAGCTGCTGGAGCCGCGCGGGGTGGCCGAGACCGACGGGTTGGTGCCGGTCGCGGAGCTGGTGGCCCGGCCGTTGCACGGTCCGTCGCAGCGCAGCAGCGAACCGGAGACGGACGCTGCGCTCGGGCCGGTGCCGAGGCGCTTGGCGTTCAGCTGCGCGTCGTCACCGGAGATTGCGTAGGCGGCGCCGGGGCCGGTGGTCGCGGTGGACGCCGACTGCACCAGGCAGGACCCGCCGCCAGCTTGGCAGGCCGCGTCGCCGGTGGAGGTGCGCGGCTTGCCGCCGTTGATCGCGCCGTCCCAGGCGGCGGCGGTGGTCTTGATCGAGCCGGAGCAGGTGCTGCTCTGGCAGTCCAGCACGCCGGAGGAGGTCGAGGTGGACGACGGACCCTCGGCCTGCTTGATCACCTTGCCGGTCTTCGGGTCGATCATCACAAAGTCCGGGGCAGAGGAACCGTCCGAGACCGACTGCCCGGAGCAGCCGCCGCCGGTGACGGTGCACTCGAACCCGGAAGACGAGCCGCGCGCGTGCTTCGAGACGGCGGTGTCGAGCGCCTCGGTCTTGGCGTTGGTCTTGCCGCCGCACTTGGTGGAGTCTTCGCACTCGATCACGGCGTTGGCGTGCGAGACGCTCACCGGGCCGGTCTTGGCGTCGCGGTTGGTGACCTCGGTGTTCACGTCGGTGTCGCAGGCTCCGCCGACGCCGTGCACGTCGCAGACGGAGGTGCCGGTGGAGGAGCGGGTGCCCTTGATGTCGCCCGAGGCGGCGCCGGTGGTGACCGTCTTACCGTTGCCCTTGCAGGTCGCGGTGTCGCAGCCGATCCAGGTGTCGCCGGTGCTGTCTGCGGTCAGCGTGTAGGTCACCGTCGGCTCGGCCGGCTTCGCGGCTTTGCCGGTGCTGCCGTTGGCCTCGCCGTCTGCGGTCTTACCGGCGGCGGCCTTGCCCGCAGCGGCCTTACCGGCGGTGGGCTGGCCGTTCGCGCTGGTGGGCTGGGTGTAGGAGGCGAGCTGGGTGGTGGCCGGCTCGGTGATGTGCTGCTCGGCGCGGGCGCGGGAGGTGGAGTTTGCCTGGCACTCGCCGTCGACCATCTTGCAGTCGTTGGTCGAGCCGGTGGTGCGGGTCGCGGTCTTCGCCTTCTTGCCGGAACCGGCGGCGGAGATCTTCGCGGTGGTCTTGGTGGTGCCGCCGCCGGCGCAGTCGGTGCCGCCCTCGCAGTCCACGGTGACGGTGGCAGCCGGCTGGGCGGCAGCGGCGGTCTCGGGCTCGCCGGTGTTGCCGCCCAGCCAACGGGCCAGGTCGTCTCCGTAGTTGTCACTGCCCTGGTCGCGCGCGGCTGTGTCGTCGCTGCCCAGGTTGGTGCTGGCGGTGACCACGCAGCCCCGGTCGTTGCGGGCGTCGCAGTGGCCGACCGCGTCCGTCCCACCGCCGTTCACCGGAGCCTTGGCGCCCTTGCCGGCGATCGGGTTCTGGTTGCCGGTGGCCTCGATGTCGAAGCAGCGGCCGGTGCCGGCGCGGCAGGCGATGTCCGCGTAACCGTCGGTGCGGGCGACCGCGTGGATCGCGCAGTTCTTGGTGCAGTCACCGTCGGCGGTGGTCTTGCGCGCCGCCCCGGCCTGCACGCTGCCCGGCAGCGTCCGGGCGTCGTTGTCGACCTGGCAGCCGTTGACGGCCTGGCAGGTGGTCTCGGTGCCCTCGCTGTTGGCCAGTGCGGTGATGGTGCAGCGCCCGGCCTTGCACTTGTCGGAGGCCTTCTGCTCGTCGTAGACCGCGTTGGTGTTGCAGCCGGTCGCGGTGCACTTCGCGCTGGAGCGGACATCGCCGGAGCCGGCCTTCACGCCACAGCCGGACACTCCGGTCATCGCCACGCAGTGGTGCTCGGTGAGCTCGCCGGTGTCCGGGTCCACCGCGACCGTCGAGCAGGAGGTGAACGCGCCGTCCGCCTGACATCTCGCGCCGGCCCCGTCATCGTTGTTGCTGGCCTGCACCGGCTGGAACCCGATCGCCTCGCGCAGCTCGCCGGACTTCGGGTACACCTTCTGCTGCAACGTCTTGTACGCGGCGGCGTGCTTGTCGTAGGTCGCCTGGGACATGGTGCCGGCGGCGAGGGCCTTCTTGTCCTTGTCCAGCTTGGCGCGGGCGTCCACGACCTGGTACTCGCCCTGGACGGACTCGTTGATCAGCTTGTTGCGCTCGGGGGAGAGGTATGCGGCCTGCGCGTCGACCTCGTCGACCAGCTCGTCGTGTGCCTTGACCCGCTTGGTGTAGGCGGCCTTGGTGAGCGTGCCGGCGGCGACCTTCTTCTTGTCTGCGGCCAGCTTCCGCTCGCTCTGCTCGACCTTCAACCGGCCCTGGAGAACGTCGTTGGTGGTCTGCGCGGAGTCACCACCGAACCAGGTGCTCCACGGGTCTTCCTGGTAGTTGCCGTCGTTGGCGGGGAGCAGCTCCGGGGCACCGGAGGAGGTCACGGCCGCCGGCTTGCGCGTCGCGGTAGCGCCCTGCGCCCGCGAGTCCTGCTGCCCGCCGTTGCCGGTGTTGCCCGCGTTCCCGCCGGTGCCCTGCCCGGTCCCGGTGCCCTGGCCAGTCCCGGTGCCCGTGCCGCCCGTGCCGGTGTTGCCGCCGCCGAGGCCCAGCATCTGCAGCAGCTCCGAGACGAACTGGTTAGTCAGCGCGGTGATCCGGCTCGCCAGATCATTCTGCTGCCCACCGGACTGCTGGCCGCCGCTCTGCTGCCCGCCGGCCTGCTGCCCCGCGCCGGAACCCGACCCACCGGAGCCGCTCGGGCTGCCCCCATCAGCCAGCCCGAGCCGCTCCAGCAGGTCGCCGACGAATCCGTTCGTCAGCTCGCTGATCCGCTCCGCCAGTCCGCTGCCGCCGGAGCCGGAGTTGCCCTGCCCGGAGTTGCCTTGCGAGGCCTGCCCGGCCGAGCCCGTGCCGGAGCCACCGCCCATGCCGAGCTTCTCCAGCAGGTCACCGACGAAGCCGTTGGTCAGCTCGGTGATCTTGCCAGCCAGCCCGCCCTGGTCGCCCTGCGCCCTGCCACCCTGGCCATTGCCGCTCTCGGCATTGCCGCCACCCTGCGCGGCCCCGCCACGCGAGCCACCGCCGTGGCCACCCAGCCCGAGGTCTCCGAACAGATCCTTCAGGAACCCACCGAGCCACCCCAGCAGGCCGCTCTCGTCGTCGCCCTCGTGCCGCCGGTCGCCGTCGTGCTGCCCACGGTCACCGCCCTGGTTCGAACCGGCGGCCGAACCACCGATCTGCTTCACCAGGTCGGACGCGAAGTCGTCGGTCAGCTCGCCGATGTCCTCGGCCAGGTCCTTGCCCCCGGCAACACTCGCCTGCTGCTGCGGCTGGGTTTGCTGGGCGGTGCCGGAACCGGAGTTCGAGCCGCCGCCGAGGCCGAGGGTCTTGAGCAGGTCGGAAACGAAACCCTGGGTCAGGTCGGTGATCGCATCGGCCAGGTCACCGCCAGCGGACTGCTGGCCCTGCGACTGCTGGCTCTGCTGCTGCGGCTGGGTTTGCTGCGCGGCGCCGGAACCGGAGCTCGAGCCACCGCCGAGGCCGAGAGTCTTGAGCAGGTCGGAAACGAAACCCTGGGTCAGGTCAGTGATCTGGCCGGCCAGGTCACCGCCGGCAGACTGCTCCTGGCCCTGCTGCTGAGCGGACTGCTGCTGGCCGGCGGCCTTGGCCTCGGCCATGAAGGTGTCGTAGTAGAGCTTCTCCCAGTAGCCCATGTCCTCCGAGTCAGCGGAGTCTTCGGAGTCGTGCTCCGGGTTCCGGCTGGGGGAGTGCTGGGCGAGCGCGTCGCCGACCTGGTCGAGTGTCTGGTCGAAGGCCTGCTCGAGGATTTCGGGAACGTCTTCGGGGTTCACCGCGGCCTGCGCCTGGTTCTGCGGGGTCTGCGACGCCTGGGGGGCGGAGACGCCGAGCAGCTTGGTCAGCTGGCCGATGAAGTTGTCAACGCTGCTCTGGAGGGTCTCGCGGAGGTTGTTGCCGGCGGCCGGTGGGCCGCGCGCGGCCTGCGCGGTGAGCTCGCTGGACCGGCCCCGGTCGCCGACGTTGCGGCCGAGCTGGCCGGTGAACTCCGGCCGGGTCGGGTCCACGTCGCCGGTGAGGCCGGGCTGGGTGTCGCCGTTGGTGCGCGCCCGCTCGGGCATCGCGGTGAACCGGTCGTCCGAGCCGCCGCCGTTCGCGTTGGTAGGCAGCTTGTTGCTGGCCGCGAGGGCCTGGCTGACCTGGTCGGCGAGGGCAGCGAGGGCCTGGTGAGTCTGGGCGCCGGCCTGCTTGCCGGCGACGGTGGTGACGATGCCGGACACGAGGTCGACCACGCCGCCCATCAGCTGGTCGACCTGCTCGGCCGACGGCGCCTTGGCGCTCGACCGGTTGCTCTGGCTGGTGTTGCCCGGGCTCATATTTGCCTGGCGTGCGTAGGAAGCCGGCTGCGCGGTGTCGCTGTCGGCGGTCTGGTCGGCCAGGCGGCGCAGCTGCTCGACGTCGGTCAGCTGACCGGTCGGCGCCGCCGCCTGGCTGGCTCGCGTGACGGCCTGGTCGGCCCGCGACAGCGCCCGCTCGACGGTCGGCCGCATCTGGGCAACGGCCCGCTGGATCCGTGCGTCGCTCGGGTCGGCCGCACCGTCCCGGGCCACGGCCTGCTTGATCCGCGAGTCGGCACGGTCCACGGCGCGCTCGATCCGGGCGCCGGCGGCGTGCTCGGTGCGGGGCTGGCCGGTGCGTGCGTCCGCGACAGCGTCCCTGATCTGGCTGCCGGCCTTGGCGACCGCGTCCCGCGCGGTGCCGAGCGCCTGGGTCACCTCGCCGGTCGAGCCGGACACGGACTTGCCGATCCGCGCGAGCATGTCCGACACGAACTCGTTCACCGACTTGCCGACCGAGTCGGCCAGCTCGGTGCCGTTCGTCGAGCCGCCCTTCGAACCGGCGGGCGCCGCGGTCGAGCCGGTGGAGGCCGGGGTCGCCTTGCGGGCACGGTCCAGCGCCGACGAGGTCTCCTCCTCGATCCGGCGCTGCACGTCCTCACGGGCCAGGTCCTTCGGAGCCGGGGCGTTCGACGAGCCGTGCGAGTCACCGGAGCGCGAACCCAGACCGGACACGAGGTCCATCACCGGGTCCACGATCGACTCGACCGTCTTGGCCATCGAGTCGGTCAGCGAACCGGCGAACCGCTCCGCCTTCGCGCCGGCGTTGGCCACCGCTGTGGCCACACCCTGCCCGGCCGGCTGCCCACCGTGGCCATTCGCCTGGCCATCGAGCAGTGGCCACTCGGCCTGCTCCGTGACCGGTGCGGTGGCCGCCGATTGGTTGCGCGCCCGGATGTCCGCCAGCGACCGCACCTGAACCGTGGCCATGGTGGCCATCCGGGGGTCGAGGCCGTTGGCCGCCTGGCCGCTGTTGCCGACCTTCGACGGCTTTACATTCCCGCTGCCGAATCCGATCGAGTTGGTCAGATCGGAATCGTCGGCCTCGGTGTCGGAATCCGGCGTGGCGTAATCCACCAATTCGACCGGCGCGGCATTTGCATCGTGCCGCACCGAATTCGAATCAATTGCGCCGGCGCCCATCGAAATGAATGCCGCGGCCATCCACACCAACGCGCCGCCGAGCAAAATCTTCCCGAACGAGAGCGACCCCAGCCCGCGCGCCAACAGCGACACGACGGTGCGCATGCACCGCCTGCCGGCTGAGGTCGCGGTCATCTTCACGGGTGTCGCTCCAAGACGTGGAAGGGCGTGGGGAGTGCCGAGTGAACTGCTGAGGTGATCGGAACCAGCCACGGTCATGGTCACGCGGAGGAACATCCACAGGCGCAGTAGACAGCCTGGTCGATCGATACGTGGGGCTTGCCAACCGGTCGGACGCTGACCACGGTCACATCACGCGGAAGCGCATCCTAAGCCGCCCAAGGCAGCCAGTCGATCAGTTAGCTGACGTCGAGACTAGCAAGCTGATCAGCCCCGCGCCATCATTGTGACCAGCATCACATCATATAAGTTACTCATGAGTAACAATTGAGCACCAAGAGACCTGCCCGCCGACATGCCACTTCACTCACTAAGTTACTTGCCAGTAACATAATCCTAGATCGTCAGAGAGCTTGTCTAAGAAACGCAAAATAATGTTGTCTTGTCTTCGCCGCACACAGGGTGTAAAGAGACGCGCTGGCCCACGACGCGCAATGCGACGGCCATCAACGGTTACCCCGTAAATCCATACCGAGATGTCACCCGGCTTACCTACGGACCGCGGATCCGGCGGTCACGGCAGCCGTCGGTCACTCCGCGCAACCGCGGCCACCGGGCCAGCCAGCGCTGTCCGGCCACCGCGCCGGACGCCGCCGGATGGCCACGGCGCCGCCTTCTTGGATGGCCATTGATATGGCCACTGATATGCCCCCTGATGGCCACGAGCCACCGGACAGTTGGCCACAGCGTGGCCACGGGGTGACCGCGCCAGGCTGAGCTGGCCGCTCCATGTGGCCACCGGCAGCCCGCCTAGCGATTCCGGAAATGGCCGATGAGGCGCCCGTCACCATCGCGCGGCCGGCCCGCCGGTGGCCATTTAAGGACCAGCCGAAAACCCGAAGCCTAAGAGTTCGTAAAGTATGCTTGACCCAGCTCCTCCGGTATGCAGTTCCAAAACATCGTATTAGTACGTGTAAGCGGCGATGGGTCATCCGACCACCGCCTGCAGCTGTTGCAGGAAGGTGGACACCAGTACCGGGCCGATGCACACCGTGGCGGCCTCGTGGTCCAGGGTGACCACACCGGCCAGCCGGTGGTCCCGGTCCAGCGCGGGCGCCCCGCTGGCACCCGGACCGAGCAGCATCTGAACCGCGAAGTCCGCCTCGTCGGCGCCGGTCACCGGCCCCTGGCTGACACACCAGTGTCCGCCCGGATAACCCGGCACGACCAGGTGCTCACCCACCTCGACCGGGGTGGCGCGGGGGGACAGCACCGGGCCGTGCAGTCCGGGCACCGCAAGCAGCACGAGATCCACTGTGCCCAGCGCGACGTCGATGTCGCCGCCGACCAGGCGTTGCGCGCGCCGCTGGGAACGGTGCGCGTGCTCCTGCACCCCGTGGTACTCGGCCACCGGCAGGGTCTCGACCGCGACGACCGGGTAGTTCGAGCCCAGGGACAGCGAGCCCGGACGCTCCGGGGTGATCACATGCAGTGCGGTCAACGCCAGCCCGGGCGCAACCACGGTCGCGGTCCCGATCACGCCGTGCGGATTGCGCACCGGCAGCACGGCCCGGCGCAACGGGCGAGGCGACAGCCGCATCACCGATCACCCCGGCAGGCCGGGATCGGGTAGACGTTGACCAGCTCGTGCCGGTTGGTGACCAACTCCAGCCGGTTCGTCATCGCACCGGCGCTGAACGCGATCGGCGTGTCGAAGCTGGCCCGGTGAATCCCCAACCCGCCCAGGCGCCGGGTGCCCGAAGCGTGCCGCCACGCCTCGGCAACCAGCTCGAACAGATACCTGGCCGGATCGGGGCTGGTAGGCAGCCAGTTTCCCGCCATCAGCGTCAGCCGGCAGACCGTGTACGCCAACTCGCCGGCGCCGATCGTGGTGCCACGCTCGTGAGCCGGGACCGGCCCGACGCGCTGCCCGGACAGCCCCAACGCGGGGCGCAGCCGACACCCGGGCAACCGCAGCAGCATCCGGCCGCCCCGATGCACCGGCACGAAGCCGGCCGCGATCGGCTGCCGGGGCAGGCAGTACAGCACCGGGCCCGTTGGGTCGGGGCAGATGCCCAGGTGTAGCGCGTAGTGCACGGTGGTGCGCAGCTCGGCGGCCGGCACATCGAGGGTGCGGGACAGCCAGACCAACGGCGCGCAGTCGACGCCGTGGTCGGCCAGCGTCTGGCACACCAGGTCGGCCAGCCGCAGGTAGGTCAACGCCAGGTGCAGGTGTACCGGGCGGGCGGTAAAGACGGACATGGGATGTGGTCCTTTCTCGATGGGTTGGGGGAGGACACGCATCGAGAAGGGGCGGGCCTCGGGCGGTCATGGGGTCCTTCCCGCCCGTTGCCGAAGCCGTGCCACGGCGGCGTCGATGTCCTCGAGGGTCTTGGCGCGGCGCAACGGGGAGGGCAGCAGGAACCCCGCGGCAACGGCGGTGAACCCGGCGATGGCGACCGCGGCACCCAGCCTCGGATCCCAGGTGGCCAGCGCCCCGCCCAGCGCGGCGCCGAACGGGACGCCGAAGTCCCCGACCCACCGGTTGGCGGCGAAGACTGAGGTGAGCAGCGGTTTCGGGGCGGTCTGTTGCAGGTAGGTGATCGCGGTGGCCAACCGGACCCGGGTGGCGAACATCGCCACGGTCAGCCCGGCGCCGGCCATGACCACGCCCACCCAGCCGCTCGGCGCGACCGGGTAGAGCAGCAGCATCACCGGGCCGGCCAGGACCGGCGGCACCCAGAGCAACCGGGCGGCGCCGAACCGGTCGGCCAGCCAGTTCGCCCGCCAGGCACCCAGCCAGCCGCCCAGGAACATCGCGGTGGCGACCACCCCGGTGACCCAGGCCGGCGCGTGCAGCTCCCGGATCAGGTACACCACCTGGGTGGCGAAGATCGCGCCGAGGAAGAGCTTCCCGAACCCTTCGAACAGCGCCAGCGCCCGCAGCACCGGATGGCCGAACAGCTCGCGCAACCCGTCCCGGATCGACGCCTTGCGCGCCGGCAGTGGCTGGTCCGGGGTCAGGATGCGGCGCAGCAGCACCACGTTGACCAGGTAGGACACCGCGTCCAGGCCCTGGGTGGCGGCGGCCCCCACCACCTTCCCGGTGGCCGCCCCGAGCGCACCGCCCAGCACGCCGCCCAGCGCGGGACCGGCCGACTGGGCGGTGGACGACCCGACGGTGAGCGATGCGTTGGCCTTCGCCAGCTCGCCGTATCCGACCAGTTCCGGCAGGTAGGCGCCGGACGCGACGGTGTAGAGGATGAACAGCGCACCGGTCGCGCCGGCCACCGCGTACAGCTGCCCGATGCCGAGCACGCCGAACGAGGCGGCCACCGGGATCGAGACGACCAGCACGAACCGGGCCAGGTCGGCCGCGATCATCAGCGGCCGCTTGGCCGCCCGGTTGGCCGCCCAGCCGGCCGGCAGCCCGAACACCAGGCTGGCCCCGTAGGTGAGCGTGGCCAGCAGGCTCACCTGGAACGCCGAGGCACCCAGCCCCTCGGCCGGCAGCGGCAGCACCACGGTGGACACCGCCGACCCGCCGTCACTGATCACCCGGCCCGACCAGAACAGCGGGAAGTCGTGCGCCCGCCAGTACTCGCGCAGCAGCCGCACGATGTCGGCCGCGTCCTCGTCGTGGTCGAAGCCGAGGTCGTTGGCCCGGCCGGCGGTGCGCGCGGCGTCGCGGTGGAAGAACTCCTCGTGCACCAGCAGCCGTTGCCACTGACCGGCCGCCTTCACCCGCCTGGCCATCGGCTCGAACACCACGACCAGGTCGCGTTCGGCCCAGTAGAAGCCGATCATCCGGTTCGGGAGGTCCGCCAGGTCGGCGCCGCGCAGCAGCTTGCGCACCGCCCGGTTGACCGGCAGCTCCAGCACCGAGGGCGGCGTCCTGGCCCGCTTCGGGTCGTGCTCGGCCCGGCGGACCTTCCCGTGCGGCTCTAGCTCGGTCAGCACGCCGTGGAACCGTTCGGCCTCGCCGTCCCGCTCGTCGGCGATCACCCCGCCGGAGTGCGTCCCGGGGTGCGGCGGGGCGACGGTGACGTCCAGCGCCCCGTCCGCGAAGACGTCGTGCAGCCGGACTTCATGGCCGGCCAGGCGCAGGCCGACCACCTCCGCCGGGTCGAGCACGAGCCGCGACCCGCCGGGCAACGGCTCGAGCAACCCGGGGTCGTCCGGCGGTGCCAGCGGCCGGTAGCCGCCCTCCATCGGGTAGCCGACGCGATCCCCCTGTCGCCGTGCGGCTACCAGCGTCCGCGCCACCGCGTCCGGTACCCGTTCGTCGTCGACCACGTCGGCCATCCAGCGCAGCCAGCCGGCCACGTCCGCGCGCAGCCGCTCGTTCGGCATCGCGGCCAGCAGAGGCTCGCGCAGCGCGAGGGCCTGGGCCAGCAACGCCAACACGTGCTCGGCGGTGAGCAGCCCGAACACGGTCGACTGGCTGTTGATCAGAACCGCCGCCTGCTGGGCCGGTGGCAGCGGCCAGTCCTGCATGGTCTTGTCGAAGTCAAACTGCGCAGGCGGGGCCTCGGGGTTCGCCGGGTCGACCAAGAGGTTGTGCTGGCGGGCGCCGTCCCAGTCACGGGCGATCAGCAGCGCGGCGAGCCGCCCGGCGAGGTGGTGGCGCCAGCCCTGCCATTCGTCGTGTTCCGGCGCCCGGCCGGGCAGCACCTCCTGGACCAGCACGAGGTCGCCCTCGCGGACCACCACGTCGGGCCGGTCGGCGCCGGGAACCTGGTACTCCATGTTCCGGGGCGCGATGGCCAGCCACGTCCTCGCCACCGGTATCCCGAACACCCGGAAGACCTGCGCGACCGCGGCCCAGACGACCAACAGGTGCAGCTCGGCGGCGGCCGCCTGCTTCACGTACCGGGGGCGGTTCGCGCCGTCCAGCACGCGCATCAGCTGAGGTTTGCCGTCCACCACCTTCCACGGCTTGACGATCTCCTCGATCCTCCCGACATCCAGCCGCTCCACCGGCAGCCCGGCGAAGCTGTCGGTGGCCGGCGGACCGGGCTGGATGCCCAGGACCAGCCGGACGATGTCGGCGGCGTCCTCGTCGTGGGTCAGCCCCAGCCGGTTGACCCCGCCCCGCTCGTGGTTGCCCTCCCGGTGGAAGAACTCCTCGTGGTACATCAGCCGGTCCCACAGCCCGAACGCGTGCACAAGCCCGGCCATCGGCGTGAACACCACGATCAGGTCCCGCTCCGCCCAGAAGAACCCGACCATCCGCTCGTGGAAGTCCTCCAGACCGGCGTCCGCCAACAGCGCGAGCACCGGCTCGTCCACCGGCAGCTCCAGCACCGCCGGCGGTGCCCTGGTGTGGTTCGCCTTCCTCGGCTGCCCGCGCACCGCGCCGTGCGGCTCCAACGCCGGCAGCACCCCGACGAACCTGTCCCGCTCGCCGTTCCGCTCGTGTGCGATCACCCCGCCGGAGTGCGGCTCGCCCGACCCCGGCTGCCAGCGCGCCAACTTCCAGGTGAACGCCTTGGACAGCGAGACGCTCTCGGTGGGTGCGGCTTCGGAGTAGAACGTGCCGGAGGTAAGGCCACCTTCCGGGAAGTCGATGTCCACCTCGGTCCGGACCGTCGACGCCGGGATGGTCAGCCGGGTCGGCGAGGCGGGCCGCTCGCGGGTCGGCTTGAAGAACTCCGGATAGCCCAGCCACCAGGTCTGGTCCGGGTGGTTGGCCTGTTGGCGCTCCGCCCACCGGTGCAGGTACCGGTCGAACAGCGGCCCGACCGGCCTGTTGTGGTGGTCGAACGGCTGGCTGAGCGGGATCACCACCCGGAGCCGCCGGTGTTGCTGGCTGGTCCGGGGCAGCCACTCGGCGAACACACCGGCATACATGCTGGCCACCGGGTCACCCCGGGAACCGTCCTCGCCGCGCTGCCACACGCGCAGCAGCAGGGTGTTCGGGTGGTGGTAGTCCTGGGCGTGCTCCCGGCGCACGCCGTGCCCGCAGTCCAGGCACTCGCGAGCGGCGAGCAGGATCTCCACCAGGTCCCACTCCACCCCGGCCCACACCGGCACCGGCTCGGGCCGGCCGGGCAGGCGCAACACGGTCCAGAAGTTGGCGGGCGCGTGCTCGCGCGCGAAGTGCTCCGCACCCGGGTAGCGCGCGGCCGAAGCGGCCCGGTTGGCTTCGGCCCGGCTGCCGGTGCGCTGCCAGGTCTCCAGGTAGGTGGCCAGCACCGGCTTGGTCCGCGCGGAGCTGACCTCGTCGTGCGGGACCAGCGCCTCGATCACCTCGGCCATGCCCGGCGGCAGCGGCGGCGCCGGATCCAGCCGAGCACCGAGCAGCTCGGCGAACCGAGGCGGAAGCACCCGGAACCGCAGGTCCTTGGTCGCCTCGTCGATCGCGTCCAGCTGCCGTCCCGGCCGAGCCTTCGGGTTCAGCCCGTCGCGCAGCGCGGTCAGCACGGCCGCCACGTCCCGCCGTGCCTCGGCTTCGTCCAGCACCGGTAGGGCCAGGCTCAGCAGCTGGACCAGCCCCAACATCCGGCCCATGTACTGCGGCCGGAGCCCGCCCTTGGCGGGCGCGCTCGCCAGCAGGTCGCCGACCAGCGTGATCAGTTCGGCGTCGTCGGCCCAGCTCCGCCAGCGCCAGTGGCCGCGCAGCTGCTCGTGCGAGCGGTGGCTGACCGGTAGCTCCACCAACCAGCCCGGTGCGGGCGGCCCCACCGCCGCCACCAGCATGGCCAGCCACCGCACGTCGCGGTGCCCGGCGTGCTTGACGAACCCGGGCAGCCAGGTGGGGGCCGCGCCGTCCGGGCCGGCCAGCGCGTCGGACAGCCAAGCCAGCCGGGCCGTCACGATCTCCCAGCGCACACCGAGCGGGTGGGGGAGACCGAGAGCCTCGGCGATCCAGTCGAGCATGTACGGCGTGCCGGTGTCCCGGTCGGCCACCGGGGTGCGCGCAACTCGCCCCCAGACGTCCGCGGCCCACAACCAGTACGCGGTGTCGTGGTCCCACTGGTCGAGCACGCCGTGCCGCCAGATCAGCTCGAGCAGCCGCTGGCGGGCCACGTGCAGTTCCCGGCGTGAGTCGTGGTCGATGCGCAGCCGCCACACCGGCTGGCCGAGCACCTCCAGCAGCCGGTAGGAGGTGCGCAGCTGATCTTGCGGGCGCACCAGCAATGGGGTCTTGCCCTCGCGCCGCTGCTCGGCGTGCGCCGCCGCTTCGGTGGCGGCCGCCAGCACCGCGGTCAACGCCTCCCGGTCCGGGAGGTTAGCCACGGTGGCCGGGTCGGCCCCCGCCGCCAGCCCGGCGGCCAGCCGCTGCCAGGCGGAAGCGTCCGGCCAACCCTGGAGAACCCAGGGTGCGTGCTCGGCCAGCCAGCCGGGGCCGTCCAGGAAGCTCCAGTCCCCGTCGCCGGCGAGCGGGCGGTCCAGGTTGTCGGACAGCAGCCGGATGATGTCGTCGTGCCCGGCCTTGCGCCACTCCGGGGGCATGATGACCAGGTCGCTGAGCACCGTCCAGGCCAACGCCCAGAACTCAGCGCGCACGGTCGGGTCAGTGTGCGCCGGCGCGAGCCGTTTCAGCTCGCTCAGCTGCCGGGTGGCCCAGTCCCAGGTGGCGATGAAGTGCCCCCGGAGCAGCCGCACGATGTCGGCGGCGTCCTCGGCGTGGGTCAGGCCGAGCGAGTTGCGGCGGTGCTCGTTGCCCTGGCGGTGGAAGAAGTCCTCGTGGTCCATGAGGCGCGGCCACAGCCCGGCCACCCGCACCCGCGCGGCCATCGGCGTGAACACCACGACCAGGTCCCGCTCGGCCCAGAAGAACGCGACCATCCGTTCCGGGAAGTCCGCCAGACCGGCGTCGGCCAGGATGGCCTCGACGGCTTCGTTCACCGGAAGTTCCAGCACCGGCTGCGCCGGCGGTGCCCTGGCCTGGTTCGGGTCCCTCGGTTGCTCGCGCACCGCGCCGTGCGGTGCCAGCTCCGTGAGCACGCCGTGGAACCGGTCCGCCTCGCCGGCCTGCTCGTTCGCGATCACCCCGCCGGAGTGCGGCCCGGACTCATGGTCGCCGTCGTGGAGCAGGCGGCGGATCCGCTGGGGGATGTCGGAGTCCTGCGCCTCGACCAGGGCGTGGGCCAGGGCGTCGGGGGCGATGGTCGCCTGGTCCAGCAGGCCAGCCAACTCGACCCATTCCGGGGTATGCGCCGAGCGCGCCCCGGCCAGCACCGACTCGCCCATCTCGGTCGGCCCGAAGCCGTCCTGGTGGGGTTCGAGCAGGCCGAAGTCCACCAGGACGGCCAGCCGGGCGCCGAGCACGTCGGCCGGAAGGCCGGTCGCCTCGGCCAGCGCGGTGGCGCTCACCGGGCCGGCGGCCTCCCCGATGCGGTTGAGGGTGAACCACCAGGTGTCCGTGCGCGGGACGTTCGCCGGCGCGTCGAGCGGCAAGGCCAGCTCGGACAGCCCGAGGGTCAGGCCGAGCAGCCGGTCCAGCTCCCGCCACCGCCCGTTGCGCCGCCACTGGTCGGCGCCGGCGCCGAGTACGGCGTCCAGCTCGGTGAGCAGCTCGCGCAGCGGACCGGCCGGCAGCCCCGCCCCGGCACCCGCCCGCTGTACCAGCGCGGTCGCCCAGTCCACCGGCCAGAAGTGCTCGCCCTCCGCGTCGGCCCGCACCCAGCCGTGCCCGGCCAGGCGGGCCAGCAGCGCGCCGGCCTGCTCGCCGATGGCCGCGCGCGCCCGGTCGAGGCCGATCCCCGGGTTCCCCGCGACCAGCATCAGCGCCGCACCTATCCCATCCCCGGCGGGTTCAGTGCCCCAGGGGAGCGACCGGGTGATCCGGTGCGCCACGGCCAGCGCCGTGCGAATCTCCGGGTTGCGCTGGGCCGGTGCCGCCGTGCCCGGCCACCCGTCCAGCCCGACCGCCAGCGCACGCAGTGCCTCTCCCTCGGCCCGTGGCTGGCCCGACAACCACAGCACCTGGCGGTGCACCGACCCCCTCTCGGCCGGGTGCTGGTGGAAGTCGATCAGCAACTGGCGGCCCCGCTCGGTGAGGGTCACCCGGCCGTCCTCGGCGACCACCCAGCCGAGCTCGACCAGCAGTTCCAGCCGCCGCCCCGCCGCTGCCTCGGGGAGGCCGGTGATCTCCCGGACGCGCGCCTCGGTGGTGCCGCCGGTGACCTCGAGAACCGTCAGCACGCCCGCGATCGAGCCCGGTTCGGCGTCGAGCACCTCCGCCAGCAGCCACACCGCCCCTCGGTCCTTCATCGGGTCGAAGGGCTCGGTGAGCCGGCCGAGCGCCTCCGCGTAGCCGGGCTGGAGCTCGTCGACCGGGATGGCGAGGTAGGCCAGCAACCGCCGCCCCCGGTCGGTCAGCAGGTAGTAGGAGACCTTGTGCTCGGTGATTCGGTCGACCAGCCCGAGGTCGTGGAGGGCGGCGAGCGGCCGCATCACCCGGGAGTGGTGGACGCCGAGCAGCGCGGCCAGGTCGCTGAGCATGTTCTCCGGGTTCTCGCCGACTACCCGCAGGATCGCCTCGGCCGACGGTTTCCCGGCCGTCGCTGGCATCTGCCGCTGGTAGAGGGGGCTGCCCGGGGTTTCCCGCAGCGCCCTCACCCCGGCGCCGACGGCCGCGAACACGTCGCGCCGCTGGTCGCCGATCGGGGCGCTGAGCAACGCCGGGGCAAGCTCGCGGAGCAGCCGCTGGTAGTCCGACGCCGGCAGGTCCTCCACCCGGTCCAGGTCGTCCAGCAGCGTGTCGACGCCCTCGGCCAGCGTCAGGCTGACGTGCCACCCGTCGGAGGTCTTCACCACCAGGCCCCAGGTTTCGGTCACCCGCTCGAAGTGGGGCCCCACCGAGTACAGCTTTCGGTCCATGAGCCGGGCCAGCTCGCTCGGCCCGATCCCGGGGTTGTCCCGGACCCCCGCGAGCACCGCCACCGTCGACTGGGTCGAGTTCCGGGCGTCGGCCCGCGCCAGTTCCAGCTTGCGCACGATGCGGGCCGCCGCGCGGTCGTGGTCGGGCCAGCCGTGCGCGGGGTGGGTGGCCCACCGGTTGCGGGCGTGCGCGGCCTCGTGGGCATCCAGCTCACGTTTGAAGCTGGGCCGCAGGAAGCCGTGCCGGACGAGCTGGTCGATCTCCTTGCGGACGTGCCCGAACTCGACCCGCCACGGCCGGCCGGCACTGTCGAACACCGTGTAGGCGATGACTTCGTCACCGGCTCCCGGCAGCCGCACGACACGCCCGTCCGGCAACCTGATCTCGGCGAACCGGTCCCGCAGCCGCGACCAGTCGAGCAGCACGGTCCGCCCCCGGCGGCCATCGGGCAGCCGGTCGAGCAGCGGCCGGAGCTCCTGGACGACCCCCCGGTGCTCGTCCGGGGAGTACGGCCGGGTGGTCACCCCACCGCCCGGCTCCCCGGCGTCGAAGCCGGGCGGGCGGTAGCGGACGACCATGCCGCCCGGGGCGTCCTCTGCCAGCTCCAGGAACAGGCCGCCGCCGTCCACCCCGCCGTCGATCGCGGCGAGCAGGTCGGCGAGGTCCACGCGGAGCAGCCACTCTAGGCGGTTCAGCGGAACCGCGCGGTCCTGCTGGCGCAGCAGCACCGCGATCACCCGCCGCGCCAGGATCCGCCCGCCCGCCGGGTCCAACCGGGCGTGTTCGTCGGCGATGCGGACGCGCAGCTCGCCGGCCACCGCGAGCAGGTCGGCCACGCCGGGCAGCCCGCGATGCCGGGTGAGCAGCGGCTCGGCCGCTTCCACCAGCCGCGCCGCCCGGTCCAGCAGGACCAGTGCGTTCGTCGCCGGCCGGTCCGCCCCGAGCAGGGCGGCCGCCTCGGCCAGCCAGCCGTTCGCCCGCTCGATCTCCGCCGCGCCTGGGCGCAGCTGCCCCAGCAGCGCCTGCTCGAACGCGGCCAGCCGCTCCGCGCGGCGCTGTACCTGCTCGTGCAGTCGCTGGAGGGCCTGGTGGGCCGACTCCCACAGCTCGGGGTTCCCGCCCGGGGCGTGGAAGTTCCGGGCGACCAGCTCGGCGGCGTGCTCCAGGAAGACCACCACGGTCGTGCGCAGCCGCTCCGCGCGCAGCTCGTCCAGCCGCCTGCCGAGCTGTCCGGTCGCCTCGTGGGTGGCGTGGGCGCCGAGGGCGATGTCGATCCAGTTCTCCAGGTCGCGCAGCAGGAGACCGCGCAGCGCCCCTTCCAGCCCGCCGGCGCCGGGCTCGGGCGCGCCGGCCAGCCAGCCCTCGAACAGGGCCGCCACCTCCGGCAACACCGCGCGCATCCGAGCCAGGCCGACCTGCTCCGGCGCCGGCCTGCTGGGGTCGGCGACCGCTTGCAAGATCCTGTCCACCAGCCGGCTCAGCCGGACCAGGTGTGCCCGGCGCAGCTCGTTCAGCTCGGCCCGCCGCGTCTCGAGATCGGCCTCGCCACCGGCGTCCAACCCGAGCACGCGGAACAGCAGCTCGTGTTCGGCCACGCCCGCCCAGAAGTCCCGCACCGCCTTGCGCACCAGCTCGGCCTCCTCGCGGGAGACCAGGCCGGCGACCTCGATCATGGCGAGGGTCTCCGCGACCAGTGCCTCGGGCACCACCGTGCGCGGGGAGGATCCGTCGGTGGGCAGCTTGGTGTAGGCGATCTGGTTCGAGGTGCCGTGGCCGGCCGGCCGCACCGCGAACCCGTCCGGCAGCACCGCGCGCTCGGCCTCCGTCGGCTCCCGGAACAGATCCAGCAGCGCGACGATCTGTGCGGCGTCCTCGTCGTGGGTGAGCCCGAGCGGGTTGCGGCCGTGCTCGTTGCCCTGTCGGTGGAAGAAGTCCTCGTGCTCCAGCAACCGGCCCAGCAGTCCGGCCGCGCGCAGCTCGGCCAGCTGTGGCGTGAAGATCACCACGACGCCGTGCTCGGCCCAGAAGAACCCGACCAGCAGTTCGGGCAGGTCGGCCAGGTTCTTCCGCGCCAGCAGCGCGCGGACCTCGGCGTTCAGCGGCAGCTCCAGTATCGGCGGGCCGCGTGGGTAGGCCGGGTCGTGGCCGCGCTCGATGGCGTGCTCGGCCAGCTCGTCCAGCAGCCGGGCGAAGTCGTCCAGCGCCCCGGGTCGGGCGCCGGGCCGCAGCACGGCGCCGCTGTGCGGCCCGGTGTGCCCGGCCGTCCCGTCGCCGGTGGCATCCCGCATGCCCCGGTACTCGTCCCGCAGCCGGCTCGCGGCCTGGGTCAGCTCGGTGACCGAGGCGGTTTCCGGCAGCTCTGTCAGCCGGGCGAGCACCCTGGTCAACTCGTCCACCGCCGTGCCGGGCTCGATGAGGACCTGTTCCCGCAGCTGCTCCGCGCGGGTGGCCGGGTCGCGCGCGGTCAGCAGCTCGAGGGTCCACTCGTTGATCTGCACGAGTTGCTCCGCCCAGCGCAGGATGCCGCGCTGCCGGAGGGTGAGCGGTTGGACCTGGGCGTCGCCGCCGCGCAGCCAGTGGCGGAGGGTGCGCCGGCTGACACCGGCCAGCCGGGCGGCCTCGCGCCGGGTGAGACCGGCGTTCACGGCGGCGAGGGCGGATCGGCGCTGGCTGTCGGACAGGTCTTCGGGGAGGACGGGCAGGTGGCGCAGCTCCCGCCAGTCCAGCCACACCCGGTACGTGTCCACCAGCTCGCCGTCGCGCAGGGCGTAGCGCGGGCTGGCGTGGATGACGGCACGGAAGTCCGCGTTGTTGCGTTCGGCCTCGGTGGTCGGCAGCCGCACGTCGTGGGTCCGCGCGAACCGGAGGTAGACCTTGACCAGGGTGAGCAGCTCCGTCGTCGCCGAGGGGAGGTCCAGCAGTCGGCGGGCCAGCAGCAACGGGAACCCGGGCAGGGCGCGGGCCAGCCGGACCAGGCCGCGCACCGGGTGGCGGAGTTCGACCGGCAGGTCGGCGACGGCCGTGAGCCCGATGCCGACGGTGAGCACACCGGCGCCGGCCGCGATGGTGAGTCCGGGCGCCGGTGCCCCGAGGAGGGTCCCGGCGCCGGCCACCACCATGCCGAGCCCGACCAGGGCGCCGCCCGTCGCGTGCCGGGCCAGGGCGCGGCCCATTACGTGGTGATGCGCCTGGTAGAGCTGGGCGGTGACGCCGTAGGCGACCACGCTGATCGCGCCGACCCCGACCGTCGCCCAGGGCAGCGCGGTGTACAGCTGACCGAAGCCGATCACCATGACCGTGAACACGGTGCCCACGCCGACGGTAGTCAGGCCGATCCCCACGCTCAGCCGGGTCAGCAGGCGATGGGTGGACACCCGGGCCGCGCTGATCGCCACCAGGCTCGGCCCCATTCCGGCGCCAGTGGTGCGCAGCAGCCCGCCGACACTGGGCATCACCCCGCTTCCGACCACCAGGAGCAGGGCCTCCAGGTAGTCCAGCTTGTGCATCCCGTCGGCCGGAACGGCGGCCTGGAGCTGCCGGAAAACCTGGTACTCGACGATCGCGAAGCTGACCAGCGCGGCACCCCCCAACACCGCGAGCACGACCCGTGCGGTGCGAGCGGCCAGCAGGCGTGGCCACTGCCGGGCGAGCGGGGTACCCACCAGCGCCGCCGGGACCTGGGCGGCGGAGTCGTCGGAGGCGTCATCCGCCGCCACGCCGGCCGGCGCCGCCGGACCGGCCAGTGTGCGGCGCTCGACCAGGCGCAACCCGCCCTCGGTGAGCGCCACCGCGACCACCACCGCGCCGAACGGCACCGCCGCCGAGCCGACCAGTGCCACCACGGCGGTCCCGGCCAGCGCGGAGATGCCCGCCGAGGCCAGCGCGACCACCACCGGAACCCGCGCCGCACGGACCGGACTGGCCGCGTCGGCGACCCGCACCGCGTGCGCGGTCAGCGCCACCAGCACCATCACACCGCTGCCCACCAACACACCGGCGAACGCCCTCGGCGTGGGGCCGGCCATCGGCGACGACGCCCCCTGCCGCATGGACACGACCAGGCTGAGCAGGTTGACCCCGACCAGGCCGCCGAACAGCGCCATCGCGACCACCTGCCGGGCGTCCACCACCAGCAGGTCCCGCAGCGCGGCCTTCACCCGGTTCACCGACCCGGGACGCACCAGCTCGAGCTCACCCGGCGGGGACCGCCCCCGGAGCCGGTAGCTGATCACCCACGTGACCGCCACCGCCGCCGCTCCGACCAGTTCGAACACACCCGGCTGCCCCGCGCCCCCACCCGCCGCGCGCACCCCCGCCAGTACCGACGCGGACGCCGGCGTGGCCGTCGCAACGACCACCCCCACGGCGGCCACCACCCCACCCAGCCACCGGAGCACCGCCCGCCACACCCCGCGAGTCGGCGTTCCTGGCACACCGAGTTGACAGTCTCGGCACACCGAGTCCTCGTCCAACGCGGCGGCCGGCCGCTCGGTCGCCCCCGTACCGGACCGTTCCATGGCGTCCGGCCCGACCGAGCCCTCGTCCGGTCCGGCGCCCGCAGTCTCCCGACCGGCGGCACGTGAATCGGCGGCGGCGCCGGGGCCGTTCCTACGGTCCTCCTTGTCCTCGGTCTGCTGACGGTTCGGGTAGGAGCGGTGCACCCGCAGCTGGAACTCTGTGTCCAGCCGGCGGGTCAGGTCCGCGTCGTGGTTCGGTGCGAGCGCGTCGGCCCGGATGTCCTTGGCGGCGCCGTCGGAAACCAGGCGGTAGGTCACGGTGCGGGTTTCGCCGCTGTCCCCGGGCACCAGCTGCCGAGGCAGCCGGTAGGTGTCGGCGCCCTCCAGCGGGGTGTCCAGCACCCGGTCGCGGTCGTCGCGCCACTGTTCGAGGTACCGGCGGGCGGCTGCGTCGAAGCCCCGGCCGGCGGGGTGGCCGGTGCGCAGCACCAGCTCGCCGTCCGCGTAGACGTCGGAGGCGGCGCGGCTCTGGCCCCTGTCGTCCTTCACCGCGGCCACCGCCAGCCGAGGCACGAACAGGTAGGTCTGGGCGTCCACCCGGTAGTGGCCCCGCTGCACGCACATACAGGACTCGTCCAGATGGAAGTTCATGTGCAGGATCTCGATCGGATCGGTCAGCACGCCGATCGTGTACCGCCTGCCGTCGACCCAGAACTCCATCGCCGGCGGCGCCTCTTCGCGGGCGATGACCGAGGGCGGAACGCCGTCGTTGAGCTCGGTCAGCCACCACAGCCAGTCCTCCCAGAAGGCGTCGGCAGCGGCGGCCCTGTCCCCGCCGGTCTCCAGCCACACCTCGGCCCAGCCGCTGAGCAGGATCTTCAGCTCCGGTCGGGCCACCGGGAAGTAGCCGACCAACACGTTCCACACCTGCGGGTCGGTGTCCGGGCGCAACGTGACCGGGCCGTCGTACTCCACGCCGAGCATGCGCAGCACCGCCGGCCCGACCTCGCCGGTGACTTCGCCGATCGTGCGGTCCAGCAGCGAGGTTCGCCCGCTCTCCGGCAGGCCCGCCAGGTTGCCGGGCAGCTCGAGCACTCGCTGGAGGAACATCCGCTCGAGTTCGGCGAGGCCGTTGCGTTCGGCGTCGGTCAGGTACTCGGTGCCGGGGCCGCGTCCCTTTGCGGCAAAGAAGATCGGGTAGACCTCGATCACCATCTTGACCAGGCGCACCCACACGCCGGCGAAACCGTCCCGCATCCGCTCGGGCTGCTCGCCGCGGGTGGCGACGTCGGGCGCCTTGCGAAGCGCGTCCACCAAGGGCCGCAGCAGCGGAGCGAACGCCGGGTCGGACCACGCCGCCAGCAGGACCCGCAGTTGACGCTCCGAGCCGATCACTCGCTTGGAGAGCAGCCCGAGCCATTCGGCGTCGTCGGTGAGCACCCTAAGCAGCACCAGCGAGAGTTGGTCCCGAAGGGTCGCGCCGTGCACACGGTCGGCCAGCCAGGGCCGCAGGTACTCGTGCACCGAACCGAAGTCGGCGCCCCGCTGGAACGCCCGGCCGACCGCCCCGACCAGGGCGCGCAGCACCGCCTGCGCCAACGGGTCCGCCCGTCGCTCGGTGAGCTCCGGCAGCAGGCCGAGCGCGGAGCGCCAGAACCGCGGCGTGCCCTGGTGGCCCTCCTCTGGGCCGAGCAACAGCCAGTGGGCCGCCCGCATCCAGCGGTGTTCGGCCGCCAGCAGCTCCAATGCGCCGGCCGCCTCGTCCCGCGTCCGCGCGTCCCAGCCCGCCTCGTCGGCCACCCGGTCCGCCGCCTCGGTGAGCGCCCGGTGCACGTCGGCCAGCGCCTTTGCCGCCGACTCGCCGTTGTTGCGCCAGGCGGCCTGGGCCTGCCGGAGCGAGCGCGCCGCGTCGGCGAGCGCGCCGGCCGCCGGGTTGGCGGGGGCCAGCCCGTGCCGGGCGGCCATCGCGAACAGCTCGATGGCCAGCATCGCGGCGTGCCGGTCGTGATGGCGGCCGGTGTGCTGGTGGCCGGCGATGTGGAACTCCCACTCGTGCCGCAGCAGCTCCGCCCACCAGGACAGGAACGTCGGGTCCAGCTCGATCAGCCGGTCGATCAGCACCGCGATGTGCCTGGGCACCAGGATCACCGGCGTGCCGTCCGGGGCACGAAGGCCGAAGGCGATCAGCATGCCGCCCAGCGGCGCCTCGTCGACGATGCGCACGTATCCGACCAGCTCGGGCGTGCCCCGCGCGAGGTTCGGGAACTCCTCGCCATCCATCGGCTGTCCGTGGTGGGCCAGGCGGTTCGCCTCGGCGGGCGGCAGCTCCCGCTGTACCTCGGCGCCGGTCATGCCGAAGACCACGCCGCCGCCGTGCGGGATCTCCACCACCGCCTCGGCGCCGCCCGCCGCGCCGTTGCGCAACGTCACCGTGCCGCCGAGCTGCTGGACCTCGCTGAGCATCGAGGCGTAGCCCCAGCCGTGCCCTCCCTCGAGCACCGCTCGCAGCTGGAAGCCGTCCGGCAGCCCGACGCCGTCGTCCGCGACCACAAGAAGCGGGCCGCGCGGCCCGAAGTCCAGGGTGATCACCACGGCGCCGGCCCTGGCGTGCCGCAACAGCTGGTCGAGCCGGTCCCGCCACTCGGCCGCCCCGGCCGCGACCCATATCGTCTGACCGGCCGGCGCGACCATCAGGAACGCGATCGGCAGGGCACGGTAGTGCCCCCGCACCGTCACTGAGAGATCCTCGAACCGCTCGGCCAGCACCCACCCGACTTGCGGGAGGAACCCGTCCGGGAGCCGGCCGAGCAATCCCCATCCGCGTGCCTCCAACAAACCGAGCCAGTCGGCGAGCCAGTGCATCGGGCGAATCAGGAACAACGCACTACCGACCAGGCCGTACGTGACGCCCGAGGTGCTCTTGTGGGCACGGTCGGTGGCTGGCCGGGCGGGCTGCTCCGCCGCGTGGCCCGAGGTCCCCACCGGCCGTCGGCCTTGGGCCGGGGCAACGGTCGCCAGCCAACGGCCGTCGCCGACGTAGTCGTGCACCCAGACCTGGCGGCCGGCCGCGACGAACCGGCGAAGCTGCTCACCGTTGGCGTCGACCAGCACACCGGACGCGCCGTGGCCGGCCAGGAAGGCTTCGGTCCAGGGGTCGCCGACGGTGCTGGGCAGCCGGAAGCCTTCGGCCGGGCGCTGGTGGTCGGGGTTGTCCCGCGCGAAGTCCGCCCGGATGCGGTCGAGCGACGCCCGCACCTGCTTCGGCAGCGCGTCGGCGGCCATCGCTTCCGCCATCCAGTCCAGCCGCTCCCGGGCGATCTGGCGCACCTGGCCGTTGGGCAGCACGCTCAGCACCCGGTCCCGCTGTGCGACCAGGTCGGCGAACTGCGCGAGGATGTCCTGCTCGGTGAGCCGGCCGAAGATCCGCGCTCCGGCGTTCAGCGTGGCCACGAAGGCCACCCAGGGCGCCTTCGGCCGGAAACCCTTCTCGAAGTCGACCGCGCGGATCACGTCGCCGTCCAGGATCAGGTTGATCGGCAGCAGCCCGTCCACCTCGCCGACCAGGACGAAAACCCCGAGCTGCCGGGCGAACCGGTCCATCGGCCCGGTGCTGGTCCGCGCGAGGTCGGGCATGTCACCCGGCACCAGCTCGTTGACCTCGACCACCTGGCCGGCCCGCAGCAACAGTGGCCCGTTGCGGTCGGCGCCCTCGCGCATGTCCTCGAGCACCACGGCCAGGCTCGCGGTCGCCGCGTCCGTCCCGGCGACCGCGTGCACCGCGGCCGTGCTCAAGGTCGGGACCAGCGCCGACCGGTCCTGGGGCAGCTTCACCGCGATGTCCCTGGCGCGCAGCACGAGCAGGCGGCCGGCCTGGTCCCGGCCCGTCAGCACCTGCCAGTCGTCGTTCGGCAGCTTCTTCACCGGGTCCAGCACCTTCAGCCCGGTCAGCCCGGCCAGCCCGCGCAACGGCAACCCCACCCGTTGCCGGTCGCCCAGCGGCACACCGATCACCGCTGCCGCCGTGATCCCCGGCGCATGCCAGAGCTGGCCGAGTGCGAACAGCCCGAGGCCGAGGACGACCACGGCCACCGTCTGCCGGGCCGCGCTCGCGGTCAGCCAGCGGTGGGCCGCCGCCGGCACCGCGAACAGAGCCAGCACCAGGCGACGGATCCGGTCCCGGACCCGCTGCCACGGTCCGCGCGATGTACTGCCCTCCTCGGCGGCCGCCCGGAACTCAGCCGTCCCACCCTCCGGAGTCTCCGTGCCGTCCGGAGGACGGTTGGCTGTCGCGCCGGAATCGCCGGCACCCGTCGAAGCGCGCGCGCCCGTGCCCGGACCGCCTGGGCTGTCGCGGTGGTCGCCACCGTCGTCGTCCCGCTGTGCCTCGGCCAGCCAGCGGCGCAGCGCATCCACCCGGTCGGCGACCGCCGCCCGGTCGTTCCAGGTGAGCAACCGAACAGTGTTGAGCGTCCGGGTGACATCCGCGATCACGCGCAGGCGGGCGTCCCGGTCACCACCCGACTGTGTGTCGGCGATCAGGCCCTCCAGCCGCATCAAGTGCCAGTTCGCGGCGGCCAGCGCGTGCGTACGTGCCCAGTGCGGGAGGATCGAGGAGCTCCAGCTCGGCGCGATGAGCAGCCGGTACGCGTTGTCCACAAGCGCGGTGACCTGCTCGTTCGAGCGATCGGGCAACCTGCGTGCCAGCCAGGAGGCCACGGTGAGCAACTGCTCGACGTTCCACCGGGTCGCCGGCTCGCCGAGCTGGGCGCGCATCTGCGCCAGGTTCGGCAGTTCGCCGATGGCGTGCAGCACCTCGACCACTTGCTCGGGGGAGAGGTCGTCTCCCGCGGCGAGACCGTCGGCGAGCTGCGAGATCACCGCCCACGCCTCGGACTGTTCGGCCCCGGCGCGGTCCGTCTCGTCGCGCCCGAACACCTGATACAGGTCGCTGAGCATCTGCTGGTAACCGGTGCCAGCGGGCCAGAACAGCACCACCGCGTCGGCCCCGATCAGCCACTTGATCAGCAGCTCCCGGTTGTTGTAGCCCCAGTCACCGAGGTCTGGGGCGAACTGCCGGACGTTGTCCGGGATGTGCACGCTGTCCGAGATGTCGGCCACCTCATCGGTGATCTTGCTCAGGTCGATCACCAGGTAGCCGTAGCCGCCTTGCTGGGTGTCGGTGTTGCCCTCCCCGTACCGGTAGTACATGACCTCCGTCTCGCGGGTGACGGAGATCCACGGCGAGTTGGGGTCGGCGAGCAAGTGCGCCCAGGGCTCGACGTTCGGGTCCGCGCCGTGACGGCTGGCGCCGGCCGCGGACTCGCCCTCGCGCAGCGCCCGGAACGCCAGCGGGGGCATCCGATCGCGCGCGCCTTCCTCCGCCCGCAGCCAGCGGACCAGGAAGTTGTTGTGTTCGTCGTGGTGGCGGCCGTCGTGCTTGCCGCCGTCGATGTGGAAGTTCCACTCGTGCCCGAGGAACTCCACCCACCAGTCCCAGAACGCCGGGTTGGCCGCGACCAGCCGGTCCACCAGGGCCGCCACGTGCGCCGGCACCAGGATCACCGGTCGGCCGGTGTCGTCCCGCCAGCCGAAGCCGATCAACCGGCCGCCGAGCAGCGGCTTGTCGGTGATCAGCACGAAGTCGTTCAGGTTGATCCACGGCGCACCCGGTGCCGGTACCGGGCGCCGGGTCAGGTTCGAGAACCCGGCTCCGCGCAACGGCTGCGCCTCACGCACCAGCCGCGGCATCTGTGGCAGCAGCACCAGGCGGGCCAGCCAGGAGCGCACCCCGTCCGCCACCGGCCCGGCACGCCCTTCGTCGCGCATGAACACCGCCAGGGCGACCAGTGCGCCGAAACCGACGCTGTAAATCAGGTCGAGGGTGCGGGGCACGCTCGGCGAGGCACCGGGGTCGCGGAACTGGTTGAGGATGTGCTCGACGCCCCACGCGGTCTCGGTGACCGCGTTGCCCGCCGCGGTGAGCAGCAGCAGGGCGGGGAACCAACGCGTGTAGAACCCGCGCAGTTGCTGGCCGGTGAGATGGTCCCGGCCGGTCCGGTGCGTCTCGAGCTTGTGCTTGGTCCACGCCACGGCGAGCGCGAGCAGCGCGGCGCCCAGGAAGTTCCCCAGGTGGTCGAACACGTCGAACGGTTCCGGCAGCAGGTTGCGCAGCCCGGGTGCTTCCTTCACCACGAAACGGAGTGCGATCGAGCCGAACACGATCCAGACGGACGAGCGGTAGTCGAACACGTAGCGCTCGTTGTCCCGGATCGTGCGCAGCCGCGTGTGGTACAGCCAGCCCAGCCCGCCGACGCCGATGATCGCGCCGACGGTGTACAGCGCCACGCTGGTCCAGTTGATGCCGGTCGCTTCGTTGCCGGAAGCGGCGAGTACCGGCGTGGCGCCCAGCAGCACCAGCACCACCGCGGCGGCGCCCGCTGTGGCCAGCTTCCGCCAACCCAGGGCGTCCGCGAGCCGGTTCAGGATCCGCTGCCACAGCGGAGGCGCGCGGATCGAGATGCTGGTCTCCCGCGTCTGCTCCCGCTCCGCGCGCAGCTCGGCGACGCCGTTGCCGTCCGCCGTGCCGGTCGTGCCCTGCCCCGGCTGGTCGGCGGCCGGCCCAGCACTACCGGCGGTGTTCCCGTCACCGGACGCGGTCGGCCCGCCCCGGTCGGTCGGCTCGTCCTCGCGGCGCCGGGACGCGTCGTGCATCCGCTGGTACTCGGCGTGCAACCGGTCGACGGCCCGGGTCAGCTCGGGGTCCCGCGCCGTCTCCGGCAGCGCGGCCAGCTCGGTGAGCAGCCCGGCGAGCTCCTCGGCGATGGGGCCGGGCTCGAGGTCCATCAGGTCGCCGAGCTGCGCGGCGCGGGCGGCGGGCGTGGTGCCGGTCAGTGCGTCCAGGAACTCCTGGTTGATCTCCACGGACACCGCGGCCTGGTCCAACACCGCCTGCTCTTCGGCCGTCAGCCCGGTGTCCGGGCGGGCGGCGGCCAGCGCGTCCTGCATCCGCTGGTACTCGGCGCGCAGCTGGTCGGCGGTGGTGTACAGGTCGCGGACCAGCGGCGTGGTCGGCAGCATGACCAGCTCGTCGAGCGCCATGCCGAGCTCGTCGACGATCGGACCGGGCTCGAGGTCCTGGAGGTTGCCCAGCTGCTCGGCGCGGCCGAGCGGGTCGCCGGCGGTCAACCTGTCGAACATCTCCTGGTCGTTCGACACGATGCCTTCGATCCGCCGCACGACCTCCTGTTCCGAACGGTCCAGGCCGTCGTAACGGCTCAGCGCCTCCTCGACCAAGCCGAATCGGGTGCGCAGCTCCGCGAGCCGCCACCGCGCGGCCGTGTAGTGGGACCGCAGCTCGTTGGCGAGGTAGCTGCCCGCCTGCTCGACGAAGGCACCGATCTCGTCCAGTGTCGCCTCGATCTCGGCCAGGTTGTGGGCCACCCGCTCGGTGGTGGCCGGGTCTGCCGACCCGCCCGCCTGGACCAGCTGCTCGATCACCTCACCCCAGCCGTGCAGCTGCGTGGTCACCCGGATGTACAGCCGGCCCAGCTGCAACCCGACGAACACCTCCACCGGGTGCCGCCCCTCCCACAGCCGGTCCGTGCCGAAGGTGTGGTCACGGAACTGATCGGCGACCACCTGCTCGAGCACCAGCCGGGCCAGCTCGGTGCCCGCGCTGTCCATCACGTCACCGCCGACCCGCAGCGGAACGATCACCCGGTTGTTGGGGAGGTCCAGGAGGAAGACGACGTACGCCTGGTCGTGGCCGGCCGCGCGCAGCAGTTCCCCGATCTCCGCGTCCCGGTCGACCACCAGGTACTCCACGCCCAGCCCTCGCCACACCCCGGTCGGGCTGGCCTTGTTCAGGTGCGAGTCGTTGGGGCTGATCAGGCCGAGCCGTTCCCACCGGTCGATCAGCTCGCGCAGCAGAGCCAGCGTCCTCGCGTCGAACCGGACCGGCCGCCCGGTCCGCTTGTCGAACGCGACCACCCGGACGCCACCGTCCCGACCGAGGCCGAGGCCACCGCCCGCCACGGCCATCGCCATGGCCGCACCGCCGCCGAGCGCACCCGTGCCGGAAAGCAGCAGCCCGGCCGACGCCCCGACGGCCAGCGCAACGCCGTACTGCCTGACCAGCCACAACGTCGCGGACACGGAGGAATGCGCGGCGAACTTCGGCGCGTACTGCCGAACCACGACCCCGGCGACCACCAGCGCCAGCGGTCCGGCCACCAGCGCGGTCGCCCCGACCACCGGCCACCCGCCCAGCAGCAACCCGCCGGCAAGGCCGAAGGCACCCACGGCCCACTGCTCGACGCCGACCCGCTTGGCCTGGCCGAACGCCCACCCGGCCAGCTCGGTGAGTGCCCACCCGATCGGGCCGCGCCAGTGCACCAGCGCCCAGATCACGCCCACCGCCGCCGCCGGGGTGAGCGCGCCGAACAGTGCGGTACTGAGGGACAGGTCGGTCAGCCACACCCCGGCGCCGAACGCGATCCCGGTACCGATCAGCACGTACAGCGGCGGACCCCGCGCCGTCTTGCCGTCGCCCTCGTACCGGACTGGCTCCACGCCGAACACCCGCAAGACCAGGTTCTTGCCCGCCAGCACCAGCCCGCCCCAGAGCACCAACCCGGCCAGCACCGGGTGACCGCCCCAATCGGCCAGCACGTACCCGACCCCACCCACCGCGACCAGCTGGAGGCCGATGCCAACCATCCGGGAAACCCACGCGGTGAACCGCGCCCACAACCTGGTCGTGGCCGCACCCATCGCGGTCGCCAGCTTCTCCAACGCGACCGCGCCCAACCACGCGCCGGCCAGCAGGGCCAGGCCGTTCAGCGCGGACCCGCCGCCTGGGGTGGTCCCCTCGCCGTCGTCGGCGTGCGCCGGGATGGCGGCCACCACCAGCGTGATGACCACCAGCGCGCCGATGACCAGGAGCGACCGGAGCAGCAGCGGATGTCCGCGCAGCCAGTCGATCGGCTTGCGCAGGCTGATCACCAGGGTGAGGGCGACCGCTAGCGTGGCTGCGGCGGTGACCGCGATCTGCGGGGACAACGCCGACCAGTGCGCCAGCGCCCAGGTGCCGGTGGCGATCAGCGGGCTGACGAACTTGCCCACCGCGCCGGCGAAGCTGTTCGCGGTGTCCGCCAGGCCGACCTTCGACGGCTCACCTTTGCGGCCGAAGTACCACTCCAGGGCCGCCAGGGTGCCGATGCTGATCCCGGTGGACGCCGCCTCGCCCGCGGTGCCCTGCACCAGGATCCCGGTCGACGTGGCGCCGAACAGGTGGGCGAGGACCACCGCGAGACCACTCACCGCCATCAGGCCGGCCATCGCGATGACGAAGCCGCGGGGCGCGTTCTTCACGAAGTCGTCGCGGCCCTTGAAGTGCGCGAGCAGGTCGTTGACGAAGAACACCCCGACCATCACCAGGCCACCTGCGACCAGCCCGAACGCGGTGACCAGGTGCAGCCAGTGCGGCGCGGTGTGCGGCAGCGCGAGCTCCCAGAACGCGTCGAACACCGAGATCGTCGCCTGGGTCAGCGCGGAGACCAGCGCGATGGTGCGCACGAACGGGTCGCCGAGCATCTTCAGCGGACCGGAGAACGGCTTGTGCGTGGGCTTCGTCGGCGTCTCGGACGGCACTGTCAACGCCATGCCGATCGCCGCGACGACGGCCAGCCCGGCGGTGGCGGCGGCGGCCGCCTGCATCGAGTAGGTCTCCCGCAGCCAGTCCTGCGCGGTCACGATGCCCGGCACGAAGATCGTCACGCCCAGCGCGAGCAGCCCGACCAGGGTGGTGCGCATGATCACCGTCTGGCCGGCGGCCTCCCGCCGCTGCGTGGTGTCCTCCATCCAGCCGAAGGCCAGCCCCATGACCTTGCCGAATGCGCTCGCGGCGAGCCCGAGCACGAACGCGCCGACCAGTGCCCCGGCGGCGCCCAGCGGCAGCGCGAACAGCCCGTAGCCGACCCCGGCGCCCAGCAACGTGGCCACGAACAGCCCCCGGCGCGGGAAGTAGCTGAACCAGGTGGCCACCGCGAAGAACCCGATCAGGAACCCGGCGAACGCGGTGGTGAACAGCCAGCCGTCCGGCAGCGCGGGCACGCCCTTGGCCAGCGCGCGGGCGCTGTAGAGCCCGCTCATCAGCGTCGCCATGCCGAGCGCGCCGGTGAACAGGAACGCCACGCGGTGCGTCCAGTGCGTCCCACCGGCCCAGTTGCGGTTGCCGGGTCCGGGCAGCGTGCCCGCCCAGGCGTACAGGGTCGGCGCCCGAACCCGGATCGGCGACCACACCAACCGCAGCAGCGCGGCGACCCCGGCGGCCGCGCCGATGATCCCGGCGATGCGGGTCGGGACGTTACCGCCGGTGAACGCGACCAGTTCCAGGCTGACCATGCCGGCGGCCAGCACCGTGGAGGCCAAGCTCGCGCGGCGATGGCTGGTCAGTGGCGAGGTCCAGTCGCGGAAGATCTCCCGCATGCCTGTCACGACAGTGGCGGCCGCGCCCTTGAGCTGCGCCCACACACCCGGCGGGCCGCGTTTGAGGATGTAGCCGATCACGAACGCGGCCACGGCGGCGAGGGTGGTGCCGGTGATGATGGTGGCGGTAGGGGAGACCAGCCACATCAGGCCGCCACCCACGACGATCATTGCCCCGTCGTCGAACCACGTCGTCATCCGCGGACCCGGCGTGGCGTGCGAGGGGGCCTTGAGCTCGGTGCGGAACGCGTTGTACGCCTGCCACCCGATCGACACGGCCATCGAGGTGATCGTGATCAGAATCGCGCCCTTCAGCGCATCCCCGCCCAGGGCGTCGCCGAGGAAGTTCGACCCGCCCCAGCTGGCCGGCACCGACAGGCGGACCAGCCAGGACCAGTGGGCGATGTCGAAGATGGTGATCGCCAAGAACCGACCCCACCGCCGCGCGGGGCTGCTCACCGACGGGTCGTTCGCGTCCTGATCACCCGCCGCGAGACGCGGCAGCTTCCCGGCATACAGGAACCCGAAGTGCGAAACGGCGAACCCGACCGTCTCGATGAACGCCCACGCCGCACCCCACGCGGTCGGAATGTTCGCATGCAGAGAGACCACAAACGTCGCCGTGTGCGCCGCCAACAGCCCCAGGTGCAACCAACGCGTGTCCCGGATCCGCTGACCGAGGTCACCGGGCAGAGCGTTACGCAGAGTGGAGACAACGGCACGCACGAACATGCCCATCGTGGATGTCAAGCCCCACACCAGGCCCCACACCGGCCCGGCGGTGATCGCCAGAACACCGGCCACCACACCGAGGAACAGCACCGTGGTGCCGAACCCACCCGGCCCCGGGCTCGGCGTAACCGGCCCGCCCGGGGTGCTGCCCGGCGGAGCGTTGCGGCTCCGCCACCACAGGACCAGCACCGTGGCGCCCCACACCTGCGCCGCGACCGCCACGCCCGCGACCAGCCCCATTCCGGCGACCCCGGCCACCACATCTGCCACCGCACCGACGCCGGCGCCGATCCCGGCGATCCACCGATCACGGGCGCTGGTGGGCCGCCGCATCCCGGTGAATGCCGACGGCTTCGTCGCGATGGTGAACGCCGCCAACACACCGGCGGTGGCGACGAACCAGTCGAGGTGTCCGAGCCACAGCCGCTCGAACCCGTAGAAGGCCAGGGACGCGAACACCACCCGGCCAGCCAGGGCTGTCAGCGGCGCGGCCGGTGCCGGCTGGCCCCGCTTCGCCGCCAACCAACCGGCCCACTCCACGCGCGCCAGCAGATAGCCCAGTGCCACACCGAGGCTGACCAGCGGCGCCACCGCGACCGGCAACCACACCCCACCCGCCACGCCGACCGGCAGCGCCAGCTGCGCACCCAACACCCAGACGGCGGCGAACAGCGTGGTGAAGCCCCAGCGCTTCAACGTCGGTACCTGCGCCGACAGCACGTACTTCGCGCCGACCACCGGCGCGAGCGCCACCGCGAACAGCAGCACGTCGGTGACCGTGAGCAGCCCGTTGGCCCAGAACCCGAGGTTCCCGAACGCGGCCCAACCGGCCTGGTCGACGACCGTCGCCACGGCGGGCGCGTGGATGTACAGGTTCACCAGCCAGGACCCGGCAATGCTCAACACCGCGGCCCTGGTCCAGCCCTGGGACAGCCCCAGCGCGTTGATCCGCGACAGCACACCGCGCCCGGCGAACATCGCCGCCCCCGCCGCCATGGTCAGCGGCCACACCGAGCCCAGCCACAACGCGGTCGCCGCGAGCGCCGGCAAGCCGACAACTAGCGCGAGGGTCGGCGCGCGGGCCTGGATCGGCGACCACAACAACCGCAGCAGCGCCGCCACCCCTGCGGCCGCGACGGCCAGGCCGGCGATCCGGGCCGGGAGGTTCCCGCCGGTGAACGCGATCAGCTCCAGGCTGACCATCCCGGCGGCCAGCGCGGTGGAGGCGAGGCTGGCGCGGCGGTGGCTGCTGAGCGGCGCGGTCCAGTTGCGGAAGATCCCCCGCGCTCCGCTGACGAGCCCGGTGATCGCGTCCTTGATCTGTGCCCATGCGCCCGGTGGGCCGCGTTTGAGGATGTAGCCGATCACGAACGCGGCCACGGCGGCGAGGGTGGTGCCGGTGATGATGGTGGCGGTGGGGGAGACCAGCCACATCAGGCCGCCACCCACGACGATCATCGCCCCGTCGTCGAACCAGGTGGTCATCCGCGGCCCCGGCGTCGCATGCGAAGGGTTGTTGCGGGCTTCCTTGCGGAACGCGTTGATCGACTGCCACCCGATCGACACGGCCATCGAGGTGATCGTGATCAGGATCGCGCCCTTCAGCGCATCCCCGCCCAGGGCGTCGCCGAGGAAGTTCGACCCGCCCCAGCTGACCGGCACCGACAACCGGACCAGCCACGACCAGTGCGCGACATCGAAGATCGTGATCGCCAAGAACCGGCCCCACCGCCGCAACGGCTTGTTCACACTCGGGTCGTTGGCGTCCTGATCACCCGCCGCGAGACGGGGGAGCTTGCCGGCGTAGAGGAACCCGAAGTGCGACGCGGCGAACCCGACCGTCTCGATGAACGCCCACGCCGCACCCCACGCGGTCGGGATGTTCGCGTGCAACGACACCACAAACGTCGCCGTGTGCGCGGACAGCAAGCTCAGGTGCAGCCACCGGGTATTCTCGATCCGCTGCCCCAGATCACCCGGCAGAGCATTGCGCAGCGTGGACACCACGGCCCGGACGAACATGCCCATCGTCGAGGCCAGACCCCACACCAGACCCCACACCGGACCAGCGGTCATCGCCAGCACACCCGCGACCACCCCGAGGAACAGCACGGTCGTGCCGAAACCACCCGAACCCGGACTCGGCGCCACCGGACCCCCCGGCGTCCCCGGCGGACCGTTCCGGTTGAACCACCACAGGGCGAGCACGGTCGCGCCCCACACCTGCGCCGCCACCGCCACCCCGGCCACTAGACCCATGCCGGCCACATCCGCAACCACCCCGGCGACCACACCGAGACCGGTACCAATCACCGCGATTCGCCGATCACGAAGGCTGGTGGGCAGGCCCATATTGGTGAGCACGGAGGGCTTCGCGGCGATCACGAACGCGAGCAGGACACCAGTGGTGGCGACGAACCAGTCGAAATGCCCCAGCCACAGGCGTTCGAACCCGTAGAACGCCAGCGAGGCAAACACCACCCGACCGGCCAACGGCATCAGCGGGAACACCGGGGAGGTCCCGCCCTGCTTGGCCGCGATCCGCGCACCCCACGCGGTGACGTGATTCGCCCACTCCGTGCGCACCAGGTAACCCAGGCCCACACCCAGTGCCACCAACGGCGCCACCGCCACCGGCAACCACGCCCCACCCAACACACCCACCGGCAACGCCAGCTGCACAGCCAGCACCCACACCGCGGTCATCAGCGCGGTGAACCCGTAGCGCTTGAGCGTCGGCACCCGCGCCGAGAGCAGGTAGCCCTTGCCGAACGCCGCCATCACCGGCGCCATCGCCACCGCGAACAACAACACATCCGCCGTGGCAAATAGCGTGTTGGCCCAGAATCCGAGCTGCCCGAACCCAGCCCAGCCCGAGGCCTGCAGGATGTCCAACGCGCCCGGCGCGTGCAGATACAGGTTCAGCAGCCAGGAGCCGGCGATCCCGATTACCGCGGTCTTCGTCCACCCAGCCGACAGGCCCAGCGCGTTGAGCCGCGACACCGTGCCCCGCCCGGAGAACATCGCGAACCCGGCCGCGATGGTCAGCGGCCACGCCGAACCCAGCCACAACGCCACACCCGCCAGCGCCGGCAAACCAACAACCAACGCCAGAGTCGGCGCCCGCGCCTGAATCGGCGACCACAACAGCCGCAGCAGCGCCGCCACCCCAGCCGCCGCGACAGCCACCCCGGCAATCCGCGCCGGGAGGTTCCCACCGGTGAACGCGACCAGCTCCAGCGTCACCATCCCGGCCGCCAGCACCCCGGACACCAAGCTGGCGCGGCGGTGGCTGCTCAGCGGCGCGGTCCAGTGGGTGAACACATCGCGTGCCGCGCTGATGAACGTGGCGAACCCGCCCTTGAGCTGAGCCCACGCGCCCGGGCCACCCGGCACTCCGGGACCCCCAGGTCCACCAGGGCCACCGGGGACACCGGGACCACCGGGAGTGCTGCCCGGAGGCCCGCGCTTGAGGATGTAGCCGATCACGAACGCGGCCACCGCCGCCAAGCCGGTGCCGGTGATGATCGTGGCGGTCGGGGAGACCAGCCACATCAGACCGCTACCCACCACGATCATCGCGCCGTCGTCGAACCAGGTGGTCATCCGCGGACCCGGCGTCGCATGCGAGGGGTTGTTGCGGGCTTCCTTGCGCAAGGCGTTGTAGGACTGCCAACCGATCGACACCGCCATCGACGTGATCGTGATCAAAATTGCGCCCTTGAGAGCGTCGCCGGCCAGCGCGTCGCCGAGGAAGTTCGACCCACCCCAGCCGGCCGGCACCGACAACCGGACCAGCCAGGACCAGTGCGCGACATCGAAGATCGTGATCGCCAAGAACCGGCCCCACCGCCGCGGCGGGCTGTTCACCGACGGGTCGTTCGCGTCCTGATCACCCGCCGCCAGACGCGGAAGCTTCCCGGCATACAGGAACCCGAAGTGCGAAGCGGCGAACCCGACCGTCTCGATGAACGCCCACGCGGTACCCCACGCGGTGGGAATGTTCGCGTGTAGGGAGATCACGAACGTGGCGGTGTGCGCGGCCAACAACGCCAGATGCAGCCACCGGGTGTTCTCGATCCGCGTGCCCAGGTCACCAGGCAGCGCGTTGCGCAGGGTGGACACCACCGCGCGGACGAACATGCCCATCGTCGAGGCCAAGCCCCACACCAAGCCCCACACCGGCCCGGCGGTCATCGCCAGCACACCAGCCACCACACCCAGGAACAACACGGTCGTGCCGAACCCACCCGGACCAGGACTCGGCGCAACCGGCCCACCCGGAGTGCTACCCGGCGAGGCGTTGCGGTTCAGCCACCACAGGACGAGCACCGTCGCGCCCCACACCTGCGCCGCCACCGCAACACCGGCCACCAGACCCATACCGGCAACCCCGGCCACCACCCCGGCGACCACACCGAGCCCGGCGCCGACACCGGCGATCCACCGATCCCGCGTCGTCGCCGGCAGCCGCATCCCGGTGAACACCGACGGCTTCGCGGCGACCACGAACGCGGTCAGCACACCGGCCGTGGCGACAAACCAGTCGAGGTGCCCCAACCACAGCCGCTCGAACCCGTAGAACGCCAACGAGGCAAACACCACCCGACCGGCCAGACCCGCCAACGGGAACACCGGACTCGCGCCGCCCTGCTTGGCCGCGATCCGAGCACCCCACGCGGAAACGTGACTCGCCCACTCGGCCCGCACCAGATAAGCCAGCCCGACACTTAGTGCCACCAGCGGTGCCACCGCCACCGGCAGCGCCGCGCCAGCCAGCACCCCGACCGGCAGGGCCAGCTGCACGGCCAGCACCCACACCGCCGTCGCCAATGCGGTAAACCCGTAGCGCTTCAACGTCGGCAACTGCGCCGACAACAGGTAGCCCCTGCCGAACGCGCCCATCACCGGCGCCATGGCCACCGCGAACAGCAACACATCCGCCGTCGCGAACAGCGTGTTGGCCCAGAACCCGAGCTGACCCAACCCAGCCCAACCCGACGCCTGCACCACATCCAACGCACCCGGCGCGTGCAGATACAGGTTCACCAACCACGACCCGGCAATCCCGACCAGCGCCGCGCGCGCCCAACCCGCCGAGAGGCCCAGCGCGTTGAGCCGCGAGAGCGTGCCCCGACCGGAGAACATGGCGAACCCGGCCGCGATCGTCAGCGGCCACGCCGAACCCAGCCACAACGCCACACCAGCCAGCGCCGGCAGACCAACAACCAACGCCAAGGTCGGCGCGCGGGCCTGGATCGGTGACCACAACAACCGCAGCAGCGCCGCCACCCCAGCCGCGGCGGCGATCACGCCAGCGATCCGAGCCGGGATGTTGCCGCCGGTGAACGCGATCAGTTCCAGGCTGACCATCCCGGCGGCCAGCGCGGTAGAGGCCAGGCTGGCCTGGCGGTGCGCGGTCAGCGGTGCGGTCCAGTGGGTGAACACATCGCGCGCCGCGTTGAACAGGCCGGTGATCGCGTTCTTGAGTTGCGTCCATGCGCCCGGGCCACCCGGGGGACCGCGCTTGAGGATGTAGCCGATCACGAACGCGGCCACCGCCGCCAAGCTGGTGCCGGTGATCACCGTGGCGGTGGGGGAGACCAGCCACATCAGGCCGCCACCCACGACGATCATCGCCCCGTCGTCGAACCAGGTCGTCATGCGTGGACCGGCGGTGGCGTGTGAGGGGTTGTTCAAGACCTCCTTGCGGAAGGCGTTGTAGGCCTGCCACCCGATGGAGACAGCCATCGACGTGATGGTGATCAGGATGGCGCCCTTCAGGGCGTCGCCCGCGAGCGCGTCGCCGAGGAAGCCCGACCCACCCCAGCTGGCCGGCACCGACAGACGGACCAGCCAGGACCAGTGCGCGATGTCGAAGATGGTGATCGCCAGGAACCGGCCCCACCGCCGCGGCGGGCTGTTCACCGACGGGTCGTTCGCGTCCTGATCACCTGCGGCGAGACGGGGGAGTTTCCCGGCGTAGAGGAACCCGAAGTGCGAGGCCGCGAACCCGACGGTTTCGATGAACGCCCACGCCGCACCCCATGCGGTCGGGATGTTCGCGTGCAGGGAGATCACAAACGTCGACGTGTGCGCGGCCAACAGGGCCAGGTGCAGCCAGCGGGTGTTCTCGATCCGCGCGCCCAGATCACCCGGCAGCGCATTGCGCAGAGTGGACACCACGGCACGCACGAACATGCCCATCGTCGAGGCCAGCCCCCACACCAGACCCCACACCGGACCGGCGGTCATCGCCAGCACACCCGCGACCACACCGAGGAACAGCACGGTGGTGCCGAACCCACCCGGACCCGGACTCGGCGCCACCGGACCACCCGGAGTCCCCGGGGGGCCGCCGCGGTTGAACCACCACAACGCCAACACGGTGGCGCCCCACACCTGCGCGGCGACGGCAACACCGGCCACCAGGCCCATACCGGCCACACCCGCAGCCACCCCGGCGACCACACCCAACCCGGCACCCACACCGGCGATCCACCGGTCCCGAGCCGTGGCCGGCAGCTGCATGCCGGTGAACACCGACGGCTTCGCCGCGATCACAAATGCCACCAACACACCGGCGGTCGCGGTGAACCAGTCGAAATGCCCCAACCACAGCCGCTCGAACCCGTAGAACGCCAACGATGCGAACACCACCCGGCCGGCCAGACCAGCCAACGGGAACACCGGGGAGGTGCCGCCCTGCTTGGCCGCGATCCGAGCACCCCACGCACCGATGTGACCCGCCCACTCGGCCCGCACCAGGTAGCCCAGCCCGACACCCAAAGCCACCAGCGGCGCGACCGCGATCGGCAACGCGGCGCCACCCAGCACCCCGACCGGCAGCGCCAGCTGCACAGCCAGCACCCACACCGCGGTCATCAGCGCGGTGAACCCGTAGCGCTTGAGCGTCGGCACCTGGCTCGACAGCACATAGCCCTTGCCGAACGCCGCCATCACCGGCGCCATCGCCACCGCGAACAGCAGGACATCCGCCGTGGCAAACAGCGTGTTCGCCCAGAACCCGAGCTGACCAAACCCGGCCCAGCCCGAGGCCTGCAGGATGTCCAAGGCGCCAGGTGCGTGCAGGTAGAGGTTCACCAACCAGGAGCCGGCGATCCCGACCAGCACGGTCCTGGCCCACCCGGCCGACAGGCCGAGCGCGTTGAGCCGCGACACCGTCCCCCGACCGGAGAACATCGCAAACCCAGCCGCACCCACCAACGGCCACGCCGAACCCAGCCACAACGCCACACCAGCCAGCGCCGGCAAACCAACAACCAACGCGAGGGTCGGCGCCCGTGCCTGGATCGGCGACCACAACAACCGCAGCAGCGCCGCCACCCCAGCAGCCGCAACCACCACACCAGCGATCCGAGCCGGCACGCTTCCGCCGGTGAACGCCAGCAACTCCAGGCTCACCATTCCAGCCGCCAGCACAGTGGAGGCCAGGCTGGCCCGGCGATGGCTGGTCAGCGGCGCGGTCCAGTGGGTGAACACGTCGCGTGCCGCGTTGATGAAGGTGGCGAGCCCGGCCTTGATCTGCGCCCACACACCCGGACCACCCGGCGGGCCGCGCTTGAGGATGTAACCGATCACAAACGCGGCCACCGCCGCCAACGCGGTCCCAGTGATGACGGTGGCGGTGGGGGAGACCAGCCACATCAGGCCGCCACCCACGACGATCATCGCCCCGTCGTCGAACCACGTGGTCATGCGCGGACCCGGCGTCGCGTGCGAGGGGTTGTTCAAGACCTCCTTACGGAAGGTGTTGTAGGCCTGCCAGCCGATGGACACCGCCATCGATGTAATCGTGATCAGGATCGCGCCCTTGAGCGCGTCACCCGCGAGGGCGTCACCGAGGAACCCCGACCCACCCCACGCGGTCGGAACCGACAACCGCACCAGCCAAGACCAGTGCGCGATGTCGAAGATCGTGATCGCCAGGAACCGGCCCCACCGCCGCAGCGGGCTGTTCACGCTCGGGTCGTTCGCGTCCTGACCACCCGCGGCCAGACGCGGGAGCTTCCCGGCATAGAGGAACCCGAAGTGCGACGCGGCGAACCCGACGGTTTCGATGAACGCCCACGCCGTACCCCACGCGGTCGGGATGTTCGCGTGCAGGGACACCACGAACGTCGCCGTGTGCGCCGCCAACAGACCCAGGTGCAACCAGCGAGTGTTCTCGATCCGCTGCCCCAGATCCCCCGGCAACGCGTTACGCAGGGTGGAGACCACGGCGCGCACGAACATGCCCATCGTGGAGGCCAAGCCCCACACCAGACCCCACACCGGTCCGGCGGTGATCGCCAGAACACCGGCGACCACGCCGAGGAACAGCACCGTGGTGCCGAACCCACCTGGGCCGGGGCTCGGCGCGACCGGGCCACCGGGCGTCCCTGGGGGACCGTTGCGGTTGAACCACCACAGAGCGAGCACGGTGGCGCCCCATACCTGCGCGGCCACCGCAACACCGGCCACCAGACCCATACCGGCCGCACCCGCCACCACCCCGGCGACCACACCCAGACCGGCACCGACACCCGCGATCCACCGATCACGGACGCTGCTGGGCAGCCGCATACCCGTGAGCACCGACGGCTTCGCGGCGATCACGAACGCGGTCAGCACGCCGGCGGTGCCGACGAACCAGTCGAAGTGCCCCAGCCACAGGCGCTCGAACCCGTAGAAGGCCAGCGACGCGAACACGACCCGGCCGGCGAGCGCGGCCAGCGGCGCGGCCGGTGCCGGCTGACCCCGCTTCGCGGCCAACCAACCAGTCCACTCGGCCCGCACCAGGTAAGCCAGCCCGACACCCAGGACCACCAGCGGCGCCACCGCGACCGGCAACGCGGCCCCACCCAGCACCCCGACCGGCAGAGCCAGCTGCACGGCCAGCACCCAGACCGCGGTCATCAGCGCGGTGAACCCGTACCGCTTGAGCGTCGGCACCTGAGCCGACAGCAGGTAGCCCTTGCCGAACGCGGCCATCACCGGCGCCAACGCCACCGCGAACAGGAGCACGTCGGCGGTGGCGAACAGGGTGTTGGCCCAGAACCCGAGCTGACCAAACCCAGCCCAACCCGACGCCTGCACCACATCCAACGCACCCGGCGCGTGCAGGTACAGGTTCACCAACCACGACCCGGCAATCCCGACCAACGCGGTCCTGGCCCACCCGGCCGAGAGACCGAGTGCGTTGAGCCGCGACAACGTGCCCCGACCGGAGAACATCGCAAACCCGGCCGCACCCACCAACGGCCACGCCGAACCCAGCCACAACGCCACACCAGCCAGCGCCGGCAAACCAACAACCAACGCCACAGTCGGCGCACGCGCCTGAATCGGCGACCACAACAACCGCAGCAGCGCGGCCACCGCCACACCGCCGGCCACCACACCGGCGATCGTGGGCAGCACACCCGAGCCGCCGCGCAGGAACGCGACCGCCGTCAGCGACGCGATCACCGCGGTCGCCGCCAGCCCGTTGCGCCAGCGCGCGGGCAGCGGCGTCGACCCCTTGGTGAACATGCCCCACACCTGGCCGGCGAAGGTCCTCACCCGGGTCCACGCACCGGACCAGCCACCGCCGGATCCACCGGACCCACCCGGACCGCCGGGCACGCCCGGGCCGCCGCGGTTGAGGAACCAGATGACCAGCGCGGTCGCACCCCAGACCTGGGCGGTGACCGCAACACCGGCGACCAGGCCCATACCGGCAACCCCGGCCAGCACGCCCGCGCCCACACCGACCAGCCCGCCGACCAGCGCGATCACCTGGTCGCGAACCCCGGTGACCCGGATGCCGGTGATCGCGGTCGGCTTGGCCGCGAACACGAACGCGGTCAGCACGGCCGCCGTGCCGATGAACCAGTCGAGGTGCCCCAGCCACAGCCGCTCGAAGCCGTAGAACGCCAGCGAGGCGAACACGACCCGGCCGGCCAGCGGCGCCAGCGCACCGGAAGGCCTGGCCCAACCGAACCTGGTCGCCCAGTCCGCGGCGGCCAGGTAGGTCAGCCCGACGCCCAGCGTCACCAGCGGCGCCACCGCCACCGGCAGCGCCGCACCACCCAGGACGCCCACCGGCAGGGCCAGCTGCACGGCCAGCACCCACACCGCCGCGCCCAGCACGGTGAAGCCCCACCGCTTGAACGTCGGCACGTGCGCGGCCAGCGAGTACGTCCGGCCGAACGCCTTGGCCACCGCGTCCAGCGCGAAGCCGAACAGCAGCACGTCCGCCGCCGCGAACAACCCGTTGGCCCAGAACCCGAGCTGACCGAACCCGGCCCAACCCGACGCCTCGAGCACGTGCCACGCACCCGGCCCGTGCAGGTACAGGTTCACCAGCCACGACGCCGCGATGCCGATCGTGGCGACGCGTTTCCACCCGTCCGAGAGGCCGAGCGCGTTGAGCCGCGACAGCGTCCCCCGGCCGGAGAACATCGCAAAGCCGGCCGCGATCGTCAGTGGCAACCAGGCACCCACCGCCAGCCCGAGGGCGGCCAGTGAGAGCCCACCGACGACCAGCGCGTAGGTCGGCGCGCGCGGCTGGATCGGCGACCACAGCGCCCGCAGCATGGCCAGCACGGACAGCGAGGCGGCGATCACGCCGGCCACCGAGGCACCCACGCCCGAGCCGAAGACCAGCAGCCCGAACGCCGTGCCCGCGCCGACCCCGGTGGCGGTGACCAGCCCGGCGATCCAGCGCGAGGACGGGGCGGTGGACCAGTCGGTGAACACCTTCCGCGCGTCGCCGAGGAAGCCGCGCACCCTGCCCCAGTTCCGCCAGGCCAGGATGCCGGCGACCAGCCCGGTCAGCGCGCCACCCAGGCCGAGCAGCCAACCCAACGGGCTGCCGCCGGTGGAGGGCTGGCCGTGGCCGGGCGGCGCGGTTTGGCTGGTGCTCGGCCGCGGCGTGTGCGTGCTCTCACTCGGCGACGGCGAGCTCTCGCTCGGCCGCGGGGACTGCGAACTCTCGCTCGGCTGGGGCGACTGCGAGCCCGGCGGAGGAGTCTGCGAGCCCGGGGGCGGGGTCTGCTGGCCCGGGGGCGGGGTCTGCTGACCCGGGGGAGGAGTCTGCTGACCCGGCGGCGGGGTCTCGCCGGGCAGGGTGACCTTCTTGGTGCCGTAGCCACCGGCCGGAATGTTCAGCACCTCACCCGGCACGACGTCGTCGGCGCTGTGGTGCGCGAACACGCTCCCGTTGGCGTCGACGATGACCGCCGGGTCGGTGTAGCCGTACCTGGTGAACAGGCCGAACCGGGCGATCACCAAGGTGACCGAGTCGTAGCGGTGACCGGTCTTGACCCTGCTGGTGATGACCCAGACCGGGGCGGCGTCCTCGGGCAGGTAAAGCTCGGTACCCGGGGCGAACGCCTCGTCCAGGCTGGACGGCCAGTTCTCGACGTGCCCGTTGACCGCGCGCAGCTGCGCCTCGGTGAAGCGTGCGCCGTCGCGGTTGCGCAGGCCCTCGAGCCAGCGGCGCAGCGTGTCGCCCTTCTGCGTGTGCGCGACCCGCAGCTCCACCGTCTTGCCCTGCTGCTGCACCACGACCGTCTGCGTACCGGCGTAGGCGTGCGCGTCCGTCGGGGTGAAGCCGATGCCCAGCCCGGCGACGAGCGCGAGCAGCCCACCGGCGACCCACTGGGTCCAGGTGCCGCGCGGCGCCACCGCGTGCGCTCCGACCAGCACGGTCAGGCCGGCGAGGAACCCGGCGCCGGCCACCACGATGAACGGTGCGGTCGCGCCGGCCAGCGCGAGCAGCGGGGCGGCGCCGGTGAAGAAGGTGCCCAGCAGGCCCGGGGGACCGCGCGCCTGCTGGAAGTACCGCAGCATACGCAGCGCGCCCCAGGCGGCCACCGCCGCGCTTGCGCCGATCAGCAGCGGCACCGCCGCGCCGAAGCCGAGGACCGCGAACCCGCCGCCGATCAGGCCACCCGCGACCAGCGCGATGGCCAGCACCCGCGCCCGGGGCCGGCTGATCCGGAACCGCGGGCCCGGGGTGGTGCCGGACGGGCCGGTCGGCAGGTTGCCGCCGTTGCGGTCGCCGCCGTTCGCCTGGACGGGCAGCGGGCCCGCGATGCCGATCGCGTAGAGCCCGCCGACCACGCCGAGGCCGAAGATGACCAGCGCCGGCACGGTGCCTACGACCACCGCGGCCACCACGGCGCTGAACATGGCCGGCAGGAAGCCGTGCAGGAAGATCGTCAGCCGGGTCGGCAGGCCGCGGCTGCGGGTCGCCGCGTCGCGCAGCAGGGTGGCGACCAGGCCGCCGGCCACTGCGACCGCGCCGAACAGCATCGGCATGGTGACCTCGAACCCGCCCACTGTCACCGGGGCGCCGATGGTGGCCAGCCCCATGACGCCGGCGCCCAGCACGGTCATCAGGCCGACCTGGATGAAGGTGGCGCCGCGGCCGAAGCCACCGGACCGGGTCCACCAGTTGTTGCCCTCGCCGCCGCGGATTTCCCGTCCGACCCAGACGATCGGCCGGCCGCCCAGCCGGGACAGCACCCAGCTCGCGGTGGCGATGTCGTCCTCGCTCCAGCGGAAGCCGTGGTTGTCGGCGGAGTTCCGCAGCGCCTCGGCGCCGGCCGCCCTGGACACCCGGGCCGACCTCAGCAGGCCCATCAGCTCGACGTGCAGCTGGTGCACGGCCACCCGGTCGGTGGTGTGGTACGCGGTGTAGCGCAGGTGGGCCAGGTCTCGCGCGATCTGCTCCGGCATCCCGTTCGCCCGCCACCAGGCGATCAGCAGCGCGGTGCGGATCAACGCGCGGTTGGTGGCTGGGTCGGCCCGGAGGAACGGACGGTTCAGCAGGACCATCCGCTGCGCGGCGGCGCGCAGGTCGCGCTCGGCCTGCTTCAGATCGGCCTCGGCCCGCTTCAGGTCGGCCCGCGCCTGCTTCAGCGCGGCCCGTGCCCGGTCCAGCGCGGCCTTGTTCTCTTCGGTCTGCTCGCGCTTGTACTGGAGCTCGGCGCTCCGCAGGTTCTGCTCCGCGTGCCGCACCGTCCATCCGGCCGTGCGGACCTCATCGCGGTGGTACTGGAGCTGCCGCTCGGCGTCCTCCCGCGCTTGGCGGGCGTCCGCGCGCGCCTTGAGGATGGCCGCACGCTGGGCCTTGCGGTCCTTGGCGTCGGCGATCGCGGCTTCCAGCGCGTCGATCCGGGCCTGGATCTGCGCGACCACCGCGTCGGCGCGCTCAGCCAGTGCCTCCAGCCGGGCCTGCTCGGCCGGGTCGCTGGTCTGCCCGGCCAGCTGCCGGAAGTGGTCGGCCAGGTCGCTCGCGTGCTGCTGCCGCTGCTGGATACCCCACACGCCGTTCGCGTGCAGCCGCGCCTGGATATCAGCCGCGATCTTCTCGGCCTTCTGGGCCATTGCTTCCAGCCTGGCCCGCTCGGCCGGGTCGCTCTCCTGCGCGGCCCTTGCCCGGAGCCTCTCGGCCACGTCGGTGGCCTGCTGGTACCGGCTGCCGGTAGCCGTGTCGCCCCGCGCGATCAGTGCGTCGTCGGCCGCGGCCTGGGCGAAGAACTCCCGCTGCTCGCGCGCGTTCTCCCGGTTCTTCTGGTAGTAGGCCGACCACTGCTCGCTGCGCTTGTCGTACGCCCACTTACCGAACCGCGATTCGGCGCTGAACTTGTCGCCCACCCACACGAGCGGGTTGACCATCTGTCCGGGCGGCGCGACCCGCTCGTACATGTTCCTGCGGCCGCGACCGCCACCGCCGCCACCGCCGCCACCGAACTCCATCGGGTCCATGAACGGCGTGGTCTCGACCGGCAGCAGTACAGGACCGCGCGGACCAATGGGGTTGCTCGGGCCACCCGCGCCACCCAGGTTGGTGGTGACACCACCGGTGAGGGGCGAGCCGCCCGCGTTGTGCGTGCCATTCGAGCCACCCAGGAAGCCGAAGCCGGTCGGGCCGCTCGTGGTGTTCAGGTCACTCGTGTTGGCGTTCTGGTTGTACGGGCTCCTCGTGTTGTTGGTCGTGGGGTCGTACGTCGTGGTCCGCGAGCCGGAGTCGTGCTGCCCGGTCGCCGACCTGGTCTGTCCAGTCGTCACCTCGCCGGTCGTCGGGTTGCCGTTGCCGTTCTTGGCACCGAGCTGCTGCCCGGCACCGGGTGCCTCGACGACCTGCGCGGCGGCGGGCCTCGAAGCCTGTTCCGACATTGGGGCTTCGACCGGGACTGGTCGAACGGTCGCCCCGGTGAGGAACACGACCAGCACGGCCGTCGTCATGGCCCGCTTGGTGCCGTTCCACACCTTGCCCAACGCCTGCCGCCACTGGGACGGGGTGTTGGACGTGTTCTCCGCGGTGGCGGGCGCCTCGGCCTGCTGCCGTGCACCGCCGTGCGGAGCTTGAGAGGTGGTGCCGGCACCCGGCGGGTCGGTACCGGAGACGTTGCCGTTCTCCTTCGATCGCTCGGGTGCGAAGCCACTGGTCCGGCTACCACCGGACTGGCTGGTGTCGGTCGTGCCGGTCTGCTTCGGGGAGCCCGCCAGGTCGCCACCGCTGCCGTGCTCGACCGGGCCCTGACGTCCGGCGCCGGTCGGGCTGGTCGGGTTGGTCGGCGGGGCCGGGTCGGGGTTGGGGTTGGCTGGGTTCGGGTTACCCCGGCCGCCCGGACGGCTTGCGCCGGTCCCGGTGCCGGTCCCCGTGCCGGTGTCACCGGTCGAGACGGGCCGGTAGGTCACCGTGTAGGCGGGGCCGCTTTCGCCCTGCCCGGGCACGGAGGCTGGGCCGGGCTGCGGGTTGCTCGGGGTCGAGGTGCCGCCGGTACCACCGCCGGAGCCGCCACCGGTACCACCGCCGGAGCCGCCGCCGGACCGGCCACCGGTGCCGCCGCCGGACCCACCACCCGAGCCGCCGCCCTGCTGGCCGCCTTGACCGCCCTGGCCGCCGCCCTGGCCCGAGCCACCCCGGCTGCCGAACAGGCTCTCGTGCAGGGCGAGCACAGCGTCGAGGCTGATCTCCTTGAACGCCTGCAGCGCCTGGGCCGGTGTGCTCTGCTCACCGGGGTTGGGGGCGCCAGGCTCGCTGCCGCCCCGGGGCGCCGGTGCCTGGTAGCTGGCGACCATTCCGGTGGGCTGCGGGCCGGCCTCGGTGCGGACGATGCCGGCGCGGCCCGGGATGCCCATGTAGTTGATGCCGTTGATGCCGTTGATGGCCTCGATGACCGCGGTCTCGCTGGCGTTGATGCCCCGCTGGTTCAGGGCGCTCATGACGTCCGCCATGGTCATGATCCGGCCGCCGGTGGCGTTCTGTCCGCCCAGCTCGTCGACGATCGAGCGCACCTGGTTGCCGAGGCTGAAGTCGCCGCCGCTCCTGAAGTTGCCCCGCTCCACGAAGGTGTTGCCGTTGCGGTCGGTGACGATCCGGAACTCGGCGTTGTTCCGGGAGTTCACCGGCGCGTTCTCCACGGCCTCGCGGATCTGCCGCTCGCTCAGCCCGGTCGCCGCCCTGACCTGGTCCATGGTGGCCGAGCTACGCCGAGGCATGGAGTCGGTCAGCACGTCGTAGGCCGGCCGGTTCTCCGTGTCGGTCGGGACGCGCAGCGCCCGGAAGGCACCGGACTCCACAGTCGGGTTGCCCTCGTAGTCGCGGATGATCCGGAACGGCGCCTCGCCCCGGCCGTTCAGCGGCGCGGTGGCGATCGCCTCACGGACCTGCGCCTCGGTCAGCCCGGTGCGCTGCATCAGCTGCTCGATGGTGGCGGTCCGCTCGCCGCCGGCCAGCGCCTCGCTCACCAGGTCGACCGCCGAACGGCCCCTGGTGTTGCCCAGCGCCGGGTCATTGCCGGCCCACACCCGGCCCGGGACCATGCCCTCCTGGTAGAAGGCGCCCCGGATGCCGCGCGCGGCCAGCGGCGTCAGCAGCATCAGGCCACCGGTGGTCAGGCCCCACATGGCCTCGTTCTGCTGGCCCGGGGTCATCTTGTCCCAGTTGGCCCAGGTGGTGTAGGCGGAGTGCCCGTACATCAGGCCGAACGCGGCCATACCGCTACCTCGCGCAATGGCCCCGACTGCCGTTGTCGCAATGGGCCGCACCACCGAACCTACACCTATTAGGGCAGATGCACCCAGGGTGACGTAGTCGGCCACGGCCGCGGGATTGTCGAAGCCGTTCGACTGGCCGTGCTGCGCCCGCACGATGATGTTGCCGACGGCCTTGCCGACGAAGTAGCCGGTGCCGAAGGCGACACCACCCCAGCCGACCCCGGCCACGACCGGCGCCGCCGGACCGGTTAGCGGGCTGACCACGATGGCCAGGCCACCGAGGATGATCGCGCCCGGCGCGACCACGTAGTCCATCACCTTTTCGAACGTGGTGGTGTGGTGGGCGGAGGTCATGCTCAGCGGACTGTTTTCCTTACCCCAGTCCTCGCGGGTGATGATGTCCGAGTCGTCCGGCAGCGTGTTGTTGTCCCGGAAGTCCTGCAGGTCGTCGAAGTGCGCCCCGGTGGCGTCCACGTAGCCGACGACGTTGCCGTCGGAGTCCTTGACGCGGTACACCAGCATCGGCTGCCACTCGTCCTGGCCGCCCTTCCGGTAGAGCATCCGCTCCGCGTCGTAGGTGTAGCCGTCGCCGCCGAGGTCCTTCATGGCCTTGAAGACCTTGTCGCCGTCCTCGCGGTCCTCGAAGTCCTTCGGGTCCTCGCCCTTCTCCACGTTCCGGTCCCGGATCATCCCGTCGAAGCCGCTCACCGACATCTGGGAGGCCAGGTTGGCCAGCTCGTCCCGGGACAGGCTCTTGAAATACTCCTTCAGGTCGCCGGAGTAGTTGTCGAACTCCGGCAGGTTCTTGCCGGCCTTCATGGCGTAGTAGAAGTCCGACTTGCCGGTGGACGGCAGGGACAGCCGGCCCAGTGGGTTGTTGTCCGCGCGCAGGTCCAGGTTGCGGGTGATGCCGGTGTAGTTCAGCGCCGCCATGGTGCTGAACGGGGACAGCCGGTCCTTCCAGTCCTTCTGCTGCTTGTCCTTCTCGTCCAGGCTGCCCTGGATCTCCTGGACCCGTTCCAGCTGCGCCCTGGCCTTGGTGATCTGGTCGGACCACGGCTTGTCGCCGGTGGCCGCGCCGACCGCCTCGTCCATGGCCCGCAGCCGCTCCTGCTTGGCCTCGTCCTCCGGACCCTTGAGGTTCTTGGTCGCCTCGGTGAGGAGGTTCCGCTCGGCCTTGATGTCCGCGTCCTGCTTGTCCAGGCGGTCCTTCCAGTCGATCAGCCGCTGCCGGTCCTCTTCCGAGCCGCCGTTCTTCTCGAACGCCTTGGCCTGCTTGTTGTAGTCGGTGACCTCGCGCATGTAGCCGGCCGTGGTCCGGTCCAGCTCGATCTGCCGGGGCTTGAACGCCAGCAGGGCGTTCTGGTTCATGCTGTACACCGCGTTCGGGTCGGGCTTGCCCCCGTCGGTGACGCCCAGGTCGGTGCGCACGTTCTCCAGCGCGCGCTCCATCGCGGTCTTGCCGTAGCCGGGCTGGGCGGGGTTGACCGGCTCCGGGCCGGCCAGCCGCTCGACCATCTCCGGGTTCGCGCCGAGCTTGGCCTCGACCTCCTTGATGTCCGGCCGGACCCAGGTGGCGTCGTCGATGCCGTCCAGCACGCCCCGGGCGGCGGACCACTCGTAGACCATGCCCTGGTCGAGGTCGCCCAGCCCTTCGAACTTCTTCTGCAGGTCGGCGCGCTCCGCGGCGGTCAGGTTGTGGTCGGCGTTGGCCGCTTCGTAGGCGTCCAGCACCGGCTTGATCCGCTCGTCGTAGAGCGTGCCGTACTTCTCCCGCAGGCGCTTGTCGGTGACCTGCGACTGCAGGTAGGTGAAGCCCATGTCGGCCTGCTCGCCCTGCGAAAGCATGGGCAGCATGGACTTGTACTGCTCGGCGTAGTTGGTGCCGTTCTTGGCGTCCTGGGCCTCCAACTGGGCCAGCGCATCCGCGGTCAGCGGCGGCAGCGGGTCGTTCGGATCCACGCCGAGCGCCTTGGCCAGGTCCTTGTCCATCTGCGCGCCGGTAGGGTCGCGCTTGTAGTTCGGGTCCAGAACCAGCGCCCACTTCTCGTCCGGGTCGCCCTTCCAGTCGAACCTCAGGTCTGGGCGGTTGCCGCAGGAGTCCTTGTTCTCCGCGCAGGACCAGCCCTCGCTGCCGTCCGCGTTGCGGTAGGCGTGCCGCAGGCCCTGGTTGTCGGAAACCTCGGTGCCCTCGCGGGAGACCGACTTGCAGGCCGTGCCGTCGCCGCCGGCGGCCATGCCGGAGCAGACCACGCCACCGCCGTTGCCGTTCTTGTCCCGGTTGTACTGGGTGAAGCTGCAGCCGTCACAGATCACCTTGTCCCCGGTGGGGTTCTGCCAGGTGACCGGCCCGCCCGCCATGTTGGTGACCTCGCGGTAGCCGGCGGGGTGCGGGCCGGTACCGCTGGCCAGGTACTCCGCCCAGATGCACCGCTCACAGGTGGTGTTCTGCTCGGGAAGACCCGGCCCGGTGATCGTGCAGTGGCCGCCGCACTCCAGCACGCCGCCCTTGCCGTCCGCGTTCGGGGTGGAGGCGCGCAGCACGTCCGTGTAGTGGCTGAAGTTGTAGGCATCCGGATTGTCCGCGTCCGGCCGGTCGTCGCTGCGGTTGTCCAGTACGTAGCCCTCTTTGAGCTCGATGCGGCCGGTCTGGCCGGTGGGCAGCGCGTAGTAGCCGGAGTCGCCCGCCTTGTTCCGGGTGACGATCAAGGTGGTGTCGTCGGCCGCGTCCTGGCGGCCGCTGTCCGGCAACTCGTTGTTCGGGTCGTAGGCGGTCTCGGTCAGGTCGGCCCACACCTTGTCGCCCTCGGCGCTGACGTAGTGGCCCTTGCCGGCCCACATGATCTGTCCGCGCCCGCCGTCAGCGGTCCGCGCGTTGATCATCACGTTGGTCGAGTCTTTGAGCTCGATGTGGTCCATCCGGTCGCCGAAGCCGACGTCGCCGGTGCAGCCGTCCTTGCAGGTGGCGCTGAACGGTACGTCCTTGGTGTTGGCGAAGGTGCCGCCCTGCTTGGTGTTCGCGCCGCTGTCGGTGTAGTTGACCGTGGAGCCAGAGGTGCCGTCGTGCACGCTGCCGTTGCCCTCCAGCCACCACATGCCGGCGCCGTTGCCGGTGGCGGCCAGGCCGCAGGACTTGGCGGAGGTGCAGGTGTTGTCCTTCCGGCCCCCGCCCGGGTTCTGCGAAGCGGTCGGGTCGCCGTTGCCGAAGGTGACGTGGCCATTCCCGCCGGAGGCGCACTTGGTATCCGTCGTGGAGCAGTTGCGGCGGTCGACGCCTTCCTGGCCGGCGTCCTTCGAGTAGACGGTGTAGGTGCCGTCTCCGTTGGCCCGGTAGCCGATCAGCGAGTCACCCTTCTCCAGCACCGAGGAGATGGTGTCCAGGTCCCACGGGGTGTAGCCGTACTTGTTGGTGATGTCGGCCCACTCTTCGGGGGTGAGGCCGTCGGTCTGCTCCCGCATCGGGTACATGTCGTTGCCGGAGACGATCGTCTCCATCATCTCGCCGGAACCGTCCCGCTTCATCAGCTTGATGGTTCCGCCGCCCTCGTGGGCGTAGTTCCCCAGGTTGCCCAGGCCGTCGCGGCCGATCAGCAGGTTCGGCGTGCCGTCCAGGTCGATCTCGTCGGTGAACTTGCCCTTGCCGATGTCGGTGTTGCTGATCGAGCCCTTGCAGCCGCCGTTGCAGGTGAAGGTGAACGGGGCGCCCCGGGTGTTGCCGAAGCTGCCGTTGTTGATGTTGTCCGGGCCGCCGCCGACCGGCTTGTTGTTCTTGAGGTGCAGGTTGGTGTCGGTGATGCCGTCGTGCACATTGCCTTCGCCCTCGACGACCCAGCCACCGTTGCCCTGTCCGTCGCCGGAGAGGCCGCAGCCCACGTTGGCGTCACAGGTGTGGTTGTCCTCGGGCTTGCCGCCCGGGGTGGACGGTCGGCTGGTCACCGGGTTGCCCGACTGCGGGATGTTGACCTCACCGCCGCCGCCGGTGATCTTCGGGTCGCACTCGGCGGCCTTGCACGTGCTGGTCTTGACCTCGGTGGAGCCGGCCTCCTTGGTGTAGATCTCGTAGCCGTCCTTGGTCTTCTTGTAACCGATGGCCGACTCGTCCTTGCTGAGTCCGTTCATCCAGGTGTCGAGGTCCTTGACCTCGTGCCTGGCCCGAGCGGCGGCGGCGCGGGCCATCGCCACCTGCTCGTTGTAGGACGGGCCGGTCTTGACGAAGCCGGTGGCGTGCTCCGCCTCCTTCACGAAGCCCGAGCAGTCACCGAAGCAGTCCACCTTGGCGCGGGCGGCGCGGGCGTCGGCCTGGGCCTGCACGCCGCAGCTGCCGCCGCCCTTCTTGTTGCCGTGGCAGGTGCCCGACGCGTCGGCCTTGCCGTAGCCCGACGGCTGGTCGGGGTTGGCCTTGCTGGCCTGCACCGAGTAGTAGTCGTGCGCCTCGGCGTGCGCGGAGTAGGGGTTGGTGCAGTTCTTGGCGCCGGTGCAGGTGGCGCTGGCCTGCGCCTGGCCGGGCCCGGCGGTGGCCTTGGCGAACACCTGCACGGTGCCGCCGCCCATCTTGCCGTCCTCGGAACCGTGCGCGTCCGCCTTCGCCCAGTTCGGCCCGGCGCTGGCCCGGTCGGACGCCTTGGCCTCGAAGTGGTAGCCGCAGTCGGCGCCCTTGGTGCCCTGGCAGCTGGCGCCGGCCATCGCGCTGCCGTCGTCGCTCGCCCCGACCAGGCTGCCGCCCGCGCACTGGCCGCTCTGCGAGAGCTTGCAGTCGCTGTGGGCGTTGCCGCTGGACTTGGCGGCCTTCGCCTCGCCCTCGCTGTGACCGGTGCAGCCGCCGGCGCCGCCGCACTGGAAGGCGACCTGCACCATCTCCGGCGACGCGGTGGCGCTGGTGCCGACCACACAGCCGGAAGCGGCGTCGCACTTGGCGTCGGACTTGGCGTTGACCTTCTTGGCACCGCTGCCGTTCGAGTCGCTGACCGCCTTGACCGGGCAACCGCCCTCGGAGCCGTCGGTGCAGGTGACCGCGACCTGCGCGGAGGTGGCGGCGAACCGCTGCTTCTCGTCGACCCCTGCGTCGGTCGCGGCGGCGCTGGTGGAGATGCGGATGCCGGCCTGGCAGGACTTGGTGCCGTCGCAGGCGGCGCTGCCCTCGCCGGTGCTCTTGGCGTTGCGGCCCTGCTGCTCCAGCTCCATCTGGGCGTTGCCGGTGACCTTGCCGGTGCAGCCTTCGGGGCAGATCAGGTTCGAGCCGGTGTCACCGGTGGTGGCGTAGCCGGGGAGCGGCTTGTCGTCCTTGGGGTCCTTCTTGTCCTTGCCCGGGTCGACCTGGCCGGAGTCGCGGAACAGCATCACGGTGGCGTCGCTGGTGGCCGCGCAGCCGTTCTTCCCGCCGGTGCAGGTGGCCTCGGTGTGCGAGTTGCCGGGGGCGCCGGTCACCTTGCCGGTGGTGGTGGCCTTGCAGCCCGTCTTGTCGCCGCCTGCGCACTGGGCGATGGAGGAGGACTGCGACCACGCCGCCGGAAGATCCTTCTCGGTGAGCAGCGTGTCGGCCACCTTGGTGGCGGACTCGGCGTCCTTCTTCGCCTGCTCGGCGGTCTTGCTCGCTTGCTCTGCGTGCTTTTTTGCCTTGTCGGTCGCGCCCGGGGCGGCAGCGGCCTGCTTGGCCTGCTCGGCGTCCTGCTCGGCCTTCTTCGTCGCCTCGGCGGCGGCGGTCTTGTTTTGAGCGGTGAACACGTCCGCGACGACCTGGCCGGAACCGGCGGTCGACGTGGAGGTGGCCTGGCATGCGGCACCGGTGGTGTCGCAGGTGCTGGTGGTTTCGCCGGTGGCTTCCGGTGGGCCGCGCGAGCCTTCACCGCCGTTGTTGTGGCTGGTGCCGGTGATGCCGGTGGCGGAGCTGTGCGGGGTGCCCTTGCACTTGGTGGCGCCGTCGCAGTTCAGCGTGGCCCACGCGGTGGTCCAGGAGGAGGCACCCGGGACGCCGGCGCCGCCGGTGTTGGCGGAGGAACCGGGGGCGGTGGCCGGCTGGTTGGGGTTCTGGCCGGGCTGGTTCGGGTCCTGGCCGTCGTCCTGCCGCGCGGTCTCGCCGGTCTTGCCGTTCTTACCCGCCTTGCCGTTCTTGCTGTTGGCGGCGCCGTCCTGGGGCTGGCTGCTGTCACCGTTGTCGCCGACCTGGGTGTTGCTGGTGGTGGCGTTGTCGGTGGGCTGGTCCTGGACCATGGGGCGGATCACGTTGGCGTCGGGGCCGGTGGAGGAGCCGCCGTTGATGACCGCGGTGCACTGGCCGCCGGTGGCGCCGGCGCAGGAGCCGTCGGCCTTGTTCCCGCGCGGGTCGTCGGAGACGCCGGGGTTGGTGGCCAGCACGGTCCCGGTGATCTTGCCGCCGCAGGTGGTGTCGCACTCCATCTTGCCGCCGATGGTGGACGCGGCCGAGGGGCCTTCGCCCAGGCGCTTGGCGTTCACCTCGGCGTCCTCGCCGGCGTAGGTGAGGGCGGCGCCGGGGCCGGTGGTGGCGTTGGACAGGGTCTGCACCTGGCAGGAGGTCGCGCCCTTCTCACAGCCGACGGTGCCTTCGCTGGTGCGGGGCTTGCCGCCGTCGACGGCGCCGTCCCAGGCGGCCGCGGTGGTCTTCGCGGTGCCCTCACAGTCCTTGCTCTGGCAGTCAAGGGACGCCGAGGCGCGGCTGGTGGAGGTCGGACCCGAGGTGGGCTGGCCGGGCAGCGGCTTGCCGGTCTTGGGGTCGTACTTGAGGAACTCCGGCGCGCTGGAAGCGTCGGAGCTGGTCTGGCCCAGGCAGTCACCGTTGCGCACGGTGCACTCCGCGGCGTCCGAGGAACCGCGGCGGTGCTCGGAGACGCTGGTGTCCAGTGCGGAGGTTTCGGTGTAGGAGTTGCCGCCACAGGTCTTGGCGTCCTGGCAGCGGACCTGGGCGTCGGCGTGGGAGACGCTGACGACCCCGGCGGGGATCTTCTTGCCGTCCGCCCGGACCTGCTCCTCGCGGTAGGCCACGGTGGTTTCGGTGGCCGACCCGCAGGTGCCGTTGGTGCCGTGCACCTCGCACTTGGTCACCCCGTCGGAGTCGCGTAGGCCCTTCACGTCTCCGGAGGCCTCGCCGGAGGTGGCGCCGTTGTCGGAGGCCTTGCAGTCGGTCGAGCCGCAGAACAGCACCGCGGTGGTCTTGCTGGTCGCGGTCAGGCCCTTGCCCAGCTCGGCGATCGGGTCGACCTTCTTCGCCTTGACCGGCTTGCCGTCCGCCCCAACGGTCGGGGTCTCGGTGGCGGCGAGCTCAGTGTCGAAATTGGTGCCGGCGTTGGTGTTGGCGACGGTGCTGCTGGAGTCGTTGGCGCAGTCACCGGTGGCGCCGCCCACGGTGCAGTCGTGGTGGGCGTCGGTCTTGCGGGTCGCGGTCTTGCCATCGATCCCGGCGGTGATCTGGGCGGTGGTGGCGGTGTTCGCCTTGCCGCCGCAGCCCTTGGTGTCCTCGCAGTACACCGAGCTGTGGGCGAGGGTGCCGTCGCCCTCGTCCTCACCCAGGCCGGAGGAGGTGGTGCAGGAACCGCCCGAGACCTCGCAGCCGGCGGTGCCGGTGTGCACCCGGTTGTCGGTGTTCTTCTTGGCCGGGGTGGCCCGGACCGCGGCTTGCCCCGTAGCCGGGTCCGCGGCCACCGCCGGGATTTCGGGAGTGGTCTCGGTGTTCTCCGTCTTGCCGTTCGCGGTGCTGGTGGCGTTGCCCTTGCAGTCCTTGGCTCCCTGCGCGCACCGCACGGCGGCCTCGGCGGCCGGCTTGCCGGGGGTGCCTTCGTCGTCACTGGGGCCGAACAGGAACTCGGCCAGCCAGCCGCGCTGCCCGGTGGTCGGGTCGGTGCCGGCGGTGACCGTGCTGGTGGTGTCACAGCCGACCGCGCTGGCCTGGCAGTGCGCCTTGCTGGTCGCCTCGCCGTTCTCCTTCGCGCGGGCGGCGGCCTGAGCCGGGGTCTCGTTGGCCGGGGCCGGTTCGGTCTCGGTGGTGCGGCGGCCGGTGGAGGTGTTGTCACAGGTGCCGTTGCGGGTGTTGCAGTCCGACCCGGCCTGGGAGGCGTTGGCGAACCCGGCCAGCGCGCAGTCCTTCGTGCACGCACCCTGGGACTCCGAGGTGCCGTCCTTCTTCCCGGCCGCGACATCCTTGGCGTTGGGGGCGGTGGGCAGTTTCCCGTTTTCTGTACACCCGTTACGCGCCTGACAGAACGTGTCCGAACCCTGGGAATCGGCGGTGGCCGACAGGTTGCACTCGCCCTTACCGCAGGTGGTTTCCGCGGTGGTCTTACCGGCCTTGGTGGTGGTGCCGCAACCCTTCTCCGGATCACAGAACGCATTCGCCACCCGGTCCCCGCTCTTCGCCTCGGCCGAACACCCGGAGACACCGATCAGGCAGTAGCTCTGATCCTGCTTCAGCTTGCCGGTCTTCGGGTCGATCGCGGCGGTGGAGCATTGGGCGAACGCCCCGTCGTTGGAGCACGCCGCGCCGGCACCGCCCTTGCCCAGGTTGGCCTGGCTGACCGTGTCATACCCGGCGGCGCCGCGTAGCTCGGCGGTCTGTGCGTAAACCTGGTCCTGCTGGGTGTTGTAGGCGGCGGCCTGCTTGTCATAAGCGGCCTTGGTGATCTTCCCCGCGTCCAGCTGCTTCTTCGACTCGTCCAGCTTGGTCTTCGCCGCGCCCAGCTGCTGCTGACCGGTGACCACGTTGTTGAGCAACTCGCTGTCGTAGGGGTCGAGCTGGCCGGCGGACTCATTCGCCTTGGTCTGCAACGCCTTCTGGGCGGAGACCTGCTTGTCGTACTCGGCCTGGGTGATCTTCTTTGCGTCCAGCTGCGACTTCGCCGCGTCCAGCTTCTTCTGGCCACTGAGCACCGCGAGCCGGTCATCCAGGGCCTGCTGGGTGGACTGCGTCGAATAGTTCGGGTCCCACCAGTTCACCGACTGCGCGGCGCCGGTGGTGTTGCTGTTCGGGTCATCCAACAGCCGCGGGGGGCCACGGTTGGACAGTGACTGCGGCTGGCGGGTCTTCAGGTTTCCGTCGGCCAGGGCACACTCGACGTCGCTGTCGCACTGGGTGCCGGCGAACTGGCCGTCGTTGTTGAGCGCCCAGCCGTTGTCCTTACTACCACTACCGCCCTGGCCACCCTGGGTGGCCTGCTGGCCACCGCCTTGCTGCCCGGCGCCATTGCCCTGGCCGTAGCGATTCCCGGCCGCGAGTGCGGTGAGCACATCCTGCGCGGCGTTGGTCAGCATCTCCCGGGCCTGCGAACCCGCCTGCTGCCCAGCCACCTGGCCGACCAGACCAGAAACGACGTCGGTGACCCCACCGAGGATCTGCTCGAAGTCGTCCAGCCCCGCGGGCCGCGTGCCCTGCCCCTGGCTCTGGCTCGAGCGGGCACCGTTGTTGCCGCCGCCACCGTTGGAGTTGCCGCCCCCAGAGACACCGAGGGTGTCGAGCAGGTCCGAGACGAAGCCATTGGTCAGCTCACCGATCCGCTGACCCAGATCACCCTGCTGCTGGGGCCGCTGCGAACTCTGCCCCTGGTGCTGGCCGGCGGCGGCCTGGCCGTGACCGTTGCCCTTGCCACCGAGGCCGATCTGGTCGAACAGGTCGGTGAGGAAGTCATCGACGGTGTCACCGATCGACCCGCCCTCGCGGCCGGTGGTGTTGCGGTTGGCCTGGACCGGCCGCTGCACACTCCCACGCGAGTCACGCGGGGAGAAGGCGTCGCCGATCTGGTCCCGCAGCTCGTCGAACGCCTCGCCGACCCGGCGGCCGGCCTTGTCCCCGGCCACCTGGGACACCACCTCGGTCGCGGCATCACCGAACCGGCCCAGCACCTCGTCCAGGTCAAAGTCGCTGTCCTGCCGCTGCTGCGTCTGGCGGCCGGCGCTCTGGTTCACCGCCGCCGCCCGGCCGGTGCTCGGGCGGGACACCCCGAGGTCCTGCAGCAGGTCGGAAACGAACTGTTCGGTCCGCTCACCGATCCGCCCAGCCAGCTGGCCGCGGTCGCTGCTCATGCCGGCCTGACGCACGCCGCCCTGGGCTGGGTTCTGGGTGGTGCCGCCCCCTTCACCGGCACCACCCGAAAGCAACTGGCCGAACACCCCGCCCAGGGCCTCCTGCGTCTGTTGCGCGGCGTCCTCCCCGGAGACCTGCCCGACCAGGCCCGAGGCGGTGTTCACGAAGTTGCCCAACGCCTCGTCCGCGCTCGGGGCCTGCTGCTGGGCCTGGTTCTGCTGCCCGGTCTGGCCCTGCTGTTCGGTTTGACCCTGCTGCTGTTGCTGGGCGGCCTGCTGTTGCTGGCCGGCGGCCTTGGCCTCCGCCATGAACGCGTCGTAGTACAAGCCCTCCCAGTAGTCCGGGTCATCGGAGAACGGACCACCACCGTGCTCCGACCCACCCCGGTTACCGCCGCCGATGCGCTCCATCAGATCCGACACGAACTGGTCGGTCCGATCCGAGATCGCTCCGGCCAGATCCTGCCCGCCACCCCGCTGACCGGTGCTCTGCTGGGCGCTGTTCTGCTGGGCGCTGTTCTGCTGGGCGCCGCCGTTGTTCTGGCCGCCGCCGGAGAGCAGCTGCTCGAACAGGGTGCCCAGCGCCTGCTGGGTCTGCTGCCCGGCGTCCTCACCCGCGACCTGGGACACGATCCCGGAAGCGGTGTTCACGAAGTTGCCCAGCGCATCCTCCAGCGACGGCTGCTGCTGGGAAGCCTGCTGCTGGGCCTGACCCGAACCACCGGCCGAACCGTTCGAACCGCCGTTGGAGTTGCCGCCGACACCGAGCAGCTCCAGCAGGTTGCCGACGAAGTTGTTGGTCAGCTGCCCGATCGCCTGGCCCAGATCGCTCTGCTGCTGGGGAGCCTGCTGTCCCTGCTGGCTCTGGCCGTTGCCCGACGGGCGGGAGATACCCAGCTTGCCGAACAGGTCGGTGAGGAAGTTGTCCACCGACTCACCGATCGCCGCACCGAGGTCGTTGGACTGCTGGGGCTGGGTCGAGGCCTGCTGGGCCGGAGCCTGACCGCCGTCGTTGCCGCCGTTCGAGCCGCCGCCGACGCCGAGCAGCTCGAGCAGGTTGCCGACGAAGTTGTTGGTCAGCTTGGTGATGTTCTGCGCCAACTGCTGCTGCCCGGTGCCGGTCTGGTTGCCGGTGTTGGTCGGGCGGGGGTCGACGCGGCGGGCGGTGTGCGGGTCCACCCGGCGGGCGGTCTGCGGGTCGATGCGCCGGGCGGTCTGTACCTGGCCCTGCTCACCGGCATCCGGGTCCACCCGCCGCGCCACCGCCGGGGTCACCCGCGCCGCGGTGGCCGGCTCGTCCCGGCGGGCGCTGGCCTGCTGCACCCGGGGGGTGGCCTTGCCGCCCTGCTTACCGAGGACATAGTCGACCACCTGGTCGGCCTTCTCGGCCCACTTGGCGTAGGCGTTCGGGTAAGCCGAGCGCTGCACCGCCTGCGCCGCCTTGGTGATCGACTTGCCCTGCCAGCCGTCGACGTTCTTCAGGGTCTTGAAGAACTTGGTGGCCGCGTGCACGGGGTCGAGGACCTGCTTGACGGTGCCCCAGCCCTGCGACGGCCGCTGCTGGAACAACCCCAGCGAGTCCAGGTCGCCGTAGCGGACGTTCTTCAACCTCGACTCCTGCAGCGCCGCCGCCACCGCGGTCTGCAGGCCCTTGCGCGGAACGCCCAGCTTCTGGCCGACCTCGATGATCGTCTCGGCGTTCTTCGCCTGCTCGGCGCTGATGCCCTTGGGCCGCTTCACCGCCTTCGGCTCGGCGGCCGTGGCGGCCTGGGTCGCCGGGCGAGCGGTGCCGGTCTTGCCGCCGGCGTTTCCAGTGGTCTGCTTGGCCGGGCCGTCGCCACCGATCAGGTCTAGGAGGTCCTGGGTGAATCCGCCGGTCAGCTTCCCGACCGCCTGGCCGATGCTCTGCTGTTGGCTCGGCCGCTGTGGTGAAGCCTGCTGCCCCTGGCCGTTGTCGGCCGGGCGGACCGCGCCGCCGTTGCTGCCGGAGCCGGAGCCGCCGTTGGTGGAGCCGCCGCCGACACCGAGCAGCTGCAGCAGGTCGGACACGAAGCCGTTGGTCAGCTTGGTGATCTTCTCGGCCAGCTGCTGGCCGGCACCGCTCTGCGAGCCACCGCTCTGCAAGCCGTTGTTCTGGGAGCCGTTGCTGCTGCCGGGCTTGAGCGCCTGGGAGAACTGGTCGGCCAGGTCGGTCAGCGCCTCGTTCACGTGCTTCGCGGCCTTCTTGCCGGCCACGTCCTTCACGATCCCGGTCGCTACGTCCACGAACTGGTCGAGCACGTCGTCCAGGCCCTGCTGCCGCTGGGGCCGCTGCGAGCCCTGGCCGGAATTACCCGAGCCGGAGCCACCGTTGTTCTTGCCGCCGCCGACCAGCTGCACGAGGTCGGAGACGAAGTCGTTGGTCAGCTTGCTGATGTCCTCGGCCAGGTCGGACCGAGTGATCTTGCGGGTGGAGCCGTTGGGGTCGTCTTGCTGGTTGCGGGGGAAGCGGTTCGCCGGGGGACCGCGGGCACCGTGGTTGTCCGAACGGGGGTCAACCCGCGCCTTGTCGCGCTCGGGGCAGCCGATGGCCAGACACACCAGCGGCGCGTCGTCGGACTCGGGCCGCACGAGCGGGTCGTGCGAGATCTGCTTGGGGGAGCGTTCCGGCATGGAGAGGGCCTGCTGGCCCTGCGAACCGTTGCCGCCGGCGCCTCCGTTGAGCTTGTTACTGACCGCGAGCGCTTCGGACACCTGGTCGGTCAGCTCGGTCAGTGCCTCGCGGGTCTGCGCGGCGGCCTTCTTGCCGGCGACCGTGCCCACGACCCCGGACACCAGGTCGACCACGCCGCCCATCATCTGGTCGACCTGCTCGGTCGATGGCGCCCGCGCGCCCGAAGAAGAGGACGACGGACGCGCGTCACTCAGGTCCCAGTCCGCGAACCGCTCGTACCCGGACCCCTCGGACACTCCGCCGTTGCTTCCGGCGGTGCTCGCGGTGGCGCTCCGCGGCGAGCTCGACTGGCTGGAACCCGTCGACACCGCGTGGCCCAACTCGTCGAACAGCTTCGACACGAAGTCCAAGACCGGCTCAGTCACCGACCGGGCCGGGGTGCTGGCAACCGGCGGCGTGGCCGTCGACTGCTGGGCACTGCTCGGCTCCGCGTGGCCACCGGTCACGAGCGGCCATTCGGTCGTCTCGGCCGCGGCCGGCTGGTACCGGGCGCGCAGTTCGGACAACGACCGTGCCGGAGTCGGCGTGGCCATCGAAGCAACCTGACCGTCCAGCCCGACCCGCTGCTGGGAACCACCGCTGTTCGCCGGAGCCGGCTTGGCCGTGGAGTTGCCGCTGAACGTCTGCGACCAGTCGGGCTCATCGGCAGCCGGGTCGGCGTCCTGGTTGTACGCGACCAAGCGCACGGTGCCGTCTGCCGAAGATTCGTTTAGGTCAGACCCGGTCGAAATTAACGTTGCGGCCATCCACAGCATCGCGGCGCCGAGCAACACCTTGCCGAACGACAGCGACAACCACCCGCGCAGCACCGTCGACCACACGGCGCAGCCGCGCCGCCGGTCGATCGCTGTCGGGGTAGCCATCTAGAACGTCACTCCTGGACGAGTCGGCAAGAGACCTGACCTCGCGCGAGCTAACTGGAGTGATCGGAACCGTCCGTGAACTGGGATTACGGAGGAACATCCTTACGGCCCCGGGCATCGTCCTGAGGGCAACGCAAGTCGATCCGCCTTCACCCACACCAGCAGGCCGAAGGCGTACCTATCGATCGACGCTAGCCACGGTCACGTCACGTGGAAGCGCATCCCCGGCGCCCGTCAGGGGCCAAGTCGATCGGTCCGCGCGGGCCAAAGCGTAACTTAAATCTTCTAAAGATGTCTATACGGTGTTCAGGAGTTATCTGCCCGTCATCTACTTGTAGAAGAGATCCATACGGCTTCCCAACAGATGTTGTAATGCAGACGACCACTGATCATTTCCCCAGGTCAGCCAGGGGTCGACGCACTTGGCGGCACCGGTGGCGACAGCCGAGCACTATTTCGTCCTGATCACGGATCGGAAAACTCGGATGATCGCTACCGGCAAGTAGCGGTATCCACCCCGCACCAAGGGTGGGACCTGCTGAAACGCTTCAACCGAGCCTCCGTCCGGGCAGGCGCCGAGTGCGTTCGCTCCAGCGCCCACCCACCCCCGACTGCTGGAGCCGTCCGGCACCCGCGCGGCCAAACCTGGCCGGCCGGTAGTCACATCGGACTCTGGCTACGACCCGGGCCACCCGCCCGAGCCGCTCCGCCTCAGCGGGCGCGTTAAACGATCTCGGTAAGGGTGTGCGCAGCCCAAAACTTGGACCACCGGGAGGTGAGCCGGGTGAACGGTGGACGACTCTCGGGAGTTCTCCACGGCCGGCGCCGAGAGCTTCGCGGACGCAGAGCGAGGGTGGCCGGGCAACTACCGCAGGGGCCTCGGACTTGAGTCCGTGGCCACCTAAGCACCCCTACAAACCGTGGCCACGACGGAGGGTTTGATGGCCACCAGATGTCCGTTTGATGACTGTCCAGTGGCCGGCAAGTTGGCCACTGATGGTGGCCATTCAACGCTCGACCAACCCCGGTTCGGTGGCCACACACGGTCAGCACGCAGCGGCCGCGTGGCCGGTGGCCACGCCCGACCGGAGCCCGTTTCCAAGGGTGACGCACGCTCGAAGCACCGCCACTTACCGACAACTCGTCACTCCGAACCCAAAGCTCTCTTAAGATCCTCAGTACTTGTTACTGGCATATGCAAGGCATGTACATTCTATTGTTTTCTCATTCGTCACCGAATGAACGATGTGAAGATGAATAAACATGCACAGTGTGGCGAAAATACGCCGTGAATGCATGTCAGGTGCCTGACAGCGGGGGTCGAGAATCACTGCTCTACAGTCGTTGAATTTTCGTCCATAACCGTTCCACCATCTGGGTGGACTCGGAGTAGCAGTGGACATGTGCTTGAGGATTTATGTACATTGGTTGTGCGCGACCGATCGACTTGGCGCCTGAGGGGGCTCCGGGGATGCGCTTCCACGTGACGTGACCGTGGCTAGCGTCGATCGGCAGGTACGCCTTCGGCCTGCTGGTGTGGGTGAAGGCGGATCGACTTGCCTGGCCTTGTGCCCGTAAGGATGTTCCTCCACGTGACGCCGACCGTGGTTGGTTCCGATCACTCCAGTACGCGCAGGTCCCGTCAGAGTCTTGGCCGTTCCGAGGAGTGACGTTTCGATGGCTACCCCGACCGCACCCGCCCGGAGGCGCAGCAGCGCCGCCGGGTCGATGGTGCTGCGCGGGCTGCTGTCGGTCGCGGCGTCGCTGTCGTTCGGGAAGGTGTTGCTCGGCGCCGCGATGCTGTGGATGGCCGCGACGTTCATTTCCGCCCAGTTCGCTTCTGATTCGACGGTGTCGAATGCTGCCGGGCAGGACGCCGTGCAATTGGTCGCTTACGAGCAGGACTCCGACACGGACGCGGATGAATCCGATTGGTCGTTCTCATTCGGTGGCGGCGAACAAAAGCCGACGCCGGTGAGCAATAGCGGTGGGGAATCCGTTGGTTTGGATGGCCGGATGGCCACGATGGCCACGGTCACCCCGGCGCGGTCATTGTCCGAATTGCGTGCCCGGTACCAGCCGGCGGTGGCCACCGAGTCCGTGGCCACGGATTCGGTCGAGTGGCCATTCGTTGGTGGCCACGACGGCACCGGTGGCCAGCAGGCCGCGGCCACGAGCGGTGGCCAGCACGATGTGGCCACGGCCCGCCCGGCGGCCACGGACGGTAACCTCGGCCAGACAGTTCACTCCGTTGTCGACCCGGTGACCGAGTTCATCAGCGCCCTGCTCGACAAGATCGTCGGCGCGGCCGGTGAGCCGGAGCCGGGCAGGGGTGAGGCGACCTTCCAGGCGCAGACCGCCACCGAGCCGAAGCAGCCCATCGCCGACCGGAACGCCACGGACCAAGTCACTTCGGAGAAGCGCGTCGCCGCCGAGCCGAAGCGCACGATCGCCGCCGGAGCCGAGCACGCCGACCGGACGGCCTCGGTGCCTGCCGGTGAGACGGCCGACTCGGTTGGTACCGTGGTGACGAAGCTCGTGTCGGGTCTGTTGGAGCGTCTGGCCGAGCACACCACTCGCGGTGGTGGGGCTGGCGACTCGGCCGCGACCCCGGCCGCGTTGACGCGTGAGGTCACCGCTCGGGTGTCGGACGCCGCCGCGAAGGCCGACAGCAACCCCGCCCTGAGCGACCGGATCGTTGCCGGCCGGCTGGCCGCGGCCGACCGGTTGGTGGATGAGCGCCTCGCCGATGTGGACCCGTTCCGCGCGTCGACCACCCACCAGGCCGGCTCCGGCGGTGCCGCGGTGAAGGCGCCCGCGGCCGAACAGGTCGAGCAGATGATGGGCGGGATGGTCGACCTGGTCTCCGGGATCGTCGGCCGGGTGGCCGGCACGCAGGCCGGTACGCACACCCGCGCCGCGCTGATCGAACTCTCCGGGCAGGTCTCCGAAGCGCTCGCGGTCAGCAACAAACTCAACAAACACAGCGGCGCCGCCGGTGGTTCGAGCGATCTTCAGCTCGCCATGCCCGAGCGCGCCCCCAAACATGTTTCGCACGGCGGCTCGGGCCTAGCTCCCGAGACCGATGAGCGGCCCATCACCTGCCTGGCGCTCGGCTGCACCGACCAGGACCCGAGCCTGATCGGCCACCACCCCGGTGTTGGCGGCGGACGCGGCCCCCCGCAGACCTACCGTCCTCGCCCGCAGCACGACAGTCCCTCCGAGAACGACCCGGCCTCCTGGTCGAGCAAGCTCCACCGCTCCCCGGCCGGCGGCACGACCGACAACTTCATCGACGGAATCCTCGGGTTCGTCCGGGACCTGATCGGCAGCCTGCCCCACAGCGGCGGTGGCGCCCAGCACCGGCCCACCCCCCAGGGTGACTGGGGCAACCAGATCAGCGACCTCACCCACGACTTCGTGTCCGACCTGCTCAAGGCGATCGGCACCAACACCGGTGACAACAACGCGGGCCAGACCCCGCAGCGCCCAAGCACCAACACAAGCCAGCAGGGCTCACAGGGCTCGCAGCGGCCGACCCAGCAAGCCCTCAGCCAGGCCATCACCACGCTGACCGAAGGCTTCGTGTCCGACCTGCTGAAGCTGCTCGGCGTCAACGGCTCGACTGGCAACACCGGCACGGGCCAGGCCCCGCAGACGCCGAGCACCGGCACCAGTGAGCAGAACAACCTCGGCCAGGCCATCGGCCAGCTGACCAACGACTTCGTGTCAGGGCTGCTGAAGCTGCTCGGCGTCGGCGGCAACAGCTCCGGTAACGGTGGCGGCCAGAGCGGTTCCGGGCAGCAGCGCCCGCCGGCCAACCAGAACGGTGGTTCCGGGCAGCAGCAGTTGGCCGCCGGGATCGGCAAGCTGACCGACGGGTTCGTGTCCGACCTGTTGGAGCTGTTGGGGGTCCAGGGCGGCGGCAACGGTGGCGCTGGGAACTCCAGGGGCACCGGGCAGGGTGCGCAGCGCCCCCAGCGGCAGCCGGACCTGGATGAGGTGTTCGACCGGTTCACCGACATGGTCACCGGGATCGTGAAGGACGTGGCCGGTAAGAAGGCCGCGAAGAAGGTCACCAAGGCCCTCGAGGGGCTGACCGACCAGTTCACCCAGGCGCTCGGCCACAACGACCGGCCGAGCCACAACAACGGCGGCTCCCAGAACAGCGGCGCCCAGAACGGCGGCTCGCAGTCCGGTCAGAACAACGGCGCCGGCCAGCAGCTCGCACAGAACATCGGCAAGCTGACCAACAACTTCGTCTCCGAGCTGCTGCAGCTGCTGGGCGTCAAGGGCTCCACCAGCAACGGCGGAGGCTCCAGCCAGACCCCCCGGAAGCCGAGCACCAGCAACCAGCAGAACAACCTCGGCCAGGCCATCGGCCAGCTGACCAACGACTTCGTCTCCGGCCTGCTGAAGCTGCTCGGCGTCGGCAACGGCTCCGGCGGCAACGGTGGTGGGCAGGGCGGTTCCGGGCAGCAGCGCCCACCGGCCAACCAGAACACCGGCGGCTCCCAGAACGGTGGCTCCGGCCAGCAGCAGTTGGCCGCCGGCATCGGCAAGCTGACCAACGGGTTCGTGTCCGACCTGCTGCAGCTGCTCGGCGTCAAGGGCGGCAACAGCAACACCGGTGGCGGTTCCAGCCAGACCCCGCAAAAGCCCAGCACCGGCAACGGCCAGCAGAGCAGCCTGGGTCAGGCGATCAGCGAGTCGGTCAACGACTTCCTGTCCGACCTGTTTAGCAAGCTCGGCATCTCCCACCCGACCGGCAACAGCGCCAGCCAGGGCCAGCAGGACCAGGGTTCGCAGCGGCCGACCCAACAGAACAACCTCGGCCAGGCCATCTGGCAGCTCACCAACAACTTCGTCTCCGGCCTGCTGAAACTGCTCGGCATCGACGGCAACGGCACCGGCGGCACCGGTGGCGGGCAGAGCGGATCCGGGCAGCAGCGCCCACCGGCCAACCAGAACACCGGCGGCTCCCAGAACGGTGGCTCCGGGCAGCAGCAACTCGCCGCCGGGATCAGCAAGCTGACCAACGGGTTCGTGTCCGACCTGCTCGAGCTGCTCGGCATCGGCAAGGGCTCCACCGGCAGCGGCACCAACACCGGCGGTGGTTCCAGCCAGACCCCGCAGAAGCCGAGCCAGCGTCCGAACCTGGACGACGCACTGGGCAACTTCGTGAACCTGGCCTCCGGGATCGTGTCCCAGGTCGCGGGCAAGAACGCCGGCAAGCAAACCCAGCAGGCCCTTGCCGGTCTGTTCCAGCAGCTGCTCGGTAGTGGCGCCGGTAACCACGGTGGCGGGCAGAACGGTGCCGGCCAGAGCGGTGGCTCCGGCCAGCAGCAGCTGGCCGCTGGGATCGGCAAGCTGACCAACGGGTTCGTGTCCGACCTGCTGGAGCTGCTCGGGGTCAAGGGCTCCACCGGCAACGCCGGCTCGGCCCAGGCCCCGCAAAAGCCGAGCAGCAGCAACCAGCAGAGCAGCCTGGGTCAGGCGATCAGCGAGTCGGTCAACGACTTCCTGTCCGACCTGTTCGGCAAGCTGGGCATCTCTCGCCCGACCGGCAACAGCAACAACACCGGCCAGAGCCAGCAGGGTGCGCAGCAGACGACTCAGCAGAACAACATGAGCCAGGCCATCGGCCAGCTCACCAACAACTTCGTCTCCGGGCTGCTTCAGCTGCTCGGGGGGTCCGGCGGCCCGCAAGGCAAGCACGGCCAGCAGGGTGGGTCGGGTGATCCGGGTCCGTTCTCGGATGACATGGACTACTGGGAGGGCTTGTACTACGACGCGTTCATGGCCGAGGCCAAGGCCGCCGGCCAGCAGCAACAGGCCCAGCAGCAGGGTCAGCAGCAGGCCGCGCAGCCGATGAGTGTGGAGCAGGCGCTGGGCAACTTCACCGACCTGGCCTCGGGGCTGGTGTCCCAGGTCGCAGGCAAGGATGCCGGACAGCAGACCTGGCAGGCCCTCAACGGAATGTTCGAGCAGCTGTTGACCGGTGGGGGCAGTGGTGCGGGTGGCGCCGTTAATGGGGGCGGCGCCAGCCAGTCCACCCGCCGGGCGGGTTCGGTTGAGGAGCTGACCGAGGACTTCACCTCCGACCTGCGCAAGGCGTTGGGTGTTTCCCGCGGGAGCGCCGGCCGGGGCGTGGATGCCCGCAGTGGCGACCGGCGCCAGTCCCGCTCCACGAGCGGTGAGGAGCTGGAGGGCCTGGACGGGGTGCTGTCGCGGTTCGTCGATGGCGCCGTCGGGATGGTGTCGAAGATCGCCGGCGACAAGGCGGGGCGACGCGCCGAGCAGGCGCTCGACGAGTTGCGCGACCAGCTGACGGACACCCTGCACGGTCACAGCGAAGGTCAAGGGGAGGGCCGGCAGCCGGCGCAGGTTCAGCACAACACGGTCGGGAAGATCGCCGGCTCGATGCGGGGCCAGGACAGGGCCGGGTCGATCGGTGACTCGGTGTCAGAGTTTCTGTCCGACCTGTTCGACTCCCTCGGTCTGTCCCGCACCCCTGGGAGTGGTCGGGGCCAGTCCGGCCTACAGAACCAGCAGAGTCAGGGTCAGCGCGGCGGTGGGTTGGCCGAGCAGATCACCGACCTGACCAACGACTTCGTCTCTGACCTGCTCAAGACCCTCGGGGTCTCCGGCGGCAACGCTGGCGGCAACGGCGGCAGCTCCAACGGCAACGGCGGCAGTAACGTCGGGGGTGGGTCCAACAGCGGGAACGGGACGCGGCCGGCCACGCTGGATGACTTCTCACAGATTTTGGGTGGGGTGACCGATGCGGTGTCCGGGCTGGTCGGCCAGGTGGCTGGGCAGCAGGCCGGTGACCAGGCCCGCCAGCTGTTGACCGCCGCCGCGCAGGACGTTCTCGACGCTCTGGCCGCGAGCGGCCGCTACGGCCAAGGCACCGGCGCCGGCCAAGGCGGCCAAACCGGAGGCCAGGCGGGCCAGGACAACAGCTGGGGCCTGAACAGCGAGGGCCAGTTCGCCGGCACCAACTGCGAAGGCGACGTCGAATGCGCGCTGGCCAATGGCAACCTGCAGACCCGCCAGCCCCAGTCGTTGTCCAACCGCGGCCCTCCGCAGCTGCTGGATGACCCCAACCAGAGCACTGATCAGCCGGTCAACTGGTGGGACCCGAACTACTCGGAGCAGACCACCGCCAAGGCTCTCAATGACCGGCTCGCGGTGATCCAGGGTCAGAAGAGCCTGGACGCCGCGAAGGGCCAGCTCGACGCCGGGAAGCTGGCGCAGGCCGACTATGACAAGCAGGTCGCCGCCCAGCAGGCGCGCCAGACCACCGCCGACCAGTCGCAGAGTCAGCTAGCCCAGCTCGACCCGTACAACTCCCAGCTGCTCAACGACGTTGTGTCCGGCCAGCAGAACCTGGGCACCGCCAAGGGGCAGCTGGACGAGGCGCGCAAGCAGCTGGACGCCGGCAAGATCACCCAGGCCGCGTATGACGAGCAGGCCGCCGCCTACAACGACCAGCGCGACACCGTCTTCGGCCAGACCGCCGAACTGCGCTCCGCCGCCGGGTACGGCCGCGCGGCCCGCGCCGATGCGGGTGCCGATGGCGCCGGCGCCGCCTGCTCCAACTCCGGCGCGTTCGCCGAATGCTCGGTCGCCGCGATCGACCCCACCACGGGCCGGGTGAAGCGGGACCAGAGCTTCTGCCTGGTCGGCATCTCCGGATGTTCGAGCACGGTGACCGCGGGCGACCGGACGGCGAACGCGTTCTGTGACCCGGCCAAGGGCTGTGGCACCGACACCAAGGCCGGCGCCACCACCGCGAACACCACCTGCGGCATCGGCGAGTGCAACACCTCGGCCAACGCCGATTCGCGTGGGGTGGACACGTTCTGCCAGGCCCGAGGCGGCTGCACCGAGAACGGCCGCACCCCGACCCTGCCGGACAACACCGACCTGGCCGGTTCGATCAGCGCGGGGAAGAAGGAGGGCTACGCCCAGACCACCGGCGCCTGCACCAAGGACTGTGCCCTGGCCGGCTACGCCACCATCACCGAGGCCGGCGCGGACTGTGCCACCCGCAACGGCACCTGCGACACCGACTCCACCGGCGCCCGCACCCGGGAGAACGCCCCGGACGACGAGACCGCCGCGCAGGCCGCGCAGCGCCGCAAGGAGAACGGTTCCGCGACCAGCAAGGCGCACTGCGAGGTCGCCACCATCGGCTGTGACACCACCACCACGGTGGCGGCCAGCCTGGACGAGTCCACCGGCCGCTACGGCTGGCAAGCCCTGCCGACCGGCGGTGACACCAGCACTGACTCCACCGACGCGCCGGCGCCGGCCGCCGAGGCCGCCGCCCGCTGCGCGCAGGGCGCCACCGGCTGCAAGGGCAACGCCGCCACCAACACCGACGGCCGCACCGAGAAGACCACGATCACCAAGGCGGCGCCGGCGGTGCTGAACAGCGCCGGCGCGCAGGTCGCCCCGGCCACGGCCGAGCAGACCAACACCGACGTGCAGTCCCGCAACGGCGCCTCCGACTGCACGATCAACGGCGGTGACTGCGTCGCCTCCTCCGGCGGCGACGCCGACCAGGGCTCGCTCAGCGCCAGCAACATCACCTGCGACCAGGCCGCCGGCTGCGGCGGCGCGGCCAACGCCGCCACCCACGCCGAGGTCACCGCCGGCGCGAACAACACCACGGCGACCCAAGCCACCGGCGCCTTCCACCAGTGCACCGCCAACGCCACCGACGGCCAGTGCGCGGTGGACGCCTCCTCGACCGCCACCAACACCGGCACCCCGCTCACCCCGGCCGACCTGGTCGCCCAGCCCGCCACCAACGCCACCACCACCGGCGCCCCGGCCACCTCGGCCGCCCCGGTGGATGTGGCCACCGAGCTGGCCAAGGGCCTGAACGCGAATAGCGCGACCAATGCCACCCTGCACTGCACCTCCGCCGACTGCCGGGGCAACCTCAACGGCGCCACCTCCGGCGGCGTGCCCGGCTCGAAGGACAGCATCGGCACCACCAAGTGCGACGCGCACGGCGCCGGCGCCGACTGCGGCCAGGCTGCCTCCACCGAGGTCTCCTTCCGCGAGGCACAGGAAGCCGGCCTGAACGGCCAGCCCGCCACCCCGGCCGGCACGGTCAGCGTCAGCCACGCCGACTCGCAGATCCGCTGCACCCACACCACCGACAGCGCCAACACCGAGTGCGGCGGCAAGTCTTTCGCCGAGACCTCAGCGCTGGACACCGCGGTCTCCCCGAACCGGCGCGGCTCCTCCACCGCGGGCGACTGCACCGTCAAAAACGGCGACTGCCTGGGCCAGGCCAGCTCGGACGCCTCCACCGTCACCGACTACGTCAAGCTCGGCGCGGACGGCAAGCCGCTGCCCGGCCAGCCCACCGCCGGCCCGACCTCCACCTCCCGCGCCGCCGCGAGCCTGGACTGCCAGACCACCACCTGCCAGGGCAGCGCACACACCACCTCCGCCGCCTTCGACGGCGCCATCGACGGCGGCAAGCCGCGCACCTCGGAGGCCACCGTCGGCTGCGAGCCGGGTGCGAGCAGCTGCCAGGTACAGACCCTGTCCAACGCCTTCACCGGCACCGGCGCCGCCCTCACCTACGCCGGCGACAGCAACAACCCGGCCACCCCGAACGCCGAGCGCCTCGGTACCGGCCCGTCCGCCGCCTCGGTCGCCGGCGGCAAGCTGGTCTGTGAGCAGGGCGGCGACTGCGGCGGCGCGAAGATCACCCTGACCGCACTGGCCACCAACCCCGGCGTCTCCGACGCACCGCGCGGCAACCAAGCCACCAGCGGCTGCCCCGGCGCCACCGGCGGCACCTGCACCGCCGTGGTCAACGGCGCCGCCTCCTCCAGCCCCGACGCCAACAGCATCAAGCCGATGGTCACCGACCAGCCCAGCAGCAACGCCACCACCACCAACCAGCAGGTTGGTGGTGGTGGCAACGCGAACAGTGCACAGAACGGCCAGGCCGCCACGCAGGGTGGGCAGAACAAGAACGGGCAGCCGGGGCAGAACCCGAACCAGCCCGCCGTGCCCGCGGCCCCCGGCTCGTCCGCCAGTTCCGGCGGACCGACCGTGCCCGGCGCATCCAGCTGGACCAGTGCTTGGGCCACCCTCGACTGCGCCGGCAACAACCCGTGCGCCGGCGGCCCGCAAAGCTCCGCCACCGGCATTGCCGGTATCGACCACGCGGCCGGCGGCGTCGGTAGCCACGGCCCACCGCAGGGGACCAGCACCACCAACAGCACGTGCACCACCAGCAGCTCCGCATGCCAGACCAGCAGCACCTCCGTGTCGGGATCCGGCCAGGTTGTGGCCGACGTGATGACCGAACGGGCCAAGAACCAGGCCGACCAGGCCACCCAGCAGGCGCAGCAGGCTCGCCAGGCCGCCGATCAGGCCGGCCAGCAGGCCGCCGCCCCCGGCGCCACCGACGCCCAGAAGCAGGCCGCTGGAGACAAGGCCAAGGCTGCCGACCAGGCGCAGCAGGCCGCCCAGCAGGCCACCGACGCGGCGAACAAGCCGATCAGCGCGGACACGGTCCCGGTCACCTGGTCCGAATCTTCCTCCTTCGCCCAGTGCGCGGGTCCCGGCTGCACCGCCACCAGCAGCGGCGCAATCGCGGGCCTGCCGGGCGTCACCCGCACCGACGCCACCTGCACCTCCGGCCAGACCGGCTGCGCGGTCGGTAGCCAGGCCACTGCTACCACCAACGTCACCGCCGGCAAGGGCGCGGACGGCAAGCCGCAGGCCGGGCTCACCGGCTCCGGCCAGGCCACCTCGCTGATCTCCTGCCCGGACGCCGGCTGCACCGGCAAGGTCACCGGCAGCGCGAACGCTTCCGGCGGCCCGGACAGCCAGCACACCAACTCCACCGCGACCGGCGACGCCACCTGCGACGGCAGCACCCGCTGCGCCGCGCAGCTGTCCGCCAGCTCGATGGTCACCCTGGCCACGGGCCCGAACCCGGCCGCCGACGCCACCACGCAGATCGTCGCTGGCTGCGACAACGGCACCCCGGGCGGCTGCGCCAGCCATGCCGAGTCGCACACCACGGTGACCGGAGCCGCCAAGGTGAACGGCAAGGCCGACTCGGTCTGCCAGGCGTCCGGTGGCTGCATGGCCGGCACCGAGGGCGCCGCCGCGAAGGACTTCGTGCAGCTGTCCGCCAGCTGCATGGGCACCGGTTGCCATACGCACACCGAGGGTGTGGCGCACGCCAACGCACCCGGCGGCACGAACGACTCCACCTCACACACCGACTGCGCCGCCGGGGAGAAGGGCCAGTGCGCCGGGGCCACGCAGGTCGCGGCCAACGAGGAGGCCTCCACCGCCGCCGCCACCTGCACCGGTGACTCGGGCGCGAAGTGCTCCTACGAGGCGGAAAGCCACTCCAAGGCGGCTGCCGGCAAGTCTCACGCGAATGGCGATGCGCACGGCTCCGGCGAGATGGGCCAGGTGCAGGTGACCTCGTCGGCGTCCGCGAAGAGCGAGGGCAGCACAGCCGAAGCGGCTGCGGCGGCGACGTGCGTCGGCGCCCCGAACTGCTCCGCAAAGCACCTCGCGCACGCGGCGAAGAGTGACCGGTACGACCAGCAGGCGACCTGGACCGACGAGGGCGGGTACTGGACCGCCAATGGCTCCGGCACCTGCTCCGGGTCGCGCAACGGCGGCTGCGGCGTGCAGGCCTGGGCGCAGGCCGGGCCGGGCGGCAGCGGTGGCGCGAAGTGCAGCGGCGACTGCGAGAACTTCAAGCAGGAACAGGGTGGGCCGAGCCAGTTCACCAAGACCGCCGACTCCGGCCAGGAGATCGCCGCGAAGCAGGCGGCGGCGGCCGCGGCAGCCGCCGCGGCGCAGAACGGCGGCCAGGGTGGCCAGGGCGGAGGCATTCCGGGTGTCGCGGTCGGCACGGACGGTAAGCCGATCCTGGGGCCGGACGGCAAGCCACTGACCATTGACCAGGTCCCGCTGGACGGGGTGGCCGCCTACGCCGGCCCGAACAAGGACGGCAAGCCCACCACCCGGATCAAGGAGTCGGGCCAGCCGGCCACCCCGGACACCGCGATCGCGCCGACCGACCCGTGCGCCCAGGCCGGCAAGTGCACCACGGCCAGCGCGGACAACCAGATCTCGGCCAGCTACTACACCAAGAACGCGCCCGAGGGCGGCCCCTACGAGACGATCACCCCGACCGCCCCGGGCAGCGGCAAACAGCGCATCGTGCGCGGCCAGACCAGCGCCCAGATCACCCAGGACAAGGACGGCAACAACGCCCAGGCGTCGGTCGGCGGCACCGGCACGGTGCACGACGGGCGCACCAACGAGACCATCCAGATCCGGCAGGCGCCGTCCGCGACCTTCACCAACACGCTGCGGTTCAGCGACCCGAACACCCGGTTCAGCGGCGCCACCGGCCCCGACGCCCCCTACGGCATCGTGGGCAAGTACACCTACACCGGCCCGACGATGCCGCTTCCGGCCAACGCCAAGCCGGGCTCCCCAGGCTTCGACACCATGGAGGTCGACGGCCTGAGCCTGGACGGCGTGAGCGGCCAGACCAGGACGAGGTTCATCGGCCGGGGTGACAACGGCGGCCCGGCCTACTTCGAGTTCAAGGGCAAGGGCAAGTTCACCGGCTTCGACGGTGACGTGGCCATCTCCGACGGCAACGGCGCGGACCCGGGGAACACCCTTACCAAGATCACCACCCGGGGTCCGCACGACCAGAGCGGCAGCTACATCATCACGGGTGGCCAGACCGGCGAGGTGGACCTCAAAGAAGGCCGCACCATCAAGATGGGCGCCGAGTGGAAAGCCCAGAAGCTGACCCTGGACCAGGCGTACGCCGCGGGGAAGATCTCGAAGCCAAGCCTCGCGATGACCCCGGAGCAAGCCTCCATGATGGAGGCGGCCCTCCCGCTGGACGCACGCTCGATCGACATCCAGGGCTCGAAGGACGACGGGATCTCCGTGGTCACCCCGAGCAACGGCGTCGGTGGCGTGATCGACTGCCACGGGCAGTGCACGCCCACCCGGCCGGCCGGTGAGCAGCCCACCAAGCCCTGCGCCAACTGCCAGATGCACATGGAGCTGCCCACCGGGACGGGCCCGAACCCGAACGGCACGGCGCGGGTGGTCAACCTGGACGGGCGCAACACGCTGGAGTTCACCGACCCGTTCGGCAACGGCGGGGTCTGCACCGGCTCCTACTGCACGCTGGTCCAGCGCAACGGCCCGGGCGGCGGCACGCTGTGCGAGGGTCCGGTCACCAGCTGCCACCTGAAGAACTCGCTGGGCCAGACGCAGAACCTGGACAAGGCCGGTGACTGCGGGCCGCGCGGCTGCGGCGCCTACCTGCTCAACCCGTACACCGACGGGCCGAACGCGGGCCGCAACTCCGGGCGCGGCTGCTTCGGCGGGGTCGGCGGCGGTTGCTCGAGCACCACGCCGGACGTGAAGGACCTGGGCTGGTACGGCTCCAACAACGACGGCTCGCTGAACCTGATCACAGATCCGGACATCCGCCGCGTCCCGGGCGACAGCGTGCTCGACCAGCAGCTCAAGGCCGCTGACAAGGAGCGCTTCGACCGGGACGGCACCGTTCCCGGCATCATCCCGTCCGAGGCGCTGGACAGCATGAGCGGCGACCAGCGAGACGCCTACCTCAAGTCGCTGAAGCTGTCCGAGCAGGACAAGGGCCTCGCGATACTCACCGTCGCCGGGCGTGCCAGCGACGCGCAGTACGACCTGGACCAGGTGCTGGCCCTGAAGCCGACCCTGGACGCGGCGAACGCGGCGGCGCAGGCCGGGCACAAGCTCACCCCGGAGCAGAGCCAGGCGGTGGACAAGGCGAACGACCTGGCCGCCAACTTCGACTCCGCCCGGCGGGTGCTGTCCGGGGCCACCATGGTTGCCGGCATCCCGATGATCGACAACCACCGCCCGGTCGACTCGATCGAGCAGCAGTTGGCCCAGAACCCGCAGCTGCAGGCCGACCTGCTGGCGCTCGCCAAGCAGCGCGACCCGAAGGCCACCAGCCCGATGCCGGAGATCGGCCGGCTGACCGGGCTGCCCAACGGGGTGAGCGACACCGGCAAGCCGCTGGGGCCGGACAACAAGCCGGTGCCGGAGACCCTGCCGACGAACCCGGACGGCACGCCCAACCTGGACTTCGTCAAGCAGGAGGCGGCGAAGATCGTCCAGCTGAGCCTGATCCCCCGGCAAAACGCGCAGGAACAGGCGCAGGACGCCCGGAACAAGCGGGTGGCGGCGATCAACGGCGGGGCACCGGCCAGTGACGAGGAGCGGACGGCGCTGGACGCCGAGGGTGACCGGCTGAAGGCCGAACAGGGCGCGCTGGACGCCGCCCAGGCGAACATCAAGGCGCTGTCGCCGAAGTCAGGATCGGGCGGCTCGCCGGACCGCGACCGGGCTCGCCAGTACGACGCGGTGTTCGCGCGGTATGGCAACACCGACATGGCCGCCAAGCTGGCCGCGATGAACGAGGTGCAGGTCGGCGCCGAGCGGGCTTCGGCCAAGCTGAACGAGGCGGGTAACAAGGACGAGGCGGCCCGCTTCGATCGGCTCGCCGCCGTGGCCGGGAACGGCTACGACACCGCGGCCAACGACCCCGGGTCACGCACCGGGGACAACAAGATGGGCGATTCCCGACCGGTCTCGTCCGCCACGCCGGACGCCTACTACATGCTCCGCTCGGCGCAGTTCGGGCACGACTGGCAGAACTACCACGACAAGTGGGACCTGTACTGGGATTCGCCGAGCGTCCAGGGTGACAAGTTCCGAGGCGCCACGGCCGCCGACCGGCGCGCCGAGTTCGCCGCCGAGGGCAGCCCGCAGGCGATCAGTAACGAGCTGTTCGGCACCGGCGACCCGCTGCCCAGTGACTTGGACCAGCTGCGCCGCCACATCATCCCCGAGGTCAGCGGCTACGGGAAGGCGGACAAGGTCGCCCGGGCCGCGCTGGACCAGGCCGGCCCCGGCGGGAAGGTCTACGAGCGGGGCACGATCGTGCAGGACTCGCAGACCGGCCAGCTGCGCTGGATGCAGATGTGGGTGGCGCAGAAGGCCGACGGCAGCTCGGAGGTCCTCGACTCCAACGCCAACCACTACCCCGACCTGGAGACGTTCCAGGAACGCAACGAGATCCTGCGCAGGGACGACACCTTCATCGGGGATGACAACATCACCCGCGTCGGTGGGAACGTGCACCTCACCACGGTGGCCGGCAAACAGGTCCCGGTCTACAAGCAGGTGATCAACTGGGGTACCTACGCCATCAGCACCGTGCTGATGTTCACCCCGGCCGCGCCGATCGGGTTCATCGGGCTGACCGCGAACAGCCTCTACCAGACCTACGACACGTTGCACGGCCGGGCGAGCGTCGGGCAGACCATCAATCCGTTCGACAGTTCCGAAGCGGCCATGGCCTGGATCGGCGGCGTGGCCAGCATCGCCGGCCTAGGCAACCTGTCGTCCGGCAGCCGCCTCCTGATGGGCCTCGGCGAGGCCGCCAACTGGACGTTCGGCGGGATGTTCGTCGCCAACGGCGCGATGATCGCCGCGAACGCCGGCGAGATGGGGCCGGGTGACTGGCTCCAGGCCGGCAGCGACATGCTCGGCAACGGGCTGATGTGGCTGGGCGGCAAGGCCGCCGCGCACCGCTCCGACGTCAGGTTCACGGATACGCTGCGTGCCGGTATGCCCCCGCCGACCGCCGCGACCGGCCTGCTGGGCACGCTGGCTGTCGTCACCGCCAATAACAACAACAACAACAACTCCGGGCCGCTCACCCCGAACCAGCTGCGCGGGGCGGTGACCGGCCAGCAGACCGGCGTGACCACGGTCAACCAGCCCGGCGGCCACAGCGGCAACGGCACCCAGCCGGGCACCGGGATCAACACCGGCAACGGCCAGCACGAGGACGGGCCGGCGCCGCTGGGTCCGAACCGCAACTGTGCCTGTGAGGCGGAGGTACGAGCGGACAACTCGGCGAACCCGGGCGCGGTCAACCTCGCCGACGTGCCGGCGGCGACCGCTACCACCCAGGACACCGTGACCGTCGTGCGGCACTTCCAGGAGAAGTACAACACCCACGACGAACCGACCACCGCGACCGGGTTGAACCAGCGTATGGCCGATGCGGACTCGGGCACCGACGGCTTCGTGTTGAGCAGGAACGCGGACGGCACCGAGCACATCGTGTACTTCAAGAAGGAAGGGGACACCACCCGCTACTTCGACGGTGACCACGAGCTGTCCTCGGCGCCCGATGACACCGTGTCGGTGATGTTCCGGGGCTCCGGCCGGAGCTCGGGCGGCCCGGCGCGCGAGTACGGCCAGCACGTCGGTGCCCGGTCCGAGGAGTCGGGCGAGGGCACTGGAGGAAGCGGTGACGAGGCCACCGGCAAGGCGCGTGATGCCGGGCGGGGCACCGGGGACATCCCGGGCAGTGGCGAGCGGTTGGCCGGCGCCGGGCGCGGCGACGGTGAGCCGGGTGCCGGCCCGTATCGCGGCACGGGTGAACCCGGCGGCGAGGTCCGCAACGTGCACGAGCGGGGCGGCCAAGCCGGCGGCGCCCGCGACGGCACGCCCAGTGGCTCGGCCGGCAAGGCGGTCGAAGGCTCGGGGCAGCGGGCGTTCGGCTCAACCGGCGACGGCGAGCTGGGTGGCGCCGGCGATGGTGAGCTGGTGGCCGGGCACCGGCCGGCCGGGTCCGACGGCGGAACCGATCCGACAGTGGCGTCCGTCCGGGGTGGCCCAGCGGCGGGCGCAGGCCTGAACAGCGGCCAGGGTCCCGGTGACTCCGTCGCTGGTGGCGGCCCGGGCCCGGTCAGCTCCGGCCGAGACGGCGTGGGCAGCGGTGCCGGTGGCGTCGGTCCGGGCGGTGGCTCAGCCGGCGGGGCTGGCGTGGCCGGTGCCGGGGCGGGCGGCGGCGCCGCGGCCGGCGCGGTCGGTGGCACGGGTGGCAGGCGTGCCGGCACGCCGGACGGCGATGCGGTTGCGGCCAAGCCGGCCAACACCAGCCAGCCGGCGAACACCAGCCAGCCGGCCAACGCGACCGAACCGGCCGGCGTGGCCGACACGGCCACGACACCGGCCGACGGCACCGCCACCGTGCGCGACACCACCGATGCCACAGCATCTACCGGTGCCAACTCGGCCGGCCACGGCTCCAGCGGCGCAACCGGCCAGGCCGGGCGGCCCACCACGCCCGGCTCGGACCCGGGCGGCAACCCGACCCAGCCCGCGGAAAGCGCGGGCAACGGCGGCGCTGGACCGGCCGGACAGGGCGGCGGCCCGCACGGCGCCGGCACCCCGCCGAGCAGCGAGAAGAGCGCTGACAGCACGACGGGCTACGCAGAGAACACCCGAGGGTTCGACCCGAAACCGGACCCGAAGAGGGATGACCGCTCGTCCGGCATTCCACCGCCGCGGGAGCCCAACTCCTCTTCACACGACGGCGGTAGCGCTGACGGGCATGACCAGACGCCGACACCTCGGCAGCTGCGTGAGCAGGTGCAGTCCAAGCAGCGGTCGCTGTCGAACGCGGCAGAACCCGCCGCCGAGCAGTTCCTCGATGCCTACAAGCAGGAGCATCCGAACGGGGGGATCGAGGACTGGCTTCCGCACCAGGTAGTGGCCCTGGCCAAGGCTCGGCTGGCGGCCGATCAGTCCCGTACGTGGATGGGCCGCACGGTTCGTGGCTTGATCCTCGAGATGCGGATGGGCGCCGGGAAGTCCCTGATCCAGGGAGCGATCGGGTACTGGCTGGCGCTGGAGGGCAAGGGAGTCCACCAGGTCTTCCACACCAAGGAGAAGGCAGGCAACTTCTTCGAGGAGATGCGCCCGGTCTATCGCCGGCTGGGCATGGAGGCCGGGCAAGCCAAGCAGGGCATGACGGATGCCGAACTACGAGTGGAGTTCGCCAAGGACCTCACCATCGGCGAGAAGACGATCTTCGAGCACACCAACCAGAGGGACGCGAAGGCCGCCGAAGGCCAGAAGGTGGTGCAGCGCGAGCTGCGCCATTACGTGGTCGACGAGGCCGATGACGTACTGAACTGGCAGGCGCTGAACCCGTCGGTGATCGCCGAGCGGATCACCACGAACCTGCGCAAGGTGCGCACCAGCCACCAGATCAGGGCCGCGGTCGATCAGGCGATGCGGCTGGGCGCGGGTGACTACTCGTTCACCCAGTCGGGCAAGGCCAAGCTGACCGCCTCCGGTGAGCAGACGCTGAGTGGGTTGACCGACAAGCAGCGGGCACAGGTCCTGGACGTTCTGGAGACCGCTCGCCAGCACGCGCTCAACCGCGACCACATCTTGGACGACGCGGTGGTGCTGCTGTCCGAGGGCACCGGGCGGGCGAACCCGCACCTGCGGTTCAACGGCGACGCCCATCGGGTCATGGAGGCCATCTACGGGCTGCCGATCCACGAGCCGCAGCGCATCGTCAGCTCGATCACCACCCCGAAGTACGTCAAGAAGTACACCGGTGTGGTCATCGGGCTCACCGGTACCGCCAAGGCCGACGAGAAGCTGTTCTGGACGTTCTACGGGCTGCGGGTCGAGACGATCACCGTCAAGATGCCCGAGGCCCAAGAGGTCGGCTACGACGTCTACCCGACCCAGAAGGGCGCCGACGAGGCACGGGTCTCCGACACGCTGGAGCGCAGCAAGAACGGCCAGCCGGTGACCATCGGTGTCAAGTCCATCCCGCACGCCCAGCGGCTGGCCCAGATGATCGCCGAAGCGTTCGCCAAGATGGGCGTGACCGCCGAGGTCAAGCCCGGTGACGACGGCGAGACCGTCAAGGTCCGCATGGTCAACGCCCTACCCGAGTGGGCGGCGAACGAGGGTGACACGGTCGCCAGGGCCAAGCTACCGGGGGAGATCACCATCGTCACCCAGGCCGGCGCCCGGGCCACCGACTACCGCGCCGGTGGTGACAAGAAGTTCTTGGGCCAGACCGACGCCGAGCACGAAGCCGCCAAGGACCAGGTGAAGAAGGCCGGCGGCACGCACATCGGGATCAGTGCCAAGGGCGAAACCGACAGCCAGGACAGCCAGCTAATCGGTCGAGGCATCCGAGGCGAGGACGAGACAGCGACCTACGACAAGAAGCTGTCGCTGGAAGACGAGCAGCTGGCCAAGTACGCGCCCAAGAAGAAGCTGGCCGCACTGCAGGCGGAGGTGAAGGGCCAGGAGGGCAAGCTGACCGGCGAGCAGCTCGAGCGGGCGAAGAAGCTGTTCGACGACGCCGAGCAGAACGCTCGGAGTGCGAATCGCCGGCAGCACCGGCTGATCAACCTCAGCATCTTCGGCCGGCAGGTCGGCCTGCGGTTCGCCGACGCGGTCGCCGTCGCCGACGCCGGCAACCCAGTCGGCTCCCGGGGCAAGCGGGCCACCGGCACCGAGGAGGCAGACCCCCAGACCATCCGGGAGCAGGCCGCGCTGGACGCTTACGACGCGGCCACCCAGGACGCGCACGACGCCCGCCAGGCGTTCTACGACGCCCTCGCGGCCTCCCGACGCAACCCGAACGACCCCGCGGCCTCGGCCGCCCTCGACCAGGCCGTCCACCGGTTGTACGAGACGCTGGGCGACCAGCGCCAGTCGCTGGACGCTTACCAGGAGGCATTCGGCGAGGGACACACACCGTGGGAGTCGGGCGCCAGCGAGGAGCAGGCCCCCGGGCACCAGGACACCGCGCACGACCAGTCTTCCCACGACGAGGACTCGCACGGCGACGAAGGCTCGGGCGACGAGGGGCAGCACGGAGACGAAGGCTCGGGCGATGCGCACACGCCGCCGTCGCAGGGGACGAACCCGACGATCGGCGCCGGGCACGCCGGAGTTTCCGCCGAGGCCGTCGAGAAGGCCCGCCAACTGGCCCAGCAAGGCGACTACCAGGGTGCCGCGAACGCCCTCGCCCCGTTCGCAGGCGCCCCCGAGGTGCGCGGCCCCGACGGCGAGGAGTGGCTGCTGACCGGGCACGCGGCGGTCACCGCCGGCCAGGCGATCGGGATTCTCCACGGGCTGGCGCGGGGCAACGCCGCCACCTTCGCCATGCACCAGCGCCACCTGGCGCCGACGCTGGACGCGCTGCACACCCTTGTGGCGACCCTTCCGGCGGACTCCCTGGTCACCGTGCCGATGCTCAACGCGCTGCAGTGGACCTTCAAGCTGCACCAGAACGCCCGCCAGCTGCGCCAGCAGGCCGAGTCCCGGGAGCGAATGGCCGACTTCGTGGCCGGCAACGGCGACGAGGCCCTGGCCGCGCGGCTGCGGGTGGTGGCCGAGCAGCTGCGGGCACGGGCACAGGCGGAGCTGGACCGGGCCGACCTGCTCAACTGGCCGAACCGCCCCGACTTCGAAGCTCTGCTCGATGGCGCCGACAAGTCCGGGAAGCAGCAGGGCACCGGCACCCAGCAGCAGTCCGGGACCCAGCAGGACAGCGGGACCCAGCAGCAGTCTGGGACCCAACAGGACACCGGGACCCAACAGGACAGCGATCCCGCTGACGCATCGGCGTCCGCACCGGGCCGCTCCCGTGCCCTGCTCATGACCGCACTGCGCGGGCTGGGCTGGGCCGGCGCTGCCGCGGCGCTGTTCGCGGTCGGCGGCGGGTTCGGTGGCGCGGCTGTGATCGGCGCGTCGGTGCCGCTGGTGCTGGCCGGCGGGGCGCTGGTCGCGGCGCTGAGCGCCGGGCTGCTCCAGCTGATCTCGATGCTGCCCAGGATCCGCGGCCCGCCATCGGCGGCCGCGATCCTCGCGGTCGCCCTCCTGGTGATCGCGAACATCCACTACATCGGTGTCACCGACCCGACCGTGGTCGCGTTGGCGTTCGCCGGTGCGGTGCTGGTCGCGCCGCTGCTGAGCTGGCTGCTCAACCGTCGCGCGAAGCTCGGTAACACGTTGTCGCCGCAGAAGCTGGACGCGCGGCAGCGGCCTCAGGTGGGCGAGATGCCCCGGCCGGGTAGCCGCGATGCCGCATCGGGCGGCCCGCTGGCCCTCGACGCGGCCGACGGCTCGATCGTCTACGACGGCGACCCGCGACTTGCCCCCCTGCCTCAGTGGCTGCCACTCGGCACCCCGAACGGGATGACCTGGCGCCTCAACCAGACGCAGGCTGAGCTGCGCACCGTTCAGGGCCTGCTGGACCGGGCGGCGCCGGGCGTGCTGGTGCTGTTCTGGGTGCACCAGGGCGTGATCTACGCCGATCCCCGCACGGTGGCCGCGTTCGGGCGGCTGTCCCCGCGCAACCAGCACGCGATCATGACCCGGGAGATGCTCCGGGTGACCAACCCGGACCGGCCCGACCTGGTTCAGCAGTACGACCAGGCGCACCCCGAGCTGGGCAGAGCCATCCAGGCGCTGACCGCCGAGCTCGCCGCCGAGCCGAGGCCCTCGGCGCCGGCTCCGCGCCGGGTGACGGTGCCGGCGAGCCCCCGGGACGGGCCTTTGGACGCCAGGTCCTGGACCCGCCACGCCGAGGGTCTGCTGCGTGAGGTCCGGCGGTTGCGCAACACGGACCGCGAGCGGGGCTGGGAGCTGTTGGCCCAGGCCGCCTCCGCGCTGGGTCGGGCCGAGCTGCTGCTGCGGGGCGACCCGGACAAGTCGGTGCACCGTGCCTGGCAGCGGGCGGCGGACAAGCTCGCCGAGCTGCGCGGTGCGGGCGGCTGGCGGCGTGCCGAGCCCGATGCTCTTGCCTCGGCCGCACCGGCCGGCGCGCGGGAGACCGGCTTCACCATCCGGATCCGCGACAACCGGGTCACGCTGGAGATCACCCTGCCGAACGGCGCCACGCTCGTCGTCGACGGCCGCCAGATCCACTGGGAGCTGGGCAAGCACGCCTCCGCGCTGGACGCCTTCCTCAGCACCATGGCCGACCAGCTCGGATACCTGCTGCCCTCGGTACTGGACAACGCCGACCGCCAGCGCTGGCTGCTCGAGGTGGCCGCACGGGTCGCCACGGCGGAGAACCCGATCGTCCAGCGGGACGGCCCGGTGCGGATCTACCGCGTCGACCTTGGCGAGCCGATGTTCTCCAACACCGAGGGCCGCCCCACCAGCATCGTCAACCTGGTCACCTACTCGATCGAGCCCGGTCGCCACCTGCTGACCGGCCTGCGCCCGGTCAGCGCGGGGGCGCCGCTGGAGCTGGCCGCGCACGGCTCGCCGATCACCGATGCCGACGCCTCCCGGGTGGTCCTGCGCGATGCCTCCGGACGGGGCCTCGGGACCGCGGTCGTCATCCAGGAGGCGACCGACGACGAACCGGCGTACATCCTGACCGCCGCGCACCTCGCCAAGGGACAGGCGCAGGCCGACGGGCTGCCGGTCGTGACCTGGGTGACCCTGCCGGCCTCGGCATTCGGGCCTCTCGAGGGCGTCGCCCAGGCCGGCAACGACGTCCTCAACCTGCTGCGCCACGAGGACGACCAGCAGCCCGGCATGGACCTGGCGCTCGGCGCGGTCTACGGCCTGAAGAAGAAGGCCGCCCGGCTCGCCAGCGGCCCGGCCGAGGTCGGCGACTGGCTGGCCTTCGCCGGCTACCCGATGAGCCAGTCGCTGGTCCTCGCCGGGCCGGTCAACGGGCGGCTCCCCGGCCACCTCTCCTCCGAGGTCCTCGCCTCGGGCGGGCTGTCCGGCGCCCCCGGCTTCGATGTGCGGACCGGTGAGCTCAAGGCCATCGTCAGCTCCGGGAGCACCCTCATCTACGCGGCCGACGTCCCGATGATCCGGGCCTTCCTCGCGGCCGCGATGCCCCGGCTGCGCTCCTTGATCACTACGGCCGGCCCAGGGCCGCGCCGGAGCGGCCTGGTCTGGTCCTCGGGTGCCCCTGCGTCGTCGACGGTTGGCCTGGTAGTGCGCAGGAACGGCTCCGTCGAGCTGGTCGACTTCGCCTCGTCGGGCTCTCTGTTCCGGTGGTACCTCGCGCAGCAGGCCCTGGGCCTGATCCGGCCGGGTAGCCCGACCTTCGACGTGGTCACCGGCAACGCGGCCGAGCAACTGCGCTGGGAGCTGGGCGGGCGAGTTACTGCGGTCTACCTGTTGAACCGGGCCGGCCCGGTGCATGACTTCCACACGCTCACCAGCCGCCTGCTGGCCCGCCTGCCCGCAATGGAGCGCGAGCTCGACCTGCTGGGAGTGGCGGTCGACAGCCTGCTCGCGCACGGTGCGTTCGGCCTGTCGGTCAGCAGCGTGCGCGAGCGGTTCGAGCGCGAGGCGCGTTCGGTGGACGCCCTCGAGGCGCTCCTCACCGGCACCCGGCGGCTGGCAGCGACCCCAGAGCTCGACCGGCTTCGTGCCTACCTGCCGGCCTTGGCCGGCCGGCGCGACGCGTTGCGTGCCCAGCTCGACCGCATGGCGGGCACCGCAAGCGCGGATGGTTCAGGGCCGGCACGCGTGCTTGCCGACGCCGGCCACGAACCGGAGGCCCGCGGTGCGAACGCGGACGCCGACGAGCTGGCGGAACTCGCCGCACAGGCGGCGACCGAGCTGGCGGCCGCGGAGTCGCTGCTGGCCGGCGCGCGGCGTGACTACGACGCACCCGCACCGGGTGATGCGGACACCGCGGATCCGTGGCAGCGGGTGCCGCCGGCGCTGGAACGGGCCACCGTCGCACTGGCGCGCGCCGAGCTGGCCATGGCCGGGCTGCCCGCGGATGCGCGGCTCTTTGAGCTGGCCGAGCGGTTCGGCGCGGCGCTGCGGGAGCTGGACCGGCTGCGCGCTGACACCACCGACAAGTTCTGGGACGACCCATACCGGTTCAGCCACCTGCAGCGGGTGTACCAGGACGCGCTGGACACCGACTTCGACCCGCGTCCGCTGGCCGACACCGTGGACATGGTCGAGCTGGCCGAGGCGGAGATCCGCGAGGCCGTGGAGAACGCTCCGGAGCTGCTGCGGTTCGGGTCGCAGAAGTGGCAGCCGGTGCGGGTGGTACCGGCTGGCGCGGTGGCCGCCGGATTCACCGTGCTGGTGGATCGGGACATCACGCTGGAGCACCGGTTCGGCGCCGAGGGCACGTTGGTGGTCAGTGCCAAGGTGCTGGGCCAGGTCGCCGAGGACGCCCAGGTGTGGTTGCCGGCCGCGCTCGACCAGCGGGGCCGCATTGCCTGGCTGCTCGGGCTGGTCGGTGACGCGGCATCGCGCGGTGTCACCGAGTTCGAAGCAGGCCGGCCGGTCGGCCTTGCACCCACCAACCCCGGCCGGCTGACCAGCGGGGTCGAGCTGACGCTCATCGAGGTCGAGCCGGGCCGCTACCAGCTCGAACAGGTTCGGCCGACCGGCGCCGAGACCGGCCTGCCGGTACAGCTGCCCGGCGGCGGGGTGATCTACGCACCGATCATCAGCACCGGCGACGCCGCCGACGCGGACGCGGCCGCCCTGACGCTCACCGGCGAGGGTTGGACCGGCGCGGTGGTCACCAGCGGCGGCGCGCGCGGCAACAACCAGGACGGCGGGCTGCTCGGCGAGCAGGACGGTCGGTTCGTCGGCGCGATCGGTGATGGCGTCAGCCACTCGGCACACCCGCGCGACGGCGCGCACGCCGCCATCGAGCTCGGCGCCACCACGTTGCTGTACTCCGCCCCGGCGGCGTTCGGCGCCCCGGACCGGCAGGCCGAGGTCGCGGTGCGCGTGGCCAACAGGGGGGTCATGGCGGTCCCCGGCACGGCGGAACACGACCATTCGGCAACTACCTACGCCGCGATCCAGATCGTTCCGCTGCCGGACGGCCGCTATCGGGCCACCGTGCTGGTCACCGGCGACAGCGTCGTCTATCGGGTCACGCCGAACCGGGTCATCCCGGTCAACGAGCCCGAGTTCCACGAGGGCAGGCGCAACCAGCCGAAGGGGCTGCTGGGCAGGGTGATGCTGGAGAGCGGCCCGCGGGCGCTGACCTTCGTGCTGGAGGAAGGCGAGTGGCTGGTCGCGGTCACCGACGGCGTCACCCGCTACCTGTCGGCGGACGGCCACGAGCTGCTCGACCTGATCCGCGGCGCCACCGACCCGGCCAGTGCCGCCCAGGCCATCATCGACTTCGCGGTGGCGCCGCCGCGCGGCGAAGATCACGCCACCGCGCTCGTCATGGCCCCGAGCACCGGCCCGGCCGGCGCGCCCCACGCACCGAATGACGCCGCGGCGGCGGTTCGGTTGCCGGCCCAGCCTCGGCGGTCCGGTGCCACCTTCACCGAGGCTGAGCGCGGCTCCGTCGAGAAGGCCGTTGCGCATTCCGTGCCGGTGCTGCGCATCAGCCGGCCGCACGGCGAGCGCAAGGGCATGGTCGTCCTCGAACACTTCACCGAGCACATGCGCTGGCACTACGGCGGCAGCCCGACCGATCTGTACTACTACCCGGCACCGGACGGCTGGGACTACATCGATGCCCGCATGTACGCCGCGCTGCAAGCCGGCGCTGACCTGGACCGAGCCCTCCAGCCTGACGAGTCGGTCCAGCTGGAAGAGCCGGCGGCGGAGCCGGACTGGACCTCCTTGGCTCGGCGAGCCGAGCAGGTCGCCGCGTTGCGCACCGGCGACCCGGAGGTGTTCTGGGACGCCCTGGTCGGGATCACCGGTGTGATGCGGGCGGCTCACCTCTGGTTCTTCAACCAGCTGGAGACGCGCGCTGAGCAGGACGAGTACATTGACCGGCTGGCCCCGATCGCCCGCGTGATCGTTGACGCCATCCAGGGCCAGGACCTCACCCGGGCCATGCTGGGTGGCCAGGCCCGGGTGTTCTACCTGCGGGACACGGTGCTCGGCGCGATCGGCAACGCCTCGGTGCTGCTGCGGCCACAACCCGAGCCCACCGCTGCTCCTGCCAAGCGGGGCCGGTTCGGCAGGTTGGTGCGGAGCCTCATCGGCGGCACCGGCCCGGCTCTGCACCCTGTTGACGGCGGGAAGCCGGTCAAGCTCACCCCGGGTACGACGCTGCGCATCGGGCGCGGCGAGCCTGGCCATGCCAACGGCAACGACGTCCTGGTTGACGACGGCCGCACCTCCCGCACGCACGCGGACATCCGCTACGACGCGGAACAGGGTGGCTGGGTACTGCGCGACATCGGTTCCAGCAACGGCACGTTCGTCAATGCCGAGCAGGTCGAGGAACGCTTGCTCGCCGACGGCGACCAGATCAGCTTGGGTCGCGAGCGGGGGCAGCACTTCACCTTCGACGCGGGTAGCCGGCCCGATCGGAGTTGGGCGCCGCTGGCCGGTGGGGCGCTGGGGCTGGGTTGGTTGCGCGACTGGGTGTTGGCGCATCCGGTGTGGACCGCGGTGGCCGCGGTGGTGATCGCCGTGGTGGTGGTGCTGGTCGTGCCGGGGCTGCGCGCCAGGCTGGCCGCCCGGTGGGACCGGCTGACCGGTGCGGTGTTGCGGTCGCGGGTTGATGCCGCTGGTGAGCGGTTGCGCACCGGGTATGACGGCTTGCGTGCCGCGATCGCCTCCGGCGAGGGTGTGCCCGAGGCGGCCGCACGGGTTCTGGCGGCGCAGCGGCGGCTGTCCGGGTTGCTGGCCCGGTTCGCCGAGCGGGTGTATCCAGAGTGGCGGCCGGAGTGGGCGTTCTCCACCGACGCCGAGATCCAGGCGGTGCTGGCCGATGTGGTGGATCGGCTGGGCGTGGACCGGGCGCTGCTGGTGCTCTCGGACGTTGACGAGGCATTGACCGCCCCCGAGTCGTCCATGTCGCACCCGGCGCTGCTGCCGGGGGCGGCGCCCACCTTCCACGCGCACGCAATGCTCGGTGCCCAAGCGGGACTGAACTCGGGCCGGGCGGCCTCGCAGCTGATGGGCCTGTTCGGCACCGAGCCCGGCGACGGGATCAGCGTGGTCGGCCTGTTCGGCGCCCAGGTCCGCCGCCCCGGCGCGCGGTTGCCCGAGACGCAGCGGGCGCTACGGCAGCAGGCGTGGCGGGACGCGCTGAGCGACTTCCACCGCCAGCACTTCACCGACGAACACGCCGCGGTCGGTATCGAGCCGATTGACAAACTGGGCCCCGACGGCGAGCTGCTCATGCGTGCCTACGACTGGATCCACGCTCCCGCCGAAACCCGCGAGCGGGCCAACGAGCTGGGCACGGCGCTGCAGGAAGCCGCCACCAACGACCCGCGGTTCAAGGTGCAGTCCGGCGCGAACGTGTTCGACCTGACTCACCCCGAGGTGCCGCCGTCGAAGATCACCGGATTCGCCGAACTGATCAACGACCTGCCGGAGGGTGTCCGCCCGATCCTGATCTACGGCGGCGACTCCGGCAGCGACTTCAACGCCATCAACGACGCACTGCAAATCGCCCGGGGCGAACGACCCGACAGCCTGCATCAGCGGGAACTGTTCGACGCCGTGGTCGGCCGTTGGGCCACCGAGGACGACATCATCTCGGTGGCGGTGGCCGGGCCACACACCTCGAGCAAGTTCGTCGAGAAAGCCACGATCCGGGTACGTGGGCCTCCGGGCTACCTGCGCATGCAGTTGATGCTCAACCAACTCCTGCTCGACCGCTGGCTCGACGAGCACGGCCACGGGACCGGTGACAACCGACCCGGTCGGCCCGCCAGGCGCTGGACGAGGTGGACGGCCGGCGGCCTGTTGGCCGCGCTGGCGGGATTGGTCGGGCTGGGTGTCGGCGGTAACACCTCCCGGGACCCGCACACCCAAGAGCACGCCGACCGGCCGGGCGTGGTCCTCGAGCACCAGCCGGTGACCGAGCCGACGATCCTGACGCTGCGCGTGGCGTACACCCAGGACGGCGACACGCCGCGCCGCTGGATCGAGGGCCTCTATGGCATCGAGACGGTGCGCGATCCTGAGGCGTTGCACCGCGCGATGGTGGCGCTGCGGGCGGTCAACCAGCACATCACCGACGAGAACTGGCCGGCCACCCTGGATACGCCGTTCCCGACGGGCACGAAGCTCGACCTGCCCGAGGGCACCGGCGCGGAGTGGACCGTGACGCACCCGGTGCTGACCGGGCACCAGCACGACGCGGTGACCGTGATCATCGCCCGGTTCGGCCTGTTCACCCCGTACGGCCACGCCGACCCGGCGGTGCTGGTGGGCGCCAACCCGGGCGTGTTCGCCCACCAGGACGCGGACACCGTGTTCCCGGATCAGGGGCTGACCGTCCCCGCCGGCGGCTACGGCACCGAGCCGGTCACGGTGACCGTGCCCGGCCCCGCCGAGCCCGGGCAGTCCGGTGACCTGCCCGCCCCGGGGGAGACGAACACCCCGGGGCCGTCGCAAACCCGCGACGAGGCATCGCCGTCCTCGGCTTCCTCGCAAACCGAGAGCCAGGCGCCGCCGTCGTCGAATGCCGCACCGACCGGAAACGAGTCGTCGACGACGAGTGCGGAACCGACCGCCGGTGGGCAGCCGGACCACGGCCAGTCCTCGCGGGGAAGCGGCGTGTGGCGCTGGCTGCTTGGCCTGGGTGGGCTTGCGCTGGCCCTGGTTGGTGGGCTGTTCGGGTGGCGCCACCGGGGCGCGGTCGGCGACTTCGTTACCGGCGTGTTGGCGGTGTTCGGTGACTGGTCGGCGGACTTGCCGGTTCGGTGGCGGGTCGGTTTTGGGATCACTGCCGGGGTTGGTGTCGGGGCCGGGACGGGCGTGTTGGCGGCTACCGGCGGCACCGCTCCGACCCTGGCCGCAACCGTGGCCGCCGGCGTGGGTGTGGCGGCGTTGCTGCGGCTGTTCTGGTCGCCGATCAAGGCACGCGCCCCGAACCTGACCGCGGAGCGGGTGGTGCGGGCTCTGGTGTACGCGGTCTTCATCGCGCTGTCCGCGTTCGCCATTCTCGCCGGCCCGGTGTGGGCACTGGTGCTGCCTCTGGCCAGCACGATGGGCATGTTCGTGCGGGCCACGGTCAGCACGCTGACCGATCTGCCCGGCGACCTGCCGGCGCGGCTGGCCAAGGCCCGGCGGGTGCAGCTGAGCCTGCTGACTTTGCACACCCTGAGCTTCGTGGTCAGCCTGCACGCGAACGTCCCGGTCGGCGACATAACCACCTGGGTGTTCATCGAGTCGCTGGTGTTTGCCGTCTCGCACTTCGGATTCGTCTTCGCCCTGAAGCTTCCCCGCCTGGCCGCCGGCAACGTGGACCGGCTGGACCCGACCCTGAACAGCCGGCCAAGGCAACTGGGCCGGTTCTGGGCATTCGCCCTGTTCGACCTTGGGCACTGGGCCTGGCTGTTCCGGCTGTCCGCGCCCATCGACTGGGGCGGGAAGGGCTACTTGGCCGCCGCGCTGGGCGGGCACTGGGTGATCGGTGCGGTCCTGATCACCATCTTCTCCATGGCGATGTCCATCGGCTGGCGCACCATCCACGTCTACAAGACGGACGTGAAGAACAACCAGAAGCACATGCTGCCCGGGCCGAGGCTCACCACCTGGTTCGACGACGGCGCGATGAACATCGTGGCCGCCGGCCTGATGTGGCTGATCAGCCCGGTCGCCACGATCATCACCGGTTCGCTGCTGGCGGCGTTGACCACGTTCGTGGTCGGCTACCTGATCAAGCACGGCGACCCCGTCGGCCCCGGGATCAAGGCCTTCGCGGTGAACGTGCGGTTGGCGTTCACCCACTGGTCGCTGCCGCTGACCCGGCAGTTCCGGATCGGGCTGCGGTTCAGCCTGCCGGTCACCGGCGGGCTGGCGCTGGAGCTGCTGGCCTTCACCCCCGGCGGCCCGGTGCAGGTCACCGCCGGCGCGCTGGCCGTTACGGCTGGCGTGATCATGGCGCTGCGGCTGCTGATCACCCCGGCCTGGGCGCGGGCACTCGGCCGCGCCCAGGCAACGACGAACGCCGGTCTGGTCCGCCAGCTCGGACTCCTCGCGCTCAACGCCTGGGGCAGCTACCAGACGCTGGCCTCCGACCTGCCCGCACCGGCCAAGGCCGTGATCCTCACCGCGAGCGCCGTACTGGCGCTGATCATCACGCGGCGTGGCCCGCCGAACAACGGCAACGGCCTGGACAACCACCTCCCGGCCACGAAGTCCCCATCCGCCACAAGGCACGTGGCCCGGGTGCTTGCCGTGGCGATTGCCATCGCGGCGGTGATGATCGTGCTGACCGCCGCGCCAGCAGCCGCCGCACCGCTCACAGCGGCCACCCCAGCCTCCAGTTCGACGCCCGGCGCCCTGCCCGCGTGGGGGCTCGCGCTACTCGCGGCCGGCGTACTGGCGGTGCACGTGGCCGTGAAGGGGCCGGACAAGCAGCGCTCCCGGCTGCTCGGCCGGGGCGTGGCCCAGCGAGTGACGCGCGCGCTGCACCGGTTCACCGGGGCCGCGCTGCTGGTCGCCGGGCTGAGCGCGGCGTTGCTGGCGTGGTGGACGGGGGAGCCGACGGTGCTGGCCGCCGTGGTGGTGAGCGGCGGCGGGCTTCTTGGTGGGGACGGTGGATCGAGCCGCTGGTCGGAGTTCCTGGCGGGACGGTACGTCGCCATTCGGGACGGTTATGGACGAACGGTTGCCCGGGTACAGGACGCCGGCCTGGAGGTCGACCAGGAGGTCGCGCTGAGCGTCGGTGCCAAGCGCGCGGAAGTCCGTGTGGTGCTCTCGTCCGAGCAGTTCCGAGTCTGGGCGGCGCTCGGGCCGGACTTTGCGCTGCCGGTTGGCTTCACCTTCGTTGTGCTGGGTGGGCTCATCGATCGCGTGGCCGAAGCTCGGGTGAGTCTGGAGCAGACCCAAGACACCCGGATCGAGCCGCTCGATGACCTGGTGGCGTACGGTCTGTCCGGCCAATGGGTGACCGACGCCGAGGTCTTCGCGGTCCTCGACGAGGAGTGGACGCCCGAGCAGCGTCGTGGGCTGTTCGAGAAGATCCTCGGCCCGCAGGGGGTCCCGGCGCTGCCCGAGCTGGACGGGTTGGGACCGTTTACCACCGCTCGCGCCCGGGGCAGCCGGATCGTCGATGAGCTGCGGCGCGCCCGAGTCGACGCGACAACTCCCGGCGAGCTGACCGCGAAGCTGGGGCTGTCGCCCCGCGAGCAGGCCGAGGCGATCGCCGCGCACCCCTGGCTGGACACGAACGTCACCTGGGTGTGGGCGGTGGACCCGGCGGCCACCTCGGCTGGCTTCACCGCGCTCGTGCGGGACGACGGCACGCTCGCGCTGCGGCTGGAGTTGTCCATCCCGGGACGAGGCTCCCTGCTCATCCGGGGGCTGGACACCTCCCGCTTCGGCGGGCCGCTGGCCACGAAGATCCACACACTGCGCGGGATGAGTGCCGATTGGGCCGCGCCGGACGGATGGCCGGAGTCCGCGTCCGGGGACCTGTTCTTCGAGTTCCTCGCCGACGGCTGGGCACATGGCGTGCTCGGCGCACCCCGGCCGGTGGCTGACGGGCTTTGGGCACAGCACCTCGAGCCTGCCGGGCAGTGGGGCGCGGCGTCCCCCGACGGCTTCGAGCTGGCGGTCGACATCGACGCGATCGGCACCTGGCTGGACAACGTCTACCCCGGCCCGCCGGCCACGATCACCCCGTCCGGAGACAGCACGATTCTCGTTCTGCACCAGGACGGGCTCGGCAGCGGCGTCCGGGTCGGCGAATTCACCGTGGCCACGGTGTTGCACGTCGTGCACGGCCAGCCGGCCAACCAGATCATGGTCGGCGACCCGGACCTGGGAGTTGCGTTGGTCACCGGCTGGGTACGGGCCGAGCTGGACGAGTTCACCCGCAACCGGCTGCTCGCCGAACAGGCGCCGCAACACCACGGCACCCTGGAGTTCGCGCTGCTGATCGTGCCCAACCTGCCCAACCTCTACGGCCCCGGGGTCGGCCCGCCCATAGCGGAGATCGGCACCGACCCAATCCCCGACGGCACCCCGCTGGACATCACCGGGCATCCCGGGTCCGCCCGGCGCACCACGGTCGGGCCAAGCCGCGACAGCGGCCGGCTGGCCCGGGCGCACACCCCCGGCGGTCACTCCGGAGGCGGCGCCTACCATGCGGGACACCTACGCGGCCTGGTCAGCCACGGCGGACCGTTCGGCGCGAAGATCGTCGGCCCCTCGGGGCTGCTCGCCGAAGCGATCGAGGTCGCCACCACGAAGGCGACGGACCTCGGGCTTCTCCCGCGCGAGCCGACGCTCGCGGACGAGATCAGCGCCCAGCTCGACGAGCTCGAGGCGGGCACGCGTGCGCTCGCCCGCGAACCGGCCAGCCGAGCGATCGCGGTGCTGATCCAGCTGCCCGAGCTCCGCGAGTCGCTCAACACCGTGCGAGAAGCCCTGCAAACCAGCCCGACCGAGCCGGTCTACAACCAGCTGGCCGACCGGGCCACCGCCGCCGATCTCGCGCTGGACGAGTTGCTGCACGACGCGGCTCGCGAGTTCTTCCGCAGTGAGCAAGAAATACAGCGGCGCCGGCGGCTCATCCAGCAAACCGTCGAGACACCGTCCGCGGAGCCGCACAACGAGCCCGGCCAGGCCATGACCCACGACCGGTCCGCTGACGATCTTCAATTGGATCACCGCATGCGCGACCTCCTCCGCTCACTCGAGGTGGAGCCGAAGCTGGACGAGAACCTGCTCGAGAACCTGCGCAAGGAGGCGTTCGAAAAGTTCTTCGGCACCCGACACGACCAGGGTGGCGACGAACGGCCTCGGGCGCCCGCGACGGGCCTGCGGATCATGGAGTCCTCGTCGCCGGCAGATCCGGCGGCCGAGGCCGAGCCCGGCATCGCGACCGAGCAAGGTGGCCGTGCTGGCGCGTTCCGCGCCGCGCTGCTGATCACCGCGATCGTGCTGGTCGTAGTGGCGATAGTGATCGCCCTACTGGTGACGACCCCTCACCTGCTGCCGGTGACCGGTGCCGCCGTGCTGTTCCCCGGAATCCGGCTCCGGCGGCTGATCGGCGAGGTCGGGCCCGGCGCATCCCGCGGCGGCGGCCTGGCAATCGACCTGACCGGTGCGCAGGTGCAGGAACTGCTGCCGGACGACGAGGCTCTCCGGCTGGACGGGGATGGCACCCCGCTGGACGGCAAGCTGTTCCGGTACCTGGCAAGAGGCCCGCCGCGGGTATTCACCCGCGCGGAGAAGGCCGAGCTGGCCGAACTTGCCGGCTGGGTGGTCATCACCGACGAGGCACCGCTGGGCGGCCAACTGCTCGGCTGGGGCGGCCGCCGCGCCGACGGCACCCCGGTCATTCTGCTGCCCCGCCACATCGCCGAACTGGTGCACCTGCTGATCGAGCTCGACCCGAGGTTCGCCCGCTGGTGGCTGGAGTTCCTGCGCCACGAACGCGACCACCACATCAACAACAACCACCACACCGGAACGGAACACGACCACGACAACGACCTCCTGGTCGCGTGGCTGCGTGAGCAGCTCCAGGCCTGGCTGGCTGGGACCGGCGAGCGCCTGAGCAACGCGTACGAGGCGCTGGGCGCCGCTGCCGACACCGGGGTGGGCATCGCCGAGGCGGCCACCGAGGTGACGGCCGCGCAGCAACAACTGGCACGGCTGCTGACCGGGCTGGGCTCCTGGGCCTACCCCGGCTGGCAACCGGGGGACTACACGTTCTCCACCGACGCCGAGATTCGGGCAGTGTTCGAGCCGCTGGTCGCCCGCATGGACCCCAGCACCGCGCTGATGATCCTGTCCGACGTGGACGAAGCACTCACCGACCCGGACTCCTCGATGTCACACCCTCGGCTGCTGCCCGGCGCCGCCGCCACCTTCCACGGTCACACCCAGCTCGGTGCGCACGCCGGACTCAACTCCGGTCGCGCCGCCTCCCAGCTCATGGGTCTGTTCGGCACCCGCCCAGGCGATGGGCTGAGCGTCGTCGGCCTGTTCGGCGCCCAGACCCGGTGGCCCGGTGAGGCAGCACCGGAAACCGCGCCCAAGCTGCACACCAAGGCCTGGTTGGCCGCCCTGAACGACTTCCTCGCCCGGCATTTCACCGACGAGCATGCCGCCGCCGGCATCGAGCCCATATTCAAGCTGGGGCCCGACGGCGAGCTGCTGATGGTTGCGTTCGACTGGATCCACGCACCGGCCGAGACCAAGGCCCGTGCCAACGAGCTCGGCCTGGCACTGCGCGCCGCCGCCGAGGCCCACCCTCGGTTCAACGTCCAGGCCGGTGCCGACGTGTTCGATCTGACCCACCCGAAGGTCCCGCCGTCGAAGATCACCGGATTCGCCCGACTGGTCGCGGCACTACCCGCCGGTGTGCGGCCGATCATCATCTACGGCGGCGACTCCGGCAGCGACTACAACGCCATCAAGGACGCGCTGGAAATCGCCGCTGGTCGCATGCCCAAGAGTCTGAGCCACCTTCGGAAGCTGTTCGCCGCCGTGGTCGACCGCTGGGCCGCCGAGCAGGACATCGTCTCTGTCGCCGTGGCCGGCCCGCAGACCAAGACCGAGTTCGCCCACAACGCCACCATCCGGGTGCGCGGGCCACCCGGTTACCTACGCGCGCAGCTCATCCTCAACCAACTTCTGCTTGATCGCTGGCTGGCCGAGCGTGCGAAAGCAACACCGGCCGCCGAGGCACCGGGTCTGGCCGGCATCGAGGAAGCGGATGCGGTGGCCGAGGGTTACGGTTTGGCGGCCGACATCCTGGTGCACCACGGTGCCGAGGGCACGGGCGTCTACGTCCCGGTCGGGATGGGCATGCTGGCCGCGAGGGACCCCGCACCCATCGTCGCGGTGGGCGCGGCCGAGTTCCTAGGGTCGCCGGGCATCGCGGTGTGGCGTGGCGGCAGCTCCACGCCGTTCGTGTTCCACCCCAGCGCGACCGGGTCCGCCTCGGGGCCGATCGAAGACGCGGCATCGGCGGCCCGGCTCCGCGAGCGGCAGGGCCTACCGATGGCCACCCAGCTGGCGGAGCTCGGGTTCGAGCTGGTCAGCGAGCGGTTGTGGCGCCACCGAGACTACGACTTCGGGTTGTTCGCGGTGCTCGACCGGCACGGTCACCTGACGGAGTTCTACACCGGCCGCTCGAGCCACCTCGTGGACCTGGTCGCCCGGTCGCGGGTGATCGGGGTCGAGCGGGTCACCGACCGGTGGGGCGATGAGGTTCCCGTGCTGCGGCTGGACGCAGGGTGGGTGCGTTACTCGGTGACCAGCGTGATGGCCGAGGCGTTGCGCGCCGAACTGCTCCGCGAGCCCCGCGCGGACGAGTTGGACCCGTCCCGGTTCGCGGTCGAGTTCCAGCCGCGCCGAGAGCCCAGCGGCTTCGTGGTGGGCGGTGACAACGAGACCAGGCTGATCCTCACCCTGGAGAAGATCAACGGGATTTCCGTGGTCGGGTTGACCGGCCGGATGCGGCCCGGCCGCTACGCCGACTCCGGCTTCCTGGGCGAAGCCGACAACCTGCTCGCCGTGCTTGCCCGCGACAACGACGTCGTGCGCGGCGTCGGGCTCACCCACACCGATCTCTACGACGCACTGCAGATCGTGGTCGCGGCCGCCACGCTCGGCCTCACCAAGATCATGATCGCCGGCCACACCTACACCATCGCGAAGTCGACCGAGCGGGGTCACGTCCGGTCGCCGTTCGAGGACGATGTCGGGACGCTCGGGGACAGCGAGTACTGGATCACCCATGAGACCAGTGGCCAGATGCTCGGCATCGCCTCACTCAACATCGAGCTGATCCGCCGCTACGGCTTCTACGAAGGTCCCGGGATCACTCCCCGCTATCCCGGCTACACCGGGCCCGGCGCGTCCTACCGTGCCTCGCCCGAGGAGATCATCACTGTCTTTGCGCACCTGCGTGAACGGGCCGGCGAGGAGCGGCTGGCCCGGGTCGTGACCGACGCCAACGCACGTTACGGCTGGTCAGGTGGGGGGTTGGCGATCGGTCTGACCGGCGAGCAGGTGCAACAGCTGCTCCCGGCCAGCGAGGTGGCCCGGCTCGACGAGGGCGCGACACCATTGAGTAGCCAGCCGCTGGTCAACCTGGCGCGGGCGCCAGTCGGCGTACTCACCCCGGCCGAGGAAACCGAGCTCGCCGAACTGACCAGGTGGGTGGTCGTCACCGACGAGGCACCGCTGGGCGGCCAACTGCTCGGCTGGGGCGGCCGCCGCGCCGACGGCACCCCCATCATCCTACTGCCCCGATGGGTCGCCGAACTGGTCAACCTGCTCATCCAACTCGACCCCAGATTCGCCCGCTGGTGGCTGGAGTTCCTCCGCCACGAACGCGACCACCACATCAACAACAACCACCACACCGGAACGGAACACGACCACGACAACGACCGCCTCGTCGGACAACTCGCGACGCAACTTCGCGCCTGGCTCGGCCACACCAGCGAACGGCTGGCCACCGCATTCGACACACTGGCCACCGCGACGGAATCCGGCGAAGGCGTCGGCGCCGCTGTCGCCGAAGTGGTCGCCGCCCAGCAGCTCCTGTCGCGGCTGTTGACCGGGCTGGGCTCCTGGGTCTACCCGGGCTGGCAGCCGGACTACCCGTTCTCCACGGACGCCGAGATCCGGGCCGTGCTGGCACCACTGGTGGCCCGGATGGGTGCGGGCGCCGCGCTCCTGCCGCTCTCGGACGTTGACGAAGCACTCACCGACCCCGACTCGTCCATGTCGCACCCGGCGCTGCTGCCCGGGGCGGCCGCGGTGTTCCACGGACACACGCTGCTCGGTGCGCTCGCTGGCCTGAACTCCGGCCGGGCCGCGTCCCAGCTGATGGGCCTGTTCGGGGTCCGGCCGGGTGACCGGCTCAGCGTGACCGGCCTGTTCGGTGCCCAGGTCCGCCGCCCCGGCGCGAGCGAACCGGAGACCCGGGCACCGCTGCTGGACCCGAGCTGGGTGGCCGCGCTGGAGGCCTTCCACGCCGAGCACTTCACCGACGAGCACGCCGCGGTCGGCATCGAGCGGATCAACAAGCTCGGCCCGAACGGCGAGCTGCTGATGATCGCCTACGACTGGATCCACGCCCCCGCGACGACCAAGGCCCGCGCCAACGAGCTCGGCCTGTCACTGCGCGCCGCCGCCGACGCGGACCCCCGGTTCAACGTCCAGGCCGGCGCGGACGTGTTCGACCTGACCCACCCGCAGGTACCGCCGTCAAAGATCACCGGGTTCGCGGAGCTGGTCAAGGACCTGCCCGAGGGGTTGCGGCTGCTGCTGGTCTACGGCGGTGACTCCGGCAGCGACTTCAACGCGATCAAGGACGCGCTGGCCATCGCGGCCGGCAACAAGCCGGACAGCCTGAGCCAGGAGCTGTTCGACGCGGTCGTCGACCGCTGGGCGACCGCGGCGGACATCGTGTCGGTAGCCGTCGCCGGACCGCACACCTCGCCGGCATTCACCGACAACGCCACCATCCGCGTGCGCGGACCCCCCGGTTACCTGCGCATGCAACTCATCCTCAACCAACTGCTGCTGGAGTACTGGCTGCGGGACTGCCTGAAGGCGGCCGATCAGCGGCTGAGCGATGCGTTCGATGCCCTGACCGGGGCTGTCGAAACCGGTGTGGGCGTGGGCGCCGCGGTCGCCGACATCGTGGCCGCGCAGCAACGGCTGTCCGATTTGTTGACCGGGCTGGACAGCTGGGCCTACCCGGGCTGGCAGCCGGACTACGCGTTCTCCACCGACGCCCAGATCCGCGCGGCGCTGGAGCCGGTGGTGGCGCGCATGGGCACGGCGGCCGCGCTGCTGATCCTCTCCGACGTGGACGAGGCGCTGACCGACCCGAACTCGTCCATGTCCTCGCCGGCGCTGCTCCCGGGCGCGGCCACCGCCTTCCACGGCCACACCGTGCTGGGCGCGCTGGCCGGGCTGAACTCCGGTCGCGCAGCCAACCAACTGATGGGCCTGTTCGGCACCCGACCCGGCGACGGCCTCAGCGTGGTCGGCCTGTTCGGCGCCCAGATCCGCTGGCCAGGTGAGGCGGAACCGGAAACCGCCGACGGGCTGCTCGCCCCGACCTGGGTCGCTGCCCTGGACAGCTTCCACAACGAACACTTCACCGCCGAACACGCCGCCGTCGGCATCGAACCCATCGACAAGCTGGGCCCCCACGGCGAACTGCTCATGCGCGCCTACGACTGGATCCACGCCCCCGCCGAAACCCGCGAGCGGGCCAACGAGCTCGGCCTCGCGCTACGCGCCGCCGCCGAGGCCCACCCTCGGTTCAACGTCCAAGCCGGCGCCGACGTGTTCGACCTGACCCACCCGCGGGTCCCGCCGTCGAAGATCACCGGGTTCGCCCGGCTGGTGGCCGCGCTGCCGGCGAACGTGCGGCCGATCATCATCTACGGCGGCGACTCCGGCAGCGACTGGAATGCCATCACCGACGCCCTGCGGATCGCGGCGGGTGAAATGCCGGCCAGCCTGGCTCACCTGCCACACCTGTTCGAGGCGGTGGTCGGCCGGTGGGCCGGGCCGGCGGACGTCATCTCCTTCGCGGTGGCCGGCCCGCAGACCAAGCCCGAGTTCGCTCGGAACGCCACCATGCGGGTGCGCGGCCCGCCCGGCTACCTGCGCGCGCAGCTCATCCTCAACCAGCTCCTGCTCGAACGCTGGCTGACCGAGCAGCTGGAAGCCGCCGGCGCGCGGCTAGCCGCCACATACGACGAACTGGAAACAGCGGCGGAGACGGGCACCGGCATCGGTTCGGCCGTCACCGATGTGGTCGCCGCCCAGCGGCAGTTGTCCGACCTCTTGGTCGGCATGGACGCGTTCGTCTACCCGGGCTGGACACCGGATATCGAGTTCTCCACCGACGCTCAGATCCGGGACGTGCTGGGGCCGCTGGTGGCCCGCATGGGCACCGGCACCGCCCTGTTCCCGCTGTCCGACGTGGACGAAGCCCTCACCGGGCCGCACTCGTCGATGTCCTCGCCGTCACTGCTCCCCGGCGCGGCCGCGGTCTTCCACGGTCACACCCAGCTCGGGGCCATGGCCGGGCTGAACTCCGGCCGCGCAGCCAACCAACTGATGGGCCTGTTCGGCACCCGACCCGGCGACGGCCTCAGCGTGGTCGGCCTGTTCGGCGCCCAGATCCGCTGGCCCGGTGAGGCCGTGCCGGTCACCGCCGACGGCCTGCTCGACCGAACCTGGCTGACCGCGCTGGAGGACTTCTTCACCGAGCACTTCACCGACGAGCACGCAAACGCCGGCATCGAACCGATCTTCAAGCTCGGCCCCAACGGTGAGTTGCTGATGGTCGCCTACGACTGGATCCACGCCCCCGCGGAAACCCGCGAACGCGCCAACGAGCTCGGCCTCGCGCTACGCGCCGCCGCCGAGCGCGACCCCCGGTTCAACGTCCAAGCCGGCGCGAACGTGTTCGACCTGACCCACCCACAGGTCCCACCGTCGAAGATCACCGGCTTCGCTCGACTCATCGCCGCCCTACCGGCAGGTGTCCGGCCGATCATCATCTACGGCGGCGACTCAGGCAGCGATCACAACGCCATCAAGGACGCGCTCACGATCGCCGCGGGCGCCAAGCCCGGCAGCTTGGCCCAGCACCTGTACGACGCGGTCGTCAGCCGATGGGCCAGCGCCGAGGACATCGTGTCCGTCGCCGTGGCCGGCCCGCACACCTCGGCGGCGTTCATCGAGACCGCGACCATCCGGGTGCGCGGCCCACCCGGCTACCTGCGCCTGCATCTGATCCTCAACCAGCTCCTGCTCGAACGCTGGCTGGCCGAGCGCGGCGCGGTTCTCCCGGTTGGGGCAGGCATCGAGGTACGGCTCAGTGGCCGTCTGCGTTTTGTCGAGTCGAAGCGCTCCGACTTCCGGGTTGTCACTGTCGAGGACGAACACGGGGTCGAGTGGATCGCGAAACGCGGTCGCGGCCTGGACTACCTGCTGGTATCGGTCGGCGCGACGCGACAGTTCCGGCTGCTGGGCAGGTTGGCTCCGCGAAGCCGGCTGCTGCTGACCCGCGACGCTGTACCCCACGGCAGGCTGGACGTACTCGCCGTGAACTCGGTGTTCGAACTCGCCGAACTGGTGCGCGAGCGTCGTCTGATCGAAGACGCGGCGCAGCGGCTGGATGACATGGTCGACCAGTTGGCGGTGAACTTCGTGCCGAACGGTTGGGTGGGTCACTGGGATGCGTTTGGTCCGGGTAACACGCTCGTCGGTGCCCCGGCGACGCCCGGTGTGGACGCGCCGGTTGGGGTGTACGAGGTCGACTTTGACACCGCCGATCGGCTGTGGCCGTTGTACCCCCAGCGGCCGAGGTCCTCCCTCGAGCAGGCCCTGGTTCGGATGCTGGATGGTGGCCTGCGCAGCAGTCCCGGTGTCTACGGCCGGCTGTCCGCGCAGGAGATCGTCGAGCAGCTTCGCCAGCTGTGGCGATACCGACACCGGCTGCTGGCCGCCGCGCTCACCAGCTCTGCGGCACACCAGATGCGGGAGGACCTGGCGTGGGTCAGCACCGTACTGGCCGCGGCGGACGCGGGCCACGGCCAGCCCCTCGGTGCCGCGCTCACCCGGGCGTTGGCCAACGCACGCCGGTTCATCGACCAGCGCGGCGACGGCTACGGCGACCCCGAGCGCCGAGCCCGCTACCTCGCTGAGGCCGACGCCCGAGCCGCCGCCATGGCCGAGCCCGATGTCCCACACGCCCCGCATGTGTCCGAGCTGACCGGCGATGAACTCGCCGAGTTGCTTGCCGCCCGCCGGGATGTCGCCGTGCACAGTGTCGACAAGTCCAGCGCACGCTGGCTTTCCACCAGCGGTGACGAGTCCGGCCATTCGGGTTCTGACCGGGCCTCGGGGTTGGCGCCGTTCGCGCTGGCTCCGCTGGGTTGGCAGCTGGGCCACCGTGAGCCGGGTAGATCCGATGCGCCGCTGCCCACCGGACAGCACGGTTTCGCTCCGTGGGAGTGGATGGGCGAGCACCTGCTGGTAGTTGGAGTGGTCGCCGCCGCACTCGTGGGTGTCGTGCTTGTGGTGTCTCCGCTGCGGGCCTGGGTGACCGGCGTGCTGGCGCAGGTGGTTTCCAAGCGTCGCTCGGCGGCCCTCGACGAGCTGAACCGGCGGACGGACGACATCTTTGCCCTTGCCCGAGAGACGCAGGTGCTGGCCCGGTACGGCCTGCTCGACCCGTCGTGGTCGGAGCGCCTGGCCGCGCTGCGGAAGCCCAGTGGGCTGCTGTTCTACCGTGCGCGCGACCGCAAGCTGACCGAGGAACTGCGCCGGGCCCGCGCCGCGCTGCCCCGCGCGGTGCTCGCCGGCCCGCTCGCGGCCGGGTTCGAGCTGGTCATCGTGGGTGGAGTCCGCAGGCTGGAACTCACCGGCTCCTCGGGAGCGATGATCGGCACGGTGTCCATCACCGGCGCTTACCTGGGTGCCGACGAGGATCTCGGGCTTGACGCGCTGGAGAACGCGGTCCTCCGGCTGGCCGAGCAGGCCCGGCCAGGCGCCGATGCGGCGGGTCTGGCGCCGTACGAGCTGATCGCCCGCGAGTTGACCACTCCGCACAGGTCGACCGTGTACCGCCAAGGCCTGGAGTTGCACCGCTCCCTCGGCGACCAGATGGCGTGGGTGATCTGGGCCGGTGAGCTGATCAACATCGACACACTGTCCGCCGGCTCCTGGCGGTTCACCGTGCCCGCGAGTTACCGGTTGGCTCCGATGATCGACCGCGCCGTCGACGTCACCAGCGACAACGGCAACGGTTCGGCGACCGTGATCGAAGACGGGTACGCGGTAAGCGCGGCGCATGTCGTGGTCGGCGCGCCGATCGAGTCGGTGCGGGTGGACGGCTTCAAGGTGGCCGCGATGGTCGTGCTCGGGGACGGAACCGACCCGCGCAACGACTTCGTGCTGCTGCGGGTGCCCGGCCTGACGGCCCGTAACCGCGTCCGCATGGACTCCAGCCTCGCCGCGGTCACCACGGTGACGGCCGTCGGGTTCCCGAACGACAAGTTCACCGTCCTGCACGGGCCGAGGCTGGCCGGTGGGGACGACGACATCATCGATTACCAGGTTCTCTCCGGCGCGGGCTCCTCCGGCAGCGGCGTGTACAACGATCGCGGCGCGTGGGTCGGCGTGCACATTCAGGGCGGACCCACCTTCGGGCGTTTCATCGGGCCACGGCGGACCCAGGAGCTGCTGGGCGAGGCTTCCGGGCGGATGGACGGCCAGGAAAGGGTCATCGCGGGGGTGTTCGCGGCGCAACCGACGCGCACGTCGATCCCGCTGGCCGAGCTCAAGGCGGCGCTGGCCGAGTACGGCGTCATCGCCGCGACCTTCTGGATCGAAGAGCTGGTCAACGGCATGCCGGGCCTGTGGGCCGACGACACGACCGCCTACCGGGTCTCGCGGCCGAGCCGGACAAGCGACCCGTCGCGGGACACCCCGTGGATCCACTCGCGGGCGAATGAGTCGCAGGCGAGGTTGCGGGAGTCGCTTGCGGTGGCGCACAGCACCCTCGAGGCGTGGACCATCGAACCGGTCCTGATCGAGGACTCGCCCTCCTACGCGGTGCTGTTCAAGGAGATCAACCGTCTGCTGGCCGCCGCGTGGATGGCTCGCCTCGCCGCCCCGCTCGCCCTGGCCGGGGCGGGGCTCGCCTGGCTGCTCGGGGTCGATCCGCTTCTCGCCTCCGGAGCGGCCGCCGCGCTCGAGGTTCTGTTCGTCGACGTGTTGCTACCGCGCTACGCCGGCACCAAGCAGGCCGGCCGGCGCGGTCATGACCATGCGCTGGTTTGGCGGGCCTTGCCCCGGGGCTGGGAAGACATCCTCCGGACGATCTTGCCGGTGACGGCTGTGGCGCGTCCGGACCGGCCGGTGCGCGCCGGTGAGCACGGCTGGTCGGCCGGCCGAGGCAGGCCGCCGCACGTGGTGTTGCTGTCCACTGCCGACCTGGTCAGGCGCGTCGACAGGGAGCTCGGCGCCGAGGCGGGCGCCTGGGTGGCCGCGAACCTGCTCGGTTACCACCTGGACGGCACCATCTACGTGCTCGACATGTGGTGGGACCGGCTGGACAAGACGCAGCGGGCGCTGGTGATCGATCATGAGCTCAACGCCGGCCGCGACGAGCACGACGAGCACGCCGCCCGGGCCTTGGACGCGCTGCGCGCATCCGGTGTTACGGAGCAGGAAGGCCAGCAGCTGTTTGCCCGGCTGATGCACCAGGCGGGCCGGGTCTACCTGGCGCCCAAGGTGGACGGTCGGAAGCGGGTGCTGCTGTTCGGCGGCTCGACGGCTCCTCGGGTGACGGAGGAGCAGGCCCGTGGCTGGTTCACCGCGGCCCTCGGGGCGTCGGGCCGGGCATGGCAGCCGTCGGTGATCGTGTCGTTGGGGGCCGCTCAGGTGGCGGTGCTGTTCGGGCTCGACGAGGCGCGGGTTCGGCAGGCCGGGTTCTCGCGGATCATCGCCATGGCCGGGTACGCGTGGCACGCGCAGGCCGGTGCCGGGCACGATCACGTGCTGTTCTACCTGTCGGACGACCCCGTGGTGGAGCGGAGCTCGCGGCGGAACTCGGGGCTGACCACACGCACGGCATACGTCGACCTTGCCTTGCTGGCGGCCATCGCCGACTCGCCCGACAGGGATGGCGTCCGGCGGCTGGGCGAGGTGCTGCTCGACCCGAACCGGGCCCTCCCGGGGGGCGCCGAGATCCCGGCGGACCTGGCCGCGACGTTGCGGCGGCTGCTGCCCATGGGCGACGACAGGTACTGGGCGGACCAGGATCACGCTCTCGCCATCGCGTCCACGCTGCCCGGCGTCGGCCTCGACGCCACCGCGGTCCAGACCGCGCAACGCGCGTTGGTGCAGATCAGCGAGCCTGACTCGAGGGTCGGTGACCTTGGCGGGCTGATCCCGGTGTGGCGGCCCATCGGGCTTGGCCTGGCGTGGCGGGACGGCGAGGTGCTGACCGCTTCCCACGTGGTGAACCACGGTGCGCTGCCGAGGGTGCGGGTCGATGGGCAGCCGGCGCGGCTGGACCGGGCCGACGTGGACCGGGTCGCGGACCTGGCACGGCTGCGCGTGCCGGGGCTTGCCGGACGAGCGCCTGGCGTCGAGTTCGCCGACGCGGAGCTGCCGGCGGGCACCGTGGTGGCGATGTTCTTCGCCGAACATGCCGACCGCGCGGATCGGCCCGCCTGGTCGACCGTTGTGCTCGGCCCGGTCGATCCCTCGCAAGCCGGCCCCGATGTCCCGGCCGGCATGATCGTGGTGGATGCGCCCGCCTGGCATGGCTTCTCCGGTGGTGTCGCCGTCACCGTGAGTCCGGCGGGACAGCCGACGTGGGCCGGTGTGGTGACCGCACGCGACGACGCGCCCTACACCATGCCCTCGGGCGGGCCGGTGGAATGGGTCGAGTTGGGTCGGCCGGTAACTCTGCTTGCTTCGGCGCGCACGGCGAAGCGGTTCCTGGCCGATCGGGAGCGGAGCCAGGGCGACACGTCGACCTCGCTGCTTCCGCTCGCCGGTGTACCGCTGTTCGGCCACAGCTCGGTCCTGTTGGGGTTGGCCGTGACGGTGGGCGTTGCGGTGGTCGTGGCGGCACGGGTCGGGCTGCTCGCCAACCTGTGGACGCGGCTGCGGGCACTGGCTCGGGGGCTGGCCGAACGTGCCCCGCCGGTGCTGGCCCGGATCGCCGCCGCTGCCGGGTTGGCCGCGGGTTTGGTGCTGTTCGGTCCGGTCGCCTCGGCGTACGCGGATGAGGCCGGGGCGACCGGTGAGGTCGCGATGTACGTGCCGCCGTTGTCGCTGTTCCCGCTGGTGGTGCTGGGTGTGCTGGCGGTGCGGTTGTGGGCCGCGCACGGGTTCGGCGCACTGTGGCAGCGGGCGAGGTCGATGTGGGTGACCTGGTCGCTGGTGGCGATCACCGCGTTCATCTGGATGTCCAGCTCGAACCCGGCGGTGGGTGACGACCTCGGCTGGATCAGGCTGCGGCACGACCTGGGGCTGGCCCCGGACGGTCTGTGGGACGGCAACGTGTTCGGCCGGTGGGTGCTGAACGGCTTCATCCACATCGGTTTCGGCCACCTGCTGGGCAACATCACGGCCCTGGTGCTGTTCGGGGCGCTGGTGGAGCGCCGGCTCGGTTGGTGGCGGTTCTTCGCGGTCTACGTCGGCTCGCTGCTGGGTGGCTCGCTGGGTGACCTGCTGCTACACGCGCTCGTACCGGTGCACACGACCGCGTCCCTGCTGGGTCTGCCGCTGCGGAACACCGGTTCCTACGGCGTCGGTGCCTCCGGTGTGGTGTTCGGGTTGCGGGCGCTGGCGTTCTGGTTGGCCCGGCCTACCGACTGGCTGCCTGCGCAGTTCGGGTCGATCAAGCGGCGTTGGAACACCACGGCGGCGGTCGTGGTCGGCGTGGCGATGCCAGTTGGTCTCGCGGTGTGGAGCTGGTCCGGCCAGGGCGGGTGGTGGTCGGTCGTGCTCGCGGTCGCGCTGCCGCTGGCCGTTGCCGAACTGTGGCTGTCCGCCCCGGTGCGCACGCTCCTGCACGGCCACGGCATCGGCCCAGCACCTCGCCCGGCCGACGCGACACCCACCCCGGCGGGCCAGGTCGAGACGGCACAACCGGACCGGCTCCCGCACCCGGCGTGGCGGCTGCTCGGCGCGCTGGCCCGGGTGGGTTGGCTGTTCATCCCGATCGGGCTGGTCTGGTACGGCGCCATCGTCGAGGTCAACAACGTGGCGCATCTGGGCGGCGCGATCGTCGGGACGCTGATCGGCGCCGGAATCGCCCTGTTCGCCAAGATCAAGAATCGGGGGCAGCCGAAGCCGGCGAGCCGTGGCTGGCGCCGGCAACCCGACCCGGCGCAGGCACAGACCGCCCAGTTCGCCGACCGGATGAAGATCGCGCAGGGCGTGCGTGCCGCCATCGCCGCCAGCGAGACCGGCACCATGCACGTCGACCAGTTGGCCGCTCGGCTCGGGGTGAGCGCAGCGGAGATCAAGGCCACCCTCGACGAGCTTCCCATCGGTCTGTCGGTCGACTCGGCCACCGGTCTGGTCGGCAAACCAGCTGACCGTGGCCCGGTCCCGCCGGCTGGTCACGGCCACGACGGCCCGCTGGCCTGGCGGTGGAGGAAGCGCTGGGCACCCGCCGTTTCAGCCGCGTTGCTCGGGATGACTCCGGTGCGCCCGGTCCGACCGGATGAGTACGGCTGGTGGAGCAAGCGCGGACCGCCGCCGAACGTGCAGCTGATGTCGGCCGCCGAGCTGTCGCGGAAACGCGGTGTCGGCGCCCGGGTGGCGGCGAACCTGATCGCCTACACCACCGTGGACGGGCGCATCTACGTGCTCGACTCGTGGTGGAACCGGCTGAACAAGGCACAGCGCGCCCTGGTGATCGCCCACGAGTACGGCGCCCATGTCAGCGGTGAGATCACCGATCACGATAGGCACACCGCGCGGACGCTCGCGGCGTTGCGCGTCACCGGTGTCCGGCCGGCCGGCGTGCGGGGGTGGGGTAGCGCACGGCAGCGGCTCGCGGCCGCGGCGGTGGGAACTGCCGCGGCGCTGGCCGCGGTGGCCGGGGCCGCGGTGGTCTCGGCCGGGATCGGCGCGTTTGTCGGTGGCCTGATGGCCTGGCGCGAACTGATCGGTTCGGCGAACCGGCCCGGGGTGCTGCGCATGGTCGGCCTGGGCTGGCGGGACACCGGTTTGGCGCGCAAGGTCCTCGCGGTCGCTGCGGTTGAGCTGCCCGCCGGGCTGGACCCGGACGACGTGGTTCTGGCCCTGCTGTGGGTCGCGCGTGGCACGGGCGCCCGGCCACGGGAGGTGTCGGCGCGGGAACGGCGGGAGTTGGTCGAGGCCAGGCACACGCCGCTGTACCGGGGGTTGCACGGGCAGCAGGCCGACGAGTTCGCGGCCGCTTTCCGCGTCGGCGAGGAGCCCTTCGTCGGCCACGGCTATTACGGCAACGGGCACTACTTCGCCCCCGAGCTCATGCACGCGATGGGCTACGGACACCAGACCTTCGGCCGAGGAGCGCTGCTCGTGGCGTACCTGCCGCGGAACACGGTGCTGATCTCGAAGCGGGAGATGAAGCAGCGACGCAACCGCGACATTTCCCGGGCTCTGCGGCGTGGTCTGGCCAGGTTCGCGCTGTTGTTGGGCGAGCAAGGCATCTGGGGTGTCTGGAACGGGGTCGGCGCGGTGGGCGTCCCGCATGCCAACACCCTCGACCCGAACATGGAGTACGGCGAGTACGCGGTGCTCGACCGTAGCGCGCTGTTCGTCGAGCGCGCCCCGGAGTTCCCGGCTGAGGTCGCCGAGTCCCGGTTGGCGCTGGTCGAGCGGTTGTTCTTCGAGTTGAGCCTGATCACCGATAACGAGCGGTCGATAGCCGACTGGCTCGACTGGATCGCCGCGCGGCTCGGCGAGGCCGGGATGGCTCTGGCCGAGGTTCCGGCTGGGGAACTGCACTCCCGGTTCACCGCCGCCACCGCCCAGCTCGCGCAGGCTCGAGCAGCCGACAGTGCTGGCTTGGGCGACTCCGGGCGCGGGGTGAACGGGCCGCTGGAGCTCTACCCGGACAGCGACCCGCTGACCCGTGAAGAGCGGCAGTGGGTGGAGGAGGCACTGCTCGAGCTGGAGCTCACCCCGTTGGGTGCCGGGCTAACCGGCGCGCCCGCCGATGTGCCGGTGGTCCGGTTCGACACCGAGGAGCTGGCCGCAAAGGTCGGCGCCCGTACCGCCACCAAGATCGCCGCCTACACGGTGAACGGGGTGGTGTACCTGCCCGAGACCGCGACCCGGCTCGACCCGGCGCTGCTGCGCGCCCTGGTCGCCTATGAGGTCACCCACCGGGTGCGCGGCCCGACCGACGAGGCAACCCGTGAACTGGAAGCGGCCGCGCTGCGCGCGCAGCTGATCCCCCTCTGGCGACCGGCGAGGGCGCCGCCGATCGGGCTGCCACTCACGGTGCTGGGTGAGCTGACCGTCGTCGAGGTGTTCGACGCGCAGAAGAGAGTCCGCGACCGCCGGGACAAGATCGTGCTGGCGCGTCTCGAGGACGGTCGGCTGGCGGTGCTGCGGCAGTGGGAGCGGTCGCCGAACGACGTGATCCTCTCCACCACTGGGACCGCGCTGTGGCGGGCCGGCGGCGGGCGGGCGCAGGCCTCCGAGCTGGCCATCGCCTCGCGCGAGGCGTACGGACCCGATGGGCGGTTGGTGCTCGCGGTCGGCGACCTGGTCGAGGCGGTGGAGCTGGGACCCCGTAGGCACCCGGGCGGGTTCGCGCGGTGGCGGGCCCGCCAGCAGATGCGCGACGTGCTCGCGCTGATCGCGCTGATCCACGACGGGGACGGGGTGAATCCGAGGAACATGCTGCTGGGTGAAGGCGGTGCGCTCATCCGCATCGACTTCGACTCGGCGCTGTGGCGCATCGACCGCACGTACCTGGCGAGCCTGCTGGAGTTCGTGCGGTGGTACCCGACGTTCCGGAAGGTGAGCCGGGCGCGGCTGCTTGCCCAGCTGGCCGACCTGGTCAGGCGGCGTGACGCGCTGCTCGCCGCGATGCCCAGCGACGAGCTGCACCTGTGGCTCGCGCTGCGTCTGGACTGGGCCAAGCGAGTCGTGGCGAAGAACCAGCTGCCCAGGCAGTTGGCCTCTCGGCTGGCCCGGTTCGGCCGCAACGGCGCCCCGCTGGGTCCGGCGCCGCCGACGGCCCCGGCCGTACCGACGACCGGGCTGGTGCGAACCGAGGTCACCCACCAGGAACTGATCGAGCTGGCGTTGTCCGGCGCCCCGCTGTGGCTGCGCGAATACCTGCCGGCGCTCGACGACCGGCCGGGCTCGGTTCCCGCCGGACTCTATGAGATCACCACGACGACGGATGGCGCACAGGAACCGCCCGGCTCGAGCACCGGCGGGGTGTCCGGCGCGCTGTCGGAGCGCCCTCGCCTGATCAACGGGCCGCGAGCTCCGTCACCGGACGACGCGACCGCCGAGCAGCCGACCCGAGGTTCTCCGTTGGTGCGCCTGGTCCGGTGGGGCGCGGTGACCTTCGGCCTGGCGGTGGGTGCACTGGTGCTGACCGCTGCGCCGGCAAATGCGTATGCATCCGGGGCGCATGCGGCGACGGCCAGTGGGGTGACTCTCGCGCTGGTCGGGGTGGCGGCCGTTGCGGTCGAGGTCTATGGCCTCCGCCGGCTGGTCAAGCGGGTGACGGGCATGTCACGGTCGGAGTGGGGGACCGGCGGCGCTCAGGACGAGGCCTCCATCGTCGAGCAGGAGGAAAGCCCGACACCGACCTCGGAGCCCCTGGACACCCATGACGACGCCGGTGGCGAGGCGCGGAACCGGAGCTGGACGCCACTGGTCGGGGGCGCGTTGGGCACGCATGAATGGCTCGGCGGCCACCTCTGGCTGGCGGCGTCGGCCGCGGTCGTGGTGCTGGTCGGCATCGCGCTGGTGAAGCTGGCGGGACCGGTGTGGCGGGCGCTGGTCGGCACCCCGGACGCGCCCAAGGCGCTGCGCATGGTCGGCCTGGGCCGGCGGGATCCGGGACTGCTGCGGAACGTGATGGCGTTCCGGGAGCGCGTGTGGACCACGGGCGTCGATCCGATCGAGGTCATCGCCGGCCTGGTCTGGTCGGCCCGGGGGAAGGGCGGGCCGCCCCGGGTGCTGGACGTGGGCATCACCGGGCACCTGATGGACGTGGGGCACACCCCGATGCACCGATGGTTCGAGGGCGAGCGCACGGTCCGGGAGTTCACCGAGTCCCAGGCGTATGTGGAGCTGGGCGCGCCCGGCTTCGGGTACTTCTTCTCGACCGGGTACCCGCACAAGCACGAGCGGATGTCAGGGGTGCCGCTGGTCGCGTACCTGGACCGGGACGCGGTGGTCATCACCGCCGCCGAGGCCCACGAGCGGCAGGCCCGCGACATCGAGACGGCGCAGCGGCGGGGCCTCGACGGGCTGGCCGAGTTGTTGCGCGACCTGCGCATCTGGATGGCGTGGCGCGATGTCGACGCGGTCGCGTTCGGCGACGGCCACACCCTGTTCGTGGGCAACCGCGCCGCGGTGCTCATCGAGGAACCGACCGAGATCTACGACTGGCCGCACTTCGAGGTCGAGCCGGAGATCCCCGCCCAGGCCACCGTGCGGTCGCCGTGGCGACGGGTGCTGACCGACTCGATGTTCACGCTGGTCATCGTCGCGCTGGCGATACTGATCAATGTCATCCCTGCGGTGGCGGCGACCACCGGCGAGGCGGTCAGCACGCACGGGCCGGGGGCCGGCGCGATGGGCGTGGCGGCGGTGTTCAGCCTGCGCAAGCTGTTGGCCGCGATCCGGCCCCGGACCAGCGTCGACGAGCTGGCCGAGCGGCTGCGCGCCGACGGCATCGAGGCCGATCCGGTGGAGATCAACGCAGCGCTGATCTTCCTCCGCCGCCTGGGTTTGATCAACGGCGACGTGCGGATCGGCTACGAGCGCAACGACGAGGGCAGGGCGCTGCTGTGGCTGCCCTCCGGTCGGGTCCGGCCTCGGGACCCGGATCTACACAACGCGATCATGATCGCGCAGAACGTGCTCGGGGACGAGCCGGTCATGCGGGCGAGGCAGGCGTTGGCCTCCGGGCGCACCGCCGAGGACGGACAGGCGCTCACCATGGTGGTCGACCTGTTGGCCACCCGGCCGCTGCTGCCGACGGGCACAGACCCGGATCGTGGGCTGGGTCGGCTCTTGGAGCTGCTCGCCGCCGAGCGCGGCGCGACGAGCGGTCTCCTGGCCGAGGCGCTCGGCCGGGACGAGGCAGCCGTGCGAACGGTGCTGGACATGCTGGTCGCCGAGCGCTGGGCATTCCACCGCGACGGCCGGTACTACCTCGCCGAGCGGCCCACCGAGCTGCTGGCCAAGCTGGCCGACCCGGAGCTTGCGGCGATCGCCCAGCTGTTCACCCTGTGGCCGGACTGGTCGGACGGCGGCAATATCGAGTTGGCGGTGATGTGGGCTGCCTTGGCCCGATTCACCCAACGGGCCGCGCCATCCCCGCCCCTGGCCGCGACCCCGACGACGACCGCCACGCGGCCCGCACCCACCGACGCCACCAGCGAACACGACCTGCCCCGACCCACCAACGTGCGTGATCTGCTTGCGGCGCTGGTGAACGGACCGGCCCTGATGCGCCAGCTGAGCTACACCATGTGGGACCGGGACAAGGAAGGGCTGCGTCGCAAGCTGCAGGCGCTCACCACGCTCCGCCTGGTGCGCACCGTCAAGCGCGACCGGTACTTCGTCTACCAGCTGACGGACCGGGGCCGTCGGCTGCTGGACACCGTGCCGGCCGATGCCGAGCCGATCGGCGACGCCGAAGCGATTGTCGCCGAACTGCTTGCCGGCTGGCCGGCTTCGGACATCCTCGTCGCGCACGAGAACGCGTTTGACCAGGTGCTCGGGCCGGCGGCGACCGACAGCGCCGAAACGCTCCCCGAGCCCGAGATCACCCTGGCCGTTCGCCGGGCCGAGCCCACGCGCCCCGGCATACGGCAGGTGCTGGAGGCCCTTCGCCTCCGGCCCATGCTGTTGCGCCAGCTGGTCGAGGCAGTGCGGGGGTGGCAGAGGAGCGCATTGCGTCCCCGGCTGGAGGCGCTCGCCGAGCTCAGCCTCGTGCACACCGTCAAGGGCAGCCAAGGCTTCACCCACGAGCTGACCGAACGCGGCCGGAGGCTGCTGGACATCATCCGCCCGGACACCGACCCGGCCACCGAAGCCGAAGCGATCGTCGCCGAACTGCTTGCCGGCCGGCCGCTGGCGGAGGCCCTGGTCGCGCACCGGTACGCGTTCGACCAGGTGCTCGATCCCGACGTGGCCCAGTCGTCCGGCCCGGCGGTAGCGCTCGTCAGCCTACAGCTGCCGATCTTGAACACGGTGGGTTCGGCAACCGGTGGGATCACTCGACAGGAGCTGGGCAGGCGGTTCCCGGATCTGTCCCCCGCCTCGCTCGATCACCGGGTGTGGCAGCTGCGCAGGGCAGGCCTGATCGTCCGCACGGTCGAGGACCTGCCGAGGGGCCGTTCGCGCGTCCGCTACCACGCCGCGGCGCGCCTGCCCGAGCTGCTGGGCTACCTGGAGCACCCCGGCACCTACCCGGCCGATCGTCCTCGGTGGGCGTTGGCCATGGTGCGGCGGTGGCTGGCGCCGGACGTGGCGTTCGCGCCGACCACGGTGCCGATGCACCAGATCGCGGCCGCGGTGCGCGAGGTGTTCGGCCTGGTCGACGAGTCGACGCCGGGGGACTGGGACCTGGTGCCGGCGAACTCGGTCCGGGCCGTGCTGGAGTCGCTCGTCGACTACCCCGACGGGTTGACTCCCAGCGAACTGGCCGCGCTCCTGCCGGCGATCAGCGAGCAGGCGCTTCAGGTGTGGCTGCCCGTGCTGGCCAGGCTGGGTCTGTTGTGGTTGACCTCCGACCGTTATCAGCTGCCGGACTCGGAGCACGTCCTGGACCTGCTGGCCGCGCTCGACGACCCCGCTGACTACCAGGGCGAAGACCTGGCGGTGTTGTGGGTGTTCGGCGCGCTGCTCATGGGACCGGTCACCGACACGTACCTGGTGAATGTCGGGGAAGACCTCGATCGCCTGCTCCAGCGGATCGGCAAGATCGCCGACGGCCCGCTGTCCGGCACGGCCCGGCTGGCGCCTCGCGCCTCGGTCGCGCACATGCTCGACGTGATTCCGGGGGCGGGGACCGACGGCATCGCCCGGCGCGGGCTGATCGACCTTCCGGGAGCGGCGCCGGCGAGACGGCTCAAGTCTCGCTTGCTGGTGCTGGCCAAGGTGGACGTGGACCTGATCCACGCCTCCGGCGGATACGCGCAGCGCTACACCACGACCCGTTTTGCCCAGCGGCTGGCCGAGGCGCTGGACGCGCTGGACGCGCACCTCAACCCGGTCACCTTCGCACGGCTGTGGCGGCTCGCCGGGATGCTTCGGGACGGCGATATGAGCCTGCGCGAGGAGCTGCACACGACGGACGCGTTCATCGCCCTCGTCACCGAGCTGGCCGGGATCCTCAACGCCGAGTTGGCTCCGCTGCCGGCCGGCGTGACCGCCGACTCGGTGTGGGCGCTGCTGCACCGCGTCGCGGCTGCCGACACCGGCTACGCCGCCGAGCGCGGCGGCAACGAAGCGGAGTGGCTCGACCTGCTGACCCGGGCGCGGCTGCTCACCCGCACGGTTGACGCGGACGGCACCCGCTATCACGCCACCGGGTCCACCCGGGAGCTGCTGAACGATCTCGCGAACCCGGCCGGGATCACCCACGACGCCTATCGGGCCGAGATCGAGCGGTTCGCCCTGGTGATCGGTCGGACCGCGACGCCCAGCGAGGTCGTTGCCGCGCTCGCGGGCTTGCGGAACCTGCCCGATCCCCGGCTCACCGGCTTGCTGGCCCCGTCCGCCAAGACGCCGATGAGGTTCTTGCGGACCTTCACCGGCAACGCTCGCGCTGGCATCACCGTCAAGGAACTGGCCGAGCAGCTGGCCGGGCGCCACGAGGCGGTGGTGAGTGGCCAGCTGGTCGTCGTGTGGCACCTGGAGCTCGCCACCCGGGAGAACGATGAAAGCGATCCGGGCGCACACGACTTCCGGCGCTTCCGCCTGCGCTACTTCCCCACCGAAGCGGCCGTCGACGTCGTGGCTGCCCTGGACAACCCGCGCACCATCGCCGATGGCGCGGTCCGGCGACTGCTCGGGCAGGCTCGCGCGCTGCTGAGCATCGAGCAGGCGTTCACCGTCTACAACGAGGGCAGCAACAACTTCGAGGACATCCTCCGAAGCGTCCTCGACGCACTCGGCCATCGCGAGCCTGACCACCAGGATGCGCCGACCCGATCCAGCATGCTCTCCGTGGGCCTGCTCGGCCTTGGCGTGGGTGGCGTGCATGTCGCGTCGTGGGTTGGGTGGCTGGTGCTCGGCGTGGCCGCCGCGGTTGGGCTCGGTTGGGTGCTGGTCGGGGGGCGCGCGGTCGCGCGGATTGCCGTGGTGCTCGGTGGGCCGGTCGCGTTGATGGTGCTGTTCGCCGCGCCCGCGGCCGCGGCGAACGTCGGCGCGGTCATCGCCTCCGTCCCGCCGATGGTGGTCTGGATCGGTGTGACGGTGGTCGGTGTCCTGCTGGGCTGGCTGAGTGTGCGGGCCTTCCGGTTGCTCAAGCGGGGCGTCCAGTGGCTGGCCGAGCGGGTGGTGCTCCGGTGGGCCGCGGCGACCACCTCGGCGTTCTTGCCAGCGGACACCGAGTACGACGGTTCGCTGGTCCTGCGGGACACCGGAGATCGGCGGCGGGCGGGGCCAAGGATCTTGTCGCTGGTCGGGTCGGTGCTGGTGGACGCCCTGTTCATCGTCGGCATGGCCGGGTTGACCTTGTCGAGGTACTTCGCTGGCGCGTCCCCGCTGGACGCCACCTCACCGAAGGTGTTCATGGGCGTACTGGTCGGCGGGGCGGGAGTAGCGGTGGTGGCGTTGACCGCGTACGCGGTTCGGGTCGCCGAGTCGGCCACTTCGCCGAGGGTGGCGCGGGTTCCGGTATGGGTCGCGATGGCGGCGGTGGGCGTGACCGGGCTGGCCGGGTTCGCGGCGGCGGCGCTGGTCAGCGGGATCTGGGTATACGTCAGCGCGCTCGTGGTCGCGGTGGTTGTGGCGGAGGGCGCGCTGCGTCTGGCCGGCCACGCCGCGCTGGCTGGCCTGCCGGCCCCGCCCGGCGCCGCCACCGTCCGCGATGATCCCGCCGACTCGCTCGAGGTCCCGGAGGCGGTGAAGGGCACCCCGCTCGCCAGCCAGTGGCCGCGCATCCAGGCTGCCCGCACCGCCCGTCAGGTGCTCGCCGTGATGGCGGTCGCCGTGCTCACCAGTTACGTGATCGCCAACTTCGCGGCGTTCGAGCGGTTCCACGCCATGTATCCGCCCGGTTCGCTGGTCGGTCACGGGGTGCCGAGGGCAGCGTTGATCGTGTTGAGCGGTGCCGTGGTACCCACGCTGGCCGGCCTGCTCCGAACCGTGGTGATCTCGGTGGGGCCGAGCTATGTGGCGCTCAGCGCGGAGCGGGTGTCCACACCTCGGCTGCTGGCACGGCTGCGGGTGGGCATCGGGGTGACCACCGTGTGGTTGGCCACCGTGTTCACCGGAACCGTGATCGGCTTCGGGCAGCTGCTCACCGGCATCCCCTGGGCGAGTGCCGCAATCGGGGCGGTCGGCCTGGTCGCCAACACGGTCGCCGCCGTGCTCTACCACGTGCACCACAACCTGATGGGGCGTGCCTTGTCCCGGCACGCGGTCGCCGTCACCCTGACCAGTTTCGGCACGGCGGCGGCCGGTGTGGCGGCGCTGGCCGGGGTGCCGCTGCTCGGGCTGTCCGTCGCGGCCGGCGCCGGTGTGCTGGCCATCGGCGTGGGGCTGACCACGATCGCCAGCCTGCCGGTCGAGCCGCGCCACCCGGTGCGCACCCTGGTCCGTCTGGTGCGTGCCCTGCCGGCGTTGCCGGTGATCCTGGCTCGGCGGCTTCTGGAGTTCCCCACGGCGCTCGCGGAGGGGATCATCCTCGTCGGGATCTACCTGCGGTTCGCGTTCACCAGCGAGGTGCGCTTGCCGTTGGTGTCGCGGTTGTTCGGTCACCCGCGGTTCCTGTCCGCCGTCTGGAACAGCGCGCGCTACGTCGTCCGCGGTGGATATCTCGTGGACACCGACCGCATCTGGCTGGACTGGCCGGCCATGCGGTTCTGGGACGTCCTCCCGGACGATCTGACCGACAGCCAGCGCCGGTCCGCGCTCGCCGCCATGCGGGAGGGGCTCACCCACCGCGAGACCGCCCGGCTGGTCGGCGTCAACCGCCGCACCCTGCGCCGTTGGATCGCCGAGGAGCAGGGGGACAAGCGCGGCGGATCGCGCCGGATGACCGTTGAGCAGCAACACGCTCTGCATTGGGCGAGGACGCTGGTGCGGGTCAACCTGTGGACGCTCGAGGCGCTCACGGCTGAGGACCCCGCTGAGCGTGCGGTCCAGCTCGGCCAGCGGATGGAGCTCGTACCCGGTCCGATCGCGGACGAGATGGCCGGGGTGCTCACCCGGCTGGCCGATGCGAAGCTGCCGGAGACCGCCGAGGTACGCCGCCTGACCGAGCTGGCCGAACGGCTGCGCGACGAGTACCAGCGGATGTACGACGCGCTGCCGCCGGTGCCGTCCCAGCGGGTGCTCGGGTCGGGCGCAAAGGCCCCGGCGCGCGTCACGGGCCAGGTGCCGCCGGATCCGGTGCTGGCGATCTTCCACTGGGATGCCGAACCGTGGCATTACCACGATGGGCCGGCAGACACGCTCGCCGGCACCGGCTACCGCACCGGCCGCGCCGCGCTGACCGCGGCGCTCCGCGAGGCCCAGTCGGACGCCGGTGGCGAGACGTCCCGCCGGGGCTGGCCGCCGGGGGTCGGCGGGGCACTCGCGGTGGTCGCGGCGGTGGTCATCGCCGTGACGATCGGCCGGCACCATCCTGAGCTCGCCGCCGCCGTGGTCCCGGCCGGGTTGTTCGGCAGGGGTGCGCCGGCGCGGCGTCTGGCGCTGGCGCTCGAGGGTCTGACCGGTGAGCAGCACGCGGCCGACACACGGTCCTTGAAGATCTCGCTGGGCAAGTACTTCGCCTGGTGGGAGGTTGCCGGGTATCAGCGCCGCATCGAATGGCTGGGGCACCGCGAAGGGCCGCTCTCGGCCAATGACCGGCGCTGGCTCGACGAGCGGCGCCAGGCGGAGCTGCGCGCGATCCTGCGGGCCGGCGACGAACCACCCGCCGAGGCGCCGGAGCGGGCGGTGTTGCTGGCGCACCGCAACCTCGCGCTGATCCGGCTGCTGCGCGGCGGAGAGCTCACCGACCCCCTCGGCGAATTCGACAACGACCTGCTCACCGCCGCCGTGCGTAACTACTGGCTGCTGAGCAAGCAGGCCGAGGATTACTGGGGTGGGCGCGGCTTCGGCGAGCCGGACCTGTTGTTCGATGCGCTCGCGGCCGGGCGCCGCCTGCTCGACCAGCAGGTCGCCTTCGTGGTGGATGACTACCGGGACGACTGGGAGCACGCGGTCGAGCAGTGGCAGGCGCGACAGACCGATCTCGTCCACAGGATCGTTGAGCTGGTCGAACGACTCGCCGACCTGGCCGAGCTGACCACCGGGCGGGTCGACGTGCCGGCGCGGCTGAACCTGGAGATCGAGGCGGCGCGGCTGGCCCGTGACGAACACATGCTGGTGCGCCACGAACTGGACTGGCTGGTCGGCACCGATCTCGACCGGCTGCGCCGGGAACGGCGACAGCAGACCTACATCGAGCTCAACGCGGCGCTCGCCGGCGAGTCGCTGGCCGCTCGCCCCCGGACTCCCGACCAGGTGGTCGCCGGGCTGATCGCGACAACCCGCCGGGAGCTGTTTGCCGCGCTCGACGCGGTGACCAGCCGATCCACTCCCGCGCTCGACGCGGTGCTGGCGGCCTACCGGCAGCTGCCCGGTGGGGGCGGCCACGACGGGGCGCTGGCTTGGTACTTCGACGAGGCTTGGGCGATGCCGCTGGCGTTGGCTCTGCTCGAAGCGGAGCCGGTCCGGGTGGTGCGGCCGGAGGAGTACGGCTGGTCGTCCGAGCGGGGGCCGCCGCCGGATGTGGTGTTGGTGTCCGCCGCCGACCTGGCCCGGCGGCTGGGGCCCGAGATCGGGCTCCATGTGGTGGCAAACGTGATGGCCTACACGGTGACGCTCGCCGGGCGCGTCTATGTGCTGGACACCTGGTGGGAGCGGCTCAGTCCCGCCCAGCGCTCGCGGGTGATCGACCACGAGCACGGGCACCTCACCGGCGAGATCACCGGCCACGCCGCGCACACCCGGCGGACGCTGTCCGCGCTGCGCGCCCTCGATTTCCTCGGTGAGTTGCCGCTCGGCGTGACCGCCGAGGTGATCGCCGACCGGGTCGCCACGTTGGAGCTGTGGAGCATGTCCGGTGAGCTGAGCCGGCGCGTGCCGCCTCGCTCGCCGTTGCTGGGTGTGCTCGACCGGGAGCTCGAGGTACTGGGCACCGAGGCCGGGGTCGAGCTGGTTTCCGTGGCCAGCTATCGACGCAAGGCCCGGGATCCGCTCGACGGCGTGATCGCGTTCAGCACGTCGACCGGCGACCGGTTGGTGAACGAGTCGCTGGTGGCCGAGACCGTCGACATGGTCGAGCTCGCCGGGTTGTTTTCGCCCGCGCTGCGCGACCACGTGCTGGCCGAGGTCCGGGACTTCTGGCACCGGGCGATCGGGCACGCGCCGGAGTCGGCTGAAGCGCACGAGCGGGAGCGGCTGGCCCTGCTTGCCGAGCTTCGGGAGCTGCGCGATGACCACCAGGCGCGGCTGGTCCGGCTGGTCGAGGACCTGCGGCTGGCCGTGCTCGGCCCGCCGGAGTGGCTGCTGGGCGTGTCAGAGGGACTGACCGACTCCGGCTTGGTTCCGGACGGGGACCCGGTGCGGGAGCTGCTGGCTCGCTGGTACGCCGAGGAGCGGGTGGCGCTGGTCCGCTCCGACCACTACATCGAGCCGAGGTTGGTCGCCATCCAGGACTTGCTGGCCTGGTGGTCCGCCAGCGGCGATGGCGGCTGGCTGGCCGTGCAGCTGGCCGCCGCCAGCGGGCTGGCCGAGCGCGTCGACACGGCGGCCATGGTGCTGAAGTCACAGCTCGGCCCGCTGGCCGACCGGAATGAGTCGGTGCGCGCGCTGGAGCGGTTGGCCCCGGTCGTCCGACTTCGTGCCGACCGGCTGTCGGAGCTGGTGGAGGCCCGCCAGTTCGGTACCGCCGCCGTGGACGCGCTGAGCCTGGCCGAGCGGGTCATGGTCGAGGGCTTCGAAACCGTCGGAGTGATCGGGCCGATCCAAGGCAGGGTCAGCCTCCAGGAGGCACTCGACCAGCTCGCAGACTGGGCGCAGCGGGTGGACGGCGCGCTGCGCATGATCCCGGACGTGGGCGGCGCCGGGCGCGCCGAGTCGATCCGTGACGGGTTGCTCGCGCTGCGAGACAAGATCGCCGACAAGCAGCGCTACTTCGGCCAGGACGGCGGCCACAGCGGCCCGCTGGCCTGGTACTTCGAGGCACGGTGGGAGCTGGCGCTGGAGGAGACGCTGCCTCGGCTGGACCCGGTGCGGGCGGTTCGGCCGGACGAGTATGGCTGGTCGTCCGAGCGCGGTCCGCCGCCGGACGTGGTGCTGGTCTCGGCCACCGAGGTGGCCTCGGCGCTAGGCGCCCGGGTCGCGGTGAGCGTGGTCGCGCACACGATCATCGAGCTCAGGCGCGTCTACGTGCTTGAGACTTGGTGGGAGGCGCTGCCCGTCGAGCAGCGGGCACTGATCATCGACCATGAGTACGGCAGCCACCTCACCGGTGAGATCACCGACCATGCCGCGCACACCCGGCGGACGCTGTCCGCGCTGCTCACCTCGCTGGAGGGGAGCCCGGAGTTCTGGCCGATCGCCGGGATGGTGCTTGAGATGACCACCGTCCTGGGCGCCGGGGAGCCGGGCAGCGCGCGCGACACCGCCCTGCGGCAGGTGATCGCAACCTTCGTGCGCGGCGGTCTTTCGCTCGAGGATGAGGAGCTGCCTCGAGCCGCCGATGCGCTCGATCGGGCACACGAGGCGATGGACCAGGCCGAACTCGCGCGGTCGGCCGGTCGGAACAACGAGGCGCTCGTGCTGTGGGCCACCTCGCTGGAGCACCGCGCGCAGGTCGACGACGCCCTCGCCGAAATGGCGGCCGCCGACGTCGCCTCCGCCGACCGGCGAGCGGAGGAGCTGGCCGCTGAGCTCGCCGCCACACCCCCCACCGACGGCCGGCGGCGGGCCTGGCTGCGCTACCAAGCCAGCACAGCCGCGCACGCCTCGGCGGTGGCCCACGCGACCGAGGCCGTCCACCGGGCGAAGAGCCTGCAACTGCGTTCGGACGCGGCCCCCATGCTGGCCCAGGCCGCGGCGCGGGACGCCGACGAGGCCGTGAGGCAGGCGGACAGTGCCCGGATCCGGGCGCTGTTCACCGGCCACGAGCCCGACCGCGCGGACGTCGGCTGGGCGGATATGACCGGCCAGCTGGCCGAGTGGCTGTACCAGCGGGCCGCCGAGCTGGTCGAGGAACGGGACCGCGCCGAGACCGCCGCGCATGAAGCGCGGGAACGCGTCGCCGTGGCCGGCCGGGCCGTGAACGCGGCCAAGGCACCGCTGGACGAGCTGGGCGGCGACAGCACGGTCCGCGACGACGGCCACGACGGGTACCGGCGGCACGCCTCGGTGGGCGCCGGGCTTGCCGGGCTGGGGCTGGCCACCGACGGCCCGCTCGTCTGGCTGCGTGACTGGCTGGCGACGCACCTGGCCGTGGCCGTCGCGGTGGCCGCCGCCGTCATCGCCGTGCTGGTGAACCGGACTCGCTGGCCGAGTAAGCCCGGCGAAGAGAGTGCCGAGCGGCGGCTGGTTCGGGAGGTGGCCGCCGAGCTGGCCGGGTTGCTCGAGCAGACACCCGGGCTGGACACCCATGAGCGCGACCGGCTGATCGGCGAGCTCGCCCAGGTGCACGACCGGATCACCCGCTACACCGTCTCGACGACAGACGAGTTGGACGACCCGTTGCTGTGGCAGGCGGGGCTGCTCGGTGAGCCTGGCGAGCCGCTGGAGCTGCGGCTGCCGAACGGCGGCGTCGAGCGCCTCGTCACGCTGTTCGGCGAGCTCGCCGCCTACCAGGGGGTCGCGTTCGACCGGTGGTCGCGTGCCCGCTGGGCGGTCGGCATGCTCATGTCGTCCGCGTTGGTCGACGTCCTGCACCGGCAATACGGCAAGGACGTGGCCTCGGCGTTCGCCGGGCTGGCCTACACCGGGCTGCTGGCCGCCCTGCCCAGTGCGCTGGTCCTGCCGGTGGACACCTGGCTGCGGATGCACGGCCGGGGGACGCCGACCAGCGCCTCGCGGGCCGGTGGCCAGGGCGCTCGGGACCCGCCGGGTGAGATGTTGCGGAGGTTCTCGGCCTGGTTGGACACCCAGCCGTTGTGGCTGGTGTATCCGGGCCTGTTCGCCGGCGTCCTGCTCACCGTGCTGGTCAAGACCGCCATGGTCGCCGGCGTGCTCGGGGTGACAGTCGCCCTCTCCGCGATGCTCGGGTACCAGGCGGCCGACGGGGCGGCCAAGCCGTGGCTGGCGCGGCTGGCCTGGCTGGGGCTCGCGGCCGCGCTCGGTGCGTTCGGGCTGCTCGCTCTGGTCGGGCCCGGCATCGCCGCGGTGTTCGGGTTCCGGCCCTTCGGGCCGGGCGCCGGTGGTGACGTGTCCAGCGGCGGGATGGACGCCGACGCCCGCGTCCGGTTCGAGTACCAGCTGCCCGAGCTGAAGCAGCGTGCCGGGACTCCCGGGTATCAACCGCTGCCGTTCGGCCTTACCGGGCTGTTGGTGAAGGTGCTGGACACCCAGCGGGCCCGCCCGCTGTTGCCGAGGCGGCTACGGGATCTGCCGGACCGGCTGCTGGGCTACGGCTGGTTGGGCCCCGAGGGCCCGGAGCTGGTGGTGTTCGGCCCGACCTGGGCGCTGTTGATGGAGCTGACCAGCGCGGGCCTGCTGGACGAGCAGTGGTGGCGGGAGTTTGTCGGCCATGAGCTGCGGCACGCCAAGGGGCCGTGGTCCGGCGCCGAGCACGACCGGCACGGCGAGCTGCTGCTGACCGTGGTCCGCGCGGCGACCGAGCTGTTGCTCGCGGCGGGATGGCTGGCCGGCGACCCGGCGGCCGAGCGGCTGGCGCGGGCGGCCGCCGCGCTGGCCCGTGCCGAGCTGGACCTGGCCGAGCTCACCCCCGACGAGCTTGCCGCGGCCGGCTTGCCGACCGACCTTGCTCGCCCGGTCACCGAACGCCTCGCGGCCGCCACCGCCCGGCTGGCCGAGGCGCGGACAGCCCACCCGGACCGGACGGAGCGGCTCGGTCCGCCGCTGGGGGCGGGCTTCGAGGGCGCGACCGCGCACCTGGCAAGCCTGCTGGCCTCGGTCGGTGTGCACGCCGCGATCGCGATCGACGATGCGGAGCTCGCGGCGATCGCCACGGACGCCGAGGACTGGCTGCCCGCCGTGCTGAACCCGGCCGACCGGCTCGGCTGGCTGTTGACCGCGCTGGGCCGGGGCGAGCTGGTCGGCCTCGAATGGACCACCGACGGCGAGCTGCTGGTGAAGATCGCGGACGAGCGTCCGGTCGCGCGCGCCGAGCCGCACACCACCGGGGTGCTCGAAGTCCGGCTGACCCAGCCGGAGACGGACCGCTACCAGCTCGTCGGCGTCCGGCCGCTGCCCGCGACGCTGCCGATCCGGCTGGCCAGCGGTGATCCGATCCGGGCACCGGTCACCTCCACCTGGGATGCCGCCGACCCCACCCGGGTGGAGTTCCTGGTCGCCGGGGATGGGGTAACCGCGGCGCTGGTCAGCGACCGGGGCGATCCGTCCCATGGCGTCAACCACAGCGCCGGCGCGTTCGGCTGGCTGCCCGGCGGCATCTTCGCCGGCACGCTGGCCGACGGCTCCGGCGCGCGACCCAACGAAGCCGCGCACAATGTCGCCGAGACCGGCACCGCGATCCAGCTCGGCTCACCGACGACGGCGCTGGCCGACCCCGCCTGGCTCGCCGGCTACGCCGCGCACGAAGCGAACCGGGCAGTGCTGGCCACCCAGCCGACCGGCGGCACGACCAGCACCTACCTGTCGGTGTTGATCACGCCGGTGGACGGCGGCGGGTGGCACGCCAGCACCGTCGCGTTCGGCGACAGCGTTCTGTACCGGGTCACCCCGGACGGGATCAGCCAGGTCGACGGGGAAGTCCCCGGCGAGCTGATGGGCACCCCGCTGCCGGTCGACGCCATCACCCCGCACGGCTTCCGGCTGGCCGAGGGCGAGTGGCTGCTCGCGGTGAACCGCGGTGTCACCCGCTACCTGGACCCTCGGCTGTTGCACCGGGTGATCACCAGCGCCGCCGACCCGATGTCCGCTGCCCGGGTCATCGTCGCGCTCGCCAAGGCCCGGGGCGGCGGCGATCACCCCACGGTCGCCGTCTACGCCCCGCGCCGCGACAACCATCGGCCGGAGCACTCCCGGCCGGCCCACCCCTCAGCCGGTGCCGGGCTTGCCGGGTTGGGCATGTCCGCCGACGGCCCGCTCGCCTGGCTTCGCGACCTGCTGGCCAGCCACCCCGTCGGGGCCGTCGCAATGGTGTTCGTCGCCGTCACCGGGCTGCTGGTGTGGATCATCATCGCGCGCGGTCCTCCGGCGTGGCTGGCGCGCCTGCTCGGCATCGGCCCGGCCGACCTGGCTGTGGCGGTCACGGCCGTGCTGCGGAACATCCCGGCCGACGGCACGGCCGACACGGAGCGGAAGCGTGCCTTCGCGGTCGGTGATGTGCTGGCCGAGCACCTGAGCCAGCTGCCGGGTCAGGAACGCACGCTGGCCGACCTGCTCGACGATCTGGGTGGTTCGGCGGAGACCGCAACCCTGGCGACCAGGGCGATCCGGCTGCATCCGCGGCTGCGGCCGTCGTTCGACGACACGGCGGTGTGGTACGTGCCGGTCGAGCCGGTGGGTGGGCCGGCCCCAACGGCCGGCGAGGCGCTGCCGGTGACCCTCCAGACGGCCGAACAGGCCGAGCGGATCTCCGCCGAGGACCCGCTCGGTGCCCGCCTGCTCGCGTTGGTCAACGGCTTCCCGGAGCGGGTATCCGGGCTTCCGCTGAACCAGGGCACCCGGGACGCGCTCGCGGCGTGGATCCCGACAGTGGCGGCCAACGCCGCATGGTCGGACACCGGGACGAGCTTCGTGCACGGCAGCGAGTTGCGGATCTCCCGGTCGCTGGTGGCCGACATCGCCGACGACATCGCCGCGGTGTTCGCCGAGCTCGACCACCCGATCACGGCCGAGCAGGCGTTCGATCTCGCGTTGCGGCTGGTCGGCTGGCACGAGCTGGGCCACGTGCTCGCGGGGGCATACCGGGTTGCCACCGGTGGTCGGTTGGGCGCGGACGCCCTCGCCGTCGGGCTGTCCGTTGCGCTGGGCATCCCCCTGGGTGGGCTGACCAACACGCCGCACCTGGAAGAGGAACGGATCGTCCACGGCCTGGCGATGCACCTGCTGGTCGAGCACATCCTGGCTACCCACCCGGAGCTCACCGAGTCCCAGCGGCGCCACCTGCCGGACGTACTGCGCTCGATCCACACCGACGCCCTGCACCGTTGGGCGGCGGAAAACCGGCACGGCGGCCCGACCGCCTCCAGCACCGGGCTACCCGGGTTCCTGTACTACCACCCGTCGCCGCTGGTGCTGGCCATCCTGGACTGGCTTGGCCGCGTCCCCAGGGACCCGTTCGAACCACTCGCCCTCGCCGACGCATCCGTGGTCGAACGCATCCCTGGGCTACGGCCCGAGCTGGAGTTCATCCACTGGGCGAGCCCGCTGCTCGCCAACCCCGCCTTCGAGCCCGACGACGCGTTCTGGTCACGGATGAGGGCCGCGTTCAGCACGCTGGCCGGGGTGCCGGAGGCGCCGATCGGCGGGCTGCGCGCCCGCCAGCTCGAGCTGCAGCTCGACCTGCTGGACCGGTTCGGCCGTGGCGCCACCCCGGCTGCCGTGACCCAGCTGCTCGGAGACACGCCGGCGCCGGCCTGGTTCGACGTTCATTACCTCGACCGACCCGGCATCGACGAGCGGCTGGTGGGCTACCGCGACGCCATCGAGCCGCTCCGTTCGGCGGGCCTGGACGCCGGCTGGCGGGACCTGGTGACCGCACTCGTCGAACTCACCCGCCGGCCGGATGCGCCCGACGCGGACGGCGTGCTCGCCGAGCTGATGCGGCGGGTCCGGGACACGGCGGACCGGGACGCGCGGGCGCGTCTCATCACCGACACCGCGGCCGCGCTGCGGGCGCTGGGTGAGGCCGACGGTCGCGACGGGTACGGGCGTCACGCCTCGGTCGGCGCCGGGTTTGCCGGGCTCGGGCTGGCCACCGACGGCCCGGCCGCGTGGCTGCGGGACTGGCTGGCGGCGCACGTTGCCGTGACCATCGCGGCGGTGGCGGTCGGAACGGTGGCCGCCGCCCTCGTTGCGGTGATGGTGAACCGGACCCGCTGGCTCGGCAGGCTCGACGGGGAAAGCGACGCCGGGCGACAGCTGGTCCGGGACCCGGCCGCCGTCTACGCCCCGCGCCGCGACAACAAGCGGCCGGAGCACTCCCGGGCCGCCCGCCACCCCGTCGTGGTGCGCGCCGTGCTGGGGTTGGTGGCCGTCGCGGTCGCCGCCGTCGCGTGGCTGGGCGGGGCGGCCGACCCGGCGAGCGCGGCTGTCCCGGACCGCCCGGTGGCGAGCGCGCCGGCCACGCACGGTGCTGAAGCCGGGTGGCGCCCGACCCGCGTGCGGATCATGGACGGCGACACGTTCGACGAGATCGCCGACTGGCTCGACATCGACCGGCGGGTGCTCAAGGTGGAGAACCCGCAGGTCACCGATGCCAACAAGATCCGGGCGGAGGACTGGCTGAAGCTGCCGGACGGCTGGTCCGGCACCCTGCCCATCGACCAGAACCCGTGGCGCACCGCCAAGCGGTTCGGCGTGCCGGGCGGCGCGCAGACCCTGCTGCGCTGGAACCCTCAGATCACCGACGTGCACGCGATCCCGGTGGGCGAGCCGGTCACCGTCGTCGAACCCGCACCGAGGCCGGAGCCGGGGCGGCCGGACGAGTCAGCCCCACCACCGCCCGGTTCGACGACTCGCCCGGCGCCGGGGCAGACGTCCACCATGCCACCGCCCAGCTCGACCTCGGCGGCACCGACCGGTACGCCAACCGCGGGCGCGCCGACCTCGGCGGCACCGACCTCGGGTGGTCCGGCCACGGCGCCGGTCGGCACCGGCGAGCAGCCAAGCGGCTCACCGTTCGGCTGGCTGGTCTGGGTCGTCCGGGCGGTCGTTGGTGCGGCCGTGCTGGCGCTGACCGGGCTCGCCGGCTGGTGGCGGCTGCGGGCCGCCGCCGTGGCCAGGGCGGCGGCCCGCGGCGCCACCGGCTCCCGGGGGGCGCCGGCGGCCCACCGGGCACTACCCCGGTTCCTGCCCCCCACCGGGCGAGGTGGGCTGCGGAGCAACCGGTGGGCGGTGTGGATCGCCAGCGGATTTGGCACCGGTGTGGCGGTGACCGGGATCTTCGCCGCCACCGTGCTCTCGCCGTCGCTGTATCCGGCTACCACCGCCGGGCTGCTGGCCGGTGCGTTGATTCTGCTGCCGCTGTGGTCCTACCTGCCCCGTCGCGCCGTGGCCGTGGGCTCGTTGCTGCTGGCCGGCACCGCCTACTTGATGCTGGGCGTCACCCCCGGCACCGGGCCGGTCGCGGCTGGAGCGGTGTTCCTGCTCGGGTTCACCGCGATCGTCTGGACGGTGATCCCGAACCTGACCGACGAGTGGACCGCGGCTCAGGTCGAGGCCCGGCGGGCCGCCCAGCGCGCCGAGGGCCGCACCCCACAGCGACTCGGCGCCGCCAGCATCGGGGCGCTGTCCATGCTGGGCACGCTCACGGTGCTCGCCGGGATGCTCAACCTGGACCGGTGGTTGATCGGTCACTCGCTGACCACCGCCGGGACTGTGTCCGGGGTGATCTCCGCCGGCGCGGCGGCCGCCCTGCTGCTGTTGCCCGGCGAACACCCGGACCGGGCTCGGCCCGCGCTCAAGGATCTGCTGTCCGGCCCGGTCGCCGGGCTACGCGCCAGTAAGGCCGACGGTGTCGACCCGGCCGAGGCCAAGGAGAACGCCCGGTTCGGCCGCGCCATCTCCCTGGCGTTGGGGTTCATCGCCATCGCCGTGGCGCTCTACGACGGCTACTGGCAGGTCGGGCTGCCGCGCGAATACCACGGCTGGGCACCGGTGTTGGACTACCGCTTCCTGGCTGGGGCGACGCTGCTGGTCGGTATCGCGGTCTTCGCCGATCTGCGCGCCGCCCGGGCCGCTCGCGCGGGCACCGAACAGTCCGCGACCACCGGCGGCGGCTCGTTGTTCCTTATGGGCGGGCTGATGGCTGGTGCCGGCGCGATCGCCGCGGGCAGCGCGTTCGCCACCCCCGAGCTCACCCTGGCCGGGATTACGCTGTCCGGGTTCCTCGCCGAGGCTGCGATCACTGGCATGATGCCGGCCCTCGGCGCGATCATCCGCAAGCGGCTGCCCGGACGGCTTCAGGCCCTGGCCTATGCCTCGGCGACATTCGTCAAGCAAATCTTCCAGCTGGCCGGCGCGGTGATCGGCAACGTGGTGGTCGGCCCGCTCGGCTGGCCCGGAGCGGCCGTGCTCATCGGCGCCGCCGCCGTGGGCGCGTTCGTCACCGGCCTGGCCATCAACAGGCGCTACGGCGACCGGGACGAGTCCAGGCGGCGGACGGGCGCGTTGGCCAGGGCGGCGCTGGAGAACGCCGGGCGGCTGCTGACCGGCTGGCAGCGCCGGATCGAGATGCGCGACTCCGCCACCTCGCCCCCGGCGCCGGCCGGTTGGTGGCGGCCGGGGCTTGTCGCGCTGGGGCTGACGATCGGGCACACCGCCGCGATCGCCGGTGCCGGCTGGTCCACCGTCGCCACCGCGATGTTGCTGGTGCTTCTCGCCTGGGGGCACTACGCGTTGCTTCGCTGGTTCGGCCGGGCCGGTCATGTCCGGGGGCCGCCGATGCGGCTGAACCTCGCCGTGATCGGTGTCGTGCTCGGGGCGTATCTCGACGCCACGGCCGCCGGCGCCCCGCTCGGGCACTGGGTGCTCTTCGCCGGCGGGCTGGTCACGCTGGTTACCGCCGTCCGGTGGGCGAGGAACTTCTGGACCACCCACTTCGGCACCCCGCACGACGAACACCACAGCGAACCCGACGGCGAGCACCAGCGGCTGCCCCGGCGGGCGCAGTGGTTGGCCAGCGCGGTGACCGTGACGACCGGGCTGGCGCTGCTGGCCGCGGTCGGGCTGCAGACGGCCGTGAAGAGCTGGCTCGGGCTGGACAGCGTCGCGGTCGATGGCGACATCCTGCACAACCTCGGCGACGTGCTGCCCGCGCTCCCGATGGTCATCGCCTTCTGGGCCAACACCCGGCTGGCCTCCAAGGTGGCGAGCTGGGTCATCATCGCGGCGATCACCGCCACCGCCGGCCTGGTGTTCCTCGAGTCCACCGAGCACCTGCTGCACCCGGCGCCACTGGCCGGGCTGGGCGTGACCCTGCCCATCGCGATCGGCCTCGTGATCAACCAGGGCATCGCCAAGATCCGCAAGTGGGCCGGCCAGCGGTGGGGCGTGCCCACCCTGGTGCACGAGGCCGAACACGCCACCGCCGACGCGCTGGCCAGCGCCGGCACCATCGCCGCCACAGGCATCGGGGTGGCCCTGTTGTCGCTTGCCGGGCTCACCGCCGGCGCACTGGCCACACTGCTCGACACCGTTGCCCGGTACGCCGACCCAATTATCGGCTTCGGCGTCGGTGCGTTGATCCTGCACGCCGCGTGGGAGATGGCCACCGAGCTGGCGCCCCGTCTCGGCACCGTCGCCGAGGCGGTCCGGTCGCGGGTGTTCGGGCTGTTCACCGCCCGTCGGGTGATCACCGTCGGCCTGCTCACCCTGGGCGGCCTGCTGGCGCCCGCGCTGCTCGGGGTCGCGCCGGTCGCGGCCGCCGGGACACCGGCCGCGCTGGTCGCGCACGGTGGCGGCTGGGTGCTGCTGGCGGCGGCGTCCATCGGTGGTGTGGCCGTGCTCCTCCGCCTCGCGCCAGCGGCGTGGCGCACTCTGCGGAAGCTCGGCCGGCGGACCGGTCGCGGGGCGGCCGCCAGGTTCACCGGTGCTGCACCGGATGAGTTGGCGCCGAACCTCACCACAAACTCCAGGGTCGGGTCGCTGAGCGTGGCGCCCGAGGTGCTCGAGGCGGTGGCGCGCTCGAGTCGGGTTTGGCTGGAGGCGGGCCGCACCGAGTTGACCGATGACGAACGAGTCGCGGTGATGCGTGCCCTGATCGGCCGGGTGGCGCGCAGCGCGGAGGGCGAGTTTGTCGGATTTGACGGGTTCGGTTTGCTCCAGGCAAGGGTGGCGCTTCCGAGGGGGTTGTGGGCACGGTTCGAGCGCGGTCGGACCATCAAGGAGAGAGTCCCGGGCATTGAGCTGGTGGTTGAGTCCGCTGGTGAGGGCGACTGGCGGGTGCGGAACATGTACCCGACCCGTAGCTCACCCGAGCGCATGCCCGTCTCTGCCGCGCGGGGCATGACGGCCACTATTTACAGCGGAGGGCGGCCGGTCGGCATCGGTTGGCCGGTCAGCGCGAACGATGTGTTGGTTCCCCGCGGTGTGCTCGAGGCGCCCGAACTGGCGGTTGAGCGGATAGCGGTCACCGGAGTGTTCGCGCCGAGTGCGGAGACGAGCAACGACGGCGCGCTCGCGGGGCTAGGGGTCGTGCACGCGCCCGGACTGCATGCCAAGCCTTCCGTCTCCGCGCGAGTTGTGGAGCCCGGTGACCGGGTCGTGGTGGTGAGCCAAGGCGGGTCGGGCGAGCGGGGGGCGGTGATCGCCCCGGTTGTGAGGGTCGGCTCGACTTCGATCGACCTGCTCGCCGCGCCGGGTCCGAACGCGGTGGGTGATCTCGTCGTCGACGAGCTGCGGCGCGTGGTCGGTGTGGTGGTGGGAGTTGACCGATCGACAGGCCTGGTGAAGGTACTGCCGCACCGAGAGCTCCGTTCGAGTGTGCGGACCGCTCGCGAACATGCCCGCGCGGCCGGCTTGATCTCCTGGGATGCAGAGCTCGAAGCGATCGGTGCCCGGCTGCGCGCGGCTCGCGGCGCACTCGAGAGCGGCACCGAGCCAGATCGCCGGTTCGCCGTCGAGCAACTCGCCCGGGCCGAAGCAGGTTTGGACTACGCCGCCGAAGAGCTGCGGTCTACGGGGCCCGGTGTGCTTGACCCAGCCGACTACGGAGCCAGATTCGATCAGCTGATCGCGGTGGCCAAGCAATGGTGGGCCTCGCTGAACGCCTCAGGTGACCTCCCGGACCGTGTCCACACACGTATGTACTACGTGGTCGATGAAGCGGCGGCACTCAACGCCGCCACCCAACGCCACGATGCCACCGGCTCGGACAGGGCCTCCCTCGTGTTCGACCTCATTGAGACCGCGCCTTACCTCGCAGACCCAACTCGCTGGGAGCTGCACCTGCTTTATGACTACAGCCCAGAGGGATTCGTGAACACGCTGCGGCTGATCACCGCAGACCCCGACCCCCTCAGCCTTGCTGACCTGGACTACCTGCTACGTCAGGTGAGACACAACCTCGAGCTCCTGCTTGACCAGCTGCCGGCCAGCCAGGCTCAGACACTGAGGCAGCTGACGCGTGGCTGGCGCGTCTGGGCCAACCCACCCACCGCGACCGGGACTTACCTCGAGGAGCTGCTGGCCGCTGGGGCACCGCGGTTTGCCGTTCCCGTGCTCGCGGTGACCAGTCACCTACTGCGGCTGACCGACGCGAGCCAGAACCTGCCTGCCACGGCATCCGTGCCGGTCTATCACCGCAGCTCGGACCCGGCGGCCGTGCGGGATGGATTCGACCCGCAACGCACACCCACCTGGGTGTCGCCGGACCTGGCGGCCGCCCACAGCTTCTCGGGGAACTATGAGGGTTGGCAAACGGGCGGGATCATCGTGTCCCTGATTCCGGCGGACCTCTACAGCGCCACGTTCACCGAGCATCGCTACACAGATCCCGCGTTCAACGCCCCGCTCACCGAGATCGTGCTCTCCACCCCCGAGCAGGTGGAACTGTTCAACACCTACCTGGTCAACCGCCCGACCGACCCGGCCAGCTACCTGCTGACTCCGCGCACCACTGCAACCAAGAACACCGCCGCATCCCGAATCGCCCGGGCGAGGCTAGGCACACCCGAAGCACACCAACTTCTCCTCGACAGCCCAGAGATCACCTGGATCCTCGACCGCAACGGTTCCGTCTGGATCGCCCCGCTGGGCACAAGCGAGACCGCCCTCGCGCAGGGTCGGCACTTGCTGGGAGCCGGCCAAGCCGGAATTGCCCCGAGCAGGCACGGTCTGGAGGGCCGGTGGCTGTCTGTCGATCCGCTTGACTACCACTCAGATCACCTCACCGAGCAGGAGCTGCAGACCCGAGCGCGCACCGCGTTCGCCAGGTCGCGGGTGTTCTTCCGCGGGGAAGTGCGTGACGGCGGGTCGGCCAGGCGGCACGGCATGGCCGGCGCGCCGCTGATCGGGCTGGGCATGGCGCAGGGTGTGCCGGACTGGGTGCAGGTGGCGGTATTGGTGGCCGCCGGAGTCGCGGTGGTGTTCGCCGCGATGTGGTGGCTGGTCAAGCGGGCCGGGGCGCGGGCGGCGGCGCGGGACGCGAGCGTGTCGCTGCGGGGACCGCCGTGGGCGTCCGGCTGGCTGTTGGCGCCGCTCGCCCAGTACCGGGTCAAGCGGTGGCTGGAACCGCTGATGTGGGCCGGCCTCGGGCCGCTGTCGGCCACCGGGTTGCCGACTGCATGGGCCGGTGCCAGCAGCACAATGGCATTGCCGCTGCACCGAGTGATGCGTGGCGACAAGCCCATTTCCGGTGCGTTGTCCAAGGAGCGGCTGACGGATGGCCAGGAGCGGGCGGTCGACAGGATGTTCGCCGAGGAGGACCTGCCCGAGCTGACCGACCAGCAGCGGAGCGCCCTCGGGCTGTCCGATCCGCGGCTGCGCCTGATCCCCGAGCCGGTGTTGGAGCGGCTGGCCGACGGCGTATACGGCGACCCGGTCGACGGGCTGGTGCTCTATACCTGGGTCGGGGAGGGCCGGCCGCGCGGCGCACTGATCGGCGTGTCCGAACGCGCGCTGTGGGAAACCGAGCGACTGCGCCCGGTGGTTGCCGGGGTGGCGGCGTTCTGGCAGGCGGCGTACCGGTACGAGCTGACCCACCGGATCGGCGGGACCACGGGGCAACAAGACACGGGGCAGGAAGACGCGCGGCGGGAGCTGATCGGGCAGCTGCGCCGGCTCGAGGTGGACTTCGCCGGCCAGCTGGTGCATGTGCTGTGGCTGGATGTCGACACCCGGCCCAGCGACGGCGGCGCGGTGGTGGATCTTCCCGGTCGGCTCGCCGGAGTCGAGCTCGACGCGCTGCAAGCCGCGCTGCTCGCCGGGTGGCTGGCCGAGGACCGGATGCTGGCCCTGGGGTCCGATCCGCTGGCCGGCACCGAGTGGGCCGAGCTGACCGCGGCGTTGCCGGAGATCCGCGAGCACGAGCTCAACGACATGGTCACCCTCCTGGTGCTGCTGCGTGACGCCCCACCGGGGCGGCTGCCCGCGCTCCTGGCCAGCCTGACCCAGCGGCTGGACGCCGCCAACGCGCAGGTCGCGGAAATTGACGGGATGCTCGGCATGCTGGAGCGGTTGATCGGCGCCAGCACAGCCAGTGGCCGGACCAGCACCGATGTCACCGTGCTCGACGGCGCCATCCCGTTCCTGGAGGCGCTGCGGCGACACGCGGAGCGTCTCCGGGACCGGTGGAGCGAGCTGGACGACGCGGTGCGCAGGCCCGCCGACCCGGAAGCGGCCGAACAACTGCGGGAGTCCACGCTGCTGGCCCACAGCCGGGCCACCCTGGCCGAACTTGCGGCTAACCCCGATGCGGCCGGGTTCGTGCGGCAGGCCGAGCTGCTGGCCACGCTCGACGAACTGAACCTCGATCCCGAGGACGCCGAGGCTCGCGACCAACTGCGGGCGGCAACGCTCCGGCGTTACCAGCGGTCAGACCTCGCGCGGGGCCGGTCCCCACCGGAGCAGGTCGCCGCGTTGCTGAGGGGAGCACCGGACCAGGGGGCATCACTGGACGCGCTGGGCCAGTTGTTGGTCCAGCGGCCCGAGGACTTGCGCGCGGCGCTCGAAGACAACACGGACGAGCTAGTCGTCGAGGGGGGCCGGGTCTACCTGGTCGATCTCGACTTGCCCCTGGATGGCGAATCGGCGCTGGCCGGACTGGAGTTCCGGCTCAACCGGGCCAAGCAACGCGCGCGCGGCGAGCTCACCGAGGACGAGCGCCAGGCCGCGATGCTCGAGGTCATGGCTCTGCTCGAGGAACTTGACCGGATCTTCGATGAGTTCGCCGACCCGAACGAGGACGACCTGGAAGCCGATTCGCTTGCCGACCAGATCGGGTATCTGCGGATCGCGGTCTACGACTACTACTGGCAACTCGACCCGACCGACCAGCCCATGAGCGGCCGCCGGATCGCCAAGGTCCTGGCGCTGCGGCCTGGCCAGCCCATGCAGCTGGAATGGTTGGCCGGGCTGGTTGCGGATAATGCCGAGGATCTGGCCGACTTCGTGTGGGCGACCCCCGGTTTCGGGTTGAGCTACGACCCCAACGAGACGTTCCCCGCGCCGCCGGACGCGACGGTGTGGCAGTCCGAATCCACGACCTCCAGCCCCGCCACTCCACTGGCTGGCGCGGCGGTGCTCGGGCACGACTGGTTCACCGCGTACCCGGTACTGACCGCGCTGGCGATGGTCGCGGTGGTTGCGCTGATGGTGCCCAGGTGGCGGGCGTGGTTGGCCCGGTTGCTGACCATGATCAGCGCCGCGGCCGCATTGCTGCTGGTGGTGGCCGTCACGCCGGCATTCGCCGACACCGGCGGTCTGCTTGGCGACACCACGATCGGGCCCGTCGGTTGGCTCATCGTCGGTCTGGTCGGCTTGGGCGTCTCTCAGGCCTCCGGCCTGTTGGCGAGGGTGACCTTCAAGAACCGGCCGGTTACCGAGTTGCGCAAGGTGTACCGGCGGTTGGTGCGCAGCGGCCGGCTAGACGGCGAAGCGATCGGCAAACGCGACTGGATTCGGCTGGTACTCGGGCACATTCGGTTCGGCCGGCTGCGCCCGGACCTGCGCTGGCCGGCGAAGTCGGACGCTGTGTTGGTGCGCCGGTTGAAGGCGGCGGCCACCTTCGGCCGTGACCTGTCGAAGCGCGAACGGGAGACGGGTGAGCTGGTGATTGGTGCGTCCAGTTTCGCGCCGCTGCGCGCGGAGGTCGGCCCGGAACGCGAGGAAGTGTGGCTCTGGGAGCTCGACAGCCGTCTCGGGTTGGTGCGCATCTTCAAGGAGCCCGGCGGCCTGGACGGCCCGCATGAGGAGCTGTCGCACGCCGCGAGGGGATTGTCCGAGATGGTTGGCCGGGCGGGGTCCTGGCTGCCGAGCAGTATGCCGGTGTGGGAGCGGCCCACCCGGCTGCTGGAGCTCATCGCGACCGCCTTGGAACTCGACCCGCTGGCGGTCTATCCGGTGGGCGAGGGCCAGGCGGTGCTGCGGGTCAGGCTCGACTCGGCGCCGGCCGGTTGGCCGCAGAAGTGGTTCACCAAGCTGCCGCGCGAGTTCGAGATCATTCTCGAAAACCTCCAACCGGGGGCGGTTCGGCTCATCGGGTTCCGCCCCGTTCCGGACGGCGCCCCGGCCGGGTTGGTCGCCGATGCCGAGGCGCTGGACGCCGCCGGGCGGAGCGTCGTCGACTTCAAGAATGACGACGGCGTGGTCGTCGCCACCGGGGTGGTGATGGTCGAGGGGACCGATGAGCGCCCGGCCGAAGTGGTGACGAACTACCACGTAGCGCTCTTTGCCGACCTGCTCACGGTCGACTCGCTGCCGGTGACCAACCCACGCAGCCTCACGCTCGGCGAGTACGGAGACCTCGCCGGGTTGGCCAGGCGCACCTTCCGGCATAGCGCCCGCTCGATGGACACAATGGGACTGCGGATACCAACCGTGGACATCGCCGTGGTCAGTGTGTGGGATCTGCGACGCCCCGCCGCCAAGGTGCGCACCGAACCGGTCGGGCGCAACCAGCGAGCCACCATGATCGGCAACCCGAGACAGCGGCGGTTGGTCGTCCCGGACTTCGTCTATCGCATCAAGGCCGACAGGTACCGGACGCTCGGCTTTAACGAAGGGGGAGCTTCCGGTTCGCCGCTGTTCGACGACGCCGGTGATGTCCTCGGAATCAACTTCTCCGACGGCTGGCGGGAGTCCGCCGCGATCGGGGCGCGGTTGGTCGGCCGGCTGGTCGAGCTGGTTGCCCGCGGTGACGCGGGGCATCCGGTGCCCGCCGACCCGGATGCCGAGTTCGGCGCCAACCGGACCGAGCGCGAAGACACCGGGCAGGCGCTCAACGGTGTTCGGGGCCGGTTGGCTCGCGCTTGGGGCTGGCGCCTGGCGGTGATCGCCGCCCTGACGGTGGTGCTGGTCATCTTGGCCGCGACGCCCGCGTTTGGTGCCGACGATCACCTGGTGACCGGGCACGGTTCGCCCGCCGGCTTGCTGGGTGCGGTGGCGTTCTTCAGCCTGGGCCAACTGCTCGCCCCGCTGCGGTCGCGGGTCCCGGTGGACCGGCTGGTTGCCGCGCTGAGCACCGAGGACGCGGCGGCGGACCGGGCGGAGATCGAGAACGCGCTGGCCACGCTGGTGGACCTGAAGCTGGTGGAGGGCAGCGCCGGCCTCGGCTATCGGTTGACCGCAGGTGGCCAAGCGCTGCTGAGACTGCCCACCGGCTCCGCCACGCTGTACGACTTCGCGATGAGCGACGCGGTGTCGCTGGCGCGGAACGTGCTCGGGCTCAAGCCGTCGTGGAACTCGGCCGACCCGATTGAGGCGCGCAACGCCGACAAGGCCGCGGACGCGCTGCTGCGGGTGATCAAGCTGCTGGCCACCCGGCCCTTCGAGTTGTCCTCGGCGCGTGTCGAGCGGCCGGACAGCAGCCCGCCCTCCTCGCTGCGCAGCCAGGTGTTTCGCCTGCTCACAGGGAAGGAGGGCGCCCGCGTCGACGAGCTCAGGGCACACCTCGGCACCGACACCGAGAAGGCGTTGGCACGGCTGGTCGAGCGGGGCTGGCTGGTCCGCGACGGCGACCGGTACCGGATGGCGGCCAAGCGTGTCGCGTTGCTGAACCGGCTCGACGAGAACCAGCGAGCCGGCATCGTGGAGGTGCTGCTCGAGCTTGCCGGGGTGCCGATCGCCCAGCACGCGGACGCCAAGCCGAAGTCCGGCCTGGGTCTGCTGCTCGAGGGCCTGGCCGCCGCCAATGGCGCCAGCCTCGCCGAGCTGGCCGACGCGCTGGGCCGGGAGCCGGCCGAGGTGCGGTCGGTGTTGGACGTGCTGGTCGACGAGGGCTGGGCGACCCACGTCGGTGACCGGTTCCGGTTGGCCGAACGCCCGGCGGAGCTGCTTTCCCAGCTGGGTGATCCGGCGCGGGTCGCGCTCGCGCGGCTGTTCGCCCGCTGGCCGGACTGGCCGGACCGCCAGGATGCCGACTTGGCGGTGATGTGGGCCGCGCTGCACCGGTTCACCACGGCCCCCGTGCCGGCTCCCTCGGCGGAGCCCACGGTGGTGGTCGCCATTTCGCCCGCCGCGTTGGTGCCGGTGCGGCGCGCCCCGGTCGTGCCGGTCGAGGCAGCGCCGGTGCTGAACGACCTGCTGCGCGCCCTGGACGCCGCCGAAGAGCCGCGGACCGCCCGCCAGCTGGAGGCCTTGCGGCAGGGTTGGACGCGTGACCAGCTGCGGACCCGGTTGGGCGCGCTCGCCAAGCTCGGCGTGGTGCTCACAGCGGGTAGCAACGGCACGGCCTACACCTACGAGCTCACCGAGTTCGGCAAGTCGCTGCTGGCCCTCGAGCCGACCAGCGAAGACGAAGCCACCGTGGCCGGACTGCTGGCCGGCTGGACCAGCGCGGAGCGACTGCTGCGGCACGAGGCCGTGTTCGCCCGGCTGCGCGGTGACACGTCGTCCAACGACCCGGTGACGTCACTGCCGGCGCTGAGTGGCCTGGCGATGGGGCACACCGCCATCGCTCCGTGGCTTGGCTGGGCGCTGCTGGGTGCGGCTGTGGCGTTCGGGCTGGGCCTGCTGTTGGTCCACGTGCGGTCGCCCGAGCGGGAGGGCCGGCCGATCCGGGGTTCCCCGATCGGCTCGCTGCGGTCCCGCCTGGCGCGGTGGATCGGGCGCACCGTCGGCCGGCCGAGCGCCGAGCGCGGCCACGGTGCCCGGCCGGGTGTTGCCGGCGCTGTTGCCGCCGCCGCTGTGGTGTTGCCGCCGGTCGCCGAGCGGATGCGGGAGGTCGCTGGCCGGGTCGAGGCGGGTGAGCTGGACCAGGCGTTCCTCGAGCTGAGCGAGGTCCGCGACGACCTGTTCGGCTACCGCAACGACGTGGCGCGCAGCCGGGAGGACAACTGGGCGGAGCTCGGTCACTCGCTCGAGCTGGAGATCGGGCGGATCGACGGCGACGTCAGCATGTTGGCGGCCGGTGCGTCCGGGATCGGCGCGAACCCGCTGCTGGGCGATGCACTCGCGGCCAACCTGCGGCAGCGGGCCGATGCGTTGTACGCGCTGGGTTCGCGGGGCCACGGCATCGTGTCGTCGGGGGTGCTTTCCCTCTCCCCGGGCGACCTGGTCGTGTGTCCCGGGGTGCGTTCGACCGGTGGCGGGATTGTGTCCTCCGGGGTGCTGGAGTCCGGTGCTGGGCGCAACCGTCGGTGGCTGCCGGCCGGCGCGGTGTTGGCCGTGTTCGTCGGTGGTGTGCTGGCGATGTGGTTGGGGCCGGTGGTGGTCTGGGTCGCCGGAATCGTCACCGCGGTCGCGGGGGTCGTCCAGGTCTGGGCACCGTCGAGGCCGGTGGCTCGGGTGGTTCTCTACCTGGCCGGTGGGGCGACCGTCGGCGCGCTGATCGGCCTTGCGCTGGTCGGTGCCGGGGTGACCGCGCCGTTCGGCCTGACCGGCATGGCGATGGTGCCCGGCTGGCGGCGGTGGCTGAATCGGCCTGCCCGGGTGACTGAATCACCGGTGACGATCGGTGGCATGCGGCTGTCCGCCGCCAACTCGCCGGACGACGCCGGCTGGCAGCGGATCGTCGCCGCCGCGCCCCGCCGGCACAACCGGTCCCCGGGATCCGTACAGAGCGAGCGGCTGACCGCGTTCCTGGCCCAGGCCGGCTATGCGCAGGTCGGGACCCGCGATGCGGAGGAGATCCTGGCCGAGAACGACCGCGTCAACTGGGTGCTGCGGGACGACGGCGGGTTGTGGGTGTCGCCGACGTCCGGCAAGATCAACGGTTTCTTCGTGCTGATCAAGCACACCTGGCCGTCCGGCGGGCAGCCGTTCGTGATCGCCGCCGGGGAGGCCAGCGTCCGCCGGACCGCGGACCGGCGCCTGGTGGGTCGGTGGCTGAACACTCGCAGCAGGCACTACCACGGCGGGCTGGGCAAGGAGGAGAACCGGGTCGCGTACGCGCTGGGTGAGGTGGCTTTCGCCCGGCACGGCATCGTGTTCGAGCCCGGAGTCCTCGGCCGGGGCGTTCGTGCCGTTCGGGTGTGGCTGATGCCGCGGTCCCCGGAGCGGGACGGGCGGCCGACCCGGGGCTCCCCGGACGAGCCGGGCGACGACGACCTCCACTCGGGCGGTCCGGGCCGTGAGTCGCACGAGGACGCCACGCCCGCGCATCGGGCCGCGCTGGCGTCCGGGCTGAGCCCCGAGGACGCCCGGTTCGTCCTGCTGCCCGGGGAGATCGCCGCGCTCGGTGGCTACACCCCGGAGGAAGTGGCCGGCTGGTACGGCATCGCCCTGATCGACGACCTACCCGGGCACAGCGCGGACCTGGGCGGACCCGATGACCTGCGCGGCTACAGCTACCGCGGCTGGACCTACCTGGACACGGCGACATTCGGGTCGCTGGATGACGCGGCCCTGGCCGAGTTGCTCGAGCACGAGCGGCTGCACATCCGCCACCCCGGAAAACCGGAGTCGTGGGTCGCCGCGCTGGCACCGCTGCCGAACCTGGCCGTGCCGGTCGCCTCCCACCGCCTGCCGCCCGACCAAACCCACCCCCGGCTGGTAATCGGTGTCGGCCGGGCCGGGTGGTCGCACCGCGACGAGACGCTGCACGACCACCCGGCCGCGGGATCGGATCTGCTCGGCCAGCCCTCGGCCATCGATCTGCCCACCGAGCGCTACCAGGAGATCCTGCTCGAGGAGCTGCCGCACACCGCGTTCACCGGACCGAGGATCGGCGCGCTCGCCGAACTGATGACCGCGCTGCGGCTGGGCGGTGTGCTGCGCATGGACCTCGGCGGCGCCCGCCAGAAGACCCGCCGGTACGTCGTCAGCCTGTTGACCCAGCTCGGCGCGGAGGTCACCCCGTTGCCAGGGACGGACCGGGTCGTCGCGGTGAAGACGGGCCGGCCGTCGCGCGCGGTGTTCCGTGCGACGTACCAGCAGGTCCTGCGGGACGCGCCGCCGGCGCCGGCCGGCGAGCTGGCCGAGGTGGTCGCCTTCGCCGAGCGACAGCTCCGGAACGAGGATGCGGCGCTGGTCGTCGGCATCGACTCGCTGGCCAGCCACCTGAGCGCCGAGTGGCGGCGGGTGGTGGACGAGCTGGTCGCCGAGCACGGCGGCGACCGGGCCGCCGACCCGGCGGTCCACGCGGAGTTCGCCGCCGACCCGCTGGCCTTCGTGCGCAGGCACGGCTGGGCCGGCCAGGTTGCCGGCTACCTGCTGGAGGAGTTGGTCGCGGCGTCGTTGTCCGAGTCGGTCGCGTTCGGCACCGAGTTGTTGCGGAACGTGCGGGTGCTGATCCTCACCGAATCCGGGACCCACCCCCAGCAAGTCATCGAGCTCGACCTCCTGCTGGCGAACCGCTTCGGCCTGATCAAGTGGATGACCGTCAAACTCGACAAGCCATCCGGGGAGAATCGGGAGAACACCATCCTGCGCCGTCTTCTTAGGGAGATCCCCACCGGCTCCCCGGCGAAGTTGCGGGTCTACCTCGCGAACTGGCGGCCCGAGCACCTGTCGAAGCAGCAGCGCGCCACGGCGCTCGACGTGCTGGTGTCCTGGCGGGGCTCCGGCGACCCGATCCCGCTGGCCGAGTTCCGCGCCCGCTACCTCAAGCGAGACACGGCCCGCCCTGGCGACATCGAGCGGGTGACCCCGAAGGGCAACAGGGCCGGGTCACACATCGAGCTCACCCGCGACGAGATCACCGACGACGTGGCGCTAGGCATCCACCGCTGGCTGCGTGGCGGAAGTCCGTCCGCGACGCTGCCGTTCGGGCTTCTCGGGGCGGGCGACGCGGTCCACGACCCGGTGCTTCGGGCCGCCGTCGCCGCGGCGGTGCTGCTGCTCGCAGTGATCATGATCCGCGGCCCGCCGGTCTGGTTGACCGCCCTCGCGCACCGGCTTGTGGCGCCGTTGGCCGGTCCGCTGCTCAGCCGGGCGGCGCCGGTGATCCGTTGGCTGTTTGGCCTCACCGGTCGCGTGTCGGGTCGGTCCGGCGCGCTCTCCGAGGGCGGGCAGCGGCTGGAGTCCGACCAGGTTACGGCGGTCAACGCCAGGCTGGGCGAAGCGTTCAAGACCGGGTTGACGCGCCCACTCACCGAACCGGAGCGCGACACGCTGGGCAGTGACGACCCCCGGCTGTGGCTGCTGCCCGCCGAGCTGCTCGAGCAGCTGCCGGTGGACGGGCTGGTGCTCTACACCTGGATCGGCGCCCCGGTGCCGGGCGGCGTGTTGATCGGGGTGGCCGAGCCGGTGCTGCGCGAGACCGAAGGCATGCGCCGGCTTGCCAGGATGTTCGGCCAGCCCGGCTTGGTTCAGGCCATCGACGAGGTGGTGCGCCTGTTCTGGGAGCTCGGGCGGGCCTTCGAAGAGCAGCACCGGGTGCGGGGCGTCACCGAGGGGGAGCGGGACAACTGGGCGGCCGCGATCGGGGCACTCAACGGGTTGCGCGCTCAGCACGTGACGTTGCTGTCCGGGATGGCCGAGCGGCTGCGGGCGGGTGTTGCGGAGCTCGACGCGCCGGGTGGGATCACCGACCTGATGCTGATCTCCCTGGACTCCGTCACCAAGCCGGTGCCGGAGCTGCTGGCCGGCATCACCGCCCGCGTCGACTACGCGCTCGACCTGGCAGCCGAGATCGACCGGGTGCTCGGGACGGCACCGGCCCAGGCCGACCGGGAGGTGATCGAGGCCCTCCTGGCGCTGCGCGACCAGGTGCGCCGGCCGGCGGCGCTGTGGCAGCGGCTCGGTGTGGCGGTGCGTGCCCCGGAGAGCGAACCGATGCTCGCGCTCCGGCGGCTCGCGCGGGTCCAGGTGGCGTTGAACGAGCTGGAAGAGCGGTCCGATGGCCCAGCCAAGGCGGTGTACGCGCTGGCCCACCGGATCGCGGCGGTCGAGCGTCGGCTGCGTGCGCTGTGGGATGACGACCCGAGGCTGCTTGTCCAGCTCGACCCGCTGAAGGCTCGGATTGCCGCGCTCTACCTTCGGTGGAACCCGCCGAAGGCCGGCGAGTCGCTCGCCGACCGGGTTGCCGCGCTGCTCGGGGTCATTCCGGCGCACGCGGCGGACCTGGATCGGCTGAGCTGGCTGCTCCTGGAGCCGCCGGCGGCGCTGAGCGGCGTGGCCACCGAGAACCCCGACCGGTTCGTGCTGCGTGACGGGGTGAAGCTGCACCTCCGCGACACCGGGCGCGACCGGGTGCGGGCGGAGTTGGAGCGGGTGTTGGCGCTGGTCACCGACCCGCACCGGTTGTTCGCGGACCTGTTCGAAGTGCCGCACCGGCTGGACGACCCGATGCCGGCGGGCACGGTGCGGCCAGAGGTCATCCGGTTGCTGTCCAACTGGTCGGTGGAGAACGCCGAGGCGGCGCGGCTGTTCCGCGACGAAGCCGGGCGCGCGCTGACTCGCACGCAGCTGGAGACGGTCGGGGCAGTGCTGGTGCTGGCCTGGCGCACGGACCTGGACGACCTGCGCGCGGCCGCCACCCAGGTGGAGGTCCTCCCCGAGGGCCAGCGGCGCTCCGACCTGATCGCCGCGCTGCACCGGCAGCGGCAGGCAGCGGCCGCGCTGCACGAGGAGCTCGAGAAACGCTTCTTCGAGCTGGTCCGTCCGGGGCCGCGGACCGCCGAGACCGAGTCGGTCCTCGCCTTCCTGGGACCGCTGCTGCGCCTCGTGCTCGACCGGGCGTACCGGTGGGAGGAACTCATCCGTGCCCTGGAGGCGCCGAGGGACCCGACGGCCGTGGTGCACACCGCCGCCGATCGGGTCGACCGGGTGGCAGGCTATCTGGACCGCACCGCGGCGGCGCTCGACCGCGGTCTCGACCGGGCGAGTCGGCTGGTCGAGATGCGCCGAGTGTTGGGGCAACTCGCCGAAATCCTGCTGGTCGCCGAGCTGGTGAAGCGCGACCTGCCGGCCCGCGCCAGGGTCGAGACGCTGCTGTCGCGGCTGCGGGCGCGCTACCGTGCCCTCGACCCGTCCGGCGCGGCGCTCGGCGACCGGCTGGCCACCTTGCTCGGCCTGGACCTGGGCCGCCCGGCCGCGGTGCTCGAGGCCCAGGAGCTGCTGGACACCGACCTGGGCGAGCTGGCCGTGGTCCTCGCGCAGGACCGGTTCGTCCTGGAGGACGGTCGGGTCCGGCTGGCCGGCGACCGGGACGACCGCGGTTCCGGGGACACCGGTGGGTCTCAGCGGCACGCCTCTGTCGGCGCCGGTCTGGCCGGGCTCGCGCTGGCCACCGATGGCCCGTTGGCCTCGGTCAGGGAGCCGCTGGCCGCCCATCCGGTGCTCCTGGCCGTCGCGGTGGTCGTCGCGGTCGTCGTGATCGCGGCGTGGCGGTGGGTGCGTGGTGTGCTCCGGCAGTTCGACCTGGCGAAGTGGCACCTCGGTCGGGCGCAGCGGCTGCACGGGGAGCCCGGGGAGATCATGGCGACCCGGTTCGAGGTGCGGAACGCTGCCGAGGCGATCGACCGGTTCGCCACCCAGCTCCGCACACCGCTCGGGATCCTGGTGCCGTCCCGGCGTGCCGCGCTGTCTTGGTTGGCTGAGGCAGAGCCACGTTTGGCGCGGCTGCGCGCATGGCTGCCACGCCGGCCGGAGGAGCACCTGTCGCTGCTTTGGAAAAAGTCGGAGACCGGGCATGCCCCGGCACCCGAGCACCTGCGCCTCTACGCCTGGGAGGGCCGGCTCTACTGGGCGAAGGACGACACCCCGTTCGACACCAACGCCGACGGCATGAAGATGGCCTACGGCTTCAACCTGATGCTCTACGTGGTCGACGAGTACGGAAACTTCTACGCCAACGCGTACCAGCACGCCGACTTCTTCGAGGCCTGGCCGCTGCGCCCGCGGTTGGCCGCCGCCGGCTGGATCGGCACCGTGCCAGGCGAGCCCGGGTTGCTCGTGCACCTCAACACGATGACCTTCCAGTACCCGCCGGCTGATCTGGAGCAACTGCGGCGGCTCGTGCAAGAGCTCGGCCTGGATCTGAGCCGGCTGGTGCGCGTCGACGCCAGGCCGGGACAGGTCGTCCTGCGCCCGCACGGCGAGACTCCGGAGGACTTCCACCCGGGACCCGGCGACGGCGGCGGGCTCGCCGACGGAGTTGCCAGTGGCGAGGTCCGGCGGCACATGCTGCCGTGGATGCCCCGGCTGCGCGACAACGCGTGGGATCTGGTCAGCGATCGAGGCCGCGAGGAGTTCCCCTACCTGCTCGAGGCTGATCCCGAGCTGATCGGCTTGGTGGGGATCAGCGACACGCAACCGCTGGGCGGCAAGCTGTACAGCTTCGGCTGGCGTCCGGCCGGCGCCGCCCCGCGCCAGGGCTTCATCCTCGTCCCCGATTGGGTCGCCCACCTGTTCAACTGGCTGATCGGCCATGACCGGCGGTTCCTCGCCCTGTGGAACGCCTTCCTGCGCCACGAATGGAACCGCCACATCGCCGGCGACGACCACACCGGCGAGGCGCACGACGCCGAGAACGACGAGCTGGTACGTCAACTGCACGAGGCGGTGGCGGCGGTCGTTCGGGCCGCCGCGGCGCGCCCCAAGCCGACTCCGCCACCCGCGCCGGCCCGGCCCTCGGCGGCCCGGCTGAGCGACGAGCACCGCAAGATCGTGGACAAGGTGCTGCGGCGGCTGACCAACCTGCTCGAGAACCCGGCGCACCGGGAGGCGTTCCGTGCCGACCCGGAGGGTTTCGCGCACCGGTACGCGGGCTCGATCACCGGCGAGGTTTTCGAGCGGTTGGCGCGGGCGGAGCTGGACAAGCTGGCCCGTACCGGGGGCTTGCGGCTGCTGGCGAACGTGCGGCTGGGCGCGCGCCTGGCCAGCGGCAAGGTCAGCAAGAAGACCGTCAAGCAGTTCGATTACCTGCTGCTCGGTGACTCCGGGCTGGTGCTGTACGTGAGCGTGAAGAAGAACCCGAAGGAGTTCCAGCGCAGCCGCGAGACGCTGTTCCTGTCCGAGCTGCTCACCCGGATCCCGGTGGGCGACGTGGCGGAGCTGCGCGGGTATCTGGCGAAGATCAACGCGCTCGAGCGCGTGGACCTGAACTCGGTGACCGACCTGGTGGTCACCTGGAACGGAGCGTCCGGCTGGGTTCCACTGGGCGAGTTCCGGGACGACCGGTTGAAGCGGACCGACGTCGCCGACGTGACGATCAAGAAGTACTCGACCGGCGGCGAGGACCCGCTGTTCCGTTTCCCGTTGACCCGCCAGGAGCTGGACCAGGAGATGGTGCTCGGCATCGAACGGCTGGTCGCGGTCATCGAGGCTCGCGATGCGGGGGAGCGCGGGGCGTCGTGGCACAGGGGCGCCGAGCGGAGCGCGATGCTCGGGCCGGTTGGGCTGTTGCCCGACGGCGTGCCGACCTCGGTTCGGGTGGCCGTCGCGCTGATCGGCTCGGGGATCCTGTTGTGGTCGATCATCGTGCGTGGCCCGCCGGCCTGGCTGACGGCGGTGTTGCACCGGCTCGGGGCCATCGCCCGCTACCTGTCGTGGCGGGTGGCCGTGGTGCTGGGCCTGGCCGCTGTGTTGCTGGTGATGTCTGGGGTGGCGGGTGTGGCGGCCGCAGCCGAGACCGCCTCGTTCCGGGTGCCGATGACGGTGCTCGTGGCGAGTGCCGTGGTCGTCGCGGTGTCCGTCGTTTCGGTGCTGGTCACCGCGCTGTCGCGGGGCCGGTCACGGGGTGTGCGGCGGCTGGTGCGGGAGGTGGCCACCGAGCTGTTCGGGCTGTTGGCTGACCCACACGGCCGGATGGACGAGCACACCGGGCGCTGGTTGGCCGGCCAGGTGGCCACCCTGCATGAGCGGCTCGAGGAACTGCCGGCCGAGCCGTCCGAGGCCGACCCGTTGGTGCCGCCGTCGGCGCGACTGTTCACCGGGCCGGACGGGTCGCTGCGGCTGGGGCTGCGGCCGGGGAACCCGCAACCCGACGGCCATCGCGCGCCCGATCCGGTGGCGGAGCTCGCCCGGCTGATCTCCGGGACTCGGCTGGGCCGGCGGGCCCGGGAACGGGTGGCCGTCGCGGTGTTGCTGGCCACGGCCGTGGTCAACTACACGCACCGCAAGCACGGCAGAAAAGTCGCGTCGGTGCAGACCCGGCGGCTCTACGGCGGGTTGCTCGCCACCCTGCCGGAGGCGGCGGCGATCCCGGTGGGCGCGCTGCTGCGGATGCTGACCGACCCGGGAGTGCGGGTGCGCATCCCCACCATCCGGCCGCGCGGCCGGTCGCCGCCGGCGGATGACCGGGGCACCGATCCGACGCGTCACCCGAGCAGGCTGGGCCGGCTGAGCGGCTGGCTGGCCGGCCAGCCGGTGTGGGCGCTGGCACCCGGCGCCGCGATCGGCGTGGTGCTGACCGCCGTCACCAACCACTCGATGCTCGTCGCGGTACTCGGGTCGTCCCTGGCCGGCGCGGCCGGGGCGTTGCAGGCCCACCGCGGCCGGACCGCCCAACTCTGGTTGCGCCGAGCACAGTGGGCCGCCCTCGGCATATGGCTGGGTGCGTTCCCCTTCACCGTGTTCCTGCCCGGTTCTCCCGGCGTGAACGGGGCGCTGGAGCTGTACCCGGACAGCGACCGGCTCCGACGGAAAGAGAAGCGGCGGCTGGTGGCGGCGCTGCCGGGTCTGCCGGTCACCGAGCTGGACCCGGCCCGGACCGGGGCGCCGGCCGGGGTGCGGGTGGTGTCCTACCGGGCCGACGCGCTGGCCCTCGCGGTGGGAGCCCGCACCGCCGGGAAGATCGCCGCCTACACCGTTGACGGCGTGGTGTACCTGCCGGACACCGCGCTGACCCGGCTGTCGCCAGAGCTGCTGCGCGAGCTGGTCGGCTACGAGGTCGCCCATCGGGTGCGCGGCCCCACGCCCAGGTCGGTCCGGCTGCGGGACGCCAGGGCGCTGCGGGCCCGGCTGCTGCCCAGCTGGCGCGCGGTCAGGGGACCACCACCGGGGTGGCCGATCGGGCTGCCGCTCACCGTGCTGGGCGAGCTGACCGTCATCAAGGTATTCGGCCTCGACATGGACAAACGGGTCCGGGACCGGCGCGACAAGATCGTGTTGGCACGCCGCGAAGACGACGGCGAGCTGGTGGTGCTGCGGCAGTGGGAAGGCAGCCCGAACGACGCGATCCTCTCCGCCGCCGGCGCGGCGGCGTGGCGGGCCGGCGGGGGGTTGGCACCGTCGTCCCGGCTCGCTATCGCCTCGCGCGAGGTGCGCCGGCGCGACTCGGGCCGGTATGAGAACAACGGCACGCTGGTGCTTGCGGTCGGCGACCTGGTCGAGGTGGTCGAGTTCGGAGCCGGTCGGCACCCGGGGTGGTTTGCCCGGTGGCGCACGCGGCAGCAGCTGCGCGACGTGCTCGCGCTGATCGCGCTGATCCACGATTGGGACGGGTTCAGCGCACACAACCAGCTGGTGGACCGGGGCGTGCTGAGCCGGATCGACTTCGGCGCGGCGCTGTTGAAGATCGACCAGAGCTACCTGGACAGCCTGCTGGAGTTCCTGGGCTGGAACCCACTGCGCATGGTGAGCCGAGCCCGGTTGCTCGCCCAACTGGCCGATCTGGTGGCCCGGCGCGACGCGCTGCTGGCCGCGATGCCCAACGACGAGCTGTACCGGCTGCTCGCCCTGCGCCTGGACTGGGCGCGGCAGGTGGTCGAGGCGGGCCGGTTGCCCAAGCGACTCGCCGCTCGGCTGGCCTGGTTCGGCGGTCGGCGCACCCCGCTGGCGCCGCCGGCGGCGCTGCCCGACGTTCCCGCCGGTGGGTTGGCCAGGACCACGGTCACCCACCACCAGCTGGTCGAGCTGGCGATCTCCGGTGCCCAGGTGTGGCTGCGTGCCTACCAGCCGGTTCCCGGCGAGCGGTCCACCGCTGTGCCCGCCGGCCGGTACGAGATCAGCACGGTGGTCGGCCCGGGAGTGAACGGTGCGCTGGAGCTGTACCCCGACACCGACCCGCTGACCGAAGACGACGAGTCGGCGCTGGTGGCGGCGCTGCCGGGGCTGGAGCTCACCGAACTGGGCGCGGCCCGGACCGGGGCGCCGGCCGGGGTGCGGGTGGTGTCCTACCGGGCCGAGGCGCTGGCCGACGTCGTGGGTGCCAGCATCGCCGGGAAGATCGCCGCTTACACCGTGGACGGTGTGGTGTACCTGCCGGACACCGTGGTCGACCAGACGTCCGACGGGCCGCTGCGGGCGCTCGTCCGCTACGAGATCACTCACCGGGTGCGCGGCCCGACCGGCGAGCAGGCCTGGGAAACGGACGCCGCCACGGTCCGCCGCGATCTGCGGGCGGACTGGGCCCGCGCCGACGGGGCGCGGGACGACGCCCTGCGGCGCATCGAGATCGGCTACCTGCTCGGCGTGGTCGAACTGCTGCTGCACGAGCTCGACGCCGCGCACTGGGACCCGCTCAACGAGGCCGCCCGGCTGGTGGGCGAGCAGGCCCGGGCGCAGCTGCTCGCCACGCTCACGCGGCTGGGTCCGCCGGATCAGGCGGTGGCGATGTTCCGGGACATCCTGGACTACCGCACGCTCGTCGAGGCCGGGCCGGCGGTGTTGACGGCCTGGCGGAACCAGCGGCGGAGTCCGGCCGCGCTGATCGCGGCCATGCCCTCGGACCGGCACTGGGCCGTGCTGACCTCGCTGCTGGCCTCGACCGGCGACCTCACCGATCCGGCCGTGACGATCGCGGAGGGGCACCGGCGGGCCGCGACGGACGCTGACTACCCGGACGGGCTGCGCTGGGCCTATGGCTATGACATCGCGTTCGCGGTGTTCGGCCGGCTCGTCGAGGACGGCGGCATCGGGTCGGCGGAGCGGTTCTTCGCCGACGACCCGGAACTGGTCGCGGCGCTGCGCTTCGCGTACCTGTTCCTCGAGGGCCAAGTTGAGGAGACCGAGTTCGCCGGGCTGCCCGAAGGCCCGGCGAAGGACTGGGCGCAGACGCAGCTGACCGAGGACCTCTGGCGGGGCGAGCAGGCGGCGCTGATCGCCCTTTCCGGGGCGGACCTGGTGGGTCTGACCGACGAGCGGATGGTCGGGCGGATGCAAGGGGCGCACGACGCCGGCGGGGGCGACCCGGCGACCGCGCGGGCCGAGCTGGCGTACTGGCTGGCGCACGGCGTGGCCTTCCGGGCTCGCCGGCCGGCCGTGCAGCGCCCGCTGAGCGACCTGACCAGCGACGGTTCCCCGTGGACCGACCCGGCGAGCTGGTCGGAGGCCGAGTGGCCGCGAGTGCGGGCGATGCTGCTGGCCGGCGCGTGGAGCCGGTTGGGGCCGAGGGACGCCCGGTTCTGGGCCGCCGCGATCGCCGCCGTGCGTGAGCTGGCCGAAGCCGGGGCCGACGACATCCGACCCGACTGGGCGGCGCCGCTGCTCCGCCAGCTCGCGGGAGCGCTCGCCGAGCCGGCCACTGGGCTGTTCGCTGGGCTGGCCGGCGACGGGGATGCGCGTCGGGAGCTGGCCGTCGGCGTGCTCGGCGCGCTGCGGCTAGACCTGCCGGTGGACGGTGTGCCCACCCAGCGGCTGGTCGACACGGTCACGCTGTGGGTGGACCCGGTGCTCGCGGGCTATCGGTCCGCCCTGGACTGGCTGCGCGAGGAGCTGCCGATGGGTGCCCCGGTGGCGGCGCGGGCATGGTTCGAGCTGGTCGGCGACCTGGTCCGGATGGCGCCGGCGCTGCGCACCCACCTGTTGACCGACGCCGCGGTCTTCCAGCTGGGCCTGCTGCCCGGGCAGCTGGCCGGGCTGGCCGATCCGGTCGCCATCGCGGTCGAGCTGGAGCGGGTCGTCGGCCTGCTGCGCGACCAGCTCCGCCGGTCGCTGGCCCTGCCCGCCGCCGACCCGGTGGACGCGGACGTCGCGGCGGTGCTGATCAACGACCGCCCCACCCACCCGGCGCTCGCTCGCCCGCTGGCTGGCTACGAAGCGGCCCTGCGCGCCGCGTCAGCGCAACCCCGTGGGCGGGAGCTGCCCGACCTGGTCACCAAGATCGCACTGGTCCGCGAGGTGCTCGGGCTCGAGCTGGATGAGGCGACGATCGCACTGATCACCCACCCGAAGGTGGTGTGGCTGGGCGCCTCAGGCGATGACGGTGAGCTGCTCGGCTTCACCGTGGTGTTCCGCACCGAACGGGGCCTGTCGGTGCTGTGGCCGCCACGCAACCTGACCGACCGGGACGTGCGCCCCGCGCTCCTGACCCAGTCACCTCAGCAGGCTGGTTCAGCTACCTTGACGCCGGACGGACACCGGTTCCTGCGCACCGCCGAAGGTGTGGTCACGCTGCCGCACACCGAGCCCGGAGACCGGGGAGACGGGGACGCCGGCACGACCCGGCCCGGAGATGACCAGCGGGCGCGGCTCCCCGCGTGGCTGGTGCTTATCGCGGTCGCCGTCGTGGTCGCCCGGTACGTCCCGGACCTGCATCTGGCGCTCGGGCTGGCCGCCGGGGTGATCGGTGCCAGCCTGTTGATCTACCTGACCGAGGAACCTGCCCGGACCCGGATGGCGATCACGATCGGGTTGATCGCGGGCAGCGGCGCCGGGTGGTTCGGGTACGGCGTCCCGGCCTTCGCCGTGGCGGCCGCGCTGGGCGTCGGCCTGTGGCTGGTCGACAGGTTCGCACGCCGGTTGGTGTCCCGAGCCGAGACACCGGGCGCACCGCGCGCACCGCCGCCGTGGCTGGTCCGTTCCGCACAGCGTTACCTGGACTGGCGCGGCCGGCAGCGCTGGCTGGGCTATCTGCTGCTCGCGTCGGCGGTCGGTGCCGTCATCGGCACCCAGATCCCGCACACCGACGGCGACACGTCTGGGTTGGCGGCGGCGGGCGTGTTCGGCGCGAACCCGGCGGCGGCCACCTTCCTGGCGGGGTGGCACGACGGCCCGCCGGGCGGCGGGTTGACCACCCGCCGGTACAGCCCGGACGAGCACCACCGGGCGATCGCGGTGCTGCGCGCGGTCCTGACCCGCAAGCCCGCCATGGAGTACACCGGGAAGATCACGCTGAGCTGGCCGCCGCTGCGGGCGCTGTTCGTGCGGGCCGGCCTGCCGAACTTCGGTGACGAGGCGATCTCGTACACGGTGTTCGACGGCCACGGCCGGGTCTGGTTCGTGCGGTTCGAGCACTTCGAGCGGCGCAGGCAGGCGCTGCCCCGCCGGGTGCGCGCCTACCTGGACAAACGAATCGAAGACCACGAGTCCGAGCACGCCGCCCGGCCGACCGCGCCGCACCCCGAGTCCGGCTGGCCCGGCCACGAGCCGGAGCGCCAGGAGATCGCCGGCCTGATCGCCGCCGCCTTCGCCGGCCGCCCGATCGCCACCCCCGGCTTCACCGACGGCTCACCGCTGCCCCCCGCGCTGGCGGATGCGCTCGCGGTACTCGCCCGGGCCGGTGAGGGGGCCACGCTCGCCGAGTTGCGTGGGTTGGCCTCGGTCGCGGGCTGGCAGCCGGACCCGCTGGTCAACCACGTGCTCGGGCTGAGTCGGTTGGGCCTGGTGACTTGGCAGGACAGCGAGACCGGTGAGCGGGTGTACCACGTGCCGGCCGAGACCCGGGCGCTGCTGCGCGACGCGGTGCACGTGGCCGACCAGGACAACCTCGAGTACCGCCGCCTGTTGGGCGTCCTGAACGGCTGGCTGGCGCTGTCGGTTGACCTCGACCAGGAGTTGTCGCGGCGGCTCTGGGCGCTGCTGGTGACCTTCGTGCGCCTGGACGGCGGCGCCCTGGCCGCGTTCGAGAGCGCCCAGCGCACCGCGCTGTGGCGGACGCTGGTGATCTTCGCCGGCGTCGAGGGAAGCCTCACCATTGGCGAGGTCGAGGCGGCGTCGGATGGGCTGGTGCACGACACCGTCGGTGGGCGCCTGAACCGGTTGGCCGAGTTGGGCATGCTGGAGCGGCACCGGCGTGGGGCAATGGTGGTCTATCGGTTGCGCGACGATGCCCGCCTGCTGGTGCGCCATCTCGCGCTGCGCGCGCTGCAACCGAACCTGGTCTACCGGCGCGCGCTGTCCACCCTGGCCGAGGCGCTGAGCCGGCGGGCCAGCTTGCTGCCTGGGGAGGACGCCACCGAGGCGGTGACCACGGCGCTGCGCGCCGTGCGCGAGCTCGACAGCGGGCCGCTGCTCGCGGTCGTGGCGGCACCGCGCAACTCGGTGCGGCACACGCTGAACGTGCTGGCCGACAGCCCGGACGGCCTGCTCGTCGCCGACCTGCATGCGGCTATTCCCGAGGTGAGCGTCAAAACCCTGGAGCTGCGGATCAACCGGCTGCGCCAGCTGCGACTGGTGATCCTCGGGCCGAACGGCCACCTGCTGACCGACGGAGCGCGTCGGTTGCTGGCCGCGCTGGATGACCCGTTCACCACCGAGGTCCTGTTCACCGAGCTGGCCGAGCTGTTGCTCAGCGATGCCACGCTGCTCCCCGAGGAGAAGGTCGGCCGCCGGGTCACCGAGCTTGTCGAGGCGATCCGCGCACTGCCGGATGGCCCGCTGCGCCTGGCGGTCGAGGTGGTGGGGGGCTCGGTGGCCGCCCCGATGCTCGACTCGCCCCGGGGGCATTCGCTGACCGCGCGGGGTGTGCGGTTGCTGGCCGCGCTGGACACCCGGGACCGCTACCTGGGCACGCTCGCGCTGGCCTGGTTCGACGAGGCGGCTCGCCTGGTCGCGGGCACCGAAGTCGCGAGCCTCGAACCGGGCCGGCCGGACACCGAACTGGTGCGCGTCGCCGTCGAGATCCTGTGGTTGCTGCCCGAGTACGCCACCGCGCGGCCGGGTTCGATGCGGGTCAGCCTGGACGTGGTGGCCGGGGGGCAGACCGCCCAGGGGGTGGCCGACGCGGGCGGCCTGCACAGACCGGTCGCCCAGGTGCGGCTGACCGTGTTGCGGGAGCTGGGCCTGGTCACTCGCGGCAAGACCCCCGGTGTTCGTGACTACGTCTACTGGCAGGCCGAGGACACGCCGGGCCTGCTCGCCGAGCTGGACCGGCCGGAGACCCACCTCGGTGCCCGGCTGGTGCTCGGGCTGCTCGCGCTCCGGCTGCACCGCAACGCACTGCTCGACCCCGGCTCACCAGCCGTCGGAGAACTCACCGCCGCGGTGGGGCACGTGCGCGCCCTGCCGGGCGGCCCGCTGTCGGCGCCGCGCATCCACCCGCAGGGCAACGCGGTGCTGGCCGTGTTCGCCGCGCTGCACGCCTCGCCGGACGGGTTGACCAGGGCCGAGATCCGCGCCGCGCAGCCCGCGCTGGCCGCCCGCACACTGCGCGACCTGCTGCCCGCGCTGGTCGAGTACGGCTTTGTCTGGCAGGCCAGCGCCGATCCCGGAAGCGGCTCCCGAGAGATCCGCTACACGTTGCCCGCCGAATTGCGCGACCTGGTCGGGGTGTTGCTGGGGCCGGCAACCGAACCGACCATCCGGAACCTGGCGGTGGCGCTGAACGTGCCCAGCCGGCTGCGGCTCGGTGAGCCATCCACGGTGGCGATCGAGATCGCGTTCGACGCGGTGATCGCCGAGTTCGGTGACCGGTTCTTCCCGAACGGGTTCCCGGTGGCCCCGAACTCGCTGCTGGGCACCCTAGTCGCCGCCGAGGGCGGACTGTCCGCCGCCGAGCTGGCCGAGCTGGCCGGCACCGCCAAGCCGCGGATGCTCAAGCAGTTGAGCGGTCTGGCCGGGCCCGAGCTCAAACTGGTCACCCAGGTGCGCGACCGCCGCCCCGGCGCCAGCCCTCGGGCGGTTGTCTTCCGGAGCACCGCCGCGGTGCCGGCCTTGCGCGCCGCGCTGGCACAGACGCCGCTGCATCCGCGCACCGACCGCGATCGGGCGCTGCGCGCCCTGGCCGCCGCGCTCAACCGGGTGACAACCCTCGTCCCCGGCACCGACGGTCACACCGCCGCGACCGTCGCCGTGGCGAAGGTCCGGGCGCTGCCGGACAGCCCCCTCCCCCCGCACGCGACGCCCGACGGAGTCAACAGCTTCGCGATACCCGGGCTGATTGGGCTTCAGCTGGGCCACTTCCACGGTCGGTGGGGAACTGGCGGAGTCGATGTGCCGCACGACTCGGCGACCCGGGTAATCGGCGCGGTGGTGGTCGCACAGGCACTCGCCTGGCTGGGTGGGGGCTGGTCGGTGGCCCGTTGGTCGTGGTGGCGCCCGGTGCTTCGGCGGTTCGTCCTGGGTGCGGTCATCGCGGTGGTGCTGATGCTGGTCACCGCCGCCTCCGCCGCGGCGGACCCGCTGGCCGGCGCGGTCGGTATCGGCGTCGGTCACGGCCCGCTGGTGCGCTGGGCGGCCGCGGCCGTGGTGGCTGCAGCGGGGGCGGTGCTGGTGTGGCGTGGGGTGCGGGTCTGGCGGGGCGCCCGAGGGCGGCAGGCGAGCACCCGGCTTCAGGCCGACCACACGGCCACCGCACCGGAGCGGCTGGCCGAAGCGGCCGAATGGATCGAGCGGGCGGACGCCCTGCCGCCCGACGCGTGGGAGCTCACGCTGGTCCTGCTGGATCAGGCCGAACACCAGCTGCGGCTGGACCAAGCCGGATGGTGGCTGGGCGCCGACGGCCGGCACACCGAGGAGCTGCGTGCCCGGCTGGTGGCGATCCGAGCCCGCGCCCTGGGCTACCGGCGGGCACTCGCTCCCGACCGTGCCATCCCGGTCGAGGAAGACTTGAACCAGCTGCCCGAGGACCCGAGGGTGCTGCTGGCCCGTCACCAGCGCCTTCGCGGGCTGCTGGCCGGGTTGGACCGGGCGCTGGAGCCGCTGGTCACCCGGTGGCTGCGCGGACGCGCCCGGATCACCGGTGGTGACCCGTTCGGTGCGCAGGTGCTGGCCGCGATCGAGGAGTACGAGCGGCTGCTCCGCGAGCGGCCCGGCGGCCCCGAGGTGCTGGCCGAGGCCCGCCCGCTGTTGGACTGGGTCCGAGGGAACAGCTACCGGGAGACCACCGGCACCGGCGCCGCGGTCAGCTACCCGTACAGCTACTCGGCGGAGAACCTGGCCGGGCTCGCTCTGACCATATCGATCGACACGGTGTACGTGGAGGCCCGCCGGCTGCGTCGGGTGCTCCGCGGCGCGGGCTTGCCGGCCGGCCTGGCGGACACGCTGCCGCTGGCCGTGCGCCGGGTGCTCTGGCACGAGCTCTCGCACGTGGCGCCACAGCTGGCGCACGAGCAGCGCTCGGACCGGGAGCACGCGCTCGCCGAGGCCAGCTTCGCCGCCAAGCTGTCCGGCCCGATGTATCCGGGGCTGGACCGGGCCGCCGCGGTGCGCATCGAGACCGAGGCGTTCGCAGAGGGCATGGCCAACGCGCTGCTGTTGATCCACATCGGTCGGGTCTACGACCTGACCCCGGCGCAGCTGCGCCGGGTGGAGGAGGCGCTGCGCCGCGTGAACGGCACCGACGCCGATGGCCGGCCTACCCGGAAGCTGCTCGCCCGCAGTCTCGGCTACCTGTACTACCACGACCAGGGCAAGACCTTCCGCATCCTCGCCCACGCGGCCCTGCCGGCGCCGTCGTCCGGTCACGCCGTGCCCCTGTTGATGCGGGCACCGATGGTCGGCCGGGTGGCGTTCGCCCTCGGCGGTGCCACCGGCCAGCTGTTCGGCGGGGGCCACGGGTTGGCCGTCCTGGCGGTGGTCGTGGCCGTGGAGTTGGGCCGGTGGCTGGCCGGGCGGCTGGTCGGCTGGGCCACCCGCCTGCTCGCCGAACCGGCCGCCGCGCGCGGCCCGCCGTGGCTGGCCCGGCTGGTCCTGCTGCTGGTCGAATGGCTGCGCGCGCGGCTTGAGCCATTCGTTCCGGCCGAGTTCTGGCGGGCGCTGCGCCTGGCCGGATATGGCGCCGCGCTCGGGGCGTTGTTCGCCGGTGGCCCCGGCGCCGCCCTGGCCGCGACCGTCGCTGTGCCCGTCGTGGTGGTCACCGGCGAGCACGGCTACGCCTCGGACACGTTCGGGCTGCTGTCCGGGGAGCGGGCGGGCACTCCGCTCGGCGGCCGGGCGTCGGTGGCCGGTGGGATCACCGTGCTGGCCGACGGGCGACCGAGGCCGTTCCCTCGGGGCAAGCAGCGGATCCGCAAGGCGATCCGCCGGCGGCTGGACCAGGCGCAGCGGCTCGCGCCGGATCACCCGTTCTACCGGCGCGCCGACCCGCTGGGTCGGTGGCGGGCACACGGCGTGCGCTACTACATGATGCCGGAGCTGCGCGGCTACCCCGGCCGGTTCGCCGGCCGGCGCGACCTGCGAGTCGTGCTGTACGTGGCGCCGGACGCCGACGGTGTGCCGTCGGTGTTCGTCGACCCGGTGGTGGCCGCCGAGCTGGTCACCCTGTCGGTGGCCGAGCGTGCGCTGCTGGCCGAGCGCGGGCTGGTGCTCATCCTGCACCCTCGGCGGCGGGAGAAGCGGGTGCAGGCCATGCCGCTGCCCGCGGCGCACGTGCTCGCCCGGCTGGTCAACGCCACGCCGCTGGGCTCGCGTGGGCTCGGGTTCGAGGTGCTGGCGGTGGGTCCGAGGAAGGGCGTGCGCAGCCGGGGGATCAGGCTGGTCAACGGTGGCCGGCCCAGGGTGGTGGCCGCGGAGTCCGAGGCCGGGCGGCCGGAGGTGCTGCGGCTGTGGAGCTACCCCGGGTGGCTGGTCGACGCCGTGGCCGCGTCCCGGCTGCCCGAGTCGTTGCTCGGCGCGGCACCCCGGGCACTGCCGGGTATCGCGGTCGCCGACGTGTCGCACCAGGACGGCTATCCGTGGCTCAACGCCGGCCACCCGGTGGAGGTCGCCGAAGAGGTCGAAGGCGATCCGGTGGGCCGCGAGGGCTACGGCCAGGACTACGCGGACCCGGCGATGCCCCGCCGGGTGGCCGACCAGCTCGCCGGATTCGTGCTGCGCGGCGGCTCCGACGCGGTGCGGCCGGACCAGCTGTTGCTCGGCTCGGATAACCGGCTCTACCCGATCGACCTCGAACAGTCCACGCTGATCAGCAGCAACCTGGGGAGTGCCCTGCGCGGGGTGTTGGTGCTGCACCCCTCTGTGGCGGCCGAGTTGACCGTGGACGGGCTGGCGGAGCAGCTCGAAAAACTGGCGCGGGGACGGGTGGAGCTGCTCGCCGAGCTGCCCAACCAGCGGCTGCGTGACCTGGTCGCCGACCAGCTGGACTGGATCGACCGCACCCTCGCTGCCGGTCCGTTCGACTCGGTCGACCAGCTGCTCATCGCCGTGCCGAGCCGGGCCACCGGCAGGGTCGACCTGGCCGAGGCCCGCCGGTGGGGCCTGGTGCCCCACGCCGCCGAGCTCCTCACCACCCTCGATCTGTTCCACCTGCGCCGCGCCGGCACCGAGGTCTCCGTGCACGACTTCATCCCCAACTCGGCGCTGCCCGCCACCCAACGCTCGGCCTACGGACGCTGGCTCGCCACCCCGCGAGTCGCCGGTGGGGGCACACCGAGTCGGCGTTCTCGGCACACCGAGCCGACGCCCCCAGCACCCCCCGCGGCCGGACCGAAGCCGGCCGGCGGACCCGAGGCACATCCGACCGAGCTGGCCGGCGGACCCGAGGCTCGGATCTACGCCGTGCCCGCGGTGGAGGCCCGAGCAGGGGGTGTGGTTGCGGTGCTCGCGGACGCCGTGGCGCCACAGGTTTCCGGAGGAGGGGTCGGCGGGTGGATCTCCGCCTCGGGGTCGATCCGTGCGGAGTCGGCGGGCAAGGGCTGGCTCCCGCCGGTGATTGTCTCGCTCGGGCCGGCCCAGATCGCGGCGATGTTCGGCATCGATGAGACCTTGGTGCGGCAGGCCGGACTGGTTCGGGTGGTGGCGGCGGCCGGCTACGGGTGGCTTGCCCAGGCGGCCGGTGGCCGCGACGACGTGCTGCTCTACCTGCGGGATGACCCGGTGCTCGAGCGGTCCGAGAAGTTGGACACCGGGCTGACCGCGCGGACCGGCTATATGGATCTTGCCGTGCTGGCGGCGGTGGCCAACTACGCCGACCGCGAGGCGGTCCGGTTGCTGGGTGAGTTCCTGTTCGGCTCCGGTCAAACCGAGACGGATGGTGTGGCAGTCTCGGCCGGCCTGGCCTCGGTGGTGCGGGACGGCCTGGCGACCGGCCGCGGCAACTACCGGTCGGACGACCGGGCGCTGGCCCTCGCGCTGTCGTTGCCCGGGATCGGGCTCGACGCATCGACGATCGCGGTCGCCCAGCAGGCAATGGTCCGGGTGACCGCGTCGGGGCGCGCACCGCGGTTGAGCGGGGACGCCGGGGGGATCCAGGTCTGGCAGCAGGTCGGGCTTGGGGTGGCGCTGGGCGACGGGGAAGTACTCTCGGCCAACCACGTGGTCACCGGCCGCCAGAGCGTCCTCGGCGAGGTGTGGGTCGACGGATATCCGGCGGAGCTGGACTGGGCCGATGTCGACCGGGCCTTGGATCTGGCCCGAGTGCGGGTACCGGACCTGCGCGCCGAGGCACCCGCCGCCGAGTTCACCACCACCGAGCTCACGACCGGGACGTTCGTGGCGATGTTCTTCGCCGAGCACGCCGACCGCGCCGGCCGGCCCGCCTGGTCCACCGTGGTTCTGGCGCCGGTCACGCGGAGCAACGCGGCGTTCCAGCACGCCACGTTGGCCGTGGATGCGCCGATCTGGCCACGTTTCTCCGGCGGGGTCGCCGTAACCACCGGCCCGACGGGCGCGCTCTGGGCCGGCGTCGTGGTTGAGCAAGGATTCGCCGAGTACATCTCGCCCTCCGGCGGACGGCTCGAGCTCGTCGAGTCCGGGCGGACGGTTGCCGGCTTGGTCCCCGGCCCGACGGCGGCCGAGTTCCTCGCCAGCCGGGCGGACCCGGACGAGGACAGCGCCAACGGGCCGGGACGCCAAGCGACGTTGCCGCTGGCCGGTCTCGCCATGGGCCACAACGCGGCCACCGACTGGGTCACCGCGCAGCCGACGTTCGCTGTCCTCGCGGTGATCGCGGTCGTGGTGCTTGGGGTGATCGTGGCACGCCGGATGCCCCTGGCGAGGTGGGCCGGGAGGATCGGGCCGGCGTTGTCGGCGCCGGCGCCGCTGCTGCGTTCGGACCGGTCCACCGGCGCACGGTCGCCGCCCGCCTCGTCCTCGCGGGCCTCGACGCCGCCCGCCGGCTACCGGTCGCGTGGCCGGTTCGGCCGGTTCCCGGCGCACCACCACCCGGCCTTGCGGCAGGCCGAGGAGCTGCTCATCGAGGGGCTCGAGCGGCGGGCCGCCGGCAGACTCGGTGGGTCTCGGCTCCGCGACCAGGCAAAGGCGCTGCTCCAGCCGCTGCTCGGTGAGCTGGCCGGGGCACGTCCGGAGGAGGCCGACCTGGTCTCACCCAGCTCAGCACTGGACCGCGCGATCGAGGCCGTACGGGACCGGCCCGAACTGGCCGAGGAGCTCGCCGACCTGCTCATCCAGCGGCAGGGATTGGGCACCGACCCGGGCGACGCGTTCGACATCAAGGACTGGGCCGACCTGGCCCCGGCGGTCCAGGCGGCGTTCGCCTTCGCGTACCGCACCCTGGTGGAAGCCGGCCCCGGCGTATGGCTGCACCGCGCCACCGGCCAGGTCCCGGTCGAGCTATTGACGGACCGGGCCTTCGAGAACCGCTATCGCGAGCGGGGCGGGCTGGGCAACACCCCGGATGCGTTCATCGATCCCGAGCTGAACGCAATGGTCTTCCGGCTGTCTTCCTTCCGGTTCAGCGATGCGGAGGCGGCGGTACTGACCCTGAGTGTGGTCAAGGCCGTGCGCCTGCTGGCGCACGAATGGCTGCACCTGGCCGATCGGACGCCGATCGAGAACGACGACACCCGGCCGCTGGAACGCAACGCTTTCTGGATCGAGCGGCTGGTGGAGCAGGCGCTGCTGGAGCGGCGCCAGCTGCTCCTGCTGGTGGATCTCCAGCACACCCAGCCGTTGTCCGAGAACGAGGCACGCCAGCTGGACCAAGACCTGACCGCGCAGTGGGTGCTGGCCGAGTTCTGGGACGCTTTGCTGCGCTCCTGGCGCCCCGATCAGGCTGCGCCGGAAGACCACGTTCTGCCAGCCAGCTACGGCCCACCGACCGGAAACAACGACGGCTCGATCCTGCGCAATGGGACCGGCCGGAGCGCCCTGATCGGGCTCATCGGCTGGGTGTGGTCGCGGGCGGCGAATCGGGCCGCCCTGGCCGGGCTGGCGAAACGGCTGTACCGGCGCAACGCGGCGTTCCGCGACGGGTTCGGCCGCTGGCACCTGCGGGGCTACCGGGCGGTGTCCGGGTTCGGCAGCGGGGTGTTGATCGCCGGTCTCTATGTGATGCGGGAGATGGCGCTGGCGGCGGGCCTGAGCGAGGGCGCGCTGTATCCGATGGCCCTGCTGGGCGCGGTTTTCGGGCTGCTGCCGAACGCGCTGATGAAGTTCGTGGCCCGGCGGGCCGGGGCGGTAGGCGCGCTGCTGGCGCTCGCCGGCACCTACGCGCTGTTCGGTGTGGTGTCCGATCCGATCTGGCTGCGGATCGTCGCGGTCGCCCTCGGCCTGGTCGCGGCCACCTGGATTCAGGTGATCAGCCAGGCCGAGGACTGGATCACCCAAGTGAGCAACCCGCATCGGCTCGACGCCAAACGGCCTGGTCATGAGGCCGAGTTGAAGTGGCCCTCGACGACTTTGACGTTGATGGGGTTGGCCATCTCGGTGGGCGCCGGAGTCACCGGCACCCTGCAGCACGCGGCCACCGGGTGGGGTGTGTCCGGGGTGGTGTGGGTCTCCGTGGCGATGATTGCGGTGACGGCCGCACTGATGTGGCTGTACACGCCGTCCCGGCTCGCCGAGGCGCGGCCCGCACTGACGGTGCGGGCGTACCTGAGAAAGATCTCGCTGACCCCGCTGAAGACGCTCCGGGATCCGATCGTGCTGGTGATGGGGCTGTTCTACTTCTTCTCGGCGGCGATGCTCGGGGCGTTCGACGGTACCTGGGCGGCCGAGCTGATGGCGGCCGGCGCTTCCCAGTTCGCGATCAGTCTGTTGATCAACGCCCTGACCTTCGGCGACGCCGCGATCATCCTGATCGCCGTGTTCGGCGACCGGGCGGCGACCAAGCGACGCCACCGCGCTGCCGGCGCCGGCACCGCGTCCACCCGCGTGCCGGAGCAGGACTTCCTGACCCGCAACGCCGCCGCGTTCACCCTGGCCATGGGTCTGTTCCTGGGCTCGGGGGCGCTGGCGGTGTGGTTCTCCGAGCTGGTGGGGCTCGCCGCCGTCGGCATCGTGTGGAACAACTTCGCCGGCGAGGCGGGGTCCACCGGTGCCCGCAGCGGCATCCGGGGCCTGGCGCAGCTACGGGTGAGCCAGCTCCTGGAGAACCGGCCGAACCCGCCGAGGCTGGGTGATGTCCTCATGACGTTGGCGAGCATGAAGGTGCTAGGGCAGTTCCTGGGTTCCCAGTTGTCCGGGTTCGCGGACGCGCACGGCGGGTGGGGCGGGGTGTCCGTGCAGATCGGCGTCACCGGGGCGTTGGCGGTGCTGGCGGCGACCATCGCCTATCTCTACCGGCCCCGGCCGCGCGCTCAGCACTGGACCGCCGAGAACGGCCACACCTACGCCCGGTACCTCGGCAAGGGCAGTGCCGGGCCGCTCGTGGTCGATACCGGGGCCGAGTGGCCGGGCGTGCAGTCACTGGCCCGGCTGTTCACGCTGTGGGACCTGGCCGGGGAGCCGATCGAGCGTTCCGGCCGGCGGCGCACGCACCGGGTCGAGCAAGACGGCCGGGTCTGGCTGTTCCAGTTGGCGGTCGACGAGCTCGTTCAGCTCGACACCTCGCCCGAGCCGGTCGTCGGAGCGCTCGCCCTCGAGGAGCCGAGGCCCGAGGCGGAGGGCGGTTCGCGGGCGGCGCGGCCGACCCGGGCTCGGCGGCTCGGGCGGGCGCTGGCCGTGCTGGGCACCTCGATCGGCCTGGCCATGGGTGGGGTCGCGCCATCCGGCTTCGGCCTCGCGGTGCTGGCGGCGGCGCTCACGGCGGAGGTGGGCCGGCTGGTGGCCCCTGGGGTGCTGCGCTGGGCCACCGGTCGGCTCGCCGAGCCGGCCGCCGCGCGCGGTCCGCCCTGGCTGGCGCGGCTGATCGTGCGGCTGGCCGGCTGGCTGCGCGCGCACGTGCCGGCCGGCGTGGCCCGGGTGGTGCTGGTCGCGCTGCGCGTGTCGGCGGTGGCCGCGGTGATGGGTCTGGGTGCCGCGCGTGCGTTCGCCGCCGAGCCGGGTCACCCGTTGCGCGCCGAGTCCGGCCCGGCCGAGGTCTGGACCGCCGTGGTGATCACGGTCGGGGCGGCGCTCGCGGTGGTCGTGCTGCGCGCGGTGCGCCGTGAGTGGCGGGTGGCCGCCACGCGCGATGCCGAACGCCCGCGCGCCTCCGTGGTGGGCCAGCTGGTGGTCATCCGGGGCGAGCTGGCGTTGCTCGAAGCGGCGCTCGCCAACCTCCAACGGCTGCGCTCGTCGGCGGTGTTCGGCGCGGCGGCGCTGCACCAGGACTGGGACCTGCGGGCCGATCTGGTTCGGGCGCTGGCCTGGGGCGGCGACATCCGCGCGATGCTGGCCGCTTTCCAGTCGCTCGGTGACGTGCCGCCATCGGAGCTCGGCTACGCCTCCCGGGCACTCATCCGGGCCGCTGACGACGTGGTGCGCGCGCTGACGGTGTACCGGGGCGAAGCCGCCGTGTGGTCGCTGCTGGACGGTCGGCCGAGCCCGGTTCACCGGGTGGCGGTGGCTGGTGCGTGGGCTCGCCGGCTGGCCGGTCTGGGTCGGGTGGCGGATGCGCTGCCGCTGGTCGATCTGGCCCGTGAGCTGGCCGGACTGGAACCGCCGGCCACGTCGGCCCGGCCGGAGCACCTGGACGAGCTGCGCCGTCGCGCCGAGTTCTACGGAGTCCCGCTACCGGCCGAGCCGCCACCGCCCGGGTTCGATCCCACCCTGCTCGGCCCGGTGGACACGGTCCTGCTCGGGCTGCTGCGCGGGTTGGCCCAACGGGAGGGCGGCTGGGCGAGTGTGCCGGATCGGCTGTCGGTCGACGACCCGGGGCGGCTGCGTGCGCTGTGGGCGGCCGCACAGGCCGCCGAGCGGGACGAGCCGGTGATTGCGCCGATCGAGGACCCGGCCTGGGCGGACCGGGCCGAGTGGCTGGCAGCCGCTTCGGCGGTGGCCCGGCGATCGGCCGGCGGGCGGGGCGCGGAGGTGATCCTGTTCGACCTGGGGCCGAGCAGCCACAACCAGCTGGCCCAGGTGTTGCTGGACCAGGCCGCGCGCCAGCTGGCGGTACTGCGGGAGCGGTTCGCTGGGCTGGGCTCGCGGAACTGGGACGTCACCGCGGTGACGCTGGCGGACGCGCTGGCCGCCGCCCCCGCCGAGTCGGCCGACGCGCACGTGCCTTACCTGGCCGCCGTGGCGGTCGGCTTCGCGGGCACCGAGGAGGCGGACACCGACGCCTACCGCGCGGCGCGGGACCGGGCGCTGCACCTGCTCTCGGCACGGGCGCCGGGTGACCGGCGCCTGGAGGTGCTGGACCTGCTGATCCGGGTGGCGCGGGACGAGCCGGACGCCGACACCGCCGCCGCGTTGTACGCCGCCGCGACCTCCGATGAAGAGGCGGCGTTCGTCCGGATCACCGAGCTGGGGTTGGCCGCCGGGCCGTTGCTGGAGCTGGCCGAGCTGTGGGCCGATCCGCTGCTGACCAGGCTGCGGGGCGAGCTGGCGGCAGCGCTGTCGATGGCCCTGCCCGCCGCGCGCACGGCGGCGGACGTCGAGCGGGTGACGCGGGCGTGGGCGGAGCTGGCCGTCTCGCTGGTCGAGCTCGCTCCTCGGCTGTACCGGTATGACCGGATCGACCAGGCCGCCTGGTACGTCGAGGCGGCGACCGGCATGCTGGCGGGTTCCGCGCCGGACGACGCGGTGGCGGTGTTCGGCGCGATGGCCTCGGCCGCCCGGCCGGTGCTGCTGGACGCCACCAGCTGGGCCGCGCACCTGCCGTGGCCGGCCACCGACCGGCGCGCCGAGCTGGACGGGGAGCCGGTCCTGGTTGGCGTGCTGCACGACCGGTACCGGCTGGAGGCGCTGGCGGAGCACACCGACCAGCCGTGGCTGTTCGACAGCGCGCCCTACCCACACCTGGCGGTGCTCGGGGTCTGGGAGGACGCCGGTGACAGGGGTGACCTGCTCGCGCACGTCGCGGTGTTGCGCACCTCGGCCGGGTTGCTGCAGGTCGGGCCCGTGCACACCTGGGACGAGCCCGAGACGGACATCATCGGGGTGCTGCGGGGCTACGCCGCCTGGTTTGCCCTCGAGCACGGGGTCCAGCTGGTGGTGCACCCGCCGTCGGGCCTGCGTGACCTAGTCCCGGAGAACGCCACGGCGGCCGCCGAGGACACCGTGCTGCTGCCCGTGGACGGGTTGAACCGGCTGGTCCTGCCCCGAACCGGCGCGCATCCGCTGCCGGGCTTGCTGTCGGTCCTCCGCTACCACCCGGCCCGGTTCGGGCAGCTACCCCGCAACGGGCCGCTGGCGATTCGGCTGGACACCGGTGAGCAGGTGATGCCCGACAACCGGGTTCGGGACCTGATCGAGCTGGGCCTCGACGAGCTGGGCAGCCGGCCGGTGGACGCCGAGGAGTACGCGCTGGTGCGAGCGGAGAGCGAGGACTGGCCGGACGGGCTCGAGGTGCGTGCCGTCAAGGGCGACCTGAACTCCTGGTTGGCCGCGCGGGGCGCGGTCGGCCTCGGCGTGCTGATGTACGCCCGGTTCGAGGGTGGCCGGGCGGTCATCTACGTGCCCGAGCCGGTGCTGCGCGGGCTGCGCTCGCTCGATCCCGGCCATCGCACCCTGCTGGCCGACCGGGAACTGGCCCGCGCGCTCGAGGTTGCCGAGCCGGCGTTGCTGAAGATGGATCTGCCGCCGGCCGAGGTGCTGATCGGGCTGGTCACCGGCGAGCGCGGCCGGTCCCCACAGGTGCGGACCCGGATCGACCAAGCCCTGCGCCGGATCGAGGAGGCGTTGATCGCCGCCGCCGCGGATCAGGGCTCGGTCGAGCTCGACCCCGCCTTTCTGACCCGGGGCGTGTGCCAGCAGTGTGGTGAATGGCTGGGCAGCTCGCCGAGCGACGACTTCTGCTCCGAGGGCTGCCGTACGCAGTGGTACGGCAGGCGGGTCGGCTCCGGCCGTCACCACCACCGTGGGTCGCTGTCGCGAGACCTGCCGAATCGGCGGTCGGTCGAGGACACCCGGACGGCCCTGTTCCCGATGGCTGTCGGCGTGACCACCGGCCATACCTCGAGCCTGCTGACGCTGGCCGTGATAGCCGGCGTCGCGGTGCTCGTACTTGCCAGGGTCGGGCTGCTGGCTAGCTCGTGGAAGTGGCTGCTGGAATGGCGCAACGGCCTCACCAGCGAACAAGTCGCCGGCAGGCTCCAGCTCGCGCCACACGTCGTGGCCACGGCGCTCGCCAGCGGCGAGATCTCCAACGAGGAGTTCACCGGGCGCAGGCGCAGGACCACCGGTGGCGTGGCGGATGGCCAGCTGCTGCCGATCGTGGACGCGGTCGTTTCGGCGGAGGACGGGGCTACCAAGCTGGATCTGGCCGAGCGGTTCCCCGCGCTGGTCGGGGATCCGCTCAACTCTCGCCTGCTGGCTCTGTACCGAGCAGGGTTGCTTTTCCGCGAGACCGAGTCCATGCCGCACGGCGGCGCGCGGCTTCGCTATCGGGCCTCGGCACGTCTGCCCGAGTTGTTGGGCTATGTGCGCGACCCGGGCAGCTGTCCGGCCGATCGGAGGGCTCCGTTGGGCCTGGTGCGGGGGTGGTTGGCGCCGGACGCGGAGTTCGCGCCGAGCAAGCTGCCCGTACGCCGGGTGGCCGCCGCGGTACGCGAGGTGCTCGGGCTGACCGACGAGCCACTGGTGTGGGATCTGGTGCCGGAGAACTCGATACGGGCGCTGTTGGAGTTCCTGGTCGACTACCCGGACACCGCCTACCCCAACGGGCTGACCATCTGGGAGCTCGCGCGGCTCATGCCCTGGCTCAACGCGTACGCGATCCGGGAGTGGCTGCCCGCGTTGGCCCGGTTGGGTCTGCTGTGGTGCGACGCCGGCCGCTACCGGCTCGCGGAGAACGTCCCGGCGTTGTTGGCCGCGCTCGACGATCCGTTCGGTCACCGCGATGAGGACCTTGCGGTGATCTGGGCGTTCGCCGCGCTGTTGATGGGACCGGTCACCAGGACCCGCCTCGCCGCGACGGAGGTGGATCTGCAGGTCCTGCTGAGGCGGCTGGGCCGGATAGCCGGCGGCCCGCTGGCCGGCAGCTTCCGGCTGGCCCCCGAGGGTTCGGTGGGCCACATGCTCGACGCGATCGCCGCGACGGGCACCGAGCGGATCAGCGGCGACGAGCTGGCGGCGCTGCCGGGCGGCCCGCCGAGGTCCCGGATCGGGACTCGCCTCCCGGTGCTCGACGAGCTGGGGGTGACCGACGGTGAGGGACATCCGAAGCGCTACCGGGTGACCGAGTTCTTCGGACGCCTGCGGGAAGCGCTGGACGGGCTGGACAGCCACCTGAACCCGGAGACTTACGACAAGTTGTGGCGGCTGGCCGGACTGCTCCGGGACAGCGGCCTGAGCCTGGGACGCGGCCAGGTCTCGACAAACACGTTCATTCATCTGGTGACACAGCTGAACAAGATCATAAATGCGAAGCTGCCCGTCCCCCTGGTCAGTGTGCAACGCGGCTCCGTTTGGGCACTGCTGCTTCAGGTCGCCGCTGCCGAGCACGGCATCCTCGGCGATCCGACCAGCAGGCCATGGCTCGACCTGCTGACCGAGCTACGGTTGCTCGCCCGGACGGTCGGCCCAGACGGTGCGCGGTATCGAGTGACCGTGTCGACCTGGGAGCTGTTGGCGGATCTTGCCGATCCGGTCCGGCGGACCCGCGGCGCCTACCGGGTGGCGGTTCAGGACCTCGCGGGGGTCATCAGCCGGCGGGCGGCGACGGTTGACCAGGTCCGAGCGGGGGTCGCGGCGTTGCGGAACCTGCCTGACCCCCGGGTCGCCGAGGTGGTCGCCCTGTCTGCGAGGTCACCGCTGGGTTTCCTGCGTAGCGTCATCGCCCATCCGGGCGGCGCCACCGTCAAGGAGCTCGCCCGCCGGCCGAACAGCTACAGCGACAACCTGGTGAGCGGCCAGTTGGTGGTGCTTCGGCACCTGGACCTGGCCACTCGGACCGCTCACCGCTACCCACCGACCCCGCTCCTGGTCAGTCTGGTGGCCGCGCTGAACCGGCCCGGGACCATCACCGACGGCGCGGCGCGGAAAGTGCTCGGGCAGGCCAGGGCACGGCTGGGTAGCGAGTGGTCGTTCACCGAGCCCGATATGGGTGCCGACGAGCTCCGTGACGTGGCCAAGGTCGCCCTTGCCGCCCTCGGCTCGACCCGGCGCATCCCGGCCGGCCGGGTGACCGGGCTGTTCCTGCTGATCGCGGTTCCGCTGCTGGTGTTGCTCGCCGCCGGCCCGGCGGCCGCCCATTCGGCCGGCGGCGCGATGGCGGTGGTGGGCATGTTCAGCATGCGCGGCCTGCTGGGCGCGGTGCGGTCCAGGTCGACCTCTGGCGAGCTGGCCGAGCGGTTGAGCACGCGGTACGTCCGCGTCCAGCCGGCACAGGTCGAGGCCGCACTGGCCTACCTGCTACGCCTGCGCCTGATCAACGGTGACCCGGAGATCGGCTATGCGCGCGGGGACTCCGGCAACGCGTTGCTGCGGCTGCCGGCGGTGCTCCCCATGCGGGACGCCAGGACACGGCGAGCGACCCAGCTCGCCCTGGATGTGCTCGACCGCAGGCAGAACTGGCGTCCGGCGATCGTCCAGGCCGGCGTACGCATCACCAGGGAAGCCATGCTGCTGACGCGGGTGCTTGAGCTGCTGACCGAAGGACTGCTGGCCCCTTCGGGCGTCGCTGACCCCCGGCGCGGGCTGGGGCGGCTGCTGGCGCTGCTCGCCGGTCGGGGTGGCGCCACGGTCGGGCTTCTGGTCGGGGCACTGGGCCGGGACGAGGCGACCGTGCGGCCGGTGCTGGAGGCACTCGTCACCGAGGGCTGGGTGGACCGGGACGGCGATCGGTATCACCTGGCCACTCGGCCCGCGGAGCTGCTGGGCAAGCTAGCCGATCCGGAGCTGTCGGTGGTTGCCGAGCGGCTCGCCCGCTGGCCGGACTGGCCGGCCGACGCGGACGCCGACTGGGCGGTGCTGTGGGCCGCCCTGGCTCGGTTCACCGGGCCCACCGAGCCCACCGAGCCGCCGCCCGGGCCGGCACCCGTCATCACAGAGGCCCTCGACGAGGGCGGGCCCGCCAACCTGCGCGATCTGTGGCAAGCGCTGGCTGGCGGACCGGCGCCGATGCGCCAGTTGCTGCAGGGCATGGGTGGCCGGGAGAAGCTCCCGGTGCGGCAGCGGCTGGACGCGTCCGCCGAGCTTGGCCTTGTGCACGTCGACAAGGCGGATAGGGCGTTCACCTACGAGTTGACCGATCGCGGCCGGACGGTGCTGGATCGCGTTCCTCCGGGCATCGAGCGGACCACCGAGGCCGAGCGAGTCATCGCCCAGCTGCTCGAGGGCTGGCCGACGGCGCAGACCATGCTCGAGCACCGGGACGCTTTCCACCGGGTCAGCCTCGGTGAGCGGGCGGCTCGGCGCGACTCCCCGCTGCGGTCGGTCGGCTTCTTCGCGCCGCTGGAGGGCGTCGGCCACTCGCCGGCGGTCCAGGTGGCCGCGGCGGTTGTGGAAGCCGGGCTGATGCTCTGGGCGTTGACCCTCCCGGTGTCGCGTGCCTGGATCTCCGGGCTGCTGGTGCGCCGCGGCTGGGCCGGTGACGACCGCCGGCGGTTGGTTCGTGCCATCGCCGCCGAGCTGGCCCAGCTGATCAAGACCGCGCCGGGCGATCTGCACCCCGAGACCCGCCGCTGGCTGGCCGGTGAGCTCGGTGTGCTGCACGACAACCTCGTCCACGCGCCGGCGAAACCCGCCGCGACCGTGCTGGTCGAGCCGGGTGGCGACCCGGTACCCCGGGCGGCGCGGCTGCGTGGCGGGCCGGGCCAGCGGTTGCGGCTTCGGGTTCCCGACGGCTTGGTCACCCGGCTCACCCGGATCGTCGACGAGACCGCGGCGAGCCATGACGTCGACCTCGACCCTGGGTTGCGCGATCGGCTGGTGATCGCTGTCGTGGTGTCCACCGCGCTGGTCAACTACCTGCACGAACAGTACGGCGAGGGCGCTGCCAGGGCGTTCGCCGGGCGTGCCTACGGCGGGCTGGTCGCGACCTTGCCCGCCGAGCTGCGCACGCCGGTGCACGCGTTGCTGCGGATGCTCACCGACTCGGCACCGCGCGCCCGGGTTCGCGTCCCGGGCCAGGGCGCCCGGTCCCCGCCGCCGACGCAACCGCGGCCGAGCGCGTCCGCGCCGTTCGCCCGGTTCTGGAACTGGCTGAGCAGGCAGCCGATCTGGGCGTTCTACCCCGGCGCCGGGCTTGGGCTCGGCCTCGCGTTGCTGGTCAAACAACCGTCGACGATGGCGCTGATCGGGCTGGCGGTCGCCGCGATCGCGGCGTTGTGGCCGGATGCGGGCAGTGCGGTGGTCAAGCGGTGGTCGCGGCGGCTGATGTGGGCCGGGATCGGGCTGGCGTCCGGCGCGGCCTGGGCGTTGCTGTTGACCGGTGCCGTCGTGATCCGGTTCGGCTTCGGGGTGAACGGTGCGCTGGAGCTGTTCCCGGATACCGATCCACTCGACCCGGACGACGAGGAACCTAGGCTTGCCCGGGAGCTGCCCGGCCTGACGCTCACCGAGCTGGGCACCGAACGCACCGGCGCGCCCGCGGACGTCACGGTGGTGTCCTTCGACGTAGGGCAGCTGGCCGGCCGGGTCGGCGCCCGCACCGCCCACAAGATCGCCGCGTACACCGTGGGCCGGGTGGTGTACCTGCCGGACACGGCGGTCACACGGCTCCCCCCGAAGCTGCTGCGCGCGCTGGTCGACTACGAGGTCACCCACCGGGTGCGCGGCCCCACCGATGACGCGGACCGGGAGCGGCACGCCGGCTGGCTGCGCGAGGAGCTGCGCAAGTACCTGGCGCCCGGTGTCGGAACGGTGCGGTACGCCCGTCGGCAGATCGAGATCGGCTACCTGCTCGGCGCGGTGGAGCTGTTGCTGGACGAGCTGGACACCACGGCGTGGGACCCGACCAACGAGACGGTTCGCCGGGTCGGGGCGCAGGCTCGGGTGCGGCTGCTCAGCTCGCTCACCCGGCTGGGGCTGGTCGACGAGGCGGTGGCGCGCTATCGGGACATCCTGGACTACCGCACGCTGGCCGAGGCCGCGCCGGCACTGTTGAAGGCCTGGCAGGACCGGCGGGGCGAGGTGGACCGGTTGCTGGCGGTCATGCCGACCGACCGGCACCGGGCCGCGCTGACCGCTCAGCTGGCCATGGTGGGCGAGCTGGCCGAGCCCCGAAACGCGATCGACGAGGGACACCGGCGGGCGGAGGCCGACGCCGACTACCCGGACGGGCTGCGCTGGGACTACGGCTACGACATCGCGCTCGGCGTGTTCAGCGGGCTCACCGAGGGCAGTGGTGTGCGGCGGGCCGAGCGGTTCTTCGCCGACGACCCGAAGCTGGTCGCCGCGCTGCACTTCGTGCACCGGCTGATCGAGGGCGAGGCGTCGGAACGGGAGTTCGCCGGGTTGCCCGAGGATCCGGCCAAGGACTGGGCACTGACCCAGCTGGCCGAGTACCTCCGGACGGACGAGGAGTACCGGCTTATCCAGCGATCCGGGCCGGAGCTGATCGGGTTCACCGATCAGCGGATGCTCGGACGGGCACACGCGGCGGGTGAGCCGGACGGCCGAGACCCGGCCACCGAGCGGGCCGTCCTGGCGCACTGGTTGACCGAGGCGCTCGGCTTCCGGGTGCGGAAGCTGCCCGAAGCCGCGCAGCACCACCTGGCCGACCTGACACGCGCGGGTTCCCGATGGGCCGATTCGGCCAGCTGGCCGGCCGGCGACTGGCCCGAGGTGCGGGGGATGCTGCTGGCCGGCGCCTGGGCCCGGTTCGGCCCGCTGGACGCGCGGTTCTGGGCCACCGCAACGGCGGCGGTGCGGCACCTGATCGAAGCGGGCGACGACGAGCCGGACTGGTCGGCCCCGCTGCTGCGCCGGCTCGCCCTGGTGCTGGCCCGGCCGGTCACGGAGGCGCACCGGGCCGCACACCGTGAGCTTGCCGGGCACGTCCTCGCCGCGCTGGGCCTGGACCTGCCGGTCGGCGATGTGCCGACCGGCCAGCTGGTCGACCTGATCAGCCTGTGGCTGGATCCGGCGCTGGCGGAGCATCGAGGTGCGCTGAGCAGGCTGCGCGCGGAGCTGCTCGTGGCGGACCCGCCGGTGGCGCGCGCCTGGATCGGGCTGGTCAGCGCGGTGGCCCGGATGGCACCCGCGCTGCGCGCCCACCTGCTCATCGATGCCGCGAGCGCCCAGTTGTGGCTGCTGCCCACCAGGCTGTCCGGGCTGACCGACCCGACGGTCATCGCGGACCGGCTCGAGGGGGCCGCCGGCACACTGCGACACCTGGTGCATCGCGCGCTGGGCCTGCCCGCCGCTGAACCCATCGACGAGGAGCTGGCGTCGGTACTGGTCGACGACCGCCCGACGCACCCGGCGCTGGCCCGGCCGCTGGCCGCCTACGAATCCGCGCTGCGCGCCACCGGGGACCGCCGGCGGGCCACCCTCGATGCGCTGAAGGCCCTCGGTGCGCTGGAAGCCGCCGCGCCGGCGTCTCTAGTGCTCGGTGACCCAGCGGCCCGGATCGGCGTGCTGGACGACCTGGCCATCAAGATCCACCTGTTGCGCCGGGACGGAGAGCTGGACGAGGCCGCCCTGGAACTGCTGACCGACCCCCGCGCGGTCTGGCTGGGCGCCTGGGATATCACCGGCACGCTGCTCGGTTACACGGTGCTGTTCCACGCCGAGTCGGGTCTGGCCGTGCGGGTGCCACCGCGCGGTCTCGGCCACATCGACGTGCGCGATGCCTTCCGGCTCTACCTGGATATCTGGGATCCGCCCGCCGACCGGCCGGACCGGCGCATGCTGTCGACGGCCGTGCTCGGCCTCGGCGCCGGACACCTGGCGGTTCCGCACTGGGTCGGCGCCGTGGTGCTCGGGATCGCCGCGGTGGTCCTGCTCGGCCACCTGGCTTATCGGTACCTGCTGCCCTCGGCCGTCACCATCGAGGAACCGGTCGGCCGGCACTGGGCGCTGCGCGCGCCGCTCCGGCGGCTGGCCTCGGCGACGGTCGTGCCGGACAGGTACTCGATCCTGGCGACGCCGGACCAGGACGTGGCGGGACACGCGCCGGACGCCCAGCCTGACCTGGGCATCGGCCGGTGGGGGGCGCTGTCGCCGGCGGAGGTGGCCGCCCTGGAAGCGGTGGCCCCAGGGCTGGTGGTGCTGCGGTTCGGTGGCCGGGCACTGATCCCGTTGGCTCTGGCCACGGCTACCGCCGACGACATCACGGTGGGCGTGCTGCGAGAGGACTGGTGGCCCCGGGTGCTCGCCCGTGCCCGCGAGGGCGTGCTGCCGGCCGAGCTGCGCCGGGAGTTGCTGGACGCGCGGCGGGCGGCGCCCACGGCACTGGCCGACCGGATCGCGCTGCTGCGCGGCCGGTGGGACCTGCTGAGTCGGTCCAGGCTGCTGCCCGGCGGGATGGCCGAGCTACGCGAGGTGGTCTACCAGCGCTCGTCGCTCGAGCGCATCGCGACGCGCTATCGCGACCGATTCGGCACAGCGGCGATGGCCCGGGCCGACGCGGAGCTGACCGTGCTGAACGCGGCGATACGCGAACGCCACCATGCGGCCCGGTGGCGATACGCGCGGACGCTGCTGGCCAGGGCGGAGCGGTCGCTGCGCGGAATCCGCGACCCGCTGGAGCTGCTCGAGGTCGCGGTCCTGGCTAACGAGGCGGCGATCGACCTGAGCTACCGGCTGGCCACCCCACCGGCGGAGTTCCGGCCCCTCCGCAACCAGCTCGGACACGTCCGGTCCGAACTGGCCAGTCGGTACGCGCGAGTTGCGCCGGCCGCTGGCCGTCCACTGGATGAGCGAATCGCCGGGTTGGTCGGCCAGGTGGCCGGCCCGGTGCACGTCGGTCCGCTGGCCATGCTCTTCGGCATCGAGCCGAGCACCGTTTACGAGACCGCACGCCGCTCCGTTCGCCTCACCCTGGACACCCGGCAGCGGACGATCACCATCGCGCGCCGGTCCTGGCTGGGCCTGCTGGTTCGCTGGTTCGGCATCGCCGCCGCCGTCATCGCCGGGCTAGGCACGGTCGCCGCCGCGACCGGCTGGCTGCACAGCTTCTTCGCCGCCGCCGTCGGCTCGGTGGTCGGGCTGGTCATGGCCACCTTCGGCGCCGGCGGCGGGCTGACCTCGATCCCCGCCCTGGACCACCTGTTCGGCCAGGCTCCCGCCACCGTCACCACCGGCAGCCTGGTCATCGTCGGCCTGACCGCACTGGTCAAGACCCTCACCAAGCTGCGCACCCGAACCGGCGGGGTGGACTGGCGCACCGTGGCCGTGCTGGGCGCGGCCAGCGTGCCCACCGCCATCAGCGGGGCGATCATCGCGGTTCCGCCGGTCGTGTTGAAGTTCGGCCTGGCCGGGCTGATGGTCTTCGCCGCGATCCGCACCCTGCGCAACGCCGTCCCGGCGAGCTCGGGCACCGACCCGCCGAGCGGCATCGCCCGACTGGCCAAGACGGCCGTGATCGGTGTGCTGGCCGGCGTGCTCACCGGCATGTTCGGCCTCGGCGGGGCGTTCCTGATCGTCCCGTTGCTGGTCGCGGCCAAACTGACCACCACGTCGAAGGCCGTGGACATCCTGCTCGCGGTCACCGCGATCACCTCCGCGGCGAGCCTGCTCGCCCGGCACACGCAGCTGGCTGTGCTGGACTGGACGGTGGTCGCGCCGTTCGCCCTGGCCGCCGTGGTGGCCAGCCTGTTCGGCGGCAAGTTGAAGAACCGGCTGCCCGGCGGCCTGGAACGCGGCTTCGCCGGCTTCCTCACCGTGCTCGCCGGGCTGACCGTGTTCGAGGGCCTGGCCATGCTCGCCGGCGGGCTGGCCGCGGGTGTGGTCACCGCTGTGCTCGCACTGGGCGTCATTGCCGCCGCGCTGCACGGCCGGGGTAGGAGTGGCAGGTCCGGCGCGCTGTCCGAGTGGCCGCTGGAGCCGGCCGAGGAGCGGTCGGTTCAGGCCATGTTGGTCTGGGCGCACGAGCACGACCTACTGACCGAGCGGTCCGTGAAGCGGTGGCGGAAGGTGCTCGGCGTCCACGACCACCGGCTGCGGTGGGTTCCCGGCGAGCTGATCGACCGGCTGGCCGACGGCGAGTTCGGCGTCCCGGTGCGCGGGGTGGTGCTCTACACCTGGCTGGAGCGTGACGGCGCGCCCGGTGGCGACCTGATCGCGGTGTCCGCGCGGGCGGCGCGGCAGACCGGGACCGATGCCGAGCGGTTCTGGAAGAGTGCCCTGCGGTACGAGCTCAAGTACCGGATCGGCGGCGCCGAGGGTGCGGAGGAGGCTCGCCGCGCGTTGATCAAACGGCTGCACGAGCTGCGCGCGGCCCGGCAGGACCGGCGGATCAGCGACCAGCAGCGCCGGCTGATCGACGTGAAGGTGCGCAAACACGGTGCCGTGCTCGCCTCCGCCGAGGAACGGCGGGCCGACCGGCGCGATCCGGCGGGTTACGACGCCGGTTGGCTGGGCACCGCCCGGGGCGCCGCGCTGGAGATCCTCGGTCTGCGGCCGGCCGAGAGCAACCAGCAGGTCCTGCGCGCACCGTTCACCAGCCGGCGGATCAGTGGGTTGGTCCGCGAGGCCATCGACCGCTGGGTGACCGAACTCGACGGCGGCGGGCTCACCACCCGGACCTACAAGCCGGAGGATGACCGGCGGGTGCACGCGGCGATGACGGAGCTGCTGGCGGTGCGGCCCGACCTGGCGGGTCCGCACACCGATCTGGTGCTGGACTGGGCACAGGTCGGCGGGTTCTTCGTGCTGGCCGGGCTTCCCCAGGCGGGCGCGGAGATCCTGGCCTACACGGTGTTCATCAAGGGGCAGCGGGTCACGTTCAGCTTCCGGCATGTCCGCAACCTGATCGACAGCCTGCCGGACCGGGAGCGGGCCGCGCTGAACCGGATCGTCAAGGCACACGAGCGGGGCCATGCCGTCGGCGACTGGGCGGAGCGGGAGAGCGACCACGAGCGGGAACGCCGCGAGGTCATGCTTTTCCACCGGGCCGCGCTGCTGCTGGCTCAGCTGCCGGCGAGCCTCATCGAGGTGGTGAGGGTGGCGGCGGCCCGGCCCGGGCTGCCGCTGGAGCGGTTGCGTGCCGAGGCACTGCCCGGGGTGCCGGAGCCGACCGCGAACCTGGCATTGACCCGGCTGGTCCAGCTCGGCGTGTTGCGCGTCGGGCACGGCCGGGACACCGAGGTGGACGAAGGCCTGCTCGACCTGCTGGTGCGCCACCGGGTGCTGGACAAGCCCCGCAACCTGCCGGGGTCGCGCCCGGCCACGCCCAAACCGGCGCGCACGGTGGAGGCATCGCTGCTGTTCACCCTCCAGCTGCTGGTCGACGCGCGCCGGCACGGCCGGGGCATGACCGCTACACAGCTGGGACGACTCATCCCGAGCACGTACAACCGGGGCGTCGAGCGGCTGCACGCGTTCACCCGGTGGGGGCTGGTGACGGTGAGCCTGCGTGACGGTGTCAGCCAGTTCACCGCGACCGAGGATGCCGAGGTGGTGCTGCGGCGGTTGGGGGGTGTCCGGCCGCACCCGCTGTGGGACGAGCTGGCCGTCTGGTTCGACACGGCCAGCCATCTGCTGCCAGGTCAACCGGCAACCCGGACGATCGGCGGCCTGCTGCGCGCGCTGCGAGCCATCCCGGGCGGTGGGCTGTCCCGCCACCGGCCGGCGGCGGCCGGCCAGGGCTCCTACCGCCACCTGTTGATGCTGCTCACGGACGCCGAGGACGGCATGGGCCTGGCCGAGATCGCGGCCGCCATCGGTGAGACCAGCCGGCGCAGGACCGAGCGGCGGATGTTCGTGCTTCAGGAGGAACCCGCACTGGTGGAAGCCGTCGGCGGGCTCTACCGGCTGACCCCGCTGGGCCAGTTGCTGGTGCACGACATGACCCACCCCGACGGCCATCCCGAGGAGTACCGGCGACCGCTGGCACGGCTGGCCGAGCTGTTCGACTGGATCGCCAGCCCGGTTCCGGCGCGCGTGCTGCACGAGAAGATCCGTCAGACCTTGGCGGAGGTGGTGCGGGAGCGCACGCGGTTGATCAACGCCGACCGGCGCCGGGGCGCCTGGCCGCGCGCCGGGCGGCCGACCGTCTGGGTCGCCTCGGTGGAGGGCTGGTCCAGGGACGACACCGTCGCGCTGGCCGAGCTGCTGCCTCGGTTGGTCGGGTTCCTGCGCCCGGCACCGGAGCTGTCGGCTGTGCTGCCCCGAGGTCCGCCGCTGGTGCTGGACATTGACGCGCTGGCCAACGCCGCCTGGCTGAACAGCGAGCAGTTCGCGCTGCTGGCCCGGGTTCTGGCGATCCGCTGGCGGGACCCGGCCCTGCCGCTGGTGGCCACCGGCGCGGTAGTGCTGACCAGCACGCTCGTGGCCGAGGCGGCCTCGGCGAGCGCGGGCTGGTGGCTGCGGCTGGCCGAGCGGCTGAGCAAACCGCCCAGGCTGACCGACCGCCCCAGCCTGCTGGCCTCCGACCAGTCGCGGGCGCTGGACGAGGTGGTGGAGCGCCACCGGGCCGAGGTGGCCGCACCTGGCGTGCGGGCGGCGTTCGCCGCCGACTCGGTCGGGTTCCTGACGTCCGGCCGCTACCCGTGGGCACCGAGGCTGGTGGACGCCGCGTTGGTCGAGCTGGCCCGCCCGATGATGGCCGATCTGGGCGAGCTGCTGAACGCCCAGCTCATGGCCAACGTGGTGGTGCGCCGGGGCACCCGCGACGTGGCCACGTTCGGCTTCCTGCTGGTCGACGCCGAGGGGGCGGTGGTCGCGGTGGGCGACGGGGACCACCAACCGCTCGCGGCGCTGCTGTCCGAGCTACCGGCCGGAGCCGGGTACACGATCCACTGGGACGAGCGGCCCTCAGGCCTGCCGCTCGTGGCGTTCCGTGACCGGTTCCTCGCCGACACGACCGCCGACCAGGCCACCGCGGTCGAGCTGAGCACCGCGGAGGGCCCGGGCCACGCCTACCGCATACCCCTGACCCGGAACGCGCTCACCCATGAGATCGCGCTCGCCCTGGCCCGCCGTTTCCACCTGGACGAGACCAACGGCAAACCGGCGCGAACCGGTACCGACCCGGGAGCGGTCGATCCGGCCGACCTGGAGGATGCGCTGGCAGGGCTGCGGGGGCTACGTGAGACGGACCCGGACGCCTACGCCGCGGGCCGGGCCGAACTGATGCTCGCGGCCCATGGGTGGCTGCGCGAACAGCGCACCCATCGCGGCCGCCCCGGGACCACCGCTTACCTGCGTGATCGGCTGCTCGGCCAGCTCACCGAGCTGACCACGGCGGTGCCCGCTTCCGAACAGGACAACCTGGTCCGGCTGCACCGGCAGTGGAGCCGAGCCGACGCTGCGCCCGCCATGCTGGTGAAGAACCTGGTCACCGCCCTGCGGCGAATCGAGGACGCCGGCCACGCCTCGGCGACCAGGTCCCTGCGGCTGACGGTGCTGCTGATCGTCGAGGACGCCCGCTCCACCGGCGGCGGGCTGACCACCCGGCCGTACGAGTCGGAGGACGACTTGCGGGTGGCCGCCGCAGTGGCCGCCTACTTGGAGACCCGTCCCGACCTGGCCGGACCGCAGACCGATCTGGTGCTGGACTGGGCGGCGGCGCAGCCGTTCTTCACCAGGGCCGGGCTACCGAACGCCGATCTGGAGATCCTCGCCTACACCGTCCAGGTCGGGGGTCACTGGATAACGTTCATGTTCGACCACGTCCGGCGGGGGCTCGACAGGCTCCCGGCGACCGACCGGGACACCCTGTACGCGCTGCTGCGGGCACACGAGCGCCGGCACACCGAGAACGGCTGGGCCGGCCACGAGCATGCGCACGAGCGAGAGCGTCGGGAGTTCGTCAAGCTGTACCGGGCGGCGCTGGTGATCAACAGGCTGCGTGCGGCGGCCGAACGACGGGCGCACCGGTCCGGGCGGGCGCCGGACGTCCTGCCGGCCGGAATCGTCGAGCTGCTGCGCACCGCCGCGCAGGAGCCGGGCCTGTCCGTGGAGCAACTGCGCCGGGTCGCGCTGCCAGAGGTGCCGGAGCACACCGCCGGCCTGGTGCTTGCCTGGCTGGCCCAGGCCGGGCTGCTGCGTATCGGGCTGGGTCTCGACGTCGAGGCCGACGAGGGCATGTTGACCCTGCTGGCCGACCAGTTCCTGCCGGGCACGTCCGAGCGGGAGTGGCCGGAACCGAAGCTCAACTCGAGGCGCTCGCCGAGGGCGGTGCTGCGCGCGGTCGTCGAGGCCGAGACACCGATCACGCCGGCGGAGGTGGCGAAGGCCACCGGAATAGGGGAGAGCACGGTCGGCTACCTGCTGCGGGTCTTCGCCGGCTGGATGCTGATCCGAGCGCGACCGAGCGGGGATTACTTGCCGACCAGAGACGGCCGGGCACTGCTGCATGGCCTCGCCCTGCCGGCGCCGCGGTCGCACCAACTGTGGGACGAGGTGGCCGTTTGGTTCGAGGCGGACGCCCGGTGGCGGCTGCGCCGGGCGCAGATCCAGATGATCGGCGCCATGCTGCGCGCGTTGCGGGCCACGCACGACAGCGGCCTCACCCCGTTCCCGATCCTGACCTGGGACCAGGTGCGGGGGAGCACCGACGAGGTGAGCCCGTTGCTGCGGGCGGTGCTGGCCGACCTGCGCATGCTGCCCGGCCGGTCGGAGCGCTACCAGCGGATGTTGGAGGAGCTGGCCATCCGGTACAGCGAGTCCGACCGCGACGGCGCCGAGCGGGTACTGCGCGACATTGCCGAGGAACGAACCCGGCTGGTCAACGCCGACCGCCCCGGTGACGCCTGGCCCCTGGCCGGCACGACCACGGTCTGGGTAACTGCCCGGGAGCGCTGGTCGGCCGAGGACAACGCGGCGTTGCTCGCCCTGCTGCCCCGGCTGGTGGACCATCTGCACCCGCAACCCGATCTAACCCCGCTGCTGCCCCGGGGGCCACCGCTGCTGCTCGACCCGCACGCGGTGCCCGAGCTGACCGACGCGCAGCGCGCGTTGCTGGGCCGGATCGTGCTGGCCCGCTGGCGGGACCCGAACGTGCCGCTAGCCGCCCGGGGCGTCGTGGTGATCACCCCGGCCACCCTGGCCGACGCGGCCGAGCCGGACAGCGGCGGCTGGCCGAGGCTGGACCAGCGGGCCGCCTACCCACCTGAGCCGCACCGGCGGCCGAGCCGGCTGAGCGAAGAGCAACAGCGCCAGATCGACCGGGTGATCGCCAAGTACGGCGCGCGGCTGACCGACCCGGCGGCGCACGCCGCCTTCGCCGCCGACCCGATCGGCTTCGTTGTGCTCCGCCAACGCGGCTGGGTGGGGAACATGCTCGGCGCCGCGCTCGAGGAGCTGGCCCGCCCACTGATGACCGAGCTGGCCGACCTGCTCGGCGGCTGGGTCCTCAAGAACGTAACCGGCGCGCGGGCACGGTTCGAGCGCGACTACCTGCTCGGAGACGACTCCGGCGTCCTGCTCCAGGTCAACGCCAAGGTCAGCCACATCACCTTCCACCCGGCCGACGACAAGGACAAGCTCGGCCGGCTGGTCACCGACACCGACTACCCGGCGCGCTGGGACGGCTCCCGGGGTTGGCTGCGCAGCGGCGAGTTCCAGACCCGGTACGTCAGGCAGACCCGACCCGACGAGGTCATCACGGCGTTGCTGACCACGGCGGACGGCCCACCCGCCGCCTACCGGCTGTGGCTGACCCGGGACGAGCTGGTGCACGAGGTGGTGCTGGGCATCGCCCGGTACATCGCGTCGCTCGAGGCATCCCTGCCCGGGGCGTTCTCCGAGACCAGGCTGGACCGCTACCGCCGCGCCGCCCCAGGCAAGCATGAGCACGCCGGCCACCTGATCGCGTTCGGCGAGGCCGGTCGGCCGGTCGAGGCCGAGGGCGAGTTGTTGGAAGCGCTGCTGGAGACCGTGCGGCTGCTGCGGTCCCGGGGCACGCTGAAGGTGGCGGACAACGAACGGACAATGCTGGCCACCCCGCAGGGCACCTGGGCCGCCGCCGGCCTCGGGTTCTCGCTGGGTGACGGGTTCGCCGCGGTCCTGACAGAGCAACTGGCTCGCCGGGGCCTACCCCCGGTGACCGTGCTGTACTTCCTGCACCGGGATACCGCCACGGTGATCGCCGACCGGGAGCTGTTCGACGGCCGGATCAGTGACTTCGACCTGGCGACACGCATCGGCATGGAGAACCACGAGCTGGTGCACTGGCAACACCCGGACTGGTCGGAGGACCAGGTATGGGCGCACGCTGAGGCGCTGCCCCAGGCGCAGCCCCTGGTTCCGCTCGGCCGGCTGCGCTTCGGCGAATCGCTGACCTCGGAGGTCATCCGGGGCAGCCGGGTGAAGGTGTTCACCGCCTACGACGCGCAGCGCAACCTGCTGGTGCTCAAGCACTGGGAAGGCAACCCGGGCATGCTGCTGCGCTCGTCGGCCGGCCCCCGGTTGTTCGAGGTCGCCGGCTTCGACGCGCCTTGGTCCGAGATAGCCATCGCCACCGAACCGCTGCCCGGCCGGCGCGGCTACGTGCTGCGGGCCGGCGACGTGGTGGAGATCGTCGGCCGGGTCCCCGGACCCGCACCGACGGACCTGCGGGACGTCGCCGAGCTGTGGATCGCCCAGATCGCGCTCAACGCGCTGCTCGGCGACTGGGACGGCGCCGCGCATCCGCACAACTTCAAGGTGCCCGCGCCCGGTGAGCTGGTTCGCATCGACTTCGACCGTGCTCTGGAGGACAACGACAGCTTCGTCGCCAAGCTGGTCCAGCAGGCCTCGACACGGGCCGACCTGGTCCGGGAACTCACCGAGGCCCAACTGCGCGCACAGATCGTGCACCTGGTCGGCCTGCGGGAGCCGTTGCTCGCCGTGCTCGCCGAGCCGCGGCTGCGCGTGCTGGTGGCCGCCCGCCTCGACCAGGCCGAGCGGCTGCTCACCGACGCGGTCGAATGGACCGGGTTGGCTCGCGCGCTGGCGTTGCGGCCCGGTGGCTCGGCCGGCGATCGCCGGATCGTGCGCCCGACCGAAAGGCCGAAGCTGGCCAGCGAGTTCTGGCTCATCCATCCCGACGACCTGCTCGGCGCGGCCACCGCGACTCCCGAACTGATCTTCCTGCACAGCTTCGTCGCCGGGCAGTGGCTGGTCAGCCTCACCCCGGGTGCCCCGGTCGGCGCCGCGTTCGCCCGAGGCCCGCCCAGGTCCGGCTTCGCCCGGTGGGTGGTGCGACATGCCGCGTACGGCCCGCTCACGGCCGAGCCGCACCGGCTGGACCTGGTCGCCGAACCCGCCGACGGGGACGGTGGCTCCATCGCGGACGGCGTCGACAGCCGCGTCGCACGTGCGGTGATGCTGCCCCTGATCGGCCGGCTGCGTGCTGAGGCCCGCAAGCTGCTCGACTCCCGTGGCGAGTTCCCCAACCTGGCGCGGGGGCCGGCCGAGCTGGTCAAGCTGGTGCGCATCACCGACGAGGCCCCGCTGGACGGAAAGCTGTACGGCTTCAGCTGGAAACCGCGCGGCGCCGCACCGGAGGACGGCATCATCCTGGTGCCCGCGCACATTGCCCGCCGGGTGGAACGGCGGATCGCGGCCGACCCGTCCTTCGCCGCCGAGTGGGCCAGGTTCCTGTACCACGAGTGGGAGTTCCACCTGGTTCGTGACGAGCACACCGGGCATCGGCACGACCGGGACGCCGCCCCGATCGCCGCGGCGTTCAACGCCGCCGGCCCCGCCGAACCGCCGGCGCTGGCCCACTCAGCACAGGTCGCGGGATGGCTTGCCAGGGTAAGGGACCTGATCCGCGATCCGGACTACAAGCCGCTACCGGTGTTCCACGGTGACGGTCCGCTGTATCTGGGCCTGGAGCTGGAGATCGAGGTACCCAAGGGGCGGCTGCGCGAGGTTGTCGAGCTCGTGTTCAGCACGATGGGTCCACGGGCCTATCTGAAGGCGGACCGGTCGATCGTGCGCGGCTTCGAACTGGTGACGCACCCGATGACCTACCGCTGGATGCTGGCCAACTTCCCCTGGCCGGTGCTGCCCCAGATCGGCGTGCCGGACTCCCTGGTCCAGCGGGTCGGCCTGCACGTCCATCTCGGCCGCGCCGGTTTCGACTCAGCGGAGCACATCTACCGCTGGATGCGCCTGATCCACTACAACCGCGACGAAGTGGTCATCTTGGCCCGACGGGAGTCGAGGCGGCACGCCGAGTTCAGCGACCACGATCGCCGCCTGCTCAGGCAGTACGCCGAGGGCACCCTGCAGACGGAACGTGGCCAGGCGATCAACACGCGCAACGCGGACACCTTCGAGCTGCGGGTGTTCGCCAGCACGCTGAATCCCGATCTGGTCAAGGCCGCGCTCGCGTTCGCGGACGCAACCGTGGAGTACACCCGTGACCCGGATGCCTCGCTGGCCTGGGCCGACTTCGTGCGCTGGGTCGGCGACCAGCCCGAGTACCGCCCGCTCAGTGAGGAGCTGCGGCGGTTGGGCCTGCAGCCAGGCCCCGCCGTTGGGGAGATGGCCGGCGGCGGGGCGGCGGATCAGGTGGAACGGGTGTTGGCCGACGCTCGGGAGCTGTTGGACGCCCGCGAGGAGTTGCCGCACCTGGCCCGGGGACCGCCCGACCTGGTACGCCGCGTCCGCCTGATCGGCGCGTTCGCCGTGGGAGGGAAGCTGTTCGGCCTGGCCCCGAGACCGCCCGGCGTGGTCGCCGAGGAACGTCCGCTTTTCGTGCCGTTCTGGCTCGCGCGCGCGATGGAACGGCTGATCGCGAACGACCCGGATCTTGCCGTTTGGTGGCTCCGGTTCCTGCGACACCTCGACGACGGGGCGCACCCGGAGCCGACCGATCTGCTGGAGTGGCTGCACGCCGAGACGCTCAGGCCGCGAGCCAGCCTCACCAGGTTCCCCGAGCGACACCATCCGCGGCTGCGGCGGGCCGAGCAGCTGTGGGCGCTGGCCATCGACCTGGAGGCCGCCGGGCAGCGGGCCGATGCGGAGGCAACCAAGGAGCGGGCACGGAACACACTGTGGTCGCTAAGTGGCGAGGTCACCCCTCCAGCCGGTGAGCTGGCCGACCCACTGGCCGCGCTGGGCCGGGCGATCGAGGCCCTGGCCGAGCACCCCGAGGCTGAGGACGAGCTGTCCGGGCTGCTTGTTCAGCATCTGGACCGGAGCACCGATCCGTTGGACGCCTTCGACCTGCCGGACTGGGACCAGCTCGGCGAGCGGGTCAGGTCGGCGTTCACCTTCGCCTATCGGACCGTGGTCGAGGCCGGTCCCGGGGTCTGGTTGCGGCGGGTCGCCGGCCGGGTTCGGGTGCGGCTGCTGCCCGACGACGAGTTCCTCCGGTACTACCGGGCCTCCCGCGGGAGGTCGGTCTCGCCGGGGGCGTTTGCCGTGACCGACCTCGGGCTGATGGTGTTCCGCCGCTCCACCTTCGACTTCGACCCCGCCCGGGCCGGGGAGCTGCCCAAACCGGTTATCGACGCCGTCGGCAGCCTGACCCACGAGTGGGTGCATCTGGCCGACCGGATGCCGGCCACCAACCGCGGTGATCGGGAGCGTCGGGCCTTCTGGCTACAGCGGATGCTCCAGCAGGCCCTCCGCGAGCGGCGCAGCCTGGTGTCCTCCGCCCGGGCGGCACGCACGCCACGAGTCGAACGATCGGTAGCCACGCAATGGCTCGCGGTCGAGCTGTTGGACGCGTTGTTGCGCTCCTGGCGACCGGACTCGCCCGCCCCGCCGGCACACTCACTGCCGCCCAACTACCACGAGCTCACAGCCGGCGATGCGCCATCGGTCCATGAACAGGCCGAAGGCCCGGCGGGCAGCCTGATCCTGCCCAAGGCAGCGAAACCGAGACCGGCGCACCGCGGCCGAGGCCCGCTGTTCCTCGGACTAGAGCTGGAGATCCACACAGTCGCCGGCAGGGTGCGGCGGTTCGCCCGGCTCAGCCAAGAGTTGCTGGGCGGCCTCGGCTACCTCAAGAAGGAAGGTGGCACCCGGCACGGCTTCGAGATCGTCACCCATCCGATGGGCTACCGGTGGGCGCTGCTCCATTTCCCGTGGGCGCTGCTCACCGAGCTCGAGGCCATGGGCGCGACCACCGACGGCCTCGGTATGCACATCCACCTCAGCCGCGCCGGTTTCGCCTCGGCCGAGCACATCGAACGCTGGATGACGCTGATCTACGACAACACCGCGAAGGTCACCACGTTGGCTCGGCGGCGGTCGACCGAGTGGGCCGAGTTCACCGAGGAAGACCGGAACCGGATCCCCGACTATGCGGCTGGGGTGCGCGGGGACAACCGCAACCGAGCGATCAACACCACCCCCGCGGACACCTTTGAGCTGCGGGTGTTCGCCAGCTCGCTGGACCCGACCGTGGTCAAGGCCGCGCTGGCGTTCGCGGCCGCCTCGGTGGGCTACACCCGCGCTAGGGACACCCCGTTGGATTGGTCCACCTTCGCGCACTGGGTCGCCGCGCGGCGCGTCTACGCCCCGCTCGCCGCCGAACTATCCCGGCTGGGGATCGGCCCCGACCCGCCCCGACCAGTGGCCGGCGGACACCCGGCCAGGGCACCACCGGAACCGCTGCCGGCCGAGTTGCCCACGCCTTCGGTCCCGGACATCGGCAGGGCGGTCGCCGATCGCCAAACAATTCGCGCGGCATTCCACACGCTGCCGGAACCGATGCGCGCCGCGCTCTGGGCCATCGAGGTGGAAGGACGGCAGACCAGGGAGGCAGCCGCCCTCCTCGGAATGCCCCGAAACGAGCTTTCACTGCTGGCCGAGCGGGCGTGTGAGGCACTGCGCCTCGAGTTCCGGCGGATCGGGGGTGGCCCGTGAGCGCCCGCGCCCCACCCCGGCGACGCGGTTTCCGCCCACCCACCCGTCCGGGAAAGGATCCGTCGTTGTCTACCTTCACCTACACCCGGCCGGTGCGCTCGCATCCGGCCCTCACCTACCTGCGGCTGGCCGACTTGGTGTGCCAGCGACTGGCCGAGTTCGGCGTGGACTGCGCCCCGTTGATCTGGTTGTGCCGCGAACTCGGGGTGTCCGAGACCGAGCTGCGCGCCACCATGGACTACGCCCTGCACCTGGGCATTCAACCCACCCGAGCGGGCGAGCTGGTGTACTGCCTGCCCCACCAGCCGATCGCCGCCGGTTTCCTGCCCGAGTACCGGCGAGGGCGGATGCGGCTGCGGCTGCCCGGGCGCGGGCTGCGCTCGCCGCTGTTGATCATCGGGCGGCGGGTCGGACCGGCACCCGATGGAGAGGCCACCCTCGGCGCGGGTGAGCTCGGGTACACCGTGTCTCGGCTGACCTCGATGGCGGGAACCTGGCTGCCGGCCAGCCCCGACCCGGCCAGGTTCCTGTTCGAACTGATGGCCGAGGCGTGGCGGCACGCCGACGGCACCCACCAGCTCGGCGGGCTGGGCATCCACCGGGCCAGTTTCCAGGCGCCGATCGCGGCCGGCTCCGGGGTGTCCGGCGACGCCACCAACCGGCTGGAGCTGGTGACCAACCGGCGCGGGAAGGGCCACGAGCTGGTCAACCTCTACCCGATCCCGGCCCGCGGGGTCGACCGGTGAGGCTCAACTCGCGCCGGCTGCGCCGAAGGGTGCTGCCGGTGCGCAACCCGGGCGGCGTGATCGGCACCGCCACCGTGGTCGCGCCCGGGCTGGCACTGACCGCGCTGCATGTCATCACCAGGGACGGCCCGGCGACGTTGAGTGTCGGCGAGCACGCCCGCTATCCGGTAGCGGCGGTTCAGAGCCTGCCGCTCGCCGGGTACCGGGACGCCGGCGAGCTGGCCCGCCGCTCCCAGCGGTACGCCGAACACCTCACCGGCGGCCCGGTGGATCACGCGCTGAGCACCGTCGACCTGGCGCTGCTCACCGTGCCGGGGCTGCCCGGGCCGGCGGTGTCGCCGCGTGGCGATCCGGTCAGCCCTGGGGAGCACCTCGTGGTGCCGGGTTACCCGGGCGGGTACTGGAGCGTCAACCACGGGCCGGTGGTCGGCACGGACGGCGCCGACTTCGCGGTGCGCATGCTGCTCGGCCCCGGCGCCAGCGGGGCTCCCGCACTGGACCTTCACAACCGCCTGGCCGGCGTCGTCACCCTGGACCACCACACCGCGACCATCTGCGTCGGGCCGCCACTGGTCAGCACTTTTCTGTACCGATTCCTCACCCCGCGCCGATGAGGCCGAGCCCTTGTGTGCCGCGGGTCTCTCCCGTACCGTCCGAAGTAGCTTCGGTATTAACGAAGTCTTTTCGATTATGTCGAACAGCGGCAACTTCTCAAGGGAGAGCGGATGAGCGGCCGGAAACTCCTCAACAAGCCCCTGGACTTCGTTGACGAGGCGCTGGAGGGGCTCGAGCTGGCCCATCCCGGACTGGTCCGGTGGAACCGCACGCCCAGCTTCGTCCGGCGCGCCGAGCTGGCCGGCCCGAGCAAGGTGGCGCTGGCCTCCGGCGGGGGATCGGGGCACGAGCCGCTGCACAGCGGGTTCGTCGGCACCGGAATGCTGGACGCGGCGGTGCCGGGCGCGGTGTTCGCCAGCCCGACCACCGAGCAGATCATCGCCGCCACCCGGGCCGTCGCGCACGACGCCGGCGCGATCCTGGTGGTGAAGAACTACACCGGTGACGTGCTGAACTTCGAGATCGCCGAGGAGACCCTGGCCGACGACGGGCTGCGGGTCGGGCACATCCTGGTGGACGACGACCTGGCCACCGACGGCGATGACGACGGCCCCGGCAGGCGGGGCACGGCCGCGGTGATCGCGGTGCACAAGGCCTGCGGAGCCGCGGCCGAACGCGGCGCCAGCCACGAGGAGGTGCTCGCGATCGGCAGGGGCGTGGTCGCCCGGTCCCGCACGATGGCCTTCGCGCTCACCGGCTGCACCCAGCCGGACCAGATGCAGCCGTCGTTCGAGCTGGCCGACCACGAGGTGGAGATGGGCGTCGGCATCCACGGTGAACGGGGCCGGGGGAGGGTCCCGTTCGCCACCGCCGACGACCTGGTCGACTCGGTAGTCGGACCGATCGTCGAGGCCGTGGGCCTGACCAGGGGCGACGAGGTGCTGGCCATCACCAACGGCCTCGGCTCCACCCACCCGCTGGAGCTGCACATCGCGCACCGCGCCGTGGTGCACCAGCTGGCCGCGCGCGGCATCCGGGTGGTCCGCTCGCTGGTCGGCCCGTACGTGACCGCGCTGGACATGGCCGGCTGCTCGATCACCCTGACCAAGGCGGACGACCGGTTCCTGGACCTGTGGGACGCCCCGGTCCGCACCCCGGCGGTGACCTGGTGAGCACCGTGGAACGCACCCGGCAGATGACCCTGGACGAAGCGTTGGCTTGGATCGACCGGTTCGCCACCCACGTCCAGAAGGCGAAGGTCGACTTCACCGAGCTCGACCGCCGCGCCGGCGACGGCGACTTCGGCACCAACGTGGACACCGCGCTGGTCCGCGCCCGGCAGAAGATCACCGAGCGACCGCCGGACACCGCCGGCGGCGTCATGCACCGAGTGTCCGCCGGGTTCCTGACCACTGGCGGCACCTGCGGTCCGCTGCTCGGCGCTTGGTTCCGTGAGCTGGGCAAGCACCTGGCCGAAGGCGCCACTACCGAGGCCTTCGCCGCCGGTGTCCGGGCTGCCACCGAGAAGGTGCAGCGGTTGGGCAAGGCCCAGGTCGGGGACCGCACGATGGTGGACGCCATGGTGCCGGCCGCCGACGCCCTGGCCACCGCCGCCGCCCTCGGCACGGGGCTGACGAGCGCCCTGGCCGACGCGGCCGACGCCGCCCGCCGGGGCGCCGAGTCAACCGCCGAGCTGCTGGGCCGCAGGGGTCGCGCCAGCTACGTCGGCGAGGCGGCACACGGCAGCCCCGACCCGGGGGCGGTGCTGATCGCCGACCTGTTCGTCACCGCGATACCCCAGCACGCGTGAACCGATGAAGATCCTGGTCATCGCCAAGGGCAACCGCGTCGTCGACACGCTTGCGGGGGAGTTGCGGAGCAGCTCGGTGGACCTGCGGAGCGCACGGACGGCCCGGGCCGTGTTCGAATCGCTCCGGCACATCGATGCGGTGCTTGTCGGCTTCGCCGCGGACGACCTGGCCGCCGGCAGCGTGGGGGTCTGTCGGGCCATCCGAGCCAGGAGCGACGTCCCGATCGTCGCCCTGGTGGACACGCCGGAGACCGGCCGACACGTCCTCGCGCTGCGCGCCGGGGTGAACGAGTTCCTGTGCAAGCCGTACCGGGCCGCCGCGCTGGTCGCACGGCTGGACATGCTTCGACGCAGCCGTACCCGCGAACCGGACCCGCCGGACAAGCTGCTGCTGGACGACGTCACGATCAACTTCCGGGGCCGGACCATCACGGTGGCGGGCCGGACGCTGCAGCTGACGAACAGGCAGTACCAGATCCTCGCGCTGCTGGCCGAGCATTACGGCGCGGTGTGCCCCAAGAACGCGTTGATCTCGCGCATCTGGGGCGACTCCTGGTACGGGGCCGACCAGAGCCTGTACGTGCACATCAACGCGCTGCGCGGCAAGATCGGCCGCCCGCGCGTGATCCAGACCGTGCGCGGCGAGGGCTACCGCCTGGCCTCGCCGTGCGCCATGGCAAGCTAACGCGAGACTGAACCCAGCCAGATCCGCGGGACACGCTCTAAGCGGTGTTTGCGTGCGGGCGGCCGCGGTCCGGGCTCGGGTCGGCAGAGGACAAGAGGTAGGTGCGGGTGGGCGCGCTGGCCCCGTCGGGACTCTTCGCCACGGGACCGGGTGAGGGGGCGCCGAAGCGGTAGCCGAACCCGTGGATGGTCTGGATCAGCGCCGGCCGGTTGATCTTGGCGCGGAGCGTGGTCATGTGCACGTTGAGGGACCGGGATGTGGAGTTGTTCATCGTGCCCCACACCGCTTCCTCGATGTTGCGCCGGCTGACCACCTGACCCGCGTGGCGGGCGAGGATGGAGAGCACCTCGAACTCCTTGGCGGTGAGCAGCACCGTTTGCTCGCCGACCCAGACCGCCCGGGCCTCGAGGTCGACCGTCACGTCCAGCGCGGTGACCACCCGGTTCGCCCGCAGCGCTGCCTGGTGCACGATCTGCTCCAGCTTGCGCAGCAGCTGGTTCGCGTCGACCGGCTTGACCAGGTACTCGTCGGTGGGCGCGGCCTCCCGCAGGGCAGCCACGTCGGCATGGGCGACCAGTATCAGCACCGGAGCCGGGCTGATCTGGTGCAGGCGGTCGAGCGTGTCCAGGTCGGTGCGCAGCCCGACGTCGACCAGGATCGCATCGGTGTTCAGGTAACAGGTGTAGCCGATGGCGTCCCGCTGGCACCAGATGATGCTGTGGCCGCCCCAGCCGAGCGTGTCGACCAGGGCGCGCCCCTGCTCTTGGTCCTCCTCGACGACCAGGATGTGCATCGTCAGTCGACGTCCCCGGCGAGTACCTCGGCGCGAAGCTGCTGCTCGGCGCGGACCTGCCGGCGTTGCCAGATCAGTCCGGCGCCGACCGCGACGAACGTGGCCAGGCCGGTCAGGTACAGCGGTTTGTGACTGGCCGGATCGAACACCATCCCGATCACCACACCCACCAACAGCACCAGGGTCAGCCCGGACAGCCACGGGTAGGCCCACATCCGCACCGGCAACGCCGCCACACCCTCCGCACCCAACCGCCGCCGGCACGCGATCTGCGTCACCGCCACACACAGGTAGACGACCACCGCGACCGCGCCGGCCGAGGCCAAAAGGAAGCTGAACACCACATCGGTGGGCAGGAAGTAGTTCGCCAACACCGCCACGAACCCCGCCCCCGCGCAAATCCACACCGCACGAGTCGGCACCCCTTGCGCGTTGACCTTCCGCAACGCGGCCGGCGCCTCACCCCGACGGGCCATCGAGAACATCATCCGCGACGACGAGTAGATCCCCGAGTTCAAACACGACAACACCGCGGTCAACACGATCAAATTCATGATCAACGCCGCGCCGGGGATACCCAGCCGGGTCAACACCGCCGTATACGGCGACGCGGTCACCTCGGTCGAGGACGCCGGCAACAGGGTGACCACCACCGCGATCGACCCCACATAGAACACGATGATCCGCGTCGCCACACTCCGCAGCGACCGGCGCACCGTCTCCGCCGGATTCACCGACTCACCCGCCGCCACCGTCACCAACTCGGTACCGAAATACGACAGGAACACCGTCAACGCCGCCGGCAACAACGCCCCGAACCCATGCGGCAACCACCCACCGTGCCCCGTCAAATTGCTCATCCCCGGCGCCGGCACATGCGGCAACAACCCGACAATCACGATCAGGCCGATCACGATGAACAACACGATCGACGCGACCTTGATCAGCGCGAACCAGAACTCGAACCGGCCGAACGACGACACCGCCGCCAGGTTCACCGCCGTCAAGAACACCATGAACACCAACGCGGACAGCCAGTTCGGCACGCCCGGCACGAGCTTGCCCGCGATCGCCGCCCCGGCCACCGCCTCGAACGCCACGATCACCCACCAGTGATAGGCGTACAACCACCCCACCGCCAGACCGGCCCACGGGCCGAGTTCCCGGGTGGCGTACGCGGAGAACGACCCGGTATCCGGCGCCGCCACCGCCAACTCCGCCAACATCCGCATCACCAACACGATCAGCACCCCGACCGCGGCATACACAAACACCACACCCGGACCCGTCGCGTTGATCGCCTTCCCACTACCCACAAACAAACCAGCACCGATCACCCCACCGATACCGATCATCGTCAACTGCCGACTGCTCAACGCGGCCTTCAGACCCGTGCCGCTCGACGGTAGATGCGTGGCCATGGTTACCCCCTCCGGGTTGACAACAGCAGTGCCGCGGTGTCAGCCACACTCAATTCAAGTTGAGCAATATCGTGGCGGCGCAACTATTGTTTCGTCAAGGGGTCTTCACGGCTCGGACAAAGCCTCACGCGGCAGGGTGAACGACTCGGCGATCCAGGGCAGGGCGCGGTCCAGTCGGTCCGCGTCGGGGACGCCACCGGCCTCCTCCGGGATCAGCACCGAGACCACCCGCTTGCGATGCGCAAGTATTGTTGCGTGAAATCGATTGCCAGGAGAGGGGGATTGCCGGCTTGAGCGCACCGACGAGCTATGCCGAGTTACGTTCGGCCCTTCAGGAGCGGATGGACGGCTTCGCGTCCGGTCAGCGGCGCATCGCCACCGTGCTGCTCACCGACCCCGGCGGCACCGCGTTCCGCAGCATCGCCGACATGGCCAAGGTGGCCGACGTGCACCAGTCCTCGCTGGTCAGGTTCGCCTCGACGCTCGGACTGAAGGGGTATCCGGCGCTGGTCGCGCTCTGCCGGGACCACCTGGCCGAGGAGGCGCAGTTGGTCAGCCGGTTCGGCCGCGCAATGGAACAGTTCGAATCCGGCGGCCTGCTGTCCACCGCGGTCGAGCACGAGGAACGCAACCTGCGGCGCACCTTCACCCGCATCGACCCGGAGCAGTGGGAGCGCACCGTCGCGCTGCTCGCCGAGGCCGACCGGGTGTACGTGATGGGCCTGCGCAAGTGCCTGCCGATCGCGCAGCTGATGGCCTACCTGCTGCGGATGGTGCGGCCCGGGGTGACCCAGGTGGCCCCGCTGGCCGGCGCGCTGGTGGACGAGATGCGCGACCTTCGGCCGGACGACGTGTTCGTGGCGATCTCCATCCAGCGGTACACGGCCGACACGGTTCGGGTGTTCACCGAGGCCAAGCGGCGCGGGCTGCGCACCGTCGCGTTCACCGACACGGCCGCCTCCCCGCTGGCCCGGATCGCGGACGTGACCTTCCTGGTCGACTGCGAGGGCGTGACGATCCTGCGCTCGGTGACCTCCTTCATCTCACTGGTGCAGACGCTCGCCACGGCGGTCGCGCTGCAACGCGGCACCCGCAGCCGCGACCAGTTGTTCACCGACGAACGCATGCTCTCCGAATTCTCCGTCTACGCCACATGACCGCTCTCGCCGGCGACCGGCCGATAAGCCGCTCGCGCACGGTTCGTGTACGCCGAGCACAGGTTGCGCCATGTGCGCGGCGTACGGAACCTGTGCTCGACCGGGGGAGCACCGTGCGATCACGTCATACCTGAAATTCTGTATCCGGAAGCTTGTTCGATAAGGGATGGACGTCCGATCTTTTTCCGAATCTTTGAAATGTACACATGCAACACCGCCGTGGCCTCACCGGTGGAACGCCCCAACGCCTGGGCTATCAAGCGGTCCTTGTCACAGAGCCTGCCGCGTTCCCCCGCAATTACCGCAAGGACCGAGAACTCCGTATCGGTGAGCCGTACCTCAGCGCCGTCAACGGTGACGAGGCGCTTCTTGAGATCGATCACAACGTCGCCGGCTCGGACTACCCCGTTCGGGGCCGCATCGGCCGATGGCCGCCGGACTACCTCAACAATTCTCGCAGCAAGTTCCTCCGTTCCCCGTGACGCGAGAATATGCCCGTCCACCTGGGGACGGACGCGATCGTTGTCGATCAGTGCAAGCACCGGTATCCCGCTCACGGCGCGTATCGCCGACACCATTGCGACGTGATCCTCGGTGGGCGATACGAAGCTCACGATTGCCACGTCACACTTCCTGACCGCGTCGAACACCAAGCCTGTCGACCGAGAACGGAGGGTCCTCATTCCGCATTTCGACAGCGCCTGGGCTATCCGCTCGCTGTTGCGCCGGTCATCCTCGACCAGGAACACGTTAATCACGGGCCGGGGGCTCATCGCGGCAGCCCGCTTTCTTGGCTGACCGCCAGGAATTGCCCCAAGAAGGCGGCCAACAGCCCCGGGCCGACACAAATGGTGGCGACCTCGTGATCCAGGGTGACCACACCGACAAGGCGGCCGTCCTGATCCACTACCGGTGAGCCGCTGGCGCCGGGGCCGAGCAGCAGGCGCACGGCGAAATCGGCGTCATCGGCTCCGGTGACCGGACCCCGGGTGATGCTCCACTGCCCGCCGGGGTAACCAGGCACCACCACGTGCTCACCCACCTCGACCGGGCGCTCGCGCGGTTGCAGCGGCGGAGCGTTCAGCCCGGGCACCGCCAGCAGCGCAAGGTCGACGGTGCCCAGGGCGTCGACGGTGTCGCCGACCATTGCCTGGGCTCGCCACAGCGAGCGGCTGGCCTGTTCGTGTACTCGCTGGTAGTCGGTCAAGGGCAGGGTGGCGACGTCACACACGACCAGCCCCGGATCGCAACCCAAACGCAAAGTTGCCGGGTCTTCCCACGCGATGACGTGCAGCGCGGTGAGTGCGAGTCCTTCGGACACCGCGGTGGCGGTGCCGATGGCACCGTTCCGGTTACGCACCGGCAGAACGCTTCGGCGCAGGCGGCGGGGGGTGGGCTTCATGCCGTCACCGCCGGAATGGGATAGAGGTTGACCAGCTGATGGCCGCCGCGGTGCCGGTTGGTGACGAGCTCGATCCGGTTGGTTGCCGGTTCGGTGGCGATCGCCTCGGTGAAGCTGGCCCGGTGGATGCTGAATCCTCGGCCGAGGCGGCTGGTCGATCCGTGCCGCCAGCCCTCGGCGATCAGCTCGAACAACAGCCGGGTGGGGTCGGATGCGGCCACGAGCCAGTTGCCGGCCATCAAGGTCAACCGGCAGATCGTGTAGGCCAGCTCTCCGGCGCCAAGAGTGCCCGCACGCTCGTCCTCGGGTACCGGGCCGACGTGCTGACCGCTGATCAACAGCGGTGGCCGCAACCCGTGCCCGGGCAGCCGCAACACCATCCGGCCGTTGCGATGGACGGCCTCGAAACCGGTTGCCATCGGCTGCCGAGGCAGGCAGTACAGCACCGGCCCGGCGCCGCTCTCACAAATGCCGAGGTGCAGGGCGTACTTGACCGCGGTCCGCAGTTCGACCGCCGGGACTCCCAGGGTGTGCGACAACCAGGACAGCGACGCGCAGTCCAGGTCGTGCTCGGCCAGCGTCTGACGCAGCAGATCCGCCAACCGCAGGTAGTTCAATGCCGGGTGCCGATGCACCGGGCGAGCGAGAGTGGTGAAAGAAGACACTTCGGGTCCTTTTCTCGATGGGTTTCGGGGGTTTCGGGGGTTGCGAACACGCATCGAGAGCGGAGGCGGACCGCGGGCGCGCATGGTCATGACGCACCCCCGAGGGGCGCGTCGCCGTAGCGCCAGGACCAGTGCGGTGGTCCGCGTGGGGACCACCCGGCCAGCGCTTGCCGGTGGGCCGCGAGGATCGCGCGCACCGTCGGTTCGTCGTGGAAGTGCTGGTAGCCGGGCAGCTCCGGGTTGTCCGGCAGCGGCGCGGAGTGCGGGCCGCCGTAGCCGAAGGCGTCGATCTTGACCGAGCGCAGCACGGCCGGCAGATAGTGCGCCTGCCACCGGGAACCCATGAACCGATCGCCGCTGTAGCGGGTCAGGAGCAACTGCGCGAGGCCTTCCGCGAACCGCTCGTTCTCCACCAGGACGGCGCTGGTGTAGGGGTTCGGCTCCTGGATCAGCGGTGTGGTCCTGCCGGTTGCGAAGGCCGCCAGGGCGAGCGCGTCGTGTGTAGTCCCGGCCGCCTCGCCGTGCGCCACCTGCAGCACGTGCGCCAGCTCGTGCCAGACCAGCTCGAAGATGCCCAGCCGCGCCTCTTGGCGCGGCGTGATCGGGTGGTTGAGCAGCCCGAACGCCTGGCGCAGATGGCCGGCGTTGAACTTGACGTCGGCCCGCGTGAGCAGCATCTCCCAGCCGTCGGCGCCGCGACGCACCTCGCTGGGCCCGTCGTCCGGCGCCCAGTAGCTGTGGGCGCGGATGTGCTCGAGAAGCGCGACCAGGCGGGCGCGGGTGGCCGGGTCGAGGTGGAGCTCGAGCTCGTCGATGAGCGCGGGGAAGAGGTCGATCGCGTCGTGCACGGTCCCCGCGGGTCCGCCCCGGTCGGTGATCCGGTTGGCGATCCGGACGATTGGCCGGTCAGGGTCGGGCTCGAGCGCTCTGCCCCGCTTTCGGGACGCCGGGATCACGACCGGTCCCGCTGGCAGCAGGCGCGCGGTCGGGTCCGCCGGTTCCTGCCACAGCCGGGGGTGCAGCTGTGGCGGCGCGGGATTCTCGTCCGGCCACAGCCGGGGGTGCAGCAGCAGCGCGGCGTCAAGCGTGTCCGCGTCGACGCCGAAGTGGGCGCTCAACCGCCGGCGTGAAGCGCTGCCACCCGGCCGGGTGTCCAGGTGGTCGATCACCGCGACGGCGAGCTCGACCGGGTTACCCAGCGCCGGGCTACCGAGGTCGGACTCGGTCACCAGCTCGCGCAGCCGCTCCGGCGCGGGCAGCACCATCCGTTGAATCCGCTGCTCGGACCAGTCCTCGTGCAGGATGCGAGCCAGCTCCCGCTCGGCCAGTTGGGCGCGTTCCGTTTCGCTGAGCGTGCGCAACCGGGCGAGTGTCAACGGGTCGACGAACACCGCCAGCCGCCCGTCCGGGCCCGGCGCGACGAACATGACCAGCCCGGTGCGCTCCGACCCGAGCCGCCATTCCCGCAGCGCATAACGGCGGTTCAACCCGGTGAGCACATACATCGGCACCCGGTGCCGCGCCCACCGCCCGAGCGGATCGGCCAGCTCGTATTCGGGGTCGCCGGGGCCGAGCGGCTCGGGCCGTTGCTCAACCATCAGCTCGGCGATCGAGGTGCGCGCGGCCGCGTACTGGTGATGCCGTTGCGGCATCGGTCGGCCGGTGGACAGCTCGATCATCACCGCGCCGCCCCGGCGCCGCTGTATCACGTCCGAGATGTCCTCGTAGGTCTTCGCGCCGCGCAGCGGGGAGAGCACCAGGAACACCACGGCGGCGACTCCCACACCGACCAGGACCACGGCGGCGGCCTCGCGCATGCCCATCCAGGTGGCCAGCGCCCCGCCGAACGCCGCGCCGAACGGAGCACCGAAGTTCCCGACCCACCGGTTCGCGGCGAACGCCTGAGACAACAGCTCCGGGGAAACGTTCAGCTGTAGCACGGTGTCCGAGATGGCCTGCCGCACCCGGGTCATCGCCGTCACGGCGGTGAGCCCGCTGGCGGCCATCGCCAACCCGCCCCAGTCGACCGGAGCGAACGGATAGATCGCCAGCGCCACCGGTGCCGCCACCAGCGGCGACACCCACAACACCCGGGACGGGCCGTAACGCTCGGCCAGCGAGTTCGCCCAGCGCGCGGCCAGCCAGCCACCGAGGAACATCACGGTTGCAACCGCACCGACCGACCAGCCGGGCAGTTTCAGCTCGTTCACCAGGTATGGCGTCTGGACGGCGAAGATTGCGCCGAGGAAGAACCGGGCGAAACCATCGAACAGCGCAAGGCCGCGCAGCACGGAGTCACCGAACAGCAGGGAAAGGCCCTTGCGGACCGAGGCTTTTCTCGGCGGCAACGGCGTGTCCGGTGTCTCGATGTCGGTCAGCATCTTGACGTTGACCAGGTAGGACAGCGCATCGAGTCCCTGGGTGGCCGCCGCTGCCTGCACCGGGGTGGTCACCAGGTCGATCGCTCCGACTAGCCCGCCCCCGATCGCGGGGCCCGCGGACTGCGCGGTGGACGAGGCGGTGACCAGCGAGGCGTTCGCGGCCGGAACCTGGCGTGGGCCGACCAGCTCCGGGACGTAGGCACCGGAGGCAACGGCGTAAACGATGAACAGCGCGCCGGTGGCCCCGGCCACCACGTACAGCTGGACCATCGTCGGCCCGCCGAACAGCACCGCGACCGGTACCGAGGCGACCAGCACGAACCGCGCCAGGTCGACCCCGATCATCAGCGGCCGTTTCGGCACCCGCGCCGCGATCCAACCGGCCGGCAGCCCGAACACCACACTCGCCCCATAGGTGAGCGTGGCCAGCAGGCTCACCTCGAACGGGTTGGCACCCATCCCGGTGGCCATCAGCGGCAGCACCACGGTGGACACCGCCGACCCGCCATCGGAGATCGCTTTGCCCCGCCTCAACCGCTGGAAGTCGTGCAGCAGCCGGATGATGTCGTCGGCGTCTTGGTCGTGGTCGAGGCCGTGCTTGTTGGTCCCGTGCGGGTTGCCGCCTCGGTGGAAGAACTCGACGTGCTCGGCCACCCGGTCCCACAGCCCGGCCGCGCGCACCCGCTTGGCCATCGGCTTGAACACCACGAGCAGGTCTTCGTCCGGCCAGTAGATATCGATCATCCGGCGAGGCAGATCCGCCAGGCCCGCCTTCCGCAACAGCTTGCGGACCTTCCGTTTCACCGGTAGCTCGAGCACGTCCGGCGGAGCCCGCGCCTGGTTCGGGTCCTTCCTGGCCTCGCGGACCTTGCCGTGTTCCTTCAGCTCCGGCAGCACGCGCAGAATCCGATCCCGCTCACCCCGCCGCTCGTTGATGATCACCCCGCCGGCGTTCGGGTGCCGCCCGGTGCCACCACCGAGGGCCCGGACGGCCTCGGTCGCATCGGCGATCAGCTGGTGCTGGGTCTCCTCCTCCCCGGTGGCCTTCACCCTGGCGACCATCCCGGTGAGCAGCCCGCGCACCGCCCTCGGCGAGGGCGGACCGGCGCCACGAGTGGTCTCGATGAGCGCGGTCAGCAGCTCGCGCCAGCCCTCGCGGAACCGCTCGGAATAGCGCAGCTCATCGATCAGGTCGCGGTAAGCAAGCACCCGCTGGTCCACTCCGGGGCGGTCCAGGTAGTGGGCGTCGAACCAGGCCGGCACGGGCATCTCGCCCAGCGACTCGGCCACCGCCGAGGGCGTAGCCCCGAACGGCATCTCGGCATCCGGCCCGAACCGGTCGAGCAGGTCGAACAGCAGCTCCAACTGCTGTGCGCGCAGCCCGCCGACGGGCGCGTCCGGGATTTCGGCCAACCCCGCGAACGCCTCGCTCACCCGCGCCCAGAAGTCCGCGTTCGGCTCGAAGCGCGGGTCGGCCGTCAGTTCGCGAGCCCAGTGGATGAACTCCAGCTCGGGGCGTACCCCGGGCATTCCGGCGATCGCGCTCGGGTCCGCCAGCCGTAGCGGCTCGTATGCCGAGCGGGTGACCCGGGTGAGCCATCCGAGGATGGCCAGCACCACCGGCGCCGGGTGGTAGTAGAGGTAGCCGGGTAGGCCGGTGTTCTCGCTGGTGGGGCCGCCGTGCCGGTTCCGCGCGCCGGCGTGCATGGAGTCGGTATGCACCGAACGCATCACGTCGGGCAGGTAACGCCGCTGTGTGGCGGTCAGCTCCGGATGGCGGGCGAGGATGTGCTCGAGCAGCAGCAACATCGCCATACCGTGGGCGAACCGCTCGTCCTCCAGGTGCGCCGCGTTCGTCAGCCCACCCAGTGGAATGGCGAATGCCGAGGACAGCCCGGCCGCGAAGGTGTCGGCACCCAGCCGGCCGCCGAGCGCGACACCGTAGGCCTTCTCCATTACGTGGGTCAGCTTGTGCCACAGCAACAGCCGCAGCCCCAGGTCATGGGCTTCCTCGGCGGTGATCGGATGCCCCAGCCGGGCGAACGCCGCATGGATGTCCTCGGCGAGCAGCCCCGGCATGGTCCGGGAGACCCGGAGCGTCAGCGTGGGCTTCCCCGCCGAGGTGCGGCTGGTGTCGACGGAGCTTTGCAAACCAGCCGACCAGTACGCGTTCGCTTCGACCGAAGGCACGAAGCCCGCCAACTCGGCGCGGGTGCCCCCGTCCAGTGGCAGCCCGGCGACGCGGTTCGGGAAGTCTCGGATCAGCGCGAGGACCCGGGCACCGAGCGGGTCGCTTTCGGTGATCCGCTCGGCCGTTCCGGCCTCGTCGGTGGGCTCGGCCCAGGCGACGATCGGTGCGGGACCGCCGACCGGCTCGGCGGGAACGAACCACACCGCCCCGCCGTCCGGGCTCAGCCGCAGCCTCGGATCGACCGCGATCGCCCGGTCCAGCAGGTTCGCGGCCCTCGGCGAGCCACCGAGCAGGGCGAACAGCCAGAGCACCGGCCGGGCCCGGCCCGGCTGCGCCCTGACGTCCTCGACCAGCGCCGACGCCACCCCGAACCCGAGCTCGAGCGCCGCATCGGCCGACTCGGGCTCACCGGTGGGGGCGTACCGGCGCACCACGGTCTCGACCGCCTCGACCAGCGCGACATCCTCGGCGGAGCGCGGACCGTTGAAGAACACCGAGCGCACGATCTCCTCGGCGTCCTCGTCGTGGGTCAGTCCCAGATGGTTGCGGGCGTACAAGATGCCATGGCGGTGGAAGAACTCGACATGGTGCAGCAACCGCGGCCACAGCCCCGCGGCCGTTATCCGCTCCCGCATTCCCTCGAAGACCACCATCAGGTCGCGGTCGGGCCAGTAGTACTCGAACAACCGGACCGGGAAGTCCGCGAGGTCGGCGTCCCGCAGCAACATCTGGACGGCCTCGTTCACCGGAAGCACCAGGTTCTTCGGCGGCGCCCTCGGTCGCCCCGGGCCCCGCTCCTGCTCGAGCTCCACCCCGTGCTTCGCCAACTTGGGCACCAGGTCGGCGAACCGGTCCAGCTCGCCCTCACGCTCGTTCGCTATCACCGCGCCGTGGTTCCGCTGGCCGGGTGCCGGCAATGCCGTCCAGGCGCGAGAGGCCGGGTCACCCGGCCTTGTCGCCCCCGCGCCCGCCCCGCCCGTGCCCGCGCCCGGGCCACCGGAGCCGCCACCGGTACTGGAGCTACCGCCGGGACCGCCGTCCCCGTCGTACAACGGGGAGGCCGGGATGGCGCGCAGGTCCGTGAGGACCTCCGCCAAGTCGTCCAGAACGTGTTTCCGCAGCGGCTTGGCGGGTGCGGCGAAGGCCTCCGACAAGCGCTCCAGCGCGGCGTCGTAGTCGGGGTCTTGCACCGGTCGCCGCCGCTGGTCCGCCAGCAGGGTCTTGCCGGCGGCGGAGAGCGTGTAGGCGTTCGGCGGCTGACGCCTGATCGGTCCGTGCCGTCGACCCTTGGTCATCACGCCGTGACCGACCAGCACTCGGAGCAACCTGTCCAGCTGGGTACTGCTGAGCCCGGTAATGTCGGTCAGTTCCCGATAGGTGACCCCGATGCCGCCGGTCCCTTCACCCTCGGCAACCACCGACACAACCCCACCCACTCGGAACGGCTCGTCGTCCGGGTCTGGCTGGACGGCGGACCGGGCGTTGCGGGCATCGGCCGCCTCCAGTGCCCTGCGGCCGAAATGGGTCAGCGTGTAGGAGCCCCTGGTAACCCCACCACGCGCCCGGACAAGTTCTCTATCCACCAACTCGGCCAGCTCTGGCCGGAGATCGAACCGCCCGGTGGCTCGCATGAGGTTGCCCAGGTGGATTCCGGCGGAGTAGCCGATCACGCGGAGCACGGTTTCCTGGACCGGGCTCAGCGGGAAGGCAAGCTGGGACAGCGCGGAGTCGAACGAATGGCCGATGGGGAGCCGGCCGAGGGGTTCCAGCGCTTCCCGGTACTCGGCCTCCTCGATCCCGCCGAGGTTCCTCCAATCGCGCAGCACATTCTGGCCGTACCGGGACAGCCGGTAGGTGTTGCGCGCGCCATAGCCCCGGCCAGCCTGCTTGACCGCCAGGCCGAGCCGGACAAGGTACTCGAGGCGCGCCGTCATCTGGCGTACCGAAAGGTCGGTGCGCGGCTGGAGGTCGTAGGCGCTGCTGCCCGATTCGCCGGTCAGGGCGGCGAACAGGTCACCGATCGTTTCGATGGCCGGCCCGTCGATGCCGGGGTTGCCCGAGGCCGGGCCGGTCTCGGTACCGCCGCCCCGGGTTGCGCCGGGCGTAATGGTGACGTCCCACCGCCCGTCCGGGAGGGGGTCGTGCACGCGGACGTCGTGCCCTTCGGCGCGGGCCTCGGCGAGATCGACCGGCCCGAGTGCCTGGCGCGTCCCGCCGGGCAGGGCCTGGGGAACGCCTGGGTTGGCAGGGGGCTCGAGCGGGTGGTAGCCACCGTCGGTCTCGGAACCGACTCTGGCCGCCGACCGTCGAGCGGACGTGAGCCTGCGCGCCACCTCGTCCGGCAGTCGGTCGTTCGCCAGCACGTCGGCCATCCAGAGCAGGCCGACTGCGACCTGCTCGCGCAGGCGCTCGTTCGGCATCGCCGCGAGCAGCGGCTCGCGCAGCGCGAGCGCCTGGGCGAGCAGCGCCAGCACATGTTGCTCGGTGAGCAGCCCGAAGACCTTGCCCTCGAGGTTGATGATCGACCCCGCCTCCGCCGTGCGGTTCCACGGGTGGGCGTCCATGGCCTTGTCGAAGTCGAACTGGGCGGGCGGGGCCTGGGGGTTGGCTGGGTCGACCATCAGGTTGTGCCGCCGGATGCCGTCCCAGTCCCGGATGGTGAGCGCCGCACCGAGCCGCCCCGCGAGGTGGTGCCGCCAGTTCATCCACTGGTCGTGCGTGGGTGCCTCGCCGGGCAGCGCCTGCTGCACCAGGACCACGTCGCCCGCGAACACCACGGGCTTCCCCGTACCCGAGGGCGTCACGTCGTGCGCGGCGACGGCCAACCACGACGCCGGCACTGGCACCCCGAATATCCGCAGGGCCAGCGACGCCACCACCCAGTCCACCAGCCTGTGCCGCTCGCCGGCCGGTGCCTGCTTGATCCATAGAGCGCGATCCGCGCCGTCTCGGACCTGCATCGTCTTCGGCTTGCCGTCAACCTTCCGATCGGATTCGACGATCTCGTCGATTGCCGCGATGTCCAGCATTTCCAGCGGAAGACCAACCAGCGGGCGCGCCGGCGAGGGGCGCGGTCGGTCGAGGCCGAAGAGCAGCCCGACGATGTCGTCGGCGTCGCTGTCGTAGTCGAAGCCGAAGTCGTTAATGCCGGCGCGGTTGCCGGCGCGGTGGAAGAACTCCGCGTTGTGCATCAGCCGCTTCCACAGCCCGGCCGCCCGCACGCGCTCAGCCATCGGCGTGAATACCACGTTCAGGTCTTCTTCGGCCCAGAAGAACCCGACCATGCGCTCCGGGAAGTCCTCGGCGAGTCCTCCCTCTGCCAGCAGCGCACGGACCTCGTCGTTCACCGGCAACTCCAGCACCGCCGGCGGCGCCCTCTCCCGGTTGGCGTCTCTGCGCTGCTGGCGCTCCTCACCGAGTCCCCTCAAGCGGCGCAGCACGTTGACGAACAACGCCCGCTCACCCGGCCGCTCGTCCCTGATCACCCCGCCGGAGTGCGGACCGAACGGGGACACGACCGCGGCCACCGCGATCCCACCGGGGTGGAACAGCACGACCCCGGCGGCCGCCCCCAGCAGCAGCGGGATCCCGAACTCGCCGATCAGCCGCAGCGCCCGCGCCACCGCCGGTTGTCGCGCCAGCCCGGGGAACCAGTGGTGGACCAGCCAGGCGCCGATGAGCAGTACGAAGGCGCCGACCACCGCGGCCTGGCCGAAGGCGAACGCGCCGGCGAATCCGGCGCCCGCCGCCAGCCGGTCCAACCCGACCCGCCCGGCAAGCGCCCGCGCCCGCCCGACCAGCTCGCCGCTGTGCCCGACTCGGCCGACGCTCCACACGCCCGCGCCCAACCTGCCGGCGACCAGCGCCAGCACCACCACGCCGGCGCCCAACGCGATCCGCTCGAGTATGCCGGTCGACAGCAGCCATGGCAGGTCGCCGAGAACCGGGTCCAGCACTTTGCTGACCGCGGTCGCGGCGCCGAAGCCGACGAAGGTCCACACCGAGGCGCGCAGCGCCCGAACCGCCGGGAGGGCGATGGCCAACCGGATGGCCGCCCACGGCAGCGAAATGAACAGGACGACCGCCGCCCACCGGTGCACCTGCGCCGGCCAATCGAGCGCAACCCCGAACGGTGTGGTCGGGAAGGCCGCCATCACCGCCAGCGCCACGCCGGCAACGCGCAACAACCGCACGGTCAGCCGCCCAAGATCGGCTCGGTCCACGAAGCGCGCCACCAGCTCGACGGCGACTGCCGTTGGCGCCATCGCGAGAGCCAGCAGGACGACCCCACCCGGAGCGGCGACATACTCGCTCACCATCACGGTGGGTTTGGCGTATCCGATCCCGACGACGTGCAGCAGCGCTACGCTCACGACCGCGACCTCCAGCAGGACCAAGACCACCCGTCGCTTCGCGGCGCGGTCGAGCCACCGGTTCACGACCGGCAACGCGGCCAGTACGCCCAGCTTCTCGACCTTCACGACGCGGTCGCCGACCCGCTGGTAGCGCTCGGTGAGCTCGAGGATCCGCTCCAGGTTGCCGATCCGGGTCAAACCCGGGTTGTCGATGCGCAGCTCGACTGCTCGGTGGCGGACGAACACCCACCCAACCCGGTATTCACCGATCATCCGGACCACATCACGCGGCCGCAGCAGCACGGCGACCGCGGCGACGGCGGCCAGCGCGCCGATCGCGCCGGCGAGCTGGATCGGCGACCGCCCGCCGAAGTGGTCGCCGGCGGCGCCGAACAGCGGTGAGCTGACCGGGTCGAAGACGTAGAGCAGCATCGAGTACAGGCCCATGACTCGACCCCGCACCGCCGGCTCGACGGACAGCTGCAGGTAGGCGCTGATCCCGGTGGCGTAGAACATCGCCACGAGGCCGGCGACCATCAGGACCAGAGCGGCGGCATGCTCGCTCGGCGCGAACCCGGCGACGACGTGCAGCAAGCCAAGCAGCACCGCCCCGCCGAGCACCGTCCGCAGGTGGGGCTTGCCGTGCCGCAGCGCGCTGAGCACCGCGCCGAGGAGCGTCCCGATCGCGGCCGCGGCCAACAAGGTGCCGTAGTCGGCTCCGTCGCCGCCGAGACCGTGCAACGCCAACAGCGGCACGGTCACCTCGGTGTTCTGCGCGGTGGCGGCCACCACCGCGGCCACCGTGAGCACCGTGAGCACAACTGCGTGACCGCGCACGTAACGCAGCGCCTCGCGAGAGCTGGCGCGGTCGGTCGTCTCGGGCGCGTGCAGCTGGCCGCGGTCCATCAACGCCAGCGCGGTGAGCGGGGCGAGGAAGCTGGCCGCGTTCAGCCAGAACATCGGCGCGATGCCCACAACGCCGACCAACACCGTGGCCAGCGCCGGGCCGGCCAGCAGACCGACGTTGGCGGCGATCGCGGTCAGCCCGATAGCGCGGGCCAGGTGCCGCTTGCCCACCACCGACACCCCGAACACCTGCTGAATCGGCATGTTGATGGCGACCAGCGCGCCGTGCAGGAACGCCAGCACGAATACCGGCCACAGCTCGGTCGTGACGCCGGTCGCCAGCACACCCAGCACCACCGCGACCAACGCCATCCCGGTGTAGGTGATCGACAGCAGCCGACGCTTGTCGAACCGGTCCGCGAACGCCCCACCCACCAGCGACAACACCGCCGGAATGGCGTGGGTGCCGAGCACCAGACCGAACGCGGTTCCGCTCCGCCCCGACAACTCGAACACCAACAGGCCGAACGCGACGTTCTGCATCCCGGAACCGGTGAACGAGATCAACTGGCCGCCAAGCAGCAACCGGGAGTTCCGCACCCCAAGCGGTCCCTTGGCCGCACGTTCGGCCTCCACCCGCGCCCTGGGCGGTGCGTTGCGCCAGATCGCGTAGTGCAGCACGACCAAGACCCCAACGCCGATCGCTCCCAGGGCCACCATCGCGGCCACCGGCACGTCAAATCCACCGATCGGCGAACCCGTCGACGCCCACGCCGGGACGGCGCCGAGCGCCACAAGCACCGGTGCCGCCAGAAGCGCAAGCATGAGGCGACCGATCCAGCCCCCAGGCATCGTGCCCGGCCGATGTCCGCCGGAGCGAGGCCCGCCGGCGTCGGTCGCCGTGCGGCGGGCGATTTCGCGGGCGAGCGGCGCGTATGGCGGTCGGGCGCGCACCCAGGCGGCGAACCGCGACCATTCCCCGGTCTCTCCTCTGACATCATCCACGGAGAGCGGCCGGGTGTATTCCACCGATGCCTCGGCAAGGCCGAGCGCGGCTTGCAGCTCGTCGAGGACAAGCGTGCTGGCGAAGACCCGCAGCTCGTAGGTGTCGGCTGGCTGGGTGTTGATGGCCCGGTACTTGACGGTTCCCACGCCCTGGGCGTAGAGCTTGAGGTTCCGGCGGTCCTTCTCGGTGAACGCGGCATGCTCCGATTCCCGCCGCGCCAGCGCGACCACCGGTTCGCGGTTGCGGTGGATGAACTCCATCCACGCCCACGCGTGCTCCCACGAGCTGAATCCATCCCGGCTGATGTGCACGTGCAGCCCCAGGTCACCGGGGTCGGCGCCGAGTGCGGCGAGTTCGTCGAATATGTCCCAGGGGAAATGCGCCATGGCCCACTCGTAGGACATCGGGTGGGCGACGATTTCGAAGCCGGACGCGATATCGCGATCGCGTTTGAGGTAGACCAGGTCACCGAGCCGGCGTTGTACGAGCTCGGCAGCCTCCCGCACGAGTTCCTTCGGGACGTTGATCTCGAGCTCGAAACCGAGGAACAACGGCCCGGTCCCGCGCATTCGCGGCGCGGGCCGATAGGTGTGGGGCCGGATCAAGAAGACCTGCCGGACGATCTCGTCGGCGTCGTCGCCGCGTTTGGAGCTGAGCGCGTCCAGCAACCGCTGCCACAACCCTCGGGCCTTGACGTGCTCGGCCATCGGCTCGAAGACCACAATCAGGTCGCGCTCGGCCCAGAAGAACCCGACCATCCGCTCCGGGAAGTCCTCGGCGAGGCCACCTTCTTCCAGCAGCTCCCGGACCCGGTAGGTCGACGGCAACTCCAACACCGCCGTCGGTGCCCTCGCCCGGTTCGGGTCGCGCTCCTGCTGACGCACGTGACCAAGCCGCTCCAGGCCCCGCAACACCTCGGCAAACAGCTCGGCCTCACCTTCCCGCTCGTCCTTGATCACCCAGCGAGAGTGTGGGCGGGCGCGGTTGCCGGTCGGGGGCACGGCGACGGCCGCCGCAATCCCGGGGTGGGTGAGCAGGAGCGCAACAGCGACCACGCCGAGCAGCAGCGAGAAGCCGAGCAGCCGTAGCACCCTCGCCACCGCCTGCCGGCCAAGGTCAACTCGCTGACTGCCCGTCTGGCCCATACCGGCCTCACCGGCGCCGGTCCGTGTGCTGCCTGCCCGCGTACCGGCCGCCGGGTCCGCATCCGTAGCACCGGCTTGACTCGCGTCGGTCTGGGCTGGATCGGCTTCCCGGGTGGCGGAGTCGTCGGCGAGGTAGGCGGTTCGTAGTTCGGCGTGGGTGGCCCGCAGGTAGTCGTAGAGGTAGTGGGTCGAGGTGTAGGTGGTGTCGCGGTCCGTGAGCCGGTCGAGTTGGTTGAGCCACAGGCCGGTTTCGATCAGGGTCAGCACGCCGTCGTAGGTGCTGGGTGGGTTATTGCCGTCCGGGCGGGCGTTGCGCAGGGCCGTTCTCACCTCGAACAGGGCGTCCTCGGCGCCGCGCGGCCGGTCCAAACCGGTGAGTAGCCGCGGGGAGAGGCCGTTGGTGGGGTCACGGAGCCCGACAACCGGGAGGACGGCGAGCGTGAGTCGTTCCACGAGGTCGAGCTGTCGCCAGGGGATGTGGTGTGGGAGCCAGTCCGGTGGTTGGTTGAGGAAGGTCCAGTCGCCGGCGAAGCCGGCGCGCCGGGTCGGGTGCCCAGTTTGGCGCCCGGCGGAAACACCGCCGGCGGTCGTGATGGGACGGGTGAGGGCGATGAGCAGCAGCTCGGCCGCCCGTTTGTCGGTGAGGCTCCAGTCGCCAGGGTCCAGCCGGGCCAGCCTGGTGAGCATGTCGTAGGCGCGTGCCCAGGACTCGGCGGTGCCAAGGGATTCGCGGCTGGCGTCGGTGAGCCAGCGCAGTTCGTTGAGCACGGCGAACAGCTCGTCCGCCGTGGCGAGCCGGTCAACCCAGTCCTCGCCCACCTCACTCGCGTGGGCGGTGATGTCCCGCAGATCGCGCCCAAGAGCGTCGAGCGAGGGACTCGAGATGTTCGCCTGCCGGGTGGCGCCCTGCACGCGCAGGTACACGGCCCAGATCGCGTCGCGCTGATCGCCGCCGATCTGTTCGAGTCGGTCTTCGTCGGTCGGTGGCGGGCCGCGCCGGTTGATCGCCCACCTGCCGAGCACCACGAACAACACACCGGCCACGACCAGCGCCCCGACCGCCATCGCCACGACCCGACCATCGGTCGGCCACCGGCCCAGCCAGTCGTGCGCGGTGATCTGAACATCGGCCGCGGATACCGGGGTGAGCAGACCGAAGCGCCACGCATTCGCGTTGAACAGCAGCGTTGGGATCGTGGCGGTTACCACGGCGATGATCACCCACGCGGTGGTCCGGGCAGCTCGGGTCGTGCCGGTCCCGATGGCGAGCAGGGCAACGGAGACGACCGCGTAGCCAGAGGCCAGTCCCAGACCCAGCGGGACCGCGGCCAGCGAGTGCAGCGCGATCGGCAGGAAGACCAGCCCTGGGCCGATGATGTGTCCGGCCCGCTTGGCCGACTCCCGCCACTCGGGATGGGACCACCGCTCGCCGATCGCGAACAGCGCCATACCGGCCAGCCCGACCGCGACGATGTGCACCACGAACAACGTGCTGGAGTCCCCGAAGTCGAATATCTCCGAGCCGCCACCCGCAGCCAGCTCGGCATGGTGCCAGAGCGCGCCGCCGTTGTGCGGCATCGGCAGTGCGCCGACGGTCGCCGCGATCCGCCCGAACAGGGCGCCACCGCGAGGCAATCCCGGACTCGTGCGGGCCGTGCCGGCGGTGCCCGGCATTCCTTGGGCTCGTTCGGCCGTTTCCACGGCGGCGATGGCTCGAAGCACCGCGAGCACCACTTCACGGTGCAGTTCCGCGCGGGTCAGGTCGACGTGATGGGCGCCGCTCTCGCCCCGGGGGGTCAGTTTCTCGATGGGGACGTCGGCGATATCCCGCTCGCCGAGGTAATCCGCTCGGAATTCGCTCAGCGGGATCCAGTCGCCGGCGCCTTCCCAGGAAACCTCCAGGCCAGTTGCCTGGCCTGCCCTCTCCGGCGGGAGTCCGCCGAAGAGAGTCGCCAACCGCTCTCGTTCTCGATAGAGCTTGAACTTGTTCGCGCGGGACTTGACGGCCACATATCTCACCAGGCCGAACTCGTCAAAGAAGAGATAGTCGAATTCGGCTACTTCTGCCACGGGCTCGCCCGAGCCGGTCACCATCCGCACTCGTACGTTCTTGAGCACGAACTCGTTGTTGCTGTTCGCCAGCCGCTCCATGACGGGGCGAGCCAGCTCCTCCAAAGTGAATCCGATGATCTTCTTCATCCAGCGGGCGTGAACGATGTCGCCCGGCGCGGCGGCTACCTCCCGGCGGATTCGTGGATCTCTCAGCGGGTTGCTGTAGCGTTCGACGACCTCGCCGACGGCACGGACCTGGTTCGTGCCTAGCCGGCTGCTCTGGGCCGGCAGAAGTCGGTAGGAGCCCGGCTTGGCGTCGGTCAGGTCCGGCAACGGGGCATATTGGCCGACCAGCGAATCCGGCCAACCCGGGCGCTGGACTCGAAGGGTCTCGTGCCACAGCACGGCTTGCAGCGCGTCCTCGGGCAGCGAGCCGTACATCCCGGTGTCGAGGTAGATCCAGCCGAGGTGGCGGTAGTGCCAGACCCCGCGAGGGCCGCCGATCGCGGTGACCCGTTCGGGCAGGTCGTCCACCAGCAACAGCCCGGCGACACCGGCCAGTTCGTCCTCGCCGGCCCGCATGTGCTCGGCGAGGGCGCCTCGCGGCAGCACCGCCCGCGCGTTGGCCGGGGTGAGCAGACCCATCAGCCCGATCGTTTCGCCGCCGTGGAACAGCGTCGCGCCGACGGCCGCGCCAACGAGCAGCGGGAACCCGATCTTGCCTGCCAGCAGGAGCGCCGCCGCCACGACCGGCCGCCCGGCGAGCTTCGGGGCGAACCGCTTGACCAGCGCCGCGACAACCAAGAGCCCGAACGGGGCGAGGGCCGCCAGCTGGCCCAGCTCGTGCATGCCGACAAGCCCGAGCGCGGCTATTGCCCAGCGGTCCAGCCCAGCCATCAGCGGCGGCGGCCCCCGCGCGGTCCAGCCCTTGCCTTCCCCGCTTATCAACGCCACGCCCCGGGCTGACCAACGCGACGCCGCCACTGCCAGCAGTGCTCCGACCACGACCACGACGAACAGCCCCGCATCGCCATGTGAAGCGCCGCCGGCCTGGGTCGAGCCGGTTTCCTCGGCCCGCGCCGGCTTCGCGGTGGCGGCGGTCAGCGCCGAGGCGCCGGCAAGGCCGACACCGATGACCACGGCGCCGCCACCGAGCAACCCCGGACCCGCGCCGGGCTCACGCAGGCGCACAACGAAAACGCCGGGTGCTGTCTGGTCGAGTTCCAGGACCGACGGCCGGCTGTCGACGGCATCGACCAGGTCGAGGAGGTCGGCGCGCAGCAACCAAGCCAACCGGTCCAGCGGCGCCGTGCGATCCCGCTGGCGCGCCAGCACCGCGATCAGCCGGTCGGCCAGCCCTCGCCCGTTCGCCGGATCCAACCGGTCGTGCTCGTCGGCGACGGCGGTGCGCAGCTCGTCGGCGATCGCCGAGATACGGCCCGCCTCGGGGTGCTCTCGGTGGCCGGCCACCAACCTGTCGGCCGTGTCGATCAGCAGCGCGGCGTCATACAACACCTGCAGAAGCCGTTCGGGCGTGGTGGGTCGCCCGGGTCCGAGCAGCACGGTGACCGTGAGCAGCACCTCGTTCGCCCGCGCGACGTCCTCGAAGGCGGCTCCGGTGTCGGGGGTGCCGGTACGCAGCTCGAGCAGTAGCGTCCGCTTGAACTCGGCGAGCCGTATCTGGCGCCCCCGCACCTCCTCGCGCAGCCGCCGTAGCACGCGCAGAGCGTCGTCCGCCCACACCAGCGGATCAGCCCCGGGCGCCGGCCCGAACCTGTCGGCCACGCCGGCGATGCGCTCGAGCATGTCGAGCACCACCGGGTCGACCCCATCGGTCAGTTCCGCCAGCCGCTGGCCCAGCTCTCCGGTCACCACGTACCTGGTCTGTGTTTCGGCGGCGATCTCGACCCAGAGCTGCAGGTCCCAGAGCAGCGCGTTCCACAGCAGCGTATCCAGCTCGCCGGCGGCCGGCCCCGGCGCCTCGGCCAGCCAACGCCTGAAGAGGGCTTCGACCTCGGGCAGTACCGTGCGCAGCCGCTCCAGCTCCACCCGGTCCGGCGCCGCCTCCTGGCTCACGGTGATTGCCTCTACCAGCGTCGCCACCACCTGGGCCATCAGGATGAAGTGGTCGACGCGCAGCTGGCGGAGCCGGGTCAACAGGATCGGTCGGTCCACCGAGGCGCCGTGGAGCTCCGAGTCGTCGAATCCGACGGTGTGGAACAGCAACACATGGTCGGCCACGCCCGCCCAGAAGGCCCGGACATCGGCGCGCACCCACTCGGCTTCCTCGCTGGGCAGCACCGCCTCGGCGAGCGCGATGATGCCGAGGGTCTCGGTGACCAGCGGCTCCGGGACGACCGGGTACCCGTTCCGCGCGCCGTCCGGCGCCCAGGTGATGGCAACCAGGCCGGTGACCGCAGTCGCGAGGTCCCTCCCGACCGGCAGGACCTCGAGCCCTGGCGGCAGCACGGCGCGCTCGGCCCCGGTCGGTTCCCTGGGGTCGGCCCGGGTGAACAGGAACGCCAGCCGATCCGCCCGATCCGGACCCCACGGCACCTCGGCCAGCACTGGCGCGCGCCGGGCGATCTCCCGGTGCAGCCATGCGATCAGCAGGTCGTTGTCGTGGTCGTGATCGGGGCCGGTGTGCTCGTCCCTGGCAATGTGGAACCGCCACTCGTGGTGCAGGAACGCCACCCACCAGCCCCGGAACTCCGAGTTCAGCCCGACCAGCCGGTCGACCAGCTCGATGACGTGACGCGGTACCAGGATCTTGCCCTGGGCCGGGGCGGCGCCCCTCGGCCGGAAGCCGAAGCCCTTCAGCCTCCCGCCCAGAGGCGCCTCGTTGACGATCTCCACCAGATCGTTGAGGTCAACGCCCGAGCCGTCCGGCGCCAGAACCGGCTCGGCCAGCCGCGAGAACCGTTGCTTGTCCATCGGCTCGGAGTTCCTGGCCAGCCGGTCTCGCTCGGACTTCGGCAGCGCCGCCGCCAGCTGCTCGCCGGTCATGTTCGCCACGACCGCGCCGCCGGCCCCGCCGGCCTGGGTGAGTGCCAGCGAGGCAAGCGTCTGCCGCTCGTCGTAGTAGTAGAGGTAGCCGGGCAGCCCGGGGCTGCTCGGTGTGGGGCCGCCGAGCGGGTTGTCCGCGCGGTTGGCGACGAACTCGGCGTACCGCATGTCGCCGAGCACGCTGCGCAGCACCGTCGGCAGGTACTGGGCCTGAAGCTCGGTCAGCTCCACAGTTTCGAGCAGGTGGCGGGTGATCAACAGCGCCGCGAGACCATGCGCCTGCCGCTCGGTTTCCAGCCACTCCGGGGTGGTCAACCCACCGAGCGGCAGGTCCAGCTTCGGCGCGATCTCTCGACGGAGCGCCTCGCTGGCGAGCGCCAGCTCGCTACTGCCTGTGCGATGGTCGTACGCAATCTGGAGTACGTGGGTGAGCTCGTGCCATACGACGAACCGGGCGGCGAGCGGGATCAGCTTGACCCGGGGCGGGACGCCGAGCGCGCGCAGCACGCGGCCGAGGTCCTTGCTGTAGCGGAGCACGGCTCCGTGAGAGACGACGAGGCGCACGTCCGGCAGCTCGGTTCCCGGCCGGGTGCCGACCACGTCCACCCAGCTCGACCGGCCATCGATCGCCCAGGAAGGGTGTTCGCGTACCCAGGCCAGCAGGTCAAGCAGGATCGCGCGGTCTTCTTCGGCGATCGGCAGCTCTAGCGCGTACCGGGCGAACTCGTCGATCGCCGCGAACACCTGCCTGGCGAGCGAGTCGGTGGGTTTGAAGGGGCGGGTGGCTCTCTCCTCGAAGGGCTGGGCATCGCCGCTCGGCTCCGGGCCGCCGGTGGGTGCGGTCGGCACCAGCCACGCGGTGGTGGCGTCCCTGCGCAGTCGGGGATCCACCTCGACCGCGCCGCGCACCGCGCTCCGCGCCTCGGCGTCCCCGCCGAGGGCGGTAACCAGCTCGTCCAGCGCGGCGGTCTGCTCCGGCTGGTGAGCGAGGTGCTCGACCAGGGCCTCCGCCACCCGGGTGTGCAAGCGCAGATCCGCGTCGACGGTGGTGTCCTCGGCCCGGTCCTGAACCGCCCGCTGGAACCGCTCGCGCATGCCGAACAGCGCCCCGCCGCCGACCATCGCCTGAGCGATCTCCGGGTTGGTCGGCAGCAACACCGGCGCCAGCAGCACGAGTGCGAACCCGATGACCGGCCCGAGCCACCATGGCGCGGCCCGCGCCAGGCCGGCCAGCCACCGCGCCAGGTTCGCCAGTGCCGCGCCTGCCGAGAGCGTCACCCGTCCCTGGGTGGCCTTGCCCCACGCGACGGTGACCAGCCAGCGGTCGCCGCCGGCGTGGTCGTGTACCCAGACCCGGTGACCAGCGGCGACGAACCGGCGCAGCTGCCCGCCGGTTGCATAGCCCGACACACCGGAGGCGCGGTGGCTGGCCAAGAATGCCTCGGTCCACGGGTCTCCCGTGGTGGCGGGCAGCTGGAAGCCCTCGGCGGGAGGTTGGTAGTCGGGGTTGGCTCGGACGAACTCCCCCCGGACCCGGTCCAGCGAAGTCCGCAGCCACCCGGCTAGACCGCCGGCCGCGCCGGTGACCCGCTCGGCCATCCAGTCCAGCCGCTCGTCGGCGATCTTGCGCAATCGCTCGTTGGGCAACACACCCAAGATCCGGTCCCGCTGGTCGACCAGGTCGGCGAACTGCACCAGGATGTCTTCCTCGGTGAGCCGGCCGAAGGCCCACGCTCCGGCGTTGAGCGTGGTCAAGAAGGCCACCCAGGGCACCATCGACGACATACTGTTCGCGAAGTCGACCGGGTGGATCACCTGCCGCTCCGGCTCCAGGATCAGGTTGATCGGCCACAGCCCGTCGATCTCGCCGAGCAGGACGAACACCCCGAAGTGGCGGGCGAACCGGTCCAGCGGCGCCTGGCCAAGCTCAACGGGCACCGGCATGCCGCCCGGCTCGAGCTCGTTGACCTCGACCACCTGGCCGGCCCGCAGCAACCGCTGATTGCCGTCCGGGGTCTTCCCGAACATGTCCTCGAGCACCACGCCCAAGCTCGCGGCCGCCGCGTCCGTCCCGGCTATCGCGTGCACCGCGGCCGCACTGACGCTCGGGACCAGCGCGGCGCGGTCCCGGGGTAGCTTCACCGCGACGTTGCGGGAGCGCAGCACCACCAGGCGACCCCCCGAGTCCCGGCCCGCCATGACCTGCCACTCGCCGTTCGGCAGCTTCTTCGACGCGTCGAGGACTGTCAGCTCGGTCAGGCCGGTCACACCACGCAACGGCAGCCCGACCCGCGGCGCCCCGACCACAGCGGCCGCCGCCACCTCGGGCATGCCAGCCAGGGCCAGGAACGCGCCCAGGGCCGCGCCGCCGAACACGTACAGCACCACTCGGGCGGCCGGTTGGCGTCGGTGACGGACCACTGCGGCGGCCGCCCAGGCTCCGGCGGACACCCACAGCACCGCCGGCCCCAACCAGACCGCCAGCGCGCCGCCGGCGAGCATGCCCAACCCGGCGCCGAGCCACAGCCACCCGGTGTTGACCTCGGCGTTGTCCTCGATCGACACCCGGCCCTCGGCCGCGGAGCCGGCGTCCTCGGCCGCGGTGCCGGTGTCGTCCTCCCGGGCCTTCTCGGGCCTGTCTTCCGCGAGCCCTTCGGGGGTGACCCGCAGATCCGGGTTGTCCAGGATCCGAGACGCGAACGTGCCAAGCTCGACCAGGCCATTTGCCTGCTCGTATGCGCCTTCTTCGAAGGTCCCGGCCAGGGACTGCTCGCCAACCAGGTCGCGCAGCTCGATGACGGCCTCGAGGAGCGTGTCGATCCGCTTGATCGCCCCCTTGAGGAGATCTTCGAGTACCGCACGGTTGGGCTCGTTGCTGTTGGTGACGGCATAGCGGTAGGCGATCAGGTCCATGAGGACCGCGTTGAGTTCCCGCACCGCGTCGTCCGGCTGGTGGGCGAGGTAGGCGGCCCTGCGTACCCGGTCCGCGGCGAACCGGAGCACATCGATGGCCCTGCCGAGCACGCTGTCCGCGCCGGCGCCCGGCTTGACCCGGCCGAGCAGCTGCCGGTGGGCGATCTCGGCCAGGTCGGTGACCTCGCGGGCTTTGTCACCGACCGCGCCGCCGGGCTTGCGGCTGGCCACCGCCGCGCGCAGTTCGGAGATCGTTTCGGCCAGGAGCTCGAGCGCGGTGAGGGCGTCACGCCTCAGCGCGGCGGTATCGCGTACCTCCCCAATCTCGGGGTTGGTGTAGAGGTCGACCGCGCTCTTGGCCTCGGTCAAACGGACCACCAACTCGCTGATCAACCGGGCGACGGAGACGGTTGCGCCACCGCCGGCCACCGAGCGGTACCCGTCGCGGGCCAGCCGCCACGCGATGCCCAGCCAGCCCCGGAACGCGGGCACCGCCACCAAGGCGCCCCCCAGCACGAAGGCACCCGCGACAACCAGCACGGCCGGGCCGGCCCACGCCGGGAGGTCCAGCTGGCTCACCACCACGCCCAGCGGCCCAATCGCAATCATGCCCGTGCCGGTTGTGCCGCCCCGGCGATCGTCGCCCAGGCCCAGCGCCGCCAGGACGGCGCGCAGCACGTCCTCGAACTGGTTGGCTCCCTTGTAGTACTGGGTGAACGACCGTCCGTTGCTGAGTACCGCCCTGGCCTGCCCCAACACCCGCCGGGTCGCTTCGTCGGGGATGGTGCGCGGGTTGTTGAGGGCGGCCACGACCCGCGTCGCGATGGCGGTGGGCGCGTAGTCGTGGGCGACGAAGATGTTGGTTTCGCCCCGTGTCTCGCTCTCCCGGTGCGCCAACCCGAGGTGCCACACCACGACGAGCTGGCCGCTGACAACCTGGTAGCTGTAGCCGCGAAGCCGCTGGGTGAGGGCCGTCGCGGTGGTGCCGCCGGCGTCGGCGGTGAACTCGCGCAGGAACGAAAGCGGTGCCTTCGCCGGCAGGGTCAGCAGCCTGGTCAGCCGGGGATCGGCCGGATGGCGCAGCGCGGCGACCCCGGCCGCCACCGCGCCGGGGGTGGCCTGCCGCGCGGCCAGCGCGGCGAACCGGGTGACGGCCTCCCGGTAGCCGGCGTGGCCGATCCGGGCCGGGTCGGCGAGATCGCCGAGCAGCTCGCGGGTGGACACCGTGGCGCGGTAGCGGATGCCATCGGCGCCCTCGGTCCGGGTGAGCAGCCGCAACTCGGCGAGTTCCTCGAGCCACTCCGCCTCGGCGCCCTCGCCCGTGATGCCCTCGGGCGCGGAGGCGACGCGGTGCAGCAGTGCCCACACCGAGCCGTCCGCGGCCCCGTCGTCCAGTGCGGGCGGCTCGGCGCCGAGGATCGCGCGCAGCTCGGTCACCAGGGCAATGAATGCGCCGGTCGTCGCAAGCCTGCGGCTCAAGGTCAGCCCGCCGTCGCGCAGCATGCCGGTCAGCCGCCACAGCTTGACGTAGGTGTCCGGGTTGAGGTGGTGGTGCAACTCCTCGAGCGCGTCATGCAACAGCTGGCCGAACTCGGTTGTCGAGTAGCGCTTGGCCAGCCCTCGCCTCGAGTTGGCCTTGGTCGCGTCGAGCATGCCGAGCGTGACCAGCATCGGCAGGCGGCTGTCGAGCCGGCTCAGCGGTGCGGCCCCGGGCAGTGCCGCCAACTCGTCGCGGGCGATGCCGCCGGTGCCCGGGCCGGGGATGGCAAGGAGCATGCGGCCCGCCGAGCTGGCGGGGGCCAGCCGGAGGGTGCCGGCCAGTGGCCCGTTGTCGATCCTGGCGATCCGCCGCAGCAGGAGGTCGAGGATGGGCTCGGCGTCCAGGTACTCCTTGGTGACCGGGCCGGCGAGCAGCGCGCCGAACGCCCAGACGACGTCGAGGTCTTCGTCGTGGTGGTCGACCGGGTCGTCGACCGTGGCCAGCAGGACGAGGATGTGCTCGGGGAGCAGGTAGCGGTTGTCGACCCACCAGACCAGGCCCAGCCGGGTCAGCGTGGCCACCCACCGGGTGATCGCCTGGTCGTTGAGTGCCGGCAGGAGCTCGGCCAGTTCGGCGGAGCTCATACCGCCCGGGTGATCGGCGAGGGCGTCCAACAGCGCCCGCACGGAGTTCGCCGGCACCAGGTTGTCCGCCGGTGGCGCCGGCGCAAGTCCCAGCACCTCACGCACGGCCTCGGCGATCTCCTGCACCGGCAGCTCGGTCGGCGCGAACTCCGTGCCCGGCGCCAGCCACCGCCGCACCGAGTCCAGCGCCTCCCGGGAACGGTCCGCCGGGTAGCTGTTCGGGTCGTCCAGGTAACCCATCACCTCGGGCAGCCGCTCCGAGGCCTGGAAACGGACCCGCCAGCCACCGCTCGGCAGCCGCTCTGCCACTCGGACGATCAGGCCGGCCAGCCGCAGCATGAGCAGGCGGTTGTCCAGCGTGTGCGGAGCGAACCCGGGGTGCGCCTCGACCAGCTCGTGCCGCGTGACGCCGCCGTCCGACGAGGCCACCGTGGTCAGGATGGGCCGCAGCCGGCCGGGACCCGCGACGGCCATGCTGACCGTGCCCAGCCCGGCCGTGACCAGAACGGCGCCGACAAGCGCGCCCACGGTCATCCCGCCGAACACGAAAAGCCCCACCCGTGCGACCGGCTGGAGCCGACCGGATCCGCCATGGGCCACCGCGGCGGCCAGCGCTACCCCGCCCGAAACCCACAACACCGCCGGCCCCAACCACACCGCCAACACCCCGCCGGCGACCGCACCCAACCCGGCACCCAGCAACAACCACCTGACGTCGAGCCCGGCACTGATCGAGACCCCGTCCGCGAACACACCCAGCTCGGCCAAGCCCTCCGCCTGGATGCGCAACCCGTCCGCCTGCTTGCGCACGACGGCCACGAAGTCCGGCTCCAGCTCCCGATGGGTTCTGAGGTAGTCGGCCTTCAACCCGACCTTGAACATCTCGTGCTCGATCAGCTCGATCGCCCGGTCGAGCGAGTCCACGATCCCCATCCGCGTGGTCTCGCGGCCGAGGGCGGCGGCCCTACGGAGGGACCGCAGCCCACCCAGGACCGTGTCGAGCTCCCGCAAGGTGTCATCCGCCCGCAGGTCCGCAAGCAGGTTGGCGGCCGCCTGCATCCGGTCCGCGGCCACATCGAGCACCTCGCCAGCCCCACCCGGTACGTCGGCTTTCCCGTCGCGGGCCAGCCGCCACGCGATGCCGAGCCAGCGCCGGAACGTGGGCACCGCCACCCACACCGCGAGCGCCACCGCCGCACCGGCGGCTACCCACACCGCGACCGGCACGGCGCCCGTCAGCGGCGCGGCCAGCGTGGCACCGAGCGCCGGGACGGCGGGCAGCAGCAGCGCCAGCACGACAGCCCCACCGAACATGATCGCCAGGCGCCCGGCCCAGCGGCCGAGGCTTGCGGTCGGCCGGTGAGCGGCCAACCAGCGGAGCACGTCCCGAGGCCGCCGGCCCCCGATGGCCTCGCCGACATCGGCGGCCAGCACACCGGTGAACATGCCGGCCAGCGCCAGGATCACCGCCGGGACGATGTCGGGATGCACCGCGTGGACGCCCCGGATGGCGAGTGTGGCGAGGCCGAACGCGGCGGCGTACTCGCCGGCAGCGACCACCGGCGCGGGCAGCCGGCGCTTGGCCCGGGATTGGTGTACCCGGGCCATACCGTGGGCCAGGGCGCCGTTCATGAACACCGCCGCGCCGGTGAGTCCGATGAGGTCGGCGACGTTGGCGATACCGATCGGCAGAATCGGGATGAAGTCCGTGGCCGCCCGGTCGGTCAACAGGTCCAGACCGTTGCCGAGGCCACCGCCCAGCATCAGCCCGCCACCGAGGATGACCCGGAACAGCGGATCATGGCCGAGGTGGAACCGGCGGAGACCGCGCGGCAGGCGGCCGTAGGAGTCCACAAAGCCGGCCACCGCGTAGCCAACCAACAGGATGAACCCGACGGCCATCTCGCTGCCGGTGAGCGCCACTCGCCACCCGGTTACCTCGTGGTAGACCAGCCAGGGGGAGAGCCCGCTCACCCACACCTTGAGGAGCAGGTCAGCTATCGCTCCGATCAGCGCGACACCCAGCGCGACGGTGATCCGCCCCAAGCGTTCGCCGGACGCATGCGTCAACGGCTCCATTCCCGGCTTGCCCAGCGACGTCCCGAACAGGCCGTACCGCTGCCACCAGCCCACCAGCGCGGTTGCCGCGCCGAACCCGATCAGCGCGGCCAGCCACGGCCACACCGCCGGGGCCAACGGTCCCTGGCTGTGGTCGGCCGCGAGCTCCTCGGCCTTCGCCAGCATGGCGGCGGCCCGCTGGTGGCTGGAGACGGCGCGGTTCACCGCGAGGTGCGTGGCGGGCGGGTAGTCCGCCGCCGCGAGGTCGGTGGGTAGCTGGTTCCGCTCGGCGCGGGCTTCGTCCAGCCACTTGGCCAGCGGCACGAGGTGGGCGCGAAGCTGGGACCTGGTCAGCCCGCCGCGCTTCGCTCTTTCCCGGAGCAGGACGGCCAGCTGGGACTCGACCTGTCGCATGTCCCCGTCGAGGTGCTCCGCCCGCGACTCGAGCGCGGTGACCTGCCCCGGTGACGGCGGATTGGGCGCCCGGATCGAGTTGGCCGAGTTGTCCGTGGCCCGGGCAACCACACCGTGCGCCGTCGTTGTGGTGGCGCTGACCGGGCCGGCGCCGGACATCACCAGCACCACCCCAACCACCACTGGCGCGCCCACCCGACGGGCCGGACCCGCACCGAGCACGGTCTTGCCGACCGCCGCCAGCAGCGACCTCGGCCGGGCGCGCGGCGCCCCGACCACAGCGGCCGCCCCCAGCGAAGGCGCGCCCGCGAGCAGGAGGCCGATGGTGAGCAGGCCCAGGACGAGCACGATCCCGGCCACGGTCAATCGGGTCGGGGTCGCCCTCACCCAGCGATAGCCGTCACGGGCCAGCCGCCACGCGATGCTCAGCCAGCCTTGGAACGCGCGCGCCAGCACCGGCCACGCGACGGATACGAGCGCGCCGACCACTGCCAACTCGACCACTGATCGGGTCGTCACGGCGTCTACAAGCGTCAACGCAAGGGCTCCGCCGAACACGCTCCCGGCCCGCGTCGCCCAGCGGCCCCAACTCGCCGAAGGCCGGTTCGCCACCGACCAGCCGAGCACGTTCATCCGCCGGGCGCGCAGCGCGTGCCGGACGTCGGCGATCAGTACCCCGGCGAACAGGGTGATCTGCACCAGGGTCAGCGCGGGGACGATATCGGCGTCTGCGGCGCCGACGCCCCAGTTGGTAAGCCCCGCGACACCGAGCCCGATCAGGTACTGACCGGCGGCGGTGACCAGCGCGGGCCGCGAGTACCCGGCCCGGTGCTTGTGTACCCGAGCCATCGGTCGGGCGAAGACGGCCTGCGCGACCAGCAGTACGCCGGCCATTCCAGTGAGGTCGGCGATGTTGGCAACGCCGATCGACGGAATCGGGATGAAGTCCGTCGCGGCGTGGTCGGCGAGCAGGTCCAGCATGTTGCCGAGCCCACCGCCCAGCATCAGCCCGACGCCCAGCAGCAATCGGAACGACGGTTCCGCGTGCAGGCTCAGCCAGCGAGGCATGCGCAGCGTGAGGCGGGTGTGCGCGTCGAGGTGGCCGGCAACCCCATACCCGACCAGTAGGCCAACCCCGACGAGCACGTCAGCGCTCGTGAGCACCACCCGCCACAGGGCCGTCTCGTGGTAGACCAGCCCCAGGGACATGATGTGGGCCTCGGCCCACACCTTCGTGGACAGGTCGGCTACGGCCGCGCCCCACGCGATGCCCAGCACCCCGCCGACCTTCATCAGCCGCTTGGCGGCCCACGAAGCCCGCATGCTGTATACCCGCTGGCCCTTGAACTCGCCTTGGAAGCCGTGGCGCCGCCACCAGCCCACCACCGCGGCTCCCGCGCCGAACCCGATCAGCGCGGCCAGCCACGGCCACACGGCGGGGGCGAGCGGTCCTTGGCTGTCGTGGTCCACCCGCTTCCGAACCTCGCCGAACGACTCGGCAGCCCGCCGATAGGCACCGGCGGCGGTCTCCACATCGGAGTGGGCCGCGAGCAGCTCGCCGGTCGGGTCGGCGTACGGGTCACCGGAAGCGCGGATCGCCGCGCGCAGCCGGTCCCGCTCCACTCGACCCGCGCGCAGCCGCTTCGCGAACGCGTCGAGCCGCTCGCGCAGCTGCGCGTTGGTCAGCCACCGGGCCTTGCCGGCCTGCCCGTAGTTGCCGACCAGCTCATTCTGCTCGGAATCGAGCTGGTCCATGCTCGAGCCGAGTCGCTCCGCCCGCTTGACGAGCGCGGCCAGGTCCTTCGGCATCGACTCGGTGGGCACTCGGATGCGGTACGCCGATTCGGCCGGGTCGGGTTTGACAGGGTCGGGTTTGACAGGGCCGGGCTTTTCCGAGGCCGTGGCGCTGGCCAGGTCGGCGCCGGAGATCAGCAGGACCGCCGCGACAGCCACCGCCGCGCCTACCCGGCGGACCGGGCCAGCACCGACCCACCGCGGCCGGCCGGGCCACACGGCGGCCATGCCCACGGTGCCGCCTACCATGCTCGGCCCGAGCGTGACCAGCGCGGCGGCAAGCAACGCACCCAGGACCGCGCCGCCGAACACCACGAGCACCACCTGGGCGACAGCCTGGAGTCGGCGGCCGGTGCGGGGCGTGGTGTCGCTCGAGATTGTCCTGGCGCGCAACCACAGAGCCGGCGACGACCCGACTCGGATCACCAACGCGATCACCGCGACCCCGGCAGACACCCACAGCACCGCCGGCCCCAACCACAGCGCCAGGGCGCCACCGGCGAACGCGCCCAACCCGGCATGGGTCAACAGCCGCTTGGTGCTCAGCCCGATGCCCGTGTCGTGACTCACGTCGGGCGCGTTCGCCTCGGTGATCGGCAGGTCCGCGATCTGCGACACGAACGTGCCGAGCGCGATCAGGTCGTCCGCCCGCCTGTGCAGGATGTTCACGAAGGACCCGCCCAGTGCGCTCCCGTCCACCCGGTTGAGCAGGAAAGACGCGTCACCGATGAGTTCCTCGATCTGGTCGGTCGCCTGCCTGAGCGATTGTTCGAGTGCTTCCCGGTTGGGCTCGTTGCTCGCGGCGACGGCCTCGAGGTAGTCGCGTAGCTCGTCGAGGACCGCTTGTAGCTCCAGCAAGGCGCGGCGCGGGCGGTTCGCGAGGTCGGCGGCCCCGCGCATCCGGGCCGCGACCAGCCGGAGTACATCGGCGGCCCTGGCCACCACGCTGTCCCCGCCGGCGCGAGGCTGGACCTTGTCGAGCCACTCCTGGTGGACGTCCGCGACCGCGTCGGCAAATGTGCGGGCTCGGCCCCGGGCGGTGTCGTCGAGCTCGCGGTGAGCCGCCGCCGTGCGCAGTTCGACGATCGCCGCGGCCAGCTCCTCGAGCGCGCCGAGGGTGCGGTCCGCCAGGCCGGCGATGTCGCGCACCCGGCCCCGAGGGGGGTTGGTGTACGCGGTGATCGCGGTCCGTGCCTCGCGCAGCCGGGCTTCCAGTTCCTTCGTGAGCCGGTCAACCGCCTGCGCGGGGGCTTCCACGGCCGCCGCAACCGGCTCGCCGGAGCTGGCGGCCCTGCCACTCCGGTGCATCAGTCGGATGGCGACCAGTAGCCAGGAACCCGCGACGACCAGAACCACGACGGCTCCGAACGCCACCCACCACCGCGTTGCCACCGGCGACGCCTCGGTGGGCGCGTGTGCCCATTCGGTCAGCCAACTGTGTCCGGGGACGAGGCCGAGCAACGAGGCCCGCTTGGTCCGGTCGCCGAACCGCGCGCGGAACGACGCCGCGACCTCGCGGAGCCAACCGACGAGCTGGCGCCCGACGGGACCGGCCCTCGTGGGGTTCGCAGCGACGCGGAAGCCGGCGCGGGCGAACGCCGTGCGGGCCAAGGCGTACGCCAAGCCGGTGCCGAAGATCATCCGACCGCGTTCGTCGACAAATGAATCGATGCTGAGCGCATCGACCACCCAGCCGCCGCCGTCGCGGTGGGCCCGGACCCAGCCACTGAGCGAGCCCCTCGGACCGCTGCCGGCACGCCGAGGGACGCCGTCCCCGCCGAGCTCCCATCGCACCCACCCGGTGCTCAACAGCGGGCCGGGCGCGGCCAGCGCGGCCCCGACTCCGCGATGCGGGACGCCGGCGAGCAAGTACGCGACGTTGGTCCAGGTGACCCGCTCGTTTTCCCACTTCGAACCGGACTCGTCGGCGATCACGAATGTGAAGGCCTCGTCGGCATTGACCGCCCACAGCAGGAGCGAGCTCCCGGTCCCGGTCGTCGCCCGGGAGACCCACAGCCACTGGTTGCGCAGCTCCAGCTCGGCGCCCAGGTCGGCCAGCGACGGGCCCCGGGCGTGCCCGCGACGCGGCGTCCACCTGACCGGGAGCACCAGGTGCATGACCAAGGCCGCGACGGCGCCGGTCGCCAGCCCGCCGAAGTGCCCGATCACGGAGATTCCGGGGACCAGCAGGCTCAGCCCCACGTTCAACCCGATATTGATCAGCGAACCGAGGCTGATCCGGCCGTCCTGGACCAGCTCGGTGACCGCGACCGCGCCCATCAGCGCGTAGATGGCGCCGGACGCGCCCACCACCGGGGCGGGGCTGAACACCGCCACGCTCGCCGAGGCCCCGAGCATCCCGATCAGGTAAATGCCCAGGAAGCGGGCGCTGCCGACGGCCTGCCGCAAGAGCCAGCCCAGCATGACCAGCCCGAGCATGTTGAGCGTGAGGTGCACGAGCCCGGCGTGCAGGAAAGCGCCGCTGACCAGCCGCCACCACTCGCCGGCGCCGACCAGGCCCCCTTGCGTCGCGCCCCACTTCACCAGCGGTGCGGACGTGACATCCAGGACACCGCCGGCCTGTACCGCCGTCACCGCGAACACCGCGAGGTTGACCGCGAGCAACGCCCGGACGGCGCCGGTGGGCCGCATCACCACCAACGCCGTGCCGAACGTCTTCATGTAGTTGATCACCCAGGACCTCGGCCCGGGTACCACCACGACGACAAGCGCGGCACCGACCAGGGCGGCAAGCACCGGGTGCGCGTGGACCCAGTCGCCGAACGCCCCGCCGTCGAGCACCCCGAGGCTGGCCGGCAGGACCGAGGCGGCCACCAACCCGTGCGCGTGCCACGGCTGCCCGGCGACCAGCATCCCGACTCCGACGGCGACCAGCGCCACGGCGCCGGCGACAGGCAGCGCGAGCTGCCTTATCCAGTCCCGAAGCCAACGAAGCAGCGGCGGGCCGCGCCGGGGGTTGGCCTTGTCGCGCTCGGCCGGCCGCGCGGCCCGCGACTCGGCCACCCCGTCGCCGTCGCCGGCCGACTCGGGCGCGCCGCCATCGGTGTGGCCGGTCGCCGAGCCGGTGTTCCCCGTCGCGCCCGGCCCGCCGGGGCCTCGGCCCTGGTCGTCGTGCTCGTCCCGTGCGTCCCGCATCCGCCGGTACTCGTCACGCAGCCGGGTGGTGGCGTCGAACAGGTCTCCGACGAGCGGACCGCCGGGTAGCTCGGCCAGCATGGCGAGCACCTCGTCGAGCTCGTCGGCGACGGTGCCCGGGTCGAGGTCGAGCAGCTCACCCAGCTGGTCGGCGCGGGCGGCGGGGTCGGTGGCGGACAGCCCGTCGGTGAGCTCCTGGTAGTCGGGCACCAGCCGCTCGGCCAGCCGCACCGTGTCGCGTTCCTCGTAGCTCAACCCGTCGTAGCGGTGCATCGCCCGCAGCGTCGCGTCCAGCGAGGCGCGCAGTGATGCGACCAGTTCTGCGGTGTCTCTGTGGCGGGTCCGCAGCTCGTCTGGTGCGGCGCTTCCCGCGCGGGCAAGGAAGGTCTCGATCATGGTGAGGGTTCGTTCGGCGTTGGCCAATATGCCAACGACGCTCTCCACGTCCACCGGGTCGGCGTTCTCGACGTCTTGGGTCAGGAACTGGATGTCGTACTGCCAGGTGTCCAGCCAGGTCCCCACCTCACCGAGGCGCGCGGCCAGCAGCCCGGCGAACGTGGCCTCGGGGTCATTGCCCCGCCACGGGTCGGTGTCCTGGCCGGTGAGTGCCCGGTCGACCATCTGCTCCAACGCCCGGCGTGCCTGCTCGGGGGTACGTTCCAGGACGTTGCCCTTGGTGAGCCCGGTGATCAGCACTTCGTTGTCGTCGGGGGCGAGCAGGTAGACGAGGTAAGCGGAGCCGAAGCCGGCCGCGGCGAGCAGGTCGGTGAGCTCGGCGTCGCCGTCGTGGGTGTGGAACGTCGCGCCCCGGTGGTTCCACAGCCCGCCCGGGCTGACCTTGCCGAGGTCGTCGTTCGGCTTGATTCTGTTCTGCTCGCGCAGGTGGGCGCGCAGCTCGGCGAGCGCGGCCAGCACGGCGGGCGGGAGCTCGACCGGCCTGCCGTCTTCACCGAACGCGACGGCGAGCACCCGGCCCGCCCCGGGGCGTGGCTCGGCCTCGCCGCGCAGGATCGGTTCCAGCCCGGCGATCAGGGCGGCGCGTTCTTCGGCGCGTAGCCACTTGACCAGGCGGTTGTTGTGCCGGTCGTGGCGCTCGCCGGTGTGTTCGGCCCGGGCCAGGTGGAAGATCCATTCGTGCCGCAGGAACGCGATCCACCAGGCGGCGAAGGCGGGGTTGCGGGCGATCAGCCGGTCGACCAGCACCACGACCCACCTGGGCACCAGGATGATCGGGCGGCCGGCGTCGTCCCAGCTGAAGCCGATCAGCTTGCCGTCCAGCGGTTCCTCGCCGGTGATGCGCACCAGGTCGTTGAGGTCGGCGTCGGGCCGGCCCGGCACCGGTACCGGCGGCAGGTGGGTGAACTCGTGCTCGCGGTCCAGCGGCTCGGCGTTGCCTAGCAGGTCCCGGGCTTGCGGCTCCATCTTCCGCCGTGCCGTGCTGCTCGCGATGTTCTCCGCGACCGCCCCGCCGCCGCGCGACCCGCGCTTGGCGTTCGACGACGGAACGTGCCCGGGGTCGATCGGGCGCAGCCGGGGCACCGGCCTCGGCGAGGCGTCATCGATCCGGACGGCGAGCTCCCAGCCGAGTCCGGCGACCATGTCCTCGCCGGCCGGCTCGACGAACCGAACCGCCAGCTCCCGCCGGCCCCCTTCGAGGATGTGCAGCGAGGGGAGATCATCGCGTGCCCACATCGCCAGCAGCGTGGTGTAGCGCAGCAGGGTCCACCGGCCGTACCCGTCTCCGGCGGGTACCAGCAGGCGGGGGCCGGGACCGCCGGGCCGTGCGGCCTCGATGAGCAGCTCGTCGAGGTCATCGGGGGCGACGACCAGGGCGCCGCGCGAGCGGTGGTCCACCCGCAGGCGCATTCCGTCCGGGGCGACGGGCGTGCTCACCGCCGGATGGATCCGAGCCTGCAGCACCGCGATCTGGTTGCCGTGCTCGCTGGGCCACAGGTGGGGCACCCGCTGGACGAGCTCGACGACCAGGTCGGCGAGGGGCTCCCAGAGGATCTCCTGCCGGACGAAGAGATCCTCCCAGGAGTCCAGCTCATAGAGGACCCTTGCCAACGGGACGATCGGCGGCGCCGGTGCGGTCAGGTTCTTTTCCCTGGCGAGTCTGATTCCGATCTCTTCGATGGCTGCGGCGATCGCTTCCCGGACCCTTTCGGTGAGCCGGCGTGCCGTCGGCGAGAGGCCGAGCGCCTCGGCCAGCAGCACCAGCAGCTGGTCGCGGTCGAGCTGCTCGGGGCTGTTCCGGGCGGTCCCGTGCACGTAGCGCAGATAGTCCCGGCCGAGCGGCGCGAGCGTCCGGTCGGTCTGATCGTGGTGGTTGTGCCAGGTGCGCTCGCCGCGCCCGTGCCGGCCTTCATGCAGCACCAGCTCTCGTTGTTGTTCCGGCGACAGCTTGTGGTAGTTCTCCTCGACCAGGATGCGCACCGGAACCTCGCCGAACCACACGACCAGCCCGCCGAGCAGGTAGTACGCCCGCCACTCACCGGCCCTGCTCAACTCCTCGCGCGAGAGGAACCAGAACTGACCGGCGACCAGGTCGCTGGGCAGTTCCTTCGCCGTGGCCTTGCGGGTCCGTCCCGCCATGTGCGCCCGGCGCAGCACGCCCTCCACCCGCGCCGCTTCCCCGGCGTCGGAGAAGCCGCCGAGCATCGCGGCGTCGGCATCCGGGTCGCCGTTGCGCTCGTGCATCCGCCGCAGCCGCTCGAAGTCCTGGTACTTGTAGCGGTAGTCCTCCGGTACCGAGAGGAGGCCCCAGTCGAGGTAGTCGGCGAGCACCTCCAGGTACCCGCCGGTCTCGGCCAGCAGACGGCCGGTCTCGCGCCGTGCCGACGAACCGTCGTCCAGGGCGCTCCGGACCTCGTCGAGGACCTTCTCGACTTCGGCGAGCACGTTCCGGGGGCCGGTTTCCGGATCGGACAGCTCGCCGAGCAGGCCGGCCCGGTATCCGCTGCGCGGGTTGCGTTTCGCGACCGAGGTCAGCACCGCCGCGACGATCTTCGGCCGGTTCTCGCCCTCGTCCCAGCCGGTGGAGTACAGCGGGAGCGCCGCGAACGACAGCGGGCGCGGGTTCAGGAACGACCAGTCGCCGTCCTCGGCCAGCGGCCAGCGCAGCGCGTCGAGGAAGATCCCGGCGAGTCGCGCGTCCAGCGGGGACCAACCGATCGCCGGGGTGCGGGCGAGCCGCCGTAGCTCCGGCCACGCACGCGACCAGAATTCGGCGGTGCCGGCCGGGCCGTCGGCGCGGTTGGCGAACCAGCGCAGTTGCCACCGGGCGGCGAGCCACTCGCGCAGTGTGGCCAGCGCCCTGATCGGGTCGACGAACACCCGCCGGGCAAGGGCCGGCACCGCGCGCCGCCCGGCCGGGCCGTGCGACGGCCCCTCGTCGGGGCCCGCCTCGCCCGGGCGGTGGAACGACAGGACCGCGTTCCGGGCCGGTTGGGCACGATCTTCCCCGGCGACCTCGAGGAGGTGATCGAGGAACTCCCGTTCGCGGGCGAGCAACGCGGACTCGAACGCCGCCCACCGGGCAGCGACGTCCTCGTCGTTCACAGCGAAGTCGCGGCGAATCCTGTCGCTTCTGGCACCGTGGTCGTCGATCAACCGTGCCAACAGGGCAGGACCGGCCGCCTCCTGGGCGACCCCGCGCAGGATGTCGCCGGCGGTGGTCGAGAGCCACCGGCCCTCGCTGCCGAGCACGAGCGTGGCGATGGCCCGCGACTGCTCGCGGGTGAACCCTGCCCACGGCGCGAAGACCTCCGCGATCATCACGTAGATCAGCGCCTTCCGGTCGCCGTACGCGCTCAGCGTGCGACGACCGTCGACCCGCTCGTCGCGGTACTCGAAGCTGGCCCGGATTGCCCTGAACTGGTCGCTGACCAGCACATGGCGCGGGGTGTACGCGTTGACCGCCGGCAGGTCCTCGACGGTCTTGCCGACCAGGCGCAACATCCTGGGGAGGTACCGGCCATCGAGTGCGCCCGCGCCCGCTTCGAGGGCGGCGCCCCGCGCCAGCTCGATCCACTCGCGCACCGGTCGGGGTGCGCCGCGCGGCAGGCTCGGCAGCGTGGTGACCTGGGTGAGCGGCGTCGGGCGCGGGTGCCCGACCGGGCGGCGCGCGTCCCGCGAGCCGACGGCAACGCCCGGCAGCGGCAGCACGACCACGCTCACGTCCTCCGGGTCGTGCCGCCGGCGCAGTGGCCAGAACAGGCCACTCGCGGCGACCCCGGCGACGTGCGGCATCGCCAACGCACCCACCGTGAACACGGCGACCACGGCGACAACCGCCATCAGGGCGAACAGCCGCCGCAGCTTCGGTACGACACCCCGGCCGTCGGCGGGCTCGCGCAGCCACAGGACCAGGCCGCGGACCTCAGGATCGACGCGATCGAGAGGCTTCTGGAAGGTCTCCGCCAGCCGCCGGCCTTCTCTGGTGCCGACCAGGCCCCTCGTCTGGCCTCGACGATCCCTGGTGACGAGACCGTGGTCGACGAACACCCGGACGAGTTCCCTGGTCGTCTCCTCGCTCAGCCCGAAGGCGTCCGCGACTTCGGTGGATGTTGTCTTATGGCGGCCGGCGATGAAGGCGAGGATTCGCCCACCGGCACGGGGGTCAGCGCCCGGGCGCCGGTGGCTGGTCGAGTCCCGCGCTTCGCGGCGGGTGCGCCACTCGCCGAGCAACACGCGCAGCTTCCGCTGGATGTACTGCTGGGTGGACGTCCTCGCGATGTTCGTAAGCGGCTTGTCGAGCACGGCCAACAGCGCGCGGCCCTGGCGCGTCACGCGCAGCAGCTGACGCTTGCCCTTGGGTTCGATCCGGAGCAGGCCCTCCGCCAGCAGCAGGTCGATGATCTCGTCCCAGGCCTTCTGGCTGAGCTGGAAGGTCCTGGCGAGCTTGGCGCGGGTCGGCTGCTTGGCCCTGCCGACGTAGCGCAAGATGCCGGCCGTCGACTGCGGGTAGCGGCGCGCCCCGGCTTTACCGGGTGGTACCGCGGCCATCGCCACGACGCCGCCGGCGAGCGGCGCCGCCACAATCAGCACGGCGACGAGTCCGACGAGCGCAACGCCGCCGGCGAGTGCCCACCGGACGGTGGCGGGGCGCGGCGCCCGGCCGAGCCGCTCGAGCAGCCAGTCGCGGAGTCGTTCCCATGGCGGGCCGCGGACCCGGTACTCGGTCCGGTGTGTCTCGGGCGGGGTGGTGCCGGTCTCGGTCCGCTCGTTCATGGTCGGCCGGGGGCCGTGGCCGGTGGAGTGGGGTTGGTCCGGGTCGCCGTGATGGCGCTCGAACGCGTCATGGACGGCGCGGAGGATGTCCTCCACCGTCTTGGCGCCCTTGTTGCGGCTGTCGTTCACGCTGAACGACCGCTCGATGCTCAGCAACGCTCTGGCCTGGCCCAGCAACCGCCGGAGCCGGTCGTCGGATATGCCGTTCGGGTCGGTGAGGGCGCCGATCAGCTCGATGCCGGTTGAGGTCGGGGTGTAGAGGATGGAACGGGGGTCGGCATGTTCGCGGTGATCTTTCGCCCGGGTCACGACCCCCACGTGCCACAGAACGATCAACTGTTGGCCCACCACGTTCCGGTGGTAGCCGGGCTGCTCGCGGCCGATCTCGGGGGCGGTGAAACCGGTTGGGTTGGCGAGGACCGCCCGCAGGAACGCCAGCGGTGTCATCGCCGACGGGGCCAGCAGCTCGGCCAGCCGGGGATCGGTCGGGTGCCGCAGCGCCGCCACCCCGGCCCGCACCTCGTCGATGCTCGGCGACCGGCGGATCAACTCGGCGAACCGCTCGACCTCGGCCCGGTAGCCGGCGTGGGTGATCCGGGCCGGGGTCGGGTCGGCGAGGTCGCCCAGCAGCTCGCGGGTGGAGACGGTGGCGTGGAAGCGCACGCCGTCGGCGTCGAAATCCCGGGTGAGCAGCCCGAGCTCGGTCAGCGCGTCGAGCCAGTCGGCGTCGGTCTCCTCCTGGGTGAAGCCGTCGGGGGACGCGGCGACCCGGTGCAGCAGCGCCCACACCGAGTTATCGCTCACGTCGCCAGGGAGCGGGGCCAGCCGCACGTCGAGGATCATGCGGACCTCGGCGACCAGCGCGACGAACGCCTCGGGGCGCACGAGGTTCAGCCGGCTGTCCCGGAGCATCGTGGCCAGCCACCACAGCTTGTCGTAGGTGTCCGGGTTCAGCTGGTTGTGCAGGTCGTCGAGCGCGTCCCGCAGCCGCTCGGCAAAGCCGGTGCGGGTGTAGCGCATCCAGTAGTTGACGGTGGCGCCGACCAGGCCCACGTCCACCAGCCTCGGAAGGCGGGTCGGGGCTCGGCGTGCCGAGGCGGCTCCCAGCCGCTCGATCAGCCTGCCGCGCTCGATGCCTTCCGTCTCCGCGCCCGGGATGGTGTCGAGCAGGTGACCGATCGAGCCGGTAGGCGTCAGCCGGGCGCTGCCGGCCAGTGGGCCGTCGGCGATCTTCCCGACTCGCTTGAGTAGGTCGTCGATGGCTTGCTCGTCGGCGCCCATGCCGCCGGCGCCGCGCGGCCTGATGAGCAGCACGGCGAGTGCCCGGAGCACCTCGAGGTCTTCGCCGCGGAAGTCGCGGGGGTCCTCAACCGAGGCCAGGAGGCCCACCGCGTGGTCGGGGACCCGGTAGCGGTCGGCGTCCAGCCACAACAGACCGAGCCGGGTCAGTACGGGCAACCACCACCTCAGGTGAATCGCCGTGATGCGCTCCGGCAGATCCGCCAGCAGCCCCTGCTGGGTCAGCCCGTCCGGGTAGTCGAGCAGGTGCTCCAGGAACGCCCACAGCGAGTTGGGCGGCACCAGGCTCCACACCGGCTCGTCCGCCAGCCCCAGCACCTCACGCACCGCCACCGCGAACTCGTGCGCATGCGGCCAGCTCGGCGTGAACTCGGCATCCGGATCGAGCCGGCGACGCACCAGCGTCAACGCCCCGCTGCGGGCACCCGACGGATGGCTGCTCGGGTTGTCCAGGTAGCCCCAGAGCCTGGGCAGATCCTCCGAAGCCCGGTAGCGCCCGTACCAGTGACCATCCGGCGGCCGAACGATGGTGCGGACGATCAACCCGGCCCGGCGCAGCACCTGCAGTCGATGGTTGAGCGCGGTCACACCCAGCTCCGGGAACTGGGCGGCGAGCTGGCCTCGGGTGACTCCGTCCGGCGTCACGCGGACCGCGTCCAACAGCGCGGTGAGCAGGTTCGGCAGCGGTGCGCCCGTGGCCGCCGCCGCGATCGCTGTGCCGCCGAGCATGCCGATCAGCGCGGGCGCGAGGAGCGCGCCGATGCCCACGGCGAGCAGCACGATGCGGCCCACCTTGGCCAGCGCCGGGCGATCGAAGAGCCGCTGGGCCTGCACCCACAGGACGGCAACCGCGGCGGCACCGATCACCGCGACCATCCCGGCACCTGGCAGGTGGCCAAACCCGCCATGCGTGGCGTGGCCGAGGGGGATCAACAGCCCGCCCAGCCCGGCGACGGAGCCCGCCGTCAGAGCGAACCCGAGCGTGCTTGCACCACGATCGTGCGTGTGGCCGCCAGCCCAGGTGCGGGTGATCTCGCGCGCGAGCGGGCGGTACTTCGGACCGGCGCGTACCCAGGAGGCGAACCGAGCCCAGTCCCCGTGACCCGCGTCCAGGTCGGCCACCGTGAACGGCCGGGTGTACTTGACGGTGGCATCGGCGAAACCGAGCGCTCCCCGCACGCGGTCGCGGACCAGCGAGCTTGCGAAGACCCGCAGCTCGTCTGTGTCCTCGGGCAGGGTGTTGATGGCGCGGTGCTTGGCGGTCCGCCCGCCTTGCGCGTAGTGCTCGAGGTGGCGCCGGTCGTACTCGGTGAACTTGGCGAACTCGTCGGAGCGGCGCCCCGCGAGCGCGATCACGTGAACACGGTTGTGGTGGATGAAGTGCATCCAGGCGTGCCGGTGCGCTACCGAGTCGAACCCGGTGCGGCTCAGGTGAATGTGCAGCCCGAGGTCATCGCCGTCGGCGCCGAGTTCAGTTAGCTCGTCCAGCAGAATCCAGGGGAAGTGACGCATCGCCCACGGGTAAGACATGGGGTGCGTGACCAGCTCGAAGCCAAAGCCGATCGCGCCCTCGTACTTGAGATAGCCCAGGTCACCGAGTCGGCGAAGGGCGAGCTGGACGGCCTCCACCTCGAAGACTTCCGGCACGTTGATCTCCAGCTCGAGACCGAGGAACAGTGGCCCCCTCCCGTGCATTCGAGGCGTCGGCTTGTACTCCGAGTGATGGATCCAGCGCACGTCATCGACAAGACCCGGGTCTCGGATCTGGCTCAGGATCCGATGCGGCAGTACCCCGGCGGCGGCGATGTGCCCGGCAAGAGCAGCCGCGAGCGGCAGCGCCACGATCAGGACGGCGGCGATACCGATCGCCGCGAGGACGGCGCGCAGCACGTCCTCCACATTGTTGGTGCCCTTGTGGTTGATGGGGAAGGACTGCTCGTTGCTCAGCAGTGCTCTGGCTTGGCCCAGCAGCCGCCGAAGTGGGTCCCTGGATACGCCGCCGGGGTTGGTGAGGGCGTCGACCAGCTCGAAAGCCGTCGGGGTGGGGGTGTAGAGGTGGGCACCGGGATGAGCGTGTTGCCGGTGATCTTTCGCCCGGGTCACGATCAGCAGGTGCCACAGCAAGATCAGCTGGCTGCGTACCACCTCGACCGAGTGGCCGGACAGCATGCGGTGGAACTCGGGTGGGGTAAACCCGGCTGGGTTGGCGGTGACCGCCCGCAGGAACGCCAGCGGCGCCCTCGAGGAGAGGGTGATCAGTTCGGTGAGCCGAGGGTCGGTCGGGTGGCGCAGGGCGGTGATGCCGGCTTCGACGTCGTCGATGCTCGCGGGCCGGCGAGCCAGGTCGGCGAATCGTTCGGCCTCGGCCCGGTAGCCGGTGTGAGCGATCCGGGCCGGGTTGGCGAGGTCGGCGAGCAGTTCGCGGGTCGAGGCGGTGGCGTGGTACCGCACGCCGTCTGCGTCGGCCTCCCGGGCAAGCAGCCGTAGGTCAGCCAGTGCCTCGAGCCACTCAGCGTCGCCGTCTTCCTGAGCGAATCCATTGGGTGCCGAGGCGACGCGGTGCAGCAGTGCCCACACCGAGTCGTCGCTCACGTCCTCGGGCAGCGCGGCCAGCTGCGCGTTGAGGATCGTGTCCACGTCGGTCACCAGCGCGATGAATGCCGCGGTGATCTGGAGCGAGCGTTGCAACGTCAGCTTGCTGTCACGGAGCATCCCGGCGAGCCGCCACAGCGTGTCGTAGGTGTCCGGGTTGAGGTGGTTGTGCAGGTCGTCGAGCGCGTGCCGCAGCCGCTGGGTGAACAGGGTGGTGGCGTAGCGCATCGGGGCGGGGCCGGTGGCGCTGACCAAGCCAACCTCGACGAGCGGCGGTACGCGGTGATTGACTCGGCCCGCCGCGGGTCCCGCGTTGGCCTTCAGCTCGCTACGTCCGATGCCTTCGGTCTCCGGGCCGGGGGTCGTGTCGAGCAGGTGGCCGACCGAGCCGGGAGGCGTCAGCCGGGCGGTGCCGGCCAGCGGGCCGCCCGCGATCTTCCCCATTCGCTTGAGCAGGTCTTCGAGGTCTCGCTCGACGGCGCCCAGGTAGTCCCTGCTGACCGGACCCATCAGCAACGCGGCGAATGCCCGCATCACCTCGAGGTCTTCGCCTCGGTGGTCGCGGAGGTCGTCGATCGAGGCCAGGATCGTGACCACGTGGTCCGGGACCAGGTAACGGTCGGAGTCCAACCACAGCACACCGAGCCGGGCCAGCGCGGGCAACCACACCCGGAGTGCCTGCTTGTTGAGGTCCGGCAAACGCTCTTCCACCTGCTGGAGGGCCAGGCCGTCCGGGTGGTCGAGCAGCAGCTCCAGCACCGCCCGAACCGAGTTGGCCGGCACCAGGTTCGACACCGGCTCGTCCGCCAGGCCCAACACCTCACGCACCGCCACCGCGAACTGGTGGGCGGGCAGCCAGCTCGGGGTGAATTCGGCATTCGGGGCCAGCCGGCGTCCAACCAGCGTCAACGCCTCGCTCGGCCGATCCGGCGGGTAGCCGCTCGGGTCGTTCAGGTAGCCGGCCAGCTCGGGCAGAAGCTCCGAGGCTCGGTAGCGTGCGTACCAGCCGCCGTTCGGCAGCGGCACGATCGTCCGGACGACCAACCCGGCCCGACGCAACACCAGCAGCCGGTCATCGATCGCCATCTTGCCCAGCTCCGGGAACCGCTCGACGAGCTCCCGCCGGGTGACCCCGTCCGGCGTCGAGGCCGTCGCCTGCAGCAGCGCCCACAGTCGGTTCGGCAGCGGTACGCTCATGGCGGCCGCCACCCCAGCAACGGTGCCGGTCAGGTGAGACGCGACGAGCACGCCGATCGTCGCGCCGACGGCGAGGGCGACGAGCCCGGCGGCGATCAGGGCGACGCGGCCTGCCTTTCCGAGCACCGGCCGGTCGGAGCGCTCCCGCTCCGGGACCATGGCCCACAGCAAGACGACCACGACGACCGCCACGAACAGATGACCGAACCCGGTCTGCGCGGCGTGGGCGGCGATCGGGAGGCCGACGATCCCCGGCAGGCGCGTAGGCCCACGGCCGTGCCCGCCTTCATCGGCGGAGCGGCCGCGACGGCGTTCGGCGAACTCCTTGGCGGTGATCTGGCCGCTGGCCAGCGCCATGGCCACAATGCGTGGTTCCAGGCCGAGCCGTCGGGCGATCTCTTCGCCGTCGTGCCCCTGGCGCCATTCCTGGACGACGCTCGGGGTGACCGCTTCGGCGGCCGCCCGGTCCTGCACGGCGCTGAGTCGGTTGGCCTGGGTGAGGTTGCGGTTCGGAAGGCCGGCGTGTTTGAACGCGCCCTGGATGCTGCTGCGGGCGGCCCCGGTGTAGGCCGCGATCAGGTAGACGCTCCAGCCCCGCTCGTGCAGGCGCCACCAGGTGGCGACCGGCTCGCCCAACCCGCCGATCCGCTGGGTGGGCGCGGACGCGTCCGAGTCGGTTGCCGGCGGTTCGACCGCCGTGGCCGGCCTCGCGCGTTCGGTGAGATCGATCCGGGACGGGGCCGAATCCGCCAGGTCGAAAAGCGCCAGCCGAGGCCCCCTCGGGTTCTCGTTCAGCTTCGCCACCAGGGCCGACCGTGCCTCCGGCCAGCTGCCGCCGAACCGGTGGCGAATCTGGCTGTCCGACGGGATTCCCTCCCGCTGCCACTCGCGCCACTGCTGGTAATCGGCCTGGGTCAGCTCACTCGGGTCGACCCACAGGTCGTTTGCGGCGGCGGCCATGTCGGCGAGTAGCTGGTCGTCGGTGTAGTGCCGAGGCAGCGGCGGCAGGCCCACCGCTCGGAGCGCGTCCTGCCACCGGCCATGTTCGGCGAGGACGGTAGCTCTGGACGGCGCCATGCCGTGGGCGTCCCAGTCATCCACGGTCGGTGACCGGCCCAGCGCGATGGCCAGGTCCCACAGCCTTGCCGCGATCGTCGCCGGGGCGAACTCCCGCTCGTAGTCCGGGCTGTGCTCCAGCGCCGTGCGCTGCTCGGGCGAAGCCGGCCGGCGGACCTGGTGCCGGCGCGCGTCCGCGCCCGACCGCCGGGGCAGGCCGTACCGTTGCAGCTGGTGCTTCAACCAGCGCGGCTTGACCCCCGCCAGCTTGGCTGCGCCCGGCAGCGGCAGCGGTGTGCCGTCGCTGCCCCAGTACAGGCCGAAACCGACCACGGCCGGCTCGGGCACCCCGAGCGCCCGCAGCCGCGCCAGCACCGACTCCAGCAAGGCCCGGTCCTCGGCCAGCCGCGCGACCATCTCCTCGGTGATCTCGGCGCCCACCGAGGACGCGGGCCGCAGGTGCGGCATGGCCTGGTAGACGGCGTCGAGCGCGGCGGCGGTGGCGTCGGTCTGTGGCGCGTCGGGGTGCAGGCGCCCGCGAGAGTTCAGCAGCGCGGCCAGCCGGAGCAGCGACGGATCGGTCTGGTCCGGCTGGTCGACGGCCTGGTCGAGCGCCTGGAACAGCCGCGCAAGATCAGGTGCCGGACGGTAGAGTCGCGCGCCGCGGCGGTGGCCTGGGCGGTTCTCCGGGCCGCTGGTGAGCAGGCCGAGGGCGACCAGGCCGTCCAACCGCCACTGGCTGCTGGGCCTCGGTTGTCCGGTGGCCTCGGCGACCTCGCGGGCGGTGAGACCGGTCTTGGCCGCTCGGACGGCGTCGATCGCCGTCCGAGGCGAGTCTGGGGCCGGGCTGGTGGGGACCGCGATTTCTTCGGCGACGGGTTCCTCGGTGGGCAGGACGAGCGTGCCGGCGAACGCGGCGCGGTACTGGCCGGTGATGGAGTGGCGTTCGGCCTCGTGGCCGGCCCAACCGTCTTCGGGGTGGGCGGCCGTCGGGTTCGCGGCGTGCCGGTTCTCGTGGTCGGTGCTGAGCCGTTCCAGGTACGCGCGGACGGGTTCGGGCAGCCGGTCGATGGCCCGCTGGACGTGGGTGAACCGGATCCGTACGGGTCGGCCGATGTTGTCGAACACGGTGTAGTCGAGGATCTCCCGGTGCGCCCGCGGCAGCCCCTCGCGGGCGAACAGCGCCCCCACCTTTGCCCAATCGATCAGCACGATCTCGGCGGCGGCCCGCCGCTCGGCGGGCAGGCGGGCCAGGAACGGCCGCATCGCGGCGAGCACCGCCCGGTGCTCATGCTCGTCGTAACGCCGCCAGGTCAACCCACCACCGGCGTCGGAACGAATCGGACCGCCGTGCATCCGGCCCGAGGACCCGCCACCCGGCGGCCCTCGCTTGATGATCACCCAGGCGAGCACCGCGATCGCGGTGACGGCCGCGGCCTTGACCAGCGGCGGCAGCGTGGAAGTGAGCACGGTGTGCACACCCCACCCGGCGAGCCCGGTCACGCCGAGCCCGTAGGCGTTGCCGCTCACCCAACGCCGGGCACCGGCAAGCGCGGCAGCGGTGTTTTGTCGGTTGGTGACCAAGGTGATCGCGAGGACGAAGGTGGCAACACCGGTGACCGCGATTTGCGGGGCGAGTGCCGCCCACTGGGCGAGTGCCCAGGTACCGGTGGCGATGAGCGGTGCGATGAACTTGCCGACCGCGCCGGCGAAGCTGTTCGCGGTGTCGGCCAGGTCGGCTTTCTTCTCCTCGCCGCGTTGCGTGAAGTACAACAGGATCACCGCGGATGACCCGGTCGTGATGCCGGTCGAGGCGGCCTCACCCAGGTTGGCCTGGGCAAGGACCCCGTAACCGTGGACGCCGAGTAGCTGGGTGGCGAGCACCGTCAGGCCACCGACGGCCATGAGCGCGGCCATGGTGGCGACGAAGGTGGCGGGGGAGCGCTGCAGGAAGTCGCCCTCGCCCTTGGCGGCGAACTTGCCGACCAGCCAGCCGACCAGCGCTGGGCGGGGAGCGGTGGGAAGCCCACCGAGGTAGGTGCGGACGTCTTGGACCAGCAGCATCCCCAGGGTGATCACGCCGCCGGTGACGAGGCCGTAGCTGGAGAAGAGGTGCATCCACCCTGGGGCGTTGCCGAGGGCAAGCTCCCAGAACGCGTCGAACACCGCGATGGTGGCTTGGGTGAGCGCGTTGGTCAGGGCGACCATGCGCACATAGGGGTCTTTGAGCATGGACAGCGGACCGGAGAACGGCTTGTGTTCCGGTCTGGCCCGGTTCAGCGCTTCACGCGGGGTGGTCAGCCACATACCGAGTGCCGCGACGCTACCCAGCACCGCGTAGAACCCGGCCGCCGTCGCCAGGCCGTGGTGTTCGAGCAGCCAGGCCTGGGTGTTCACGATCGCCGGGATCAGGATGGTCAGCCCCAGCACAGCTAGCCCCAGCAGGGTGGAGGTGAAGATCACCGGCTTGTCGCGGTTGGCTTCGCGGCGCAGCCCGGTGGTGTGGCTGATCCAGGCGACGATGAGGGCGATGGTCTTCCCGAACGCGGCGGCGGACAGCCCGAGTATGAGCGCCCCGGCCAGCGCGCCGGGCACCCCGAACGGGAGCATGAACATCGTGGAGCCGCCGGCGCCGGCCAGCAGGGTGGCCACGAACAGCCCGCGCCGGGACAGGTAGCCGAACCAGGTGGCCACGGCGAAGAACCCGACCAGGTAGCCGGCGAACGCGAGGTTGAACAGCACCCCGTCCGGTAGCGCTGGCACACCGTGCGCAAGCGCTCTCGGTGTGTACAGGCCGCCGAGGAGCGTGGCCATCGCCAGCGTGGCACTGGCCAGGAACAGGATCCGGTGCGACAGGCTGATGCCGCTGGCCCAGTCACGGATCTTGCGCGAGGGCAGGTCGGCGGACCGGGTGCGCAGCGTGTCCAGCCGCTGGCCCCAGGTCGGTGACCAGAACAGCCGGACGAACGAGGTGGCCGAGAGCGCCGAGGCCGCGGTCCCGATGATCAGCGCGGGGAGGGGCCGGCCGGTGAAGGCGAGCAGCTCGATCGCCACCTCGGCGGCCAGCGCACCGGTGGCGAACAGCCGGACCGCCCGCTGCGGGGACAGCGTGGCCGACCAGTGCGTGAACACCGTCCACGAGTCGGCGACGAAGTGCCTGAACAGGCTCCACGGGCCGGTGTTGGCCGGTGTGGCGCCGCTGGCGTCGGGTGGGGGTCCGCGCTTGAGGATGTAGGCGAGCACGAACGCCGACAGCGCGGCGAGTATGCCGCCGTCGACCATGGTGGCGGTTGGGTTGGCCAGCCACATCAGCCCACCGGCGGCGACGATCATCGCCCCGTCGTCGAAGAACACGGTGATCCTCGGACCCGGCATCTTGTGAGCCGGGTTGAGGATCTCGGCGCGGAACGAGTGGTAGGCCTGATAGCCGATCGCGGCCACCATGGAGGCGATGGTGATCAGGATCGCACCCTTGAGCGCGTCCCCACCCCACGCGTCGGCGAGGTAGCCCTGCCCGCCCCAGTGTTCGGGCACGGACAGCCGGATGATCCACGACCAGTGGCTGACGTGGAAGATTCCCCAGGCCAGGAACCGGCCCACCCGCCGAGGCCAAGAGTTCTCGCTCGGGTCCTTGGCGTTGCGGTCGGCGGCGGCGACCCTCGGGAGCTTGTGGGCGAAGATGAACCCGAAGTGCGAAAGGCCGAAGCCGAGGGTCTCCAGGAACGCCCAGGTTGTCATGTCGGCGGTGGGGATGTTCGCGTGCAGCGAGATCGTGAACGTGATGGTGTGCAGGAAGACCATGCCCAGATACATCCGGCGGGCGCGCGCAACCCGGTCGAACAGGTCACCGGGCAGGGTGTTGCGCAGCGTGGAGAGCACGGCGCGGTTGAACATGCCCAGCGTGGAGGCCAGCGGTAGCACCAGTCCCCACACCGGTTGGGCGGTGATGGCGAACGCCCCCGCCGCCCACCAGGCCAGCCAGACCGCCGCCACCGCCGGCGTGGGGGCGAATGCCTTGCGGTGCGCGGCCGCCCACAGCAGGAAGCCGAGCGAGGCGGCCGAGGCCAGCGCCCACCAACTGGTGTACCGGGTAGGCATGAGCTGGACGACGCCGTACGTGGCCAGCGCCCACTGGCCGATGACCGCGGCGACCTTCTCGTACTTCCACGCCGCCTTCTTGGCGGACCGGGCGAGGTTGGAGCCGGCGGCATAGGCCACCGGTCCGGACATGCCGACGGCGATGGCGATGAGCGCCGGCCAGCCGCGCGGTAGGGCGAGCTGAGCGCCGAGGAGCAGGAGGGCGACCGAAAGGTCGGGCAGGCCGCCGATGTGCTGCTTGGCCCAGGTCGTCAACCGGCCGCCGATCTTCGCGGGCAGCACGGCGGCGCCGGTGAACGTCAGCATCGCGGCGTCCAGGGCCGCGAAGGTGACGTTGACCCAGAAGGCAAGTGTGCCGGGGTCCGCCGCCGAGGCCAAGGACACGTGGATCACCAGGTGCGCCGCCCAGGTCGCCGGCATGACCTCCGCGATCAGCTGCTTCACCCTCGGGGTCAGGGCCAGCACCAGCAAGGCGACGGTGAGCAGGCCGCGCACGGTGAACCCGGTGAACCCGGTGGGCATGGGCCAGGTCAGTGCCAACGCCACGGCGAACACCCCGAAGGCGGTGGCCCGGCTGACCGGCGTCCACAGCCCGTCGGCCACCGTCCGTGCCACCGTGGCGGCGCGCTCGAGCACCGGTGACCTCGCCGCGCCCCACGGGACGGACGGCGTATAGGGGTCAGCTCCCGAGCCGGCCATCCCGGGTGAGGTCCGCACACTCACCGGCCTCGACCGGCGCGGCACAAACACCAGGGCGAGGGCGGCGGTCGCGAGCGCGATCATCGCGGCGGGAAGCAGCAGCTCCCACGGCAGAGGGGCGCCGGGAGCCGGCGGCACCCGATACGGCGGCAACGAGAAGGAGGGCGACGTCGCGGGGGCGCTCGACGGGGGTGTGGCCCAAGGCGTCGGCCTCGGCGTCGCGGGCGCGCTCGGGCCGGGGGATGGCGGCACGGGGGCCGGCTTCGGGTACACCACGATCACCCGCGGGTGCCTGATCCGCTCCGTGCTCCCGGCGAACACCAGGTTCGGGTGCCTGGTGTGGCGCAGCACCTCCCGGTAGTCGCGCGCGGAGCCGAACCGGACGACGTAGACCTTCCACCGGTTGTCGCCGCGCCCGAAGGTCCAGTAGATCCGCGTCCCGGGCTTGTACCACCAGTACACGGTCTTGCCGGCGACGGACTGGTTCGGGCTGGTGAAGCGGTGGTTGTTCGCGGCGTTGAACCGGTCGAAGTCGCGGCGCGGGATGCCCAACCCGTGCATGATCGTGCTGACCTTGTCGGCGGGGGCGTCCTCGGTGGCCTTCGCGCCCTTGATCTTGACCTTGTACAACGCCGGCGGGGGCACCGGGACGGTGCGTTGGGTACCCGTCGGGACGGAGGCCGATTGCCGCTGGTCGGCGATCGCGGTGGTGGTGAACCCCGGCGTGGCCGCGAACGTGATGGTGGCGAGTCCGAGGACAGCGCCGACGCCTGCCAGGCGCCGATATGGCTGCCCTGCCCCAAGGGGGCTCACTCGCCGGTCGGCGGGCGGCGGTGCCCTGCTCCGCCGGCCGGAGGCAGCGGAGGCGATCCGGTCGGTTGCGGCGTCGCTCAGCTTCAGCGTGAACGGCGGCACCGCGATGGCCATCCCGGCGTGGGCCAGCCCGGCGGGCGCACCGACGGTCAGCGCAAGCAGCGCGACCGCCCCCGCCGCGAATGCGGTCACCCGGATTGCCCGGATCACGCCGGCGTCCGGAAGGTGCGGGCGCAGCCACTCGGCCAGCCGCATGATCAGCCTGGCCAGCCACGGCGGGCCGCGTGCGGTGGCGGGTTCGGTGAGCCGCTGAGCGGCCCAGCTCATGGCACGGGGCGCCAGCCAGAGAACCAGCTCGATGGCCGTGGCCGCGACGACGACCGCGAGGCCGTAACCGTGGTTTTCGGCCCCGGCGCCCACCTTCGCGCCGATCACCACACCGACGCTGGCCAGCGACATGCGCCGCGCCACCCAAGCCGAAGGTTTGAATCGACGTGCCGCTCGGTCGGGTGCCGCCGCATTGGCCAGGATCCCGAGTGACGTGTCGCCGTCGTGGTAGTACACATATCCGAGCTGGCGGACGTTCGGCCCTCGGCGTGGCCCGTCCTGGCCGTTCGAGCCGAGCCAGAGCTCGTTGTTCGTACCGCGCAGGGCGGCCGGCAGCCGGTGCAGCTGTGCCGAGGTCAGCGGGAACGTCCGCTCGATGAGGTCGCGGACCAGCTCAGTCGCCAGGCCCTCGGCGAACGCCTCGGTCTCGTTGTGCGCGGCGGTCCGGCTGTCCATTCCCGGATGCAGCGGACGGGACACCCTGGTGGCGAAGCTGTGCCGGGCAAGCGCGTACTGCTTGCCCTCGGCGAGCGTGTGGGTCAGCTGTGGCGCCACGTGGACAAGTTCGTGCCAGAGCACCAGGCGCGCGGCGATCGGCAAGGTGTCCGCCGGACCCGCCGGGATACCGAGGACGCTCAGCGCTCGGACCAGCCGGTATGCCTCCCGGTAGATCATGTGGATGGAGACCCTCATGCTGAGTCCGTGCAGGCCCCGGTTCGGGTAGTCGCTCGGGTACGTGGTCGCCGCGGTCAGGCCGGTGGTATCCCGGTAACCGCGCCGCCGCACCTCGTCCAGCCACGGCCGAGCCTGTTCCAGCACTTCGCGGCCGCCGGGCAGCTCGCCGATGAGCGATTCGAAATCGTCGATCGCCGCGAGGATCTGAGCCCCCAGCGGGTCCTCGCCGGTGATCGGCGAGCGCCCGCCGAGCCGCCACGCCACCAGCTCGCCGATCCGGAAGTCAACGGCGGCCTTGGCCACCCGCCAGGTCTGGTGACGCGTGAGCAGGATGGTGGGATCAACGGGCAGCTGGGGGAAGTCCGCGTCGCCCGGGGTGTTCTCGCTCGGGGCGAGCGCTCGCCGATGGGTGAGGACGCGTCGCCGGGTTTCCGCCAGTTGGGCACGCAGTTCTTCGGTGCGCCAGCCGTCGGGGTTCAGCCACCAACCCCGCTCGTGGAGCCGAAGCTCGTGTTCGGCTTTCTTCAGCAGCCCCAGCGCGTCTTCCCACTGGGTCGGGGACAGCGCGGCCGCCCGCTCGAGGTAATCCCCGGCCCGCACCAGCCGGCCCTCGAGGGTCTGCCGATACTCGAAGGAAAGCCGCGTGCCCTCCTGACGTTCGCGCGCCGCGCGCAAGGCCGCGACCCCACGCCGGGCCAGCACGGCCACGACCGTGACCACCACACCCACCGGCAGCAGCGCCGACAGCGTCGACGGCGATACCGCGACAGTGGTGGTCGCCGCCGCCATCGCCGGTACCGGCATGAAGACCACGGCGGCGATCACCACCACGATCGCGGCCCGGGCACCAGCGCGCGTGGCGGGAGGCGGCACCACCATGGCGAGCCCGATGGCGGGAGCGATCAACATCACCAGCAGCAGCCCGATGTTTGCGCCCAGCGCGATGATGGCGAAGCCGAGCAAGACCTTCTGGCCTCGGGTTGAAGCCGCCCCGCCAAGCAATCCGGACGGCTCGGCATCGGGAGAGCGCCAGGCCTGACCCGCCGTACGCAGGATGATCGCGATCGCGGCGGTCCACACGAGGACCGTCGGCGCCCAATCCGGGGCGCCGAGCGCGCCGAGGGCGACGCCGAGGCCGGTGCCGGCCAACATCTGTTGGCGGGACGTCACGGACGGCCGGGGGGTCGGCCGCTGAAGCTCCTGCTCCGTCTCCCTGATCTGGGCCAACGCATCGTGGAGGCGAACGGCCAGCGGCAACGCGAGTTCGGACGAATCGTCCTTCGCCGAATCGAGCATCGGCCGCAGTAGCTCCGTCGCCTCGTCCAACCGGACTCGGGCGGTCTCCGGCGCGTGCCGCGCCGCCCGCCGCGCGGCAGTGATCCGCTCAGCCGCCTTGAACAGCCGTTGTTCCGGTGTCAGCGGAGGTAGAGCAGCGGCGGCGGCGTGGCCGGCAACCATGACGACGGGCGGCGCGAGCACGATCACGGCGATCAGCAGGGCGCCGGCCAGCGCCCACTTGAGCACGCCGAGGTTGCCCAGGTGGTTCCACATCTGGCCGAGCGCGTCCCCGAGTCGCTGCCGGACCGGCGGCGCGCGGGCGTCGTGGCCGGTTTCCGGCGCGTCGGGTCGGGTCGCGTTGGCCGGGGCCGTGTGTTGGTTGCCTGATGTGGTGCCGCCGGATCCCTCGTCGCTGGTGGTCGCGGTGTGGCCGTTGGCGCCGGCTTCCGTGTTGGCGGTGGTCGCGGTCGGGGCCGATCCCGAGCCACCCTTGCCGTCGCGGTCGTCGCCGTCGTCGTCGCTGGAACGGGCCTCGTCGACCGCCTCGCGGTAGCGGGCCAGGTGCTGTCGGGCCTGGTCCTCGGGCAGGGGCAGGGCCTTGACGAGCTCGTCGGTGGTGGCCGCGTCGGCGATCACGGCGTCGCGTTCCAACGCCCACTCGGCCTGCCGGGCGCGCAGCATGTGCCGGAACGTCTCGGACGTGGCCGCGCTCGCGTCGGGTATCGCAAGGCCGTTGGTCAGCGCGATGAGGCCGCGCTGGAGCCGCGCGAGCTCGAGCAACTCGATCACCAACCGCGCGGCGTTGGTCAGGTTGTCGAAGTCGCGCAGCTGTTCCCGGACCCGTTCGACAGCGGCCGAGGCCGAGCCGAGCCGCTGCCAGTACAGGCTGGGTCCTCCGGCATCCATGTTGATCCCGAGCTCGCCCAGCACGCGCACCGCTTCGTCGGCGAACCAGAACCGGCGCACCGCCGAGCCGGACCGCGGATCGCCGTAGCCGATCTTCAGCGTCAGCTCGAGCTGCCGGCGGACGTCCTCGCGCGTCTGCAGGATCGCGTCTTCCCAGGCGCTGAGGGCGGCGAAGAACCCCTGGTGGGCGCGTGCGGACGCCACCTCGGCTTCGATCGTGGGCATCGCCTCGGCCAGCCCCTCGGCCGCGGCGAGGGCATGCTTCTCCTGGTCGGTGAACGGCGCGTCCGCCCGGAGCGCGTCGCGCAGTGCCGCGTCGAGCTCCCACCGCTGGCGTACCAGGTCGTCGACGAAATCGGCTCCTTGCCACCGATCGACTCCGTCGACTCGGGCGTGCACCAGTTCCCGGTACGCCGCCAGGAGCCGCCGCCACGGCGCACGCCGCTCATCGCCCATGGTGTCGCTCTCGGCGAGCTCGATGATCACAACCAGGAACGGCCGCTCGGTGACGTGTGTGTGGGACTCCAGCGCCTTCTCCCGTGCGAGCATCGCGACGAGCAGGTCCGCCCTGGCGGCCTCGAGCCGCTCGATCTCCGGCCCGGTCTCGTTGGCGAAGAGGTCGCCCAGTGCCACGCCGAGCCCGCGCAACGCCGGATGGTTCGGGTCTTCCCGCGCAACCTTCCGGCCGGGGTCGGCCAAGGCCAACCGCAGGTCGTCGTGATCCATCGGGAAGCCGTCGAAGGGCAGGCCCACCTGGCGGGCGGCGGTGAGGAACGGCGCCCAGCGGACCAGCGTCTCCGCGACGTCTCGCAGCTCGGCCCGCTCGGCCTCCATCGCGGCGGCCCGGATGGACCGCAGCAGCTTCCCGGCGCGCAGTGCGGCTTCGGCCCGGGACCGGCTGGCCGGGTCGAGTGGCGGCAGCAGCGCCATGGCGCCGAGCGCGGCGGGGGCGGTCAGGGCGACGGCCACGATCACGGTGGCGGCTACCGCGGGGAGCAGTGACCGCAGCCATCGTGCCGCGCGGCTGGTCGGTGTGGTGCCGGACAGCCGGTTGCCGAGTCCGCCGCCGTTGTTGGGTGGGCCGCGGATGATGATCCAGGCGAGCACGGCGATGGCGGCGATCGTGACGATCTTGATCGGGAGCGACAGCGCGGAGGCGTAGCTCGCGTAGCTGGCCACCGAGGCGATCGCGGCGATGCCCAGGTCGCGGGCCTTGCCGGCGTGCTGGATGAGCCGGGCCGGGGTAGGTCGGGTGGCTTGGTGCCCGCCGGCCAGCGCGGCGCGCAGGGCGGCCAGTTCGGTGTCGTCGAGCTGGAACTGGGCGATGCGCCGTTTCCGGATGCGCTCGCGGAAGGCATCGACGGGGCGCACGAAGTGGTCGTATGCGGTGCCGATGTCGTGGATGCCTCTGGCGTGCAGCTTGGTGATGATGTGCACGGCCTTGAGCGCGCCGAGGATGGTGTCGGAGTCCTTGGTGTGGGCGGCCAGGGTGTCGCGCAGCGGGTTGGTCAGTTCGTCGAGGGGCGCGACCCGAAGCCGGGCGGTGAGCTCGCCGATGAACACCCCGAGCAGCACGACCGGGATGGCGAGCAGGGCAACTCGCTGGTCGGCGCCGGTGAGGAGGGCCTCGGTGGCGTTGTGGGCATCGGCGGCGGCCAGTGCGGTGGTGCCGAGCGCGAGCGTGGTCAGCAGGTTGCCCAGGGGCGGAGCGCCGGCTTGGGCGGCCTTGTTGAGGCTTTCCCCGGTGCCGCCCTGGACCCAGGCGTTCGGCGGGATCTGCGACAGCGACTGGAACAGCGAACCGGCGACCAGCAGGGTGAACAGGGTCCACAGGTTGGGCCAGACCATGGTGATGAGGGCGAGCGGAATCATGGTCAAAGGCAGCCGGGCGGCGGTCTGCAGCAGGGTGGCCTGACTGAACGGCTGGACGGTGCGGTTCTTACCGAGGCCGGCAGCGCCCAGGACGAGTCTGCTGATGGCGCCCTTGCTGCCCAGGAAGGCGCGCATCTTCTTCCAGCTGGACATCATGATCAGCACGGTGATCGTGCGAGACACGAACAGGGTCAGCCCCGCCACGGTCGCCTGGACGTGTTCACCGGGGGTGTTGAGCCCCGCCATCACGTCCAGCGCGCCACCGACGCCGGCGTAGAAGTACCAGCCGGAGACCAGGATGTTCATCGGCGCGGAGAACAACGGGCGAAGCAACCCTCGAGGAGTGCCGAGGAGCTGATAGACCGCGCCGACCAGCATCGCCTTGAACGGCGGCGGGGCGCGCGGCGCGGCGGTGGGGTCGGGGTGGCGCATGGCCAGCCAGGCCAGGAACGTCAACCCCAGGGTGAACGCGGCGGCGCCGACCATGGTCGCGGACAGGCCGGCCACACCGATGCTGATCGTCAACAGGAACGGAAGCACGATCTGGTGCAGCCGGAACAGTGACTGGTACTGCCCCTCACGTTCCGCGCGTAGCTCACCGGTCAGCGGGCTGACCTGCCACATCTTGGCTCGCCACTGCCCGGTGGACGCCCGCCCGACCGCGATCATGAGCAATGCGACGACGAAACCGGCGACGCTGTGCGTGACGGCGATCAGCAACAGCCCACCCGCGGCGACGACCCCGGAACCGGTGATGGACCAGGTGCCGCGGATCAGCCGGTCACCGGCCAGACCGGAACCGGCGGTCATCCCGATCGTGCTGTAGCCACCGTAGGTGCGGCTGTCACCGGTGACGGTCTTGGCGTCCGTGCTGTAGTGATCAACAAGCGGGCTGGTGTTGTTGGAGCCCATCTGATACAGCGCCGAGGTGTAGCCGTCCCAGGTGGCCACGAGGTAGTGCACGACTACCGTGAAGCCCTGGTCGTAGTAGCTGGCGGCGAAGTGGGTCAGCCCCACCGAGCGACGTGCGGCGGCGGCACGGCGGCCCGCTTCCTTGGCCGCACGGACGATCGCCGCGTTCGCCGCCTTGTAGTCCTTGACCCGCTCGGCGGAGGGCTCGGCTCCGCTCTTGCGGGTCGCCACCAACTCATCCCGGATCAGGTCACGCGCGGCGGCGGCCTCGCGCACCGGTCGCAGCAGCTCACGAATCGTCGGCCGGTCCCGGGTCTTGGCGGGCTTGAACAACGACAGCGCCCGCAAGAGGACCTGGCCCAGCACAACGCCCGCGTTGTCGGCGGGTGTGTCGGCGGCGGCGAGCCCACCGAGGCGTTGCAACACCGCGACCGGGTTGGCGGCCAATGAGTCCACCAGCAGCAATGGGTACCGGTGGCCGTCGGCGCCCAGGGCACGCAACATCGCGGCCACATCCGGGGGCAGCCGATAGGCCCCCTCGGCCTCGACGAGCAAACCGGCCTTACGCAGCTGCTCCAGCAACAGCCGCGCGGCGGCCTCGTCGCCGCGCAGTGCGTCAACCCGGTCCTCCAACCACAGCGGAGGCACCACGGACAGCCGACCCAGCTGGGTGGCAAACCCGTCACGCACATCCGCCGGGGTGAACGACGGATCGCGGTCACCGGTCTGGACGGTGATCCAGGTCAGGATCGACCACAACGCCCACGCCGGGGCCGCCGCCAGATCCGGCGGATCGGCGAACGCGTCAAGCCCAACCCGGCTGATCTCCGCGCGACCAGCGGCCCGAGCCCGCCACCGCAACCAACCGAACAACACCACCAACACCGCGCCCGCGATGGTCGCCGCCCACTTCAGCTGGGACACGAACCGCGCCCCCGCGCCCGGACGCGCCGCCGACTCCCCACCCGAACCGGGCCGCGCCGGAGAGGCCGACGCCGACGAGCTCGGCCGAGCCGACGGCGAAGCCGTCGGGCCGGGCGTGTGCGAGCCCGACGCGGACGGCCGAGGCGTCGGCGAGGCCGACGGGCCAGGTGTCGGGGTGGCGGGGGGTGTCGGCCCGGGCTCGGGTGGCCGATGCGGGAGCACCTTCACCAGGTGCGGGTACCTGATCGGTATCTCCTGCCTGGGGCGGATCAGACCCGGTGTGCGGACGTGGTTGCGGGCATACCGGTAGCCGCGCACCGTGTCGAGTTGCTCGGCGAACACATCCCACAGGTTGTCGCCCGGCTGGACGACCACGCGCTGGTCGGGATCCCACCAGACGTACACGGTCTGGCCGGCCACCGACTCGTCGACGTCGGTGAACCGGCCCTTGTTCGCCGCATTGATCAGACCGAAGTCATCGGCCCGGAAGCCGTAGCGGGCCATCAGGGTGCGCAGATCATCGCCCGGCAACCCCTCCGTCCTCAGCTTGAACAGCGGCTTCGGCGGATCCACCCGGTGCTCGGCGCCGGCGGCGTGCTGGCTTGCCCCCGCCGCCCTGTCCCCGCGCGCCGAGGCGTCCATCAACGGCGAAAGCACGAACGCGAGCGCCGCCAACACGATCGCCACCGCGCCCGCGGCCCGGCCGATCGCCCGGCCCGGTGGCGACCGGGACCGACGCTCGAGCGGAGCGGCGCTGGTTGGCCCGGCACCCGAGTCCCGCGACACGAGCCACCACGGCGGCACCACCATCGCCGTGCCGACGGCGAGGACCCCGAGCCCAAGTGTCAGCAGCTCGGTCCCGACCGTGACCATGGCCAGGACCTCAAGGTGCAGCGGGCCGTACACGCCCTTCGCCAGGAGCGACGGACCGGCGCGACCGAGCGCCACCGAGATGGCCGTCCAGATTCCGATGACCGCCGTGCTCACCACGATCAGGACGTTCACCGTGTGCAAGGCCGCCGGGTGGTGTGGGCTCATGGCGGCGAGACCCATGCCGAGATACACACCCACAACGGCCGTCACGGTCAGGCTCACGACGGTCGTGACCACCTTGCGCGGCGGGTCGGTGCGTCCGCTGTCCGCTCGGTCCCCGTCACGCTGTTTCCGGCCGGGCAGCACAGCAGCGGCCAGCCACGCGGCCAGGCCCACGGCCGCCGTGACGAGCAATCCCTGCTGGACGACGGAGGCCGCGGTGGACCCACCGGCCAACGCGTGACCGACGTCGTGGGCGTGTGGAAGCATCAGCCCGAGGCCGACCATCCCCGCCGACGCGCCGCGGTTCCTGGCGCGGCGAACGAGGTGGTTGTCGTCCTCGCGGTAGTCGACCTCGAGGCCGGCGGCCGCTTCGGCGGCGGCCACGATGGCGTCGATCGCGTACTCGGTGTTGGTGCGCTGGTACAGCTCTTCCTCCAGGTCGAACAGCGACATCTCGTCCGGCCCCGACTCACCCCGGAAGATCTCTTCGAGCTGGTCGACCAGCGAGTCGGCTTCACCGGCCTTGTGCTGTTCGGCGGCATCGCGGACCGCGTCGATCCGTGCCCCCGAGGCGGTGGCCCGCTCGCGCAGACCGGCGACGTAGCCGTGGTCCGCCGGGAGGCCGTCGAGCGCGGCCCAAGCCGAGCTGAGCTGGTTGGCGGCGCCGTCCTGGTCTTCCAGGACCTGCAGCACGGCGACCCAGTTCCGTTCGGTGACCTCGTCGGGCAGGTCGGCCAGGGTGCGCTCGGTTGCGTCGAGGTGCCTGGCGGCCCGGTAGGCCGCGAGCTCGTCGATCTTCTGGCCCTGCTCGGGGTGCACGACGACCGGCGCGACCGCGACGGTGATGTTGTCCGGTCCGCCGGCCTCGAGGGCCAGGCGGATGAGCTCCTCGGCCGCGGCGAGCGGGTCGGCCATCGCCAACCGGAACAGCGTGACCAGCTCATCGCCGGACAGGCTGAGGTGGGCGAAGGCCCCGTCGCTGACCACGAAGAACACGCCGTTCTCGACGATCGGGAACGTCCGCACATCCGGCTCAAGGCCGCGACCGAAGCTCTTCAGGAGCATGTTCAGCGTCCGGTCGACGTGGCCGTCGTGGTCGGTGAGCAGCTGGACGCCGTTCTCGGTGACCCAGTAGACGGAGCTGTCGCCGAGCCACCCGACAGTCGCTTGCCGGCCGGTGATGAGCACCGATGCCCAGGTCGAGGAGGATTCGCCCACCAGCTCGAGCGCCCTGCGCTGGGCGGTGACGACCGCGTCACGGGTGCGGCGCCCGGCGTCGGTGGCGCCGATCGGGCCGTTGCGCTGTAGCTCGTCGAGCCCCGCGTCGGCGCCGGCCTGAGCGAAGTTACCGGGGTCGCCCCCGGCGAGGCTCACGCCGTCGAGCACGTTGAGTGACACATTGGCTTCGCGGCCATCCTGGGACTCGGCGGCGCCGACGGCGAACGCGTCTTTGTTGTCGGAGCGGTTTCCGATATGCGTTGCCGCCGCGATCCGCCGGACCCCGAGCGCGTCGACCCCGGCGACCTCGCCGCTGAAGTCGTTGCGATCGTCGGCTTGCGCCGAGCTCAGCCGCCAACTCCGGAAACCGAACGGCACCATGGCGGCCGCGGTCAGCGCGGGCACGCCGGCCAGGACCACGGGTGCGGCAGCCAAGGCGAGGAAGACCGCCAGCATCGCGCCTGCCCATCCGGCGCGCCGCCACGCGAGAGCGGCCGTGACGCCCATTCCGGCGAACGTGGGCAGACCCGCCGGTACCGCCGCGACACCCGTTGTCGCGGCGGCCGCCGCCGGCGCGGCCGCCAGCAGCACGGCCGTGATGCCGACGGTCAACGCGGCTACCAGGACGACGGCGCGCACGGCACGAGGGATGCCCCGCCGGGGTGCCCGGTGGCGGCCGCCGGAACGGACGGTCTTGCCGGACTCACCCTTCTTGCCTGCGCGAACGGCGGCGATGGCGAACATGAACGCGGCCGTGGCGGTGGCCGCGATGAACAGCGCCACCCCGCGCCATCCGAAGGGCGTGATGAGCCCGCTCCAGTGGAGGACGGCGAAGCCTCCGACGAACCTCGGGCTCACCAGCTGGCCGACCTGCTTGGCGAAGGTTTGCGAGGCGGCGGCCAGACTGCGTCGCTCCTCGGGGAGGTTCGCGTTGTTGATCTCCCTGAGCGCGGGGATCATGCCGGTGATCGCCGTCTCGGCGAGCGGACCGGCAATCAGGACGCCGGCGACGGCGAATGCCGGACCCAGGAAGGCGGTCCCCGCGACCAGCCAACCGGCGACGACCACGAACGCGCCCATCAGCATCACGGAGCCGCCACCGGAGTTGGCTTGCGGCGTCGGGGCCTCTTCTTCCTGCTCTCCGCTCCAGAGGCGCCGGTCGGCCCGGTATGCGCGGTAGTCCTTGATCAGCGCGATACCGACCAAGAACACCGCTCCGGCGGTGAACCGGTAGTCGGACAGGACCCCCCAGCCCGACCAGGCGTCATCGAGGACGAGGTGGATGAATCCGTCGAACGCGGCGACGGCCGCCCCGATGAACGCGAACACGCCGGCGACCAGCCAGGTGAGTCTGCCGTGCAGGCCACGCAGCGGGCTACGGAACAAGTCCCGCACGGCCGGGCGTGCCCGGTCACGTGGGCGCGCGGGACGGACACCGGTCTCCGCTTGGTCGGTCACCGAGGTGATGGCACGTTCAGACGGCAGCGCCACGGCCGCGAGCAGCGCGGTGACCGCCGTGATCGCTCCGGCCACCAACGCGGCCGTGCGCATGGGTGAGGTGTCGAGCAGATGGCGCTGCAGGTTGAGCATGGCGGGCAGCACCACCAGCGCGCCAAGCATGACAAACGCGCTGATGCTGGGCTCGCGGAACAACGGTGGCCGCTGCCCGGCCTGCCTGCGAGCGGCCCGCCGGAGCTCGATGGTGGGCCCGGTCCACTCGCTGACCAGGTCGGGCAGGGCGGTCCAGGCGATCGCGGTGAGCCCGAGCGCAAACCCGGCGAACTGGCCCAGTGGCCCGGTCCCGCCGGAGAGCGCGAGCAGCCCGTACCCGACGGCCATGACAGCCAGCGCGCCGACGGCCACGCCCCGGCGAGCCAGGTACGACCACGCCCGCAGCACCACGACCACACCGATCAGCAGCCCCAACGTCACGGACGGGTACAGGCCTGGAGCCACCACGGTGACCGCGAACAGCCCGAACACCGTGATCCCGTCGGTGATCGCGCCACCGATCCACAGGGTCCACCGGTAGGTCCAGTGGCTACCGCCGCGCCAGGTACCGGCCGCCTCCGCCTGGCTGTGCCCGTCGGCCTGGCCCGAGCCGGAACCCTCGGCCGGCGGGCCTCTCGGGATGATCACCCAGAGCAAGACCGCCAGCGCACCCGCGACCTGCGGGACCACCGGAACCAGCGCGTGCCAGTCCATGCCAGCGCGCCAGAGCAGGTAGCCGGCGACGGAGCCGGCGGCCGCGTTGAGCGCGGCGATGGCCGCCGCGATGAACCGGCCCCGGGTGCCGGCGATCAGGCCCGATCGCCGGTGCCGGGCCGCGGAACGCGCCCGGGCCGGTGGCGCGCCGCCGGCCTCGGTCGGGACCGTCCCCCGTGTGCCGGAGCGGCGGACGCCCTGGTACGACCCAGCGCCAGAAAGGCGGCGACCGGCGAGCACGACCGTGACCAGCGCACCGAGGCCGATGGCCGCCCCGCCGAGCGCGGCCCACAGGCCCACGCCGGTGCCCCGGCCCGGGCGCGCCGGCGGCGCCGTCGGCTGGTGGGTGGCGGGCGGGCTCGAACGCTTGGGTGGCGGCGCGGGTCGGCGCGGGCCCGGTGTGGCCGGGCGGACCTTGACCAGGCGCGGGTGCTTGATCAGCTCCTTGTCCCCGGCATGCACGATTGCCGCGTTCGGGTTGTGGCGCAGCACCGACCGGAAGTCCCGCATGACACCGAACCGGACGACGTAGACCTTCCACCGGTTGTCGTTGCCGTCGTCGGTCCAGTACAGCCGGGTGCCGGGCCGGTACCACCAGTACACCGCCTTGCCGGCGACGGACTGCTTCGGGCTGGTGAAGCGGTAGTCGTTCGCGGCGTTGAACCGGTCGAAGTCACGGCGCGGGATGCCCAACCCGTGCATGATCGTGCTGACCTTGTCGGCGGGGGCGTCCTCGGTGGCCCGCGCACCCTTGATCTTGACCTTGAACGGGGCCGGAGGTGGGGTGGGCTGGGCGTGCCCGGCGGACGCGGACGCGGCCGGAGGCTGGCGGTTGGGGTGCGTGTCGCGCGCGAGTTGCTGTGGCATAGCCACCACCAGGCCGGTGGTCAGCCCGGCGATTGCACCGGCACCGAGCAGCGCGCCACGGGCGCGGCCCCGGCCCTGCCGCTCGGGTCCCTCACGCCGCACATGGCGGCCGGCGCCATGGCGTGCAAACGGTGGGACCGCCATCGCCGCGGCGACCTGGGTCAACGGCACACCGAGCGCCACCGGGCCGGCCGGGCCGGCCAGTAGGGCGGCGGCGAGCGCGCCGAGCGCGATACCAAGGCCGAACCACCATGGCGGGGCGCGGGCGGCCAGGTTCGACAGGGCGCGGCCGGCAAGGCCGGAGCGCGCACCGTCCGCGCGGGAGAGCAGCTTCAGGACCACCGAGGCCAGCAGTCCGACAACGAGGACCTTCCCGTGGCCGGACTGACCCGATGCGGCAACGCCCACCGAGGCGCCGGCGGCCACCCAGACCAGCGCGTGCCCGATTGCCCTTGCCAGCTCCAGTGCGCGGGTCACCAGCCGTGCGGCACGCCCGAGCGCGTCGCGTAGCGAGCCGCCGAGCCGCAGGTACCCGGCGTAGGCCAGCGCGACGGCCGAGGCCGCGATCAGTACTCCGGCGTGGCCGGCCAGCCAGCCGCCCGGGTCGGCGAGCACGCCGTGCGCGACCGTCGCTAGCCCGAGCAGCACCGGTGCCACGTTGCGCAGCCACCCGCCAGGCTCGGTGAACCCAAGACGCTGCTCACGGTTCGCGCCCAGGTAGATTTCGGCACCGTCGCCGAGCTCGACCTGGTCGAACATGCCGACCCGCTCGTGATCGATTGAGATGTGTCTGCTTGGCCTGAAGCTGAGCAGGAACCAGGCCCCCTGGCCCTGTAGGTAGTAGATCGCGGCGTAGCTGTAGCCCGTCCGGGACAGCTCTTCCGCTCGGCTCAACGTCTGCCAGTCGGACACGAACCTACTGCCGGGCTCGACATCGTGGCCGGAGATGACAAGATGGCTGTCGGGGTCCAGGCCGACCAAATAGACGCGGTGGCGCTCCAGGAGGGTTCGGCCGCCGGTGGTATCCAGCGTCGCTGTCGCGCCGGGCTCGCCCGTGTGGTGCCCGGTTCCGGGTTCCTGGTTGCTGTCTTCGTCGTTGACAGCCGGCTTTGATCCGTCGCCGGTTTCCTGACCATCGCTCAAGGCCGTCGAGCCGGTGCCGGGACGGCTGTCGTCGCTGTCGTAGCGAGCGTCGATGGTGGCGACAGCCTGAGTGAGGCGTTCGTCGGTTACCTGGTCGCGCAGGTGGGCGAAGGTGGCGACAATCTGTTCGGGCGCGGTGCGGAATGGTGTGCCGGCGCCCTCGTAGAAGCCGTAGCGGTGTATCAGCTCGATGGCGAGTGCCGCAATGCCGAACGATCGGCCGCTCGCGTCGTGGGTGACCCGGTAGTCTGCCGAGCCCAGTGTTCCGACGTCGTCCTCGAACGGCGAGTCGACGAAACCCCGGGTCTGTACCTTCGAGATCGTGTAGGTGTGGCCGGCGATGATGATGCTGGTCAGGCCAAGCCTGCTGGCCGCGACCACAGCCGCGAGAGCGCGGTAGAGGTCCGCGTGGGTGAGCCCGAGTGCGTGCACCAGGTCGTTGTCCCGCGCCAGGGTGCCCAACAGGGTGTCCGAGTGGCCGAGGAAGCCGTTTTCGGCGTGGTCGCCGGGCCGCATCCGACGTTCCAGTTCCGCGATGGTGACCCCGTTGATCTCGGTCAGCCCCAGGATCAGGTCGGTGTCGTTGTCGCCACGCACCACGAAGCCGCTCGGCTCGGTATGCGGCTGGGACGGCATCGGGGACGGGGGCAGTTCGTCGGCCCGGGGCTCGCGGACCAGGTCGGCTCGCGCAGCGCCGGAGGGGTCGCTGGTCAGCGAGTACCGCACCCACCCGGCGTCGAGCCGCAGCGCAGGGACCTCATCGCCCCGCCAGTCGGGAGCCAACCCGACACCGATCAGGCGCGACTGGGCGAGGAGGAACCCAAGGGGTTTCGGTAGCTCGGCGTCATACGCCCGCTCGTAGAACTCCAGCAGCGTACCGAGCTGGTCGAGGACGGCGAAAAGAACGTGGTCGTCGTCGCCGTAGCGCCACAACCGCGCACCGATCCGCTCGAACCCGATCTCCGCCAACTGCGAGGTCATCGGCATGGACCGCCGGTTGTGCAGCCGCGCCACCAACTCTTCGTCTCGGACAGGCCCGCCGCTGTACGGTGAGCCGATCCTGAACACATCCGACCGGGAGATGCCGCTGCGCAGCATCGCGATGGCTGGCTTTCCGTCGAACTCCGCGGTGTCCACTGCGTCGATGGGTGCTCCGCCGCCGAGGGCATCAATGCCCCGCCTGGCCGAAGCGTAGATCTTTGTGCCCGTCGGGCCGTGCTTGACCAGCAACCCGGCCAGCACCGCGTACTCGTCGGCCACCACATCACCGTGGGCGTGAGCCACCGCTGCCGGGGTCGATCTCGAAGCCTCGCCGCCCTCGCCGTGCGATCCGTCGGCCGAGCTCGGCGGCGGCAGCGCCATCGCGCCCAGCACGGCCGCGTGACCGGACGTGACCAGTGTGATCGCCGCCGCGATCACCAAGGCCAGGTGCAGCGCGGCAACCGCTGTTGCGGCGACCGCAATGGCGCTGATGAGCGCCCCCTGGGCGGGGGCGTGCCCCGGTACCGGGCGGAGCTGGCGCAGTAGCCAGTCCCAGGCTTGTTGCCACAGCGGCGGGCCGCGTCCGCGCGCTTCGGGTCCGGTTGTCTCGGGCGGTATCGCGCCGGCCTCGCTCGTGTGGTGCCCGGTCTCCGGGTCCTGGCTGCCGCCCTCGTCGTGGACCGCCGGCTTCGGGCCGCCGCCGGTCTCCGGACCACCGCTCGACGCGGTCGGCCCAGAGCCGGAGCCGCCGTTGCCGGTGTCGTGGTCGTCGTCGGCATCCTCGAGCCAACGCTCCAGCAGTAGCTGGTTGAGGATCAGTTGCATGCGCAGATAGCCCGGCGGGCCACGGACCCGGATGGTTGCCG
>NZ_BAABJP010000053.1:0-4261 GCF_039543365.1 Actinospineispora eucalypti
CCAGGTCCCGGTCCGCCCAGAAGAACCCGACCAACCGCTGCGGCAGATCGCCCAGCCCGGCCGCTGCCAGCGCGTCCAACACCGGTCCGACCAGGGGAAGCTCCACGAACCCGTCACGCTCGACCCCGTAGGCGAGCAACTCGGGCATGATCTGCTCGAACGCGGCCAGCTCGCCCGGCCGCTCATCCGCGAGCACCGCGCCGGAATGCGGTGTGCCGGTGGCCGCCAACATCTTCAGTGCGGCGGCCGGCGGGAGCGGGGTGCTCCAGGCCCGGACCCAGCTCCGCCTCGGACCCGGGGGTCCCCGCACCGGCGGGCACCCGCCGGACGGTTCGCCGGTGTCGAGCAGCTCGTGCGCCCGTCGCAGGAACTCGGTGATCAGCTGTACTTCGATCAAGAAGAGCTTGCTGTCCGCGTCCAGCCCCCAGCTGGCCAGCGCGACCAGTGCCCCGGTCTGGTCGAACGCGGGTCCCCCGGAGACGCCCCGGCCGAGCAGCACCCGGACCACCACGTGCCCGCCGACCACCTCGGCGACGGGCACCTGGGTGGCAAGCTCGTGGCCGCTCGGATTGCCCTCGATCACGATCAGCTGATCGCGCTCGGCCGGGGTGGCCCGCACCGACACCTCGGGCGCGTCCAAACCGTCTACCTCGATCAACGCCAGGTCGACGGTGCCCAGCCCGAGCCCGGCCATCTGGTACGCGTCCCGGGCCAGACCGGCGAGCGGGCCGTAGTCGTCCAGCGGGAGGGTCACCCACCGACCGGCCGGGCGTCCGTCGACGAAGATCGGGTGCCCCTCGGCACCGGTCACCACGTGCAGCGCGGTCAGCACCCGGGCCGGGCCGGCCGGGCCGGCAGCGCGCACCACCACCCCGCTGCCCACCCCGTTCACCCCCGGCGCGGTGATCCGCACCACCGAAGGGGCCGGCCGGGCGACCCGGACGGCGGGGCCGAATGGCGCACCCGCCAGCACCGGCCCGAGGCCGGTCAGCAGCAGCGCCCCGGAGTCGAGCCGCCAGGTGACCAGCTCCAGCACACCGGTGGGCGCCCAGTCGTACTCGCGCGGCTCGGCGATCGGTTCGCCCAGGTCCGGGCGGTGCAGGGCTACCCGCCCGTTCTCGGCCACCGGGGCGGCGCCGGTGTCCCAGGCCCGGGCCAGCAACCCGTACACCTCGGCCGTCCAGGCTTCGACCTCGTACGGCGACACCGGGGACAGCAGCCACTGCGCCACCAACAGCTCGATCTGCTCGGTGGCGAAGCCCAGCGGCGTGCGCCCGGCCAGCTCGGCCTCGGTGGTGAGCTGGCGGCCGTCGATCACCAGCAGCCCGGCCGGCGACCGCCGCACCACGGCCGGGCGGCCGTCCACCAGGGTCAGCGTGAACCCGGCGTCGATCACCGCGCGCCGCCCTACCACCACGGCCCGCGCGCCCTCGTCCACGATCAGGTAGGGCGACGCCTCGACGGCCCTGGTCAGCAGTTCGGTGTCCACCCCGAAACCGGCGGCCACCGCCGCGAGGTCCCGCACCTCCACCCCGGCCGCTTCCAGCGTGTCGAACACGTCCGTAGCCAGGGCCGCGATCGACTCGGGGGTCGGATCGAAGTGCGCGGAGACGGTCACCTTCGGCGCGAACAGCCGCCGGCGCCCGGCCGGTTCGGACACCGTGACCACCCAGCGGGCGGTGCGCACGTCATAGCGGTGCACCGCTACGCCGCGGCCCGCGTCGGCATGTGCGGCGATCTTCCGCTCGGTCAGCGCGTACACCCTGCCGACGACTGGTGCCGGCAACTCACCGCCCTCGGCGGCGCGGGAGGCGGCCTCGGCCAGGTAGCGGGCGCGCCGGTCCGGGTCGCCCAGCCCGTGCCGCTCCGCCACCTTCCGGGCGCGGGCCAGCAGCGCGGTGTAGCCGGCGCCGAGCGGGTGCGGATCGCCGGCGTCGGCGGCCGCGAGCACCTCGTCGATCCAGCCCAGGGCGGCCAGCTGGCGCCGGCGGTCGGCCGCGTCGAGCGGGGCGCCGGACGACCGGTCCAGGTGCGCCCTGGCCTCGCGGAGCAGCGCCACGACCTCGGCCAGGCTCAGCCGCCCGTACACCTCCGGCTCGATGTGTAGCAGCAACCGCAGGTACTCGGCCAGCGACCCGTCGACGGCCGCGAACCCCGGCATCTCGGGGTGGAGGTGGTCCGCGAAGCCGGCCGCCCGGCCGTCACCGGGTGCCAGCCGGTCCACCCGGTCGAAGTCGACCTGGTGCTGCCGGCCCAGGGCGTCCAGCCGTACGTTCCGTGCGGCGATCCCGTCCCAGTTGCCGGCCAGCGCGTTCGCCATGTAGTTGATCGCCAGCTGGTCCAGCTGCCGGCGCAGGTCGAACTCGTCCTCGAAGAACTCGTCCCCGCCGGTGACCTCGGCGTCGTCGGTGAGCCGCGCCTGTTCCTCCCGGCTCAGCGGGCCGACGTACCCGGCCACCTCCACGATCGCCAGCCGGCGGACCAAGGTCCGGCCGGTGACCGGGTGGCGCAGCGGGGCACGCAGCATGGCCAGCCGGGAACCCGGCGCCGGCCGGCCGAACCGCCGGAATCGCTCCGTGCCGGCCACCGAGGACGGCCGGAACCGCGGGCCGCGCCCCAGCTTGAGCACCAGCGCTTCGTCCCGCTTGTCCCAGACCAGGATGACGGTGGGGCCGCGGGTGTCTTCCTTGAGCGTGGCGAGGTAGCGTAGCCGCCCGAGCTGGTGCAGCCGCACCCCGGCGCCTTCGTCTCCGCCGGTGAACGGCGAGTCCGGGACCTCGCGGCCGCGCGGCCGGGCCACCCGCACGATCACGCCCAGCACTACCAGGCCCACCCCGACCAGCGCCAACGTCCCCCAGCCCGCGCTCGCCGAATCGGGGGCCAGTCGGTACAGGAGCAGCAGCGCAGCGGTGGTGACCGCCAGCGCCCCGCCGGGCGGACCGGCCTGCTGGTTCCGAGACAGAACCTCTCGCCCCAGGTCGGTCAGCGAGTACTCGGCACGGACGTTGTGCGTGGACCGTTCGGTGACCAGGCGGTGTTGCACCAGGCCGGCCCGGCGCAGCGCGGGGAGCTCACCGGCCAGGCCCAGCTTCATCAGCTCGGCGTGGAACCTCGGCTTGACCAGCGCGCGCAGCAGCGCGAGCCGGCGGCGGTCGGCCGTCTGCTCGGGTGAGGTCGGTTCGGATGGAACCGCCCGTCCGGCCCGTGACGTCGGGTGCGCCGGGAGGGGCGGCACGCCCGAGCGCCGCGTGGCGGGCAGCAACCCGGCGTCGCGCAGCCGGCGCGCCTCGTCGACGAGCGGGTCGATGGACTTGCCCGAGTCAAGCGGGCCGTAAGCCTCGATCACCGCCCACAGCCGCTCGCTGCCGGGCGGTCGGACGTGGCTCCAGGCCGGCGAGATCCGGGCGCGCAGCAGGGTGAACGCCTGCGGAGTCGCAACGACTTCACCCGGCTCCAACCGCACGAACCCGAGCCGCTCCAGCAGTGCCAGCCATCCGGCCACCGCGTCGGTCTCGGGGTGGCGGAAGGTGAAATCGTCCAGCGTGCGCGGCCGGGCGACCAGCTCGACCATCAGCTGGGCCAGCGTGTCCGGAGTGCTCGATCGATCGGGGTACAGCCGGGTCAGCCTGTCGTGCAGCACCAGGGCCGCCTGTTCCCTGTTGAGCCCCCGCGCCCGGCCCAGCGCCTCGGCGACCCCCCGCAACCTGGCCTGGTAGTCGTGGTCGGACACCAGGTGCAGCAGCCGCAGTTCCGCGAGCAGCCGGCCCCCCCGCTTGGACAGCCCGATGCGCTGATCGGCGGCGTTCGACCGCTTGGTCCGGTTCACCAGCCCCCGGGCCTGCAGCCAGCTCAGCCGGCCGGACAGTGCGGCGTAGCCGATCGGGACCAGCTCGGTGAGCTGCCGGTTCGTCCGCCCCGGGTGCCTACCGATTGACAGCAACAGGTCCCACGCGGAGAACCGGGCCGGTGCGGTGTCCCAGCCGAACAGCGGGCTCTCGCTGGTCCAGCGCAACGTCTCCAACAGCTGCCGCGCGTCGGTCCAGCCCTCTTCGCCGGCGGCGAATGCGCGCAGCAGCCTCGCCAGCAGCGCCCGGTAACCGGCGGGGTGGGCGATCCCGCCGGCGGGGTCCAGGTGATCCACCAGCAGGTGTGCCCGTGCCGGCAGCCAGTGGCCGAAGATCCCGGTGCGCGCTTCCCGGAAGTGGTCTTCGATCAGCAGGCCTTCGGCGTGCAGCCGGGCCAGCCAGTCGGTGGTGTCCGG
>NZ_BAABJP010000054.1:0-2070 GCF_039543365.1 Actinospineispora eucalypti
GCCGGACCAGAGTGCCCGCGCTGACCAGCTCGGTGGTCAGCCGGCGCCACTCGTCATCCGACCCCTCACACCACACGACCCGGTCCGGGGTGGTCAGCTCGGCCACCTCGCTGACCCAGTCGAGAAGTTCTCGGTGTTCGGTCGGCGGGTGTTCCAGACCGGGGCGCGCGGCGGCTCGGGTCGGGCTGGCGGTCATATCACGTTCTCCTCGTGAAGCGTGGTGACGGCGTTACGGGTGACGGCCGCGTGTAGGGCGGCGGCGTGTGTGACGGCGGTAGTGGGTGCAGCCGGGGTCGCCGTGCGGCCGATGATCACGGCCGCGGGATGGTCGGCGGGGTGGGGTGAAGTGCCCGGGTCGCGGCGTCCGCGATCCGGGCGGCCAACGCGCCGCTGGGTCCGGGCGGGCGGGGCCGGCCTGGTGGGGCGGCCATCACCAACGCGAACACGCACGCCAGCAGCACCTCGTCGTAGCGATCCCGGTACACGGTGTGATCGGTGGCCGGCATCTCGACCAGGGCACGGGTCAACCCCGGCAGCACACTCAGCGGGTCCAGCGGCTCGGGTGTGAGCACCACCGGGTCGCTGTGCGCCGCACACACCGACGACAGCCCGGGCGCCCTGGCCAGCAGGTTGATCACCACATCGGCATGCGCGGCGATGCTCATCAGCGAACAGGTGGTGGCGTCCTCGAGGTTCCAGCTGGTGATATCCCCAACCCCCACGCCGATCAGCAGTGGGCACAACGCCGGCATCGCGCTGGCGCCGGCGATGACCACTCTGCTGTGCGCGGGCGCCCGCCCGGACCGGTTCAACGCGGTCACGGTCGCCGCGGCCAGACCGACCGCGACAACGTCTGAGACCGGCACCACAGGCACATCGGCGATCATGCGCATCGCCGGCGCCCGCTCCGGCGCGCAGTGAGCGAGCACGAGGACCGCGATCTCCGGTGAGCGCTCGCACAAGGCCAGCAGTTGGCCGACAAGACCCGCGCTGTCGCGGACCGGATCGCACAGGACCTCCCGGGTCACGATCCCCGTGAAGTGCTCGATCGCCGTGCCGTAACGGCCAAACGCTCCGTCGCCCACCGTCACGGCGGACGCGGCGGCCCGCCGCGTGTGCTCGCCACCGCGCTCCCTGATCACGGCAATGGTCCGCGCGGGTGGTGTGGGCGTGCTCACCGCGACCGGTCCCCACCGGCCGGCCAGCGTCGTGACGCTGACCGGGCCGGGCCTGTCAAGGCCGTGACACGCTCTGTGTTCACCAACCGCACTCCTGCCCGTCGATGCCGCCCAGTCAATGGCGGGTGGACGTGACCAGCGCCGCGACGGCGGGGTCCTCGACCCAGCCCTGTGTGTCGACGCCGTGGCGGGCGGCCAGCTCGAAAAGCTCCGCCAACCGGGCCACGTAGAACTCGGCCCGTCCGTCGTTTCCGCCCTCACGGGCCGCGCACATCTCGCGCACGGCCTCCTCGACCCGGTCCCGCAGGACCGCCTGGAACTGGCTCATCGCCTCACTTCTCTTCCGCCCCCGCGCGCGTCACGCTGCGGGAGATCAATCGTCTTCGCATTTAACGAATCTTGCAAGTGCTGGATCGTGCAAGGTGCCATAGTCCACTATGTCGGGCCAGCGAGGGCCGGTGCTCGCGGTGAGCTCACGGTTAGAGGTCGTTGCCGGGGTAGGAGAGGTTGAAGCTTTTGTTGGTGAGGGGGAAGTCGGGGACGATCGTGTCGGAGAGCGCGACGGGCAGCGCGGGCCAGTTGAAGAAGCTGGGGTCGACGATCTTCACGCGGGTCAACCTGCCGTCGGGGGCGAGTTCGACGCGGTGGGTGACGGCGCCGCGCCAGCCCTCCACGATCCCCACACCGGAACGCGGTCCCCGATCGGGCGGGTTGTCGGCGGGGCGCGCCGGGGCAGTGGCGGTGAGGCGTCCGTCCAGTACCTCGACCAGTGAGGTGATCAGGGCGAGAGATGCGCTGATTTCCTCGGCGCGGACCACGAAGCGGGCCAGCACGTCACCGCGGGTGTGGGTGTGTCGGGTGCGTGTCCACGGGTCGGGTAGGGCGGGGTGGT
>NZ_BAABJP010000055.1:0-116380 GCF_039543365.1 Actinospineispora eucalypti
GCCGGACCAGAGTGCCCGCGCTGACCAGCTCGGTGGTCAGCCGGCGCCACTCGTCATCCGACCCGTCACACCACACGACCCGGTCCGGGGTGGTCAGCTCGGCCACCTCGCTGACCCAGTCGAGAAGTTCTCGGTGTTCGGTCGGTGCCTGGTCGAGTCCGGAAACAAATGTCGCGGTCATCTCTAAATCTCCTAGTCGCGGCCGCGCCCGGTGCGGTCCGCGCATCTGCTCGATATCCGTGAGGGTAGTCGGTAGGCAAACTTGTGGTCCCTATCCTGTGTGCCCGTTAACGAACGGCGCAAGCATGGGAGACCAGGCTCATCCGTGAGATTGCCCAGGTCGGACCCCTGGCCGACGTCGCGGGTCAGCGCGCTGTGGCGAAGGTCGCCGAATAAACCGGTACTCCTTGTTAGTTAGGTCACGCCGCGTCGCTGTCGTCGATACGGGTGAATGTTTAACGATTCAGTCCCGCTATAGGACGATGCAATTCGCGATGGAATCTAACTAAGAGTTAACGCGATTGTTCCAATGACTGGTTCAGGACACTCATCCGTCGGCGCGGGCCAACCATGGCGAACAGCCGGTCCAGCAGCTCGCCGGGGGCGTCGGGCCGCTGCGCGTCCAGCCAGTGCCGGCACATCACGTCGAACGCGCCGAGCGCGGTCACCACCAGGACGTCGGCCTCCAGCGGTGAGGCGACGCGTTCGCGCAGGGCCTCGCCGAGCAGGCGTCGCCAGTGGTCCTGTTTGTCCTGCTGGCGGGCGCGCAGCGCGGGCGTGCCGTGGATGAGCCGGAGCAGGGCGCGCACGTCGTCCGGCCGGGCGTCGAAGCCGGCCAGCGGCACGGCGAAGGCGGCGCGAAGGGCGGTCCACGGGTCCTCGGCGGCCGGGCGGGCGGCCACCGCGTCGGCCAGCTGCTGACCCAGCTCCAGCACGAACCCGAGGACGGTGTCCTCCTTGGTGGGGAAGTAGCGGAAGAAGCTGCGCCGGGACAGCCCCGCGGCCGCCGCGATCTCGTCCACCGTGGTCCGCTCGAAGCCGTTGCGCAGGAACAGCTCCAGCGCCACGGTGGCGATCTCCGCGCGCACCGCCCGCCGGGTGCGCGACCGCAGGTCCTCCGCGCCACCGGTCGTCATGCCTCCGAGTGTAGGTGAGGGCACATTGCGCTGCACTTGGCACTCAGTGCCATACTCTGGGCAGCCCACTTCCATGGAGGACGACATGGCGCACTGGACGGCAGCGGACATCCCGGACCTGAGCGGCAAGGTCGCCCTGGTCACCGGGGCGAACACCGGGCTCGGGTTCGAGGAATCGCTGGAGCTGGCGAAGCACGGCGCGCGGGTGCTGCTCGCCGCGCGCAACCCGGAGAAGGGCGCGGCGGCGATCGCCCGGCTGCGTGACCGGGTGCCGGGGGCGAACGTGGAGCTGGTCAGCCTGGACCTGGCCGACCTGGACTCGGTGCGCGCGCTGGCCGCCGACCTGACCGGCCGGCTGGACCGGCTGGACCTGCTGCTGAACAACGCCGGGGTGATGGCCCCGCCCCAGCGGCGCACCACCGCGCAGGGCTTCGAGCTGCAGTTCGGCACCAACCACCTGGGCCACTTCGCGCTCACCGGGCTGCTGCTGCCGCTGCTGTCCGCCACCGAGGGCGCCCGCGTGGTGACGCTCAGCAGCTTCATGCACAAGCTGGGCCGGCTCAACTTCGACGACCTGCAGAGCGAGCGGTTCTACACCCCGTACTTCACCTACAGCACCTCCAAGCTGGCCAACGCGGTGTTCACGCTCGAGCTGGACCGGCGGCTGCGCGCGGCCGGCCTCGGCGTGCTCAGCGTCGGCGCCCACCCCGGCTACAGCGCGACCGAGCTGCAGACCAGCGGCCCGAGCCTGGCCGGGGGCGGCCCGCTGGCCCGGCTGAACGGCAAGGTCACCGGGCTGGTCACCCCGTTCGTCGCGCAGTCCGCGCCGCGCGGAGCGGAGCCGGCGCTGCGGGCCGCCACCGACCCCGCCGTGCGCGGGGGCGAGTACTACGGGCCGAACCTGGAGTTCCGGGGACACCCGGTGCGCGCCCGGTACATCTCCCGCGCCCACGACGAGTCGGCCGGTGAACGGCTGTGGGCCGCCTCGGCCCGGCTGACGGCGGTCGAGTACCCGCGGCCGGCGGCTCCCCGGTAGGTCGCTCCATCGGTTGCCGGTGGCCCTCGTACGTTGTACGTTCGGTCCGCCGGAGAAAACAGGCAGCGCTGTATGTGAATGCGCCCGGCCGAACCGAATGGAGCCGCCGACGTGATCGAATGGTCGGAGACCGAGCTGCTGGTGCGGGACAGCGTGCGCGCCTTCGTGGACAAGGAGATCCGGCCCCGCGCCGACGAGCTGGAGCACGGCGACCTGCCGCCGTACGACATCATCCGCAAGCTGGCCAAGAGCTTCGGCCTGGACGCGCTGGCCAAGGACCGCTTCGCCAAGTCGATCGAGCGGCAGAACGCCGGCACCGCCGGTGAACCGGAGAAGGACGACTCGGGCGGGTCGCTCAGTGCCGAGGACGCGGCGACCATGCTGGCCTACATCGAGATCTGCAAGGTGAGCCTGGGCATCACGGCGGCCATGGGGGTCAGCGTCGGCCTGGCCGCGCAGACCATCATGTCCAAGGGCAGCGTCGAGCAGCAGCAGCGCTGGGCGCTGGACCTGCTCACCTTCGACAAGATCGGCGCCTGGGCGATCACCGAGCCGAACTCCGGTTCCGACGCGTTCGGCGGCATGACCACCTCGGTCCGCTCGGTGGACGGCGGGGGGTACGTGCTGAACGGGCAGAAGACGTTCATCACCAACGGGCCGTACGCGGACACCATCGTGGTCTACGCCAAGCTGGACGACGGCTCCGAGCCGGACCGCCGGCGCCGCCAGGTGCTCACCTTCGTGCTGGACACCGGCATGCCCGGGCTGACCCAGACCAAGCCGATGCGCAAGATGGGCATGCACTCGTCGCCCACCGGCGAGCTGTTCTTCGACAACGTGCACCTGGACCCGGACCGCCAGTTGCTCGGCGGCAGCTCGGACGGCCGGGAGAGCGCCCGCTCCAACTTCACCGTGGAGCGCGTGGGCATCGCGGCCATGTCGCTGGGCATCATCGAGGAGTGCCTGCGGCTGTGCGTGGACTACGCGCGCAGCCGTGAGCTGTGGGGCCAGAGGATCGGCTCGTTCCAGCTGATCCAGCTCAAGCTGGCGCAGATGGAGGTGGCCCGGCTGAACGTGCAGAACATGGTGTTCCGGGCCATCGAGATGGGCCGGGCCGGCCGCCAGATGACCCTTGCCGAGGCGTCCGCGCTCAAGCTGTACTCGTCTACGGCGGCGACCGAGGTGGCCATGGAGGCCGTCCAGCTGTTCGGCGGCAACGGGTACATGTCCGAGTACCGGGTCGAGCAGCTGGCCAGGGACGCCAAGTCGCTGATGATCTACGCGGGGAGCAACGAGGTACAGGTCACGCACATCGCGCGCGGCCTGCTCAGCGACTAGGGAGGCGCCGTGCGGGACCGGGGAACGCTGCTCGAGCTGATCGACCGCAACGCCGAGGAATACCCCGGCGTGCTGGCCACGGTGGACGGGGACCGCCGGCTGACCTGGGCGCAGTACCGGGAACGCGCGCGGGCGATCGCGCTGGCCCTGCTGGACCTGGGCGTGCGGCACGGCGAGCTGGTCGGGCTGCACCTGGTCAACCGGGCGGAGCACGTGCTCGCGGATGCCGGCGCGCTGCTCGCCGGGGCCACCACCAGCAGCTACTACTACACGCTCGCGCCCGACCAACTGGCCTACGTGGCCGGTGACTCGGCCGCCGTGGTGGCCGTGGTGGACGCGGAGAAGCTGGACCAGTGGCTGGAGATCCGGGACGAGCTGCCCGCGCTGCGCCACCTGGTGGTGCTCGACCTGCCCGCCGACCAGCAGCCGCCGGCCGGGGTGTCCCGGTTCGAGGAGCTGGTGGAGAAGGCCGCCGCCCAGCTGGCCGACCGGGTCGGCGAGGTGGTCGAGGCGGGCGCGTCGACCACCAGGGACGACACGCTGACCATCGTCTACACCTCCGGCACCACCGGGCCGCCGAAGGGCACCGTGGTCACCCACGGCGGGGCGCGGTGGGTGATGGACGACGTGCGGCGCCAGCTCGAGGAGTCCTCCTGGGAGAGCCCGGTGGGCAAGGTCGCACTGTCCTACCTGCCGCTGGCGCACATGGCCGAGCGGATGTTCAGCCATTACCTGGCGATCGGCCAGGTGATCACCGTGCACTACGTGCGCGACCCCAAGCTGCTGCCCGAGGCGCTGCCGGTGGCCCGGCCGCACGTGTTCCTGGGCGTGCCCCGGATCTGGGAGAAGATCTACGGAACCATCGCCGAGCGGGCCGCCGCCGAGCCGAAGGCGGCGCGCCGGGCACTCGGCCAGCTGGCCATCCGGGTGGCCGTCTCGGTCGGCCGGGCCACCTTCGGCGGGCCGGCGCCGAGCCTGGTTGACCGGCTGCTGCACCCCCTGCTGCACCGGTTGGTCTACCGCCGGATCGCCGCCGTGATCGGCCTGGACCGGGTGGAGTACGCGGTGAGCGGCGCCGCTCCGCTCTCGGCCGAGGTGCTGGCCTTCTGGTCGGGCATCGGCATCGACATCTACGAGGCCTACGGCATGACCGAGACCACCTGCGTGCTGACCACCAACCCGGCCGACGCGCCCCGCCCCGGCACGGTGGGCAAGGCGCTGCCCGGGGTGGAGCTGCGCATCGCGCCGGACGGGGAGATCCTGGCCCGGGGGCCGAACATGACCCCGGGCTACCTGAACAACCCGGCGGCCACCGCCGAGCTGATCGACCGGGACGGCTGGCTGCACACCGGCGACATCGGCGAGCTGGACGCGGACGGCTACCTGCGGCTGACCGGCCGGAAGAAGGAACTGATCATCAACGCGGCCGGCAAGAACATCTCGCCGGCCAACATCGAGCAGGCGTTGTCCGGGGCGTCCGCGCTGCTCGGGCCGGTGTGCGTGTACGGCGACGGGAAGCCGTACCTGGTCGCGCTGCTCACCCTGGACCCGCTGGGCTGGCGGGAGTGGTGCGCCGCGCGCGGCATCGCGGCCGAGACGCCGGCCGAGGCGGTGGCCGACGAACGGGTGCGCGCCGAGGTGGACCGGGCGGTCACCGAGGGCAATGCCGGGCTGTCCCGGGTGGAGCAGGTGAAGCGCTGGACGCTGCTGGACCGGCTGTGGGACGTGCCGACCGGCGAGCTGACCCCCACCCTGAAGCTGAAGCGCCCGGTGGTCAACGAGCGCTACCGCGACGAGATCGAGCGGCTCTACGCGTAGGGCTCTTTTCGGGTGACGCATGTTTGAGCAGGGGTGATCGAGCCCATCGTCGTTCATGACCATTTCTCGTGTGGCAGTCATCGCGGGCGCGGCGCTGGCCCTCACGGCCTGCGCGGGCTCGAGCCCGGTCGCGGTCAACGCGCCGCCCGGCGCCAGCTCGATGAACGTGCGGATCGGCACCGACGGCGACGAGTCGAAGCCGATGAAAGTCAGCTACACCTGCCCGGGCTCCGGGACCGGGTCGGTGTGCGGGCCGGAGACCATCGAGGGGCACTGGGCGAAGACGCTCAACGCGCCGGTAGGCACCGCGCTGTGGATGCAGGTCGAGCGGGCCGATCCGAACTCGTCCGGGACGACACCCAACTGCTGGATCTCCGACGAGTCCGGCGGCAAGGTCTACATCAAGGACGCCAAGGGCACCTGCGTCCTCCGGGTGGAACCGGCCCCGCCTAGCTAGGCGGCTGGGCGAGGACGTGCTCGAACAGCACGCGCAGGTCGGCCTTGGCCCGGCGCCAGCGGGCGTCGTACTCGGCATCCGAACCGGGCAGCGCGAGCTTGCCGAGCATGATGCCCCGGACCGCGTCCCCGGCGGTGTAGACCGCGTGCAGGATGGCCGGGTCGTTGCCCCGGCCGAACAGCCGCCGGGTGAACTCGACCACCGAGCCGGAGGTGCTCTGCTCCATGATCTTCACCCGGCGGCCCAGGTCGGGCTCGGTCCGGGCGGCCACCCACAGCTCCAGTACCGCGGTGAGCACCGGCCCCTGGTGCAGCGACCAGATCAGGTCCAGGCAGGCCTCGATCGGGTCGTCGGCGGCTTGGGCCCGCTCGATCGCGCCGAGCAGCTCCTGGGTACGGGACGCGGCGATGTGGCCGACGGCGGCCACCACCATGTCGGTCTTGGACGCGAAGTGGTGGGCCAGTGCGCCCCTGGTCACCCCGGCCAGCTCGACCACCCGCACGGTGGTGGTCCCCCCGTAACCGTGCTCGGCCAGGCATCTCACCGTCGCGTCCAGGATCAGCCTGCGGGTGGCGGCGCTGCGCTGTTCCTGGGTGCGGCGGGGGGCGCGCGCGGAGGCCGGACTGCTCACCGGGCCAGGATAGCGCCGGCTACCGGCAGGCGTGCAGGTAAGTCTTCAGTGGCTGAAGGTCACCGGGAGCCGCTTGATCCCGTTGATGAACGCCGACTTCAGGCGGTCCGGCTCGGCGGTGGCGTGGATGTCCGGGATCCGGGTGAGCAGCTCGCGGAACATCACGGTGATCTCCCGCCGGGCCAGGTGGGCGCCCAGGCAGAAGTGCGGCCCCGGTCCGCCGAAGCCGATGTGCCGGTTCGGCGAGCGCCGGATGTCGAACTTTTCCGGCGCCTCGAAGTACTTCGGGTCCCGGTTGGCCGCCCAGTAGAACATCAACACCTTGTCGCCGGCCTCCAGGCGCTGCCCGGACAGGTCGGCGGGCTCGGCCAGCGTGCGCCGCATGTAGATCACCGGAGAGGCCCAGCGGACGATCTCCTCGACCGCGCCGGGGGTGTGCCGGTCCAGGTCGGCAAGCCACAGCGCGCGCTGGTCGGGGTGCTCGGTGATCAGCTGGATGCCCCAGCTGATCGCGTTGCGGGTGGTCTCGTTGCCGGCCGCGACCAGCAGGATGAAGAACGAGGCCAGCTCGTCCGGGGTCAGCGCCTCGCCGTCGACGCGGGCGTTCAGCAGCACCGAGGTGAGGTCGTCGGTGGGGTGTTCGGCGCGTTCCGCGGCCAGCTCGCGCATCAGGTTGGCCAGGTCGTTGGCCGCGTTGAAGGCGGCCAGGTAGAGGCCGTCCAGGTTCGGCACGTACTCCGGGTCCTGGGCGCCGAGCAGCAGGTTGGTGCGGTCGAACACCAGCCGGCGCTGGCTGTCCGGGATGCCCATCATGTCGCAGATGATGGTCAGCGGGAGCTTGGCCGCGATGTCCGCGACCGCGTCGCACTCGCCCCGCTCGATGACCTCGTCCACGATCTCGGTGGCCACCCGGGACACGTTCTCGGTCAGTGCGTCCAGCATCTTCGGGGTGAAGCCCCGGGACACGATGCGGCGCAGCCGGCCGTGCCTCGGGTCGTCCATATTGATCATTGACCCGGTGAACTCGAGCAGCTCGGGTGGCATGTCGGTGACCACGGTGCCGCCCTGGCCGGAGGTGTAGAGGGCCGGCGTCCGGCTCGCGGTCAGCACGTCGTCCATCCGGGTCAGCGCGTAGAAGCCGCGACCCGGCGGGAACATCGCGACCTTGGGTTCGGTGAAGAAGGGGAGCCCGGGGCGGTCGCGCAGCTCGGCGAAGCCGGCGTGCCGCCGCTCGATCGGTTCGGCCCAGAAGCTGATGTCCGAGAGATCGGCCGACATCGTTGTCATGGGTCGAGCATCCCCGCATTCAACGGGTGTGGACAATCCGCCGAACGTACGATGTACGTGCCCGGTGCAACAACTCAGCGTTATGACTTTGCGGTGACCGCACTAGGCTGCGGGCGTGCTGCTTCGCCAGCTGGAGTACCTCGCCGCGCTCGCCAAGGAGCGGCACTTCGCGCGCGCGGCGGACGCCTGTCACGTCTCCCAGCCCGCGCTCTCGGCGGGCATCCGGCGGTTGGAGGCGGAGCTGGGCGTGCAGGTGGTGCTGCGCGGCCGGCGGTTCGAGGGGTTCACCCCGGAGGGCGAGCGCGTGGTCGACTGGGCGCACCGCATGCTGGCCGACCAGGACGGCCTGCTGCAGGAACTGTCCGCGCTGCGCGAGGGGCTCACCGGCCAGCTGCGGATCGGGGCCATCCCGACGGCGCTCACGGTGTCCTCGCTGCTCACCGAGCCGTTCCGGCTGCACCACCCCCGGGTGCGGATCAGCCTGGAGTCGCTGTCCTCCCGGGAGATCGTGCGCCGGCTGGCCGAGTTCGAGCTGGACGTCGGGATGACCTACGTGGACGGTGAGCCCCTCGGCGCGGTGCGCACCGTCCCCCTCTACCGGGAGCGCTACCTGCTGCTCACCCCGGAGGACGGCCCGTTCGCCGGCCGGGCCGAGGTGGGCTGGGCGGACCTGGCGGACACCGAGATGTGCCTGCTCGCGCCCAACATGCAGAACCGGCGCATCCTGGACCGCAACTTCGCCGAGGCGGGGGCCAGCGTGCTGCCCTCGGTGGAGGCGGACGCGGTGTCCGTGCTGTACGCGCACGTGGGCACCCGCCGGTGGTCGACGGTCATCGCGCACGCCTGGCTGCACATGTTCGGCGTGCCGGCCGGCATGCGGGTGATCCCGATGGCCGCGCCGCCGCACTCCCACCGGGTCGGCCTGGTCCTCGCCGACCGCGACCCGGAGCCGATGCTGGCCCGGGCGCTGCTGGAGGTGGCGGCGGCGGTCGACGTGCGGGCCGAGCTGAACGCGGTGCTGCGCGGGCACCTGCGCCCGGTCGACCGGCCGGACTGATAAACCGCGTTTATCAACCCATAGCCAAGAGTGCTTTGACGGCGACTGTATACAACGGTCAGAGTTCGGCTATGACAGTTGGCCTCACCGGCGAGACCACCGAGCGGCGGGTGCGAGGGATCGTCGCCGAACACCGCGAAGAGCGGGGCGCGCTGTTGCCCATCCTGCACGCGGTACAGGCCGAGTTCGGCCACGTCGACCCGGCCGTGGTGCCGGTGCTGGCCGAGGAGCTGAACCTGTCGGTCGCCGAGGTGCACGGCGTGGTCACCTTCTACCGGGACTTCCGGCGGGAGCCGGGCGGCCGGACCACGGTGCGCATCTGCCGCGCGGAGGCCTGCCAGGCGGTCGGTGCGAACGAGCTGGCCGACCACGCCCGTGACCGCCTCGGCGTCGGCTTCGGGGAGACCACGGCGGACGGCGCGGTCAGCCTGGACGAGGTGTTCTGCCTGGGCAACTGCGCGCTGGGGCCGGCGGTTCAGGTGGGCGGCCGGCTGCACGGGCGGGTCGGCCCGGCCCGGCTGGACGCGCTGCTCGGGGAGGCCCGGTGAAGCTTTACGTACCGAGGGACTCGGCGGCGCGGTCGGTCGGAGCCGACGAGGTGGCCGAGCGGCTGGCGGCGCTCGTGCCGGACGCCGAGATCGTGCGCACCGGCTCGCGCGGCATGCTCTGGCTGGAACCGCTGGTCGAGGTGGAACTCGCCGGCGGAGCCGGCGCGCTGGGTCGGGCGCCCAGTTCGGCGCCCGACGGAGACACCGCCGGCGGAGCCGGCGCGCTGGGTCGGGCGCCCGACGGAAACATCGCCGGCCGCGTCGGCTACGGGCCGGTGCGGCCCGAGGACGTGGACGGCCTGGTCGCGGCCGGCATGCTGGACGGCGCCCCGCACGAGCTGGGCCACGGCCCGGTCGAGGAGCTGCCGTGGATGCGCGGCCAGCAGCGGGTGACCTTCGCCCGGGTGGGGGTGACCGACCCGCTGTCCGCCCGGGCGTACACCGAGCACGGCGGCATGGCCGGGCTGCGCCGGGCGCTGGAGATGACCCCGGCCGAGGTGGTCGCCGAGGTGACCGAGTCCGGCCTGCGCGGCCGGGGCGGCGCCGGCTTCCCCACCGGCATCAAGTGGAAGACGGTGTTGGGCGCGGCCGCGGACCAGAAGTACGTGTGCTGCAACGCCGACGAGGGCGACTCCGGAACCTTCGCCGACCGCATGCTGATCGAGGGTGACCCGTTCGCGCTGATCGAGGGCATGACCATCGCCGGCTACGCGGTGGGGGCCACCGAGGGCTACGTGTACGTGCGCTCCGAGTACCCGGACGCGGTGGCCACGCTGCGCTCGGCGATCGAGATCGGCTACGCGCACGGCTGGCTGGGGGAGCGGGTGCTCGGCTCGGACGCCCGGTTCGACCTGCACGTGCGGGTGGGCGCCGGGGCGTACATCTGCGGCGAGGAGACCTCCATGCTGGAGAGCCTGGAGGGCAAGCGCGGAATGGTCCGGCCCAAGCCGCCGATCCCGGCGCTGGAGGGCCTGTTCGGCCGGCCGACCGTGGTCAACAACGTGCTCTCGCTGGCCTCGGTGCCGGCGATCATGGCGGATGGTGCGGCGGCCTTCGCGGCGTTGGGCGTCGGCCGATCGAGGGGCACCCAGGTGTTCCAGCTGGGCGGGAACGTGGCCCGGGGCGGCGTGGTGGAGACCGCCTTCGGCGTGACCTTGGGCGAGCTGGTGGACACGTTCGGCGGGGGCACCGCGTCCGGCCGCCCGGTTCGCGCGGTGCAGGTGGGCGGCCCGTTGGGGGCCTACCTGCCGCCTGCGCAGTTCGGCCTCCCGATGGACTACGAGGCGTTCGCCGAGGCCGGGGCGATGGTCGGGCACGGCGGGATCGTGGTGTTCGACGACTCCGTCGACATGGCCGCCATGGCCAGGTTCGCCTTCGAGTTCTGCGCCGAGGAGTCCTGCGGCCGGTGCACCCCGTGCCGGGTCGGCGCGGTGCGCGGGGTGGAGACCATCGACCGCATCCGCTCGGGCGGAAACGATGCGGACCGGAAGAAGAACCTGGTGCTGCTGGACGACCTGTGCGAGCTGATGACCGACGGCTCGCTGTGCGCCATGGGCGGGCTGACGCCCATGCCGGTGCGCAGCGCCGTGCGGCACTTCGCGGAAGACTTCGCTGGAGCCGGTCTCGGCGCCGACCCCGTCGCTGGCCTGGGAGGAACAGTCCAATGAGCCTGCTCAAGGAACCGGACTACGGCACCCCGGCCCGCCCGGGCGCGGCCACCGTCGAGCTCACCGTGGACGGCATGCCGGTGAGCGTGCCGCCCGGCACCTCGGTGATGCGCGCGGCCAAGCACGCCGGCGTGGACATCCCCAAGCTGTGCGCCACGGACAGCCTGGAGGCGTTCGGGTCCTGCCGGCTGTGCGTGGTGGAGATCGACGGCGCGCGGGGCGTGCCGGCCTCCTGCACCACCCCGGTGGCTCCCGGCATGGTCGTGCGCACGCAGACCGAGAAGCTGGCCAAGCTGCGCCGGGGCGTCATGGAGCTGTACATCTCCGATCACCCGCTGGACTGTCTGACCTGCTCGGCCAACGGCGACTGCGAGCTGCAGGACATGGCCGGGGTGACCGGGCTGCGCGAGGTCCGCTACGGCTCCGGCTCCGGTGACGGCTCGGCGCCGGCCCACCATCTCGACGCCCCCAAGGACACCTCCAACCCGTACTTCGACTTCGACGCGTCCAAGTGCATCGTGTGTTCCCGCTGCGTGCGGGCCTGCGACGAGGTGCAGGGCACGCTGGCGCTGACCATCGACGGGCGGGGTTTCGACTCGAAGGTGGCGGCCGGCGCGGGCGTGCCGTTCATGGAGTCGGACTGCGTCTCCTGCGGCGCCTGCGTGCAGGCCTGCCCGACCGCCACGCTGCAGGAGAAGACGGTCGTCGAGCTGGGCATGCCCACCCGGAGCGTGATCACCACCTGCGCGTACTGCGGGGTGGGCTGCTCGTTCAAGGCTGAGCTGCGCGGGGACGAGCTGGTCCGGATGGTGCCGTACAAAGGCGGCGGCGCCAACGAGGGGCACTCCTGCGTCAAGGGCCGGTTCGCCTTCGGCTACGCCTCGCACCCGGACCGGGTGCTGGAGCCGATGGTGCGGGACTCGATCGCCGACGAGTGGCGCAAGGTCTCCTGGGAGGAGGCCATCGGGTTCACCGCCCGCCGCCTGCGGGAGATCCAGGCTTCCTACGGCCGCGACTCGATCGGCGCCATCACCTCGTCCCGGTGCACCAACGAGGAGGTGTACGTCGTCCAGAAGATGGTGCGGGCGGCGTTCGGCAACAACAACGTGGACACCTGCGCGCGGGTCTGCCACTCGCCGACCGGCTACGGCCTGAAGCAGACCTTCGGCACCTCCGCCGGCACCCAGGACTTCAAGTCGGTGGCCGAGGCCGACGTGATCATGGTGATCGGGGCAAACCCCACGGACGGGCACCCGGTCTTCGCCTCCCGGATGAAGCGGCGGCTGCGCGCCGGAGCGAAGCTGATCGTGATCGACCCCCGGCGGATCGACCTGGTCCGCTCGCCGCACATCCGGGCCGAGCACCACCTCTCGCTGGCCCCCGGCACCAACGTGGCCGTGGTGAACGCGCTGGCCCACGTGGTGGTCACCGAGGGCCTGGTGGACCGGGAGTTCGTCGACGCGCGGTGCGAGGGCGTCGCGGAGTGGGAGGCGTTCATCGCCCGCCCGGAGCACAGCCCGGAGGCGGTGGAGCCGATCACCGGCGTGCCGGCGGCCGAGCTGCGCGCGGCGGCCCGGCTGTACGCCACCGGTGGCAACGCGGCGATCTACTACGGCCTCGGGGTCACCGAACACAGCCAGGGCTCGACCATGGTGATGGGCATGGCCAACCTGGCCATGGCCACCGGCAACATCGGCCGGGACGGGGTCGGGGTGAACCCGCTGCGCGGGCAGAACAACGTGCAGGGGTCCTGCGACATGGGCTCGTTCCCGCACGAGCTGCCCGGCTACCGGCACGTGGCGGACGAGTCGGTGCGCGACATCTACGAGTCGCTGTGGGGCACGCCGGTGCTGGACGAGCCGGGCCTGCGCATCCCGAACATGTTCGACTCGGCGCTGGACGGGTCGTTCCGCGCGCTGTTCGTACAGGGTGAGGACATCGCCCAGTCCGACCCGAACACCCAGCACGTGCACGCCGCGCTGGCCGCGCTGGACCTGGTGGTGGTGCAGGACCTGTTCGTCAACGAGACCGCCAAGTTCGCCCACGTGCTGCTGCCCGGCACCTCGTTCCTGGAGAAGGACGGCACCTTCACCAACGCCGAGCGGCGGATCAACCGGGTGCGCCCGGTGATGACCTCGCGCACCGGCAAGCAGGAGTGGGAGATCATCTGCGAGATCGCCCAGGCGATGGGCTACCCGATGAGCTACGAGGACTCGGCGCAGATCATGGACGAGATCGCGCTGACCACGCCCACCTTCGCCGGGGTGTCCTTCGAGCACCTGGACCGGGTGGGCAGCGTGCAGTGGCCGTGCAACGAGAAGGCGCCGAACGGCACGCCGATCATGCACGTGGACGGTTTCGTGCGGGGCAAGGGACGGTTCGTGGAGACCGCCTACGTGCCGACCCGCGAGCGCAGTACCCGGCGCTTCCCGCTGATCCTGACCACCGGCCGGATCCTGAGCCAGTACAACGTGGGCGCGCAGACCCGGCGCACCGCCAACGTGGCCTGGCACCCGGAGGACCTGCTGGAGATCCACCCGCACGACGCCGAGGTGCGGGGCATCGAGGACGGCGACATGGTCACGCTGAGCAGCCGGGTCGGGCACACCACGCTGCGCGCCACGGTGGCCGACCGGATGCCGGTCGGCGTGGTCTACACGACCTTCCACCACCCGGTGACCGGCGCGAACGTGGTGACCACCGACCAGTCCGACTGGGCCACCAACTGCCCCGAGTACAAGGTCACCGCCGTGCAGGTGGCGCTGACCGGGGACCGGGAGGCCGCGCGGGCGGGCCGGGGGAGCAGGCCGATGGCGGTGGCCGGTGACTGAGCACGGCCCCGACCCGGTGCTGCGCCTGATGGACGACATCGCCCGGCACTTCGCGCACAAGCCCGCCGACCAGGCCGGCGCGGCGATCGCCGCGCACATCCGTTCGTTCTGGGACCCGCGAATGCGCCGCGCCCTGGACACCGCGTTCCGCCAGGGCGCCCTCACCGACCCCGGCGCCCGCTACGCCGCCGCCCTTCTCGGGGAGTAGGCCGGCCGCACCGGTGCTCGGTGCCGGTTCTGAAGATCGCTTGGACGGCGCGGCGGGGCATTCTGACGCCGGCGGAGCTCCGCCCGTTGCGTTCAGGCGGGTGGGCCGCTCTGGCGCTGGTGTAGCCCTCGACAAGGGAGTGGCTGTCGAGGAGTCTTCGGTTACCAACCGGTAGTTACCGTCCGTAACTGCTGGCCGTCCGCGCTCTGACCAGCCGCAACAGGCCGTCACCAACGGCGGAAGACCGCCCCGACTGCGCCGTCCAAGCAATCTTTGTAACCGGCCCCGCGCCGGTATTGGCCTCGTCGTCGCACCGCCGAGGTCGCGACCAAAGACGCCTTTCCTTGATCGAACGTCTGTCATCGCGACCTCGGCGCGGAGCCCAGGTGAGAAACAGGTAGACCTGCCGGTAAGTACGGCGTACGCTCGGTTTGATATCAACCGAGGAGGCAGCGTGGCCAATCGGGAGTTCGAGCTGGGCGGGATCAACCACCTTGCGCTGGTCTGTTCGGACATGGAGCGGACGGTCGAGTTCTACACGGGCGTGCTGGGCATGCCGCTGATCAAGACGATCGAGCTGCCCGGCGGGCGCGGCCAGCACTTCTTCTTCGACTGCGGCAACGGGGACTGCGTGGCGTTCTTCTGGTTCCCCGGTGCGCCGGACGGGGTGCCCGGCATTTCGGCGCCGCCCGGCCGGCCGGACCAGGGCGACATCACCAGTGCGGTCGGCTCGATGAACCACGTCTCGTTCAGCGTCCCGCCGGAGCGGTTCGACGAGTACTACACCAAGCTGCGGGGCAAGGGCGTCGCGGTCAGCCCGGTGCTGAACCACGACGACAGCGAGGCCGGGGTGACCAGGGACCTGCACCCCGGCGTGTTCGTCCGGTCGTTCTACTTCACCGACCCGGACGGCATCCTGCTGGAGTTCGCCTGCTGGCTGCGCGAGTTCACCGAGGCGGACGTGGCCCACCGGCCGAAGAAGGCCAGCGACCGAACCCTGCCGGCCGGCGTCTGACCGCCGGATGGCGGACGTCAGCCGGGAGTTCGTCGGGCTGGAGTCGCCGCTGGCGCCGAGGGCCGGGGCGGGTGGCCACCCGTGCCAGGGGCTCTACCACCGGCCGGCCGGGGCCTGGCCGCGCACGGCGGTGATCGCCTGCCACTACAACGTGGACTTCGCCGAGCACTACCTGGCCGAGCACCTGGCCCGGCGGGGCTACGGTTTCCTCGGCTGGAACACCCGGTTCCGGGGCAACGAGGCCTACTTCCTGCTGGACCACGCGCTGGCCGAGATCGGGGTCGGGGTGCGCTGGCTGCGCGAGCGGGCCGGGGTGGAACGGGTGGTGCTGCTGGGCAACTCCGGCGGCGGGTCGCTGATGGCCGCCTACCAGTCGCAGGCGGTGGCGCCGAACGTCACTCCGTCCGGCGACCGGGCGGCGGAGGCCATCGCGGAGCTGGCGCCGGGGGACTTCTACGTCTCCCTGGCCGCGCACCCCGGCCGGCCCGACGTGCTCACCGCGTGGCTGGACCCGTCGGTCACCGACGAGGCCGACCCGCTGTCCGTGGACCCGGCGCTGGACCCCTACGACCCGGCCAACGGCCCGCCGTTCGACGCCGGCTTCCAGGCCGCGTACCGGGCCGCGCAGCTGGCCCGCAACCACCGGATCACCGACTGGGCGGAACGGCGGCTGGCCGCGCTGCGCGGCGGCCGGGCGGCCGACCGGCTGTTCCACACCTACCGGTCCTGGGCCGACCTGAGGATGATCGACCCGGCCATCGAGCCCTCGTCCCGGCCCCCGGGACGCTGCTACGCCGGCGACCCGAAGGCGGCCAACTACGGGGTGTTCGGCATCGGCATGCAGTCCACCCTGCGCACCTGGCTGTCCATGTGGGGCATGCGCACCTCGCAGTGCCGGGCCGCACCGCACCTGGCCCGGATCACCCTGCCGGCGTTGGTCGTTCACGCCAACGGGGACAGCGGGGTGTACGAGAGTGACGCGCGCGGCATCCACGCGGGACTGGCCGGGGAGGACCGGGAGCTGCACCTGCTGGAGGGCGACCACTACTTCCGGCGCCCGGCCGGCGCCCGGGAGGAGCTGGCCGACCTGGTCGCCGGCTGGCTGGGCGCCCGGGGAGCCTGAGCGGGTGCTCAGACCGGTCGCCGCTGGTCGAGCGGTGCGGACCGGCCTTACCTGAGCCGTTATCACTATTTGCTGTCAGTTTCCTGTGCGATCGTGCCACGCTTGCCCCGACCCGCGACCGTGCCGACTGGTTGGGGCGACCAGATGGGTGATCAGCGCTGTGCGAATGAGCGAGACCGTGCCCGGGCCCCGGGTCGGACCGGCGCGCCCGATGCCCCGGCTGGGTGACAGCTGGTCCGATCTGGCGGTGCGCTCCGGGTTGCTGGTGGCGCGGCTGTCCCGCTCGCTCGGCCTCGGCGACGGCTCGAACGTCGGTGGCCGCGTGAGCCTGGCGCTGCATCCCGGCGCCCTGGGCCGGCTGGCCCAGGGCCGGCGGGTGGTGCTGGTCTCCGGCACCAACGGGAAGACCACGACCAGCCACCTGCTGGCCGAGGCGCTGGGCACCCTGGGCGAGGTCGCGCACAACGCCTCCGGCTCCAACATGGCCGAGGGCGTCGCCGCCGCGCTGGCCACCGCTCGCGACGCGGACCGGGCGGTGATGGAGGTGGACGAGCTGCACCTGGCCCGGGTGGCCAGGCAGTCCCACCCGGTGCTGATCGTGCTGCTCAACCTGACCCGGGACCAGCTGGACCGGGCGGCCGAGGTGCGGCGCACCGCCGCCGCGGTCGGCCGGGCGCTGGCCGAGCTGCCGCACACCACCGTGCTGGCCAACGTGGACGACCCGATGACGGTGTGGGCGGCCGGCCACGCCGCCGGGCCGGTGGTCTGGGTGGCGGCGGACACCGGTTGGCGGGCCGACTCGATGACCTGCCCCCGGTGCGGCCGGCCGCTGGCCGAACGGCGGTCCGCGTGGCGCTGCTCCTGCGGCCTGGCCCGCCCGGAGCCGGACTGGCGGCTGGCCGGGTCGGTGGCCATCGGGCAGGACTCGGCCACTCCGCTGACGCTGAACCTGCCCGGCCCGGTGAACCGGGCGAACGCGCTGATGGCGCTGGCCGCCGCCCGCCACGAGGGCGTGGAGCCGGTGCGGGCCGCCGCCGCGATGGGCCGGGTGGAGCAGGTGGCCGGCCGGTACGCCACCTTCGACGTCGGCCCGCACCGGCTGCGCCTGCTCCTGGCCAAGAACCCCGCCGGCTGGGCGGCCACGCTGGGCATGCTCCGTCCCGGCCGGCCGCTGGTGGTCGCGGTGAACGCGCGCGAGGCGGACGGCCGGGACACCTCCTGGCTGTGGGACGTGGACTTCGGCGCGCTGGCCGGCCGGCCGGTGGTGGCCAGCGGGGAGCGGGCCGCCGACATCGGGGTGCGGCTCAGCTACGCCGACCTGCCGCACCGGACCGAAGCGGACCCGCTGGCCGCGGTGGCCGGGCTGCCCGCCGGGGAGGTGGACGTGGTGGCCAACTACACCGCCTTCTTCACCCTGCGCCGTCGCCTGGCGGCGCGGGCATGACCCTGGACTCGTCGGTGCGCATCGGGCTGCTGCTGCCGGATGTGCTCGGTACCTACGCCGACGGCGGGAACGCCACCGTGCTGGCGCAGCGCCTGCGCTGGCGGGGCGTGCCCGCCGAGGTGCTGTCCTGCCCGGCGAGCGAGGAACCGCCGACCGGCTGCGAGATCTACCTGCTCGGCGGCGGCGAGGACGCGGCGCAGCTGTTCGCCGCCGACTGGCTGCGCGAGCGCCCGGCGCTGTGCCGCGCGCTGGCCGGGCCGGCGGTGACGCTGGCGGTGTGCGCCGGGCTGCAGATTCTCGGGCACACGCTGACCGACGCGGCGGGGCAACCCCGGCCCGGGGCCGGCCTGCTCGACCTGGCCACCCGCCCCAGGGCCGGCCGGGCGACCGGCGAGATCACCACGGAATGCCTGCTGCCCGGGGTCGGCCGGCTGAGCGGGTTCGAGAACCACCGGGGCGTGACCACCCTCGGACCCGACGCCCGGCCGCTCGGCCGGGTGCTGCGCGGGGTGGGCAACGGGGACCGGGGCCGGTGGGGCCGGGGCGGCGAGGGTGCCCGGGCCGGCCGGATCTTCGGCACCTACCTGCACGGTCCGGTGCTCGCCCGCAACCCGGCGCTGGCCGACCACCTGCTGACCCTGGCCACCGGCTCGGAGCTGGCCGAGCTGGAGGTGGCGGACCAGGCCGCGCTGCGCCGGCAGTACCTGGGCTAATCTGGACGGGTTCGCGCGGTTCGGCGCGTGGACCCGGACGAGAGCGCTGCCGTACCCGGCCGAGCAAAGACGGCGCGCGCCATCTGATGAACCTTCTGGACGTCGTTGAACTCGCCGGCTCGCTGCTCATCCTGACCGCCTTCGCGGCCGGCCAGATGGGCCGGCTGGACTCGCGCTCGCCGACCTACCTCACGCTGAACCTGGTGGGCTCGGCCGCGCTCGCGGTGATCGCGCTGCTGCACCACTCGTGGGGTTTCCTGCTGCTGGAGGGCACCTGGGCGGTGGTGTCGGCGGTCTCCCTGGCGCTGCTGCTCGGCCGGCGGGTGCGCGCGTAGCCCGGGACCCCGGAAAATGCGAACGGCCGGCCCCCCGGCCGGCCGTTCGGGTCACCCGTGCGCTCAGTGGTGCACGTCGTAGTCGTGGCTGTCCGAGAACCGGTCGCTGTTGTGCGACTCGTAGTCCTCGTGGCTGTCCACGCTCGAGTGGTCCTCGTAGTCGCTGCGTGAGCTGTTGTCGTGGTGGGTCTGGTCGGCGTAGTTGTCGGCGTAGCCGTGGTCGCCGGCCGCGTTCACCGAGGTGTCCCCGTCGCCCGAGTTGTGCACCCGGGTGAGGGTGTCGTCGTCCGAGCTGTGCCCGTAGGAGTCCGCGCCGGCGGACAGGGCGCTGCCGTCCCCGCCGTGGAAGCGCCCGATGTGCGAGCCGGCCGCGTCCCCGGAGCCGAACGCCGTGGAGTTGTCCCCGCCGGTCACGGCCTCGTTGTTGTGCCCGGAGATGTTGCGGTAGCCGGAGGTGACGGTGCTGTCGGTGAGGTCGCCGCCGGTGGCCACCGACTCGTCCCCGGAGGCGACGACCGGGTCGTTGTCCAGGGTCTGGTTGAAGTCGCCGTGGTCGTGCCAGTCGTTCCAGTCGTCGTGCCAGTGGTGGTCCCGGCCGTCGCGGGTCTCGATGTCCTGGTGGACCGAGTTGTCCAGGTCGGTGTCGCTGTCGAACGCGTTCCGGTTGTCGTTGAAGTAGCCGCGCAGGTAGTGCGAGCCGTCCTGGTCGCCGTTGCTCTGCCAGTGCTTGGGTGCCGGATAGTGGAGCCCGTTGCCGAGATGCGCGCCGTTGTCCGCGATCAGGTTCAGCGCATCGTGCACATCGGCGCTGGACAGATGGTCGAACCCGTGTTCCTTGGCGTATTGGTTCGGGTGCTCCAGAAACGCATCGCGCGCATCCGTGTCGCGCATCAGGTGCTCGATCCAGTCCAACAATGGTGTGGCCATGATCGATCAGATCCTTCCAACAAGTCGAAACCGCAAGCCCAGCAGCCACTATGACCCCACTGGCCCCAGTGACATCGAAAACGCGCCGACTTCGGCTCGACACGCATCCCCTTTACCGCATTAGGGGTATGACGGAAGAATTGAGTGCACGACATTCAGTAACGGGTTCTAATGATTCGTTTCCGGTGACGGTCTATGCATTTTAGGAACATATCGGGTGCTCGTACCTTTGGTCTCGGCGCGGGTTTGTCTCGGGCTGAGACGGCGCCGGCCGGGTGGCCTGCCGCGGCTCGGGTGCGGCCCGTTGCGTCGGCCCCCGTCGCGGCCGGCCGGCCCCCGGTTTCATGGTCATCAGGACATGGCGGCCGTTCCGCGGGCCTCCAAGCGACCACCATGCCCTGATGACCATGAAAGCACGGCCCGGGTGATCCAACGCCGGCGTCGACCATCACGCAAGGGCTGCGGACCCCCTTGCCGGTGGGGTCGCTGTTTCTGGCGGTCAAGCTGGGGTTAGGGCCTCCGAGCGGTCAGAAGCCGACGCTCACACAGGCGGCCCGGGCGCCCGCGGTGCCGGCCTTGCCGGGCGCGGTCTGGGTGGTCTCCGAGTGGATCACCACCGAGGCGGCGCGGGCGTTGGTGAACACCCACGGCACGGTGGTGGAGATGGTGGCGTTGCCCTGGGCGTCGGTCCGGAAGTCCAGCCAGATCTCGTTGGCCGGGTTGGCGTAGTTCGGGTCCACCGAAGGCTTCACCGGGTCCGCCTGGTGCTGGAAGTGCGGGCCGGCGTCGTCGCCCTTGGGGCCGCAGGGCTTGGCGTGGGCGTGCGCACCGTAGGCGCGGTTGGGCACCAGGCCGCGCACGTTCAGCGTGACCGTGGTGGAGCCCTCGTACACGTACTCGCCGACCAGCACCTTGGCGCCGTCCGGCACCAGCGCCTTGTCGTAGTTGGTCGCCGCGTCGTCCTTGCCGAAGCTGACGCCAACCACCGCCTGGCCCGGGTTGCTCGCCCCGGACGGCGCCTGCGCGCCGTGCGACTCGTTGTGCGGCTGGTTGGAGGGCTGCTGGTCGCCGGTGCCGCAGGCCGCGGTGGCGACGAGCACCAGACCGGCGAGGCCGAGGGCGGCGAAATGACGACTCAGGTAGTTGTGCGGACGCATAGGCACATCATCTAAGTGCCGCAACCTCGCGCTCGTGTTCTTATCCGAATCCACCGGATCGGGTCATGTGACTTGACGGCGGGGCATCGATCCGGCACCGAAACACGATTGATGCCGGATCGATCACCCACAGTTCGGTCTCAGCCGGTCGGAGGAGACGGGAAACCTCCGACCGCCTCCTCGTACGCGTGCGCCACCTGGAGCACCCGCGCGTCGTCGAAATGCTTCCCGATCAGCATCAACCCGGCCGGCAGGCCGTCCACCAGCTCGGTGGGCACGCTGATCGCCGGGTGCCCGCTGACATCGAACGGCGCGGTGTTGCCGATCATGGACAACGCGCGCGGGGCGTAGTCCTCCAGCGGCGCGTCCAGCGGCAGCAGTTCCTGCGCGGTGAACGGCAGGGTCGGCATGGCCAGCAGGTCGTAGGAGTCCAGTGCCTGGTCGTAGGCCTTGCGCACCTCGAAGACCAGGTTCCGGGCCATCGCGTAGTGCTTGCCCAGGCCGACCTCGAACCCGTGCCGGCCGGTCAGCCCGACCAGCTTGACCGTCTTGGACAGGTCGGCGGCCCGCTCCCGCCGGCGCCGGCCGTAGTGGTCGATCAGCTCCGGGTCGTAGAGGCCCTGGGAGTTCATGCCGAACGCGTTGCCGTCGATCATCTGGAACGCGCCGCCCTCGGTGATCACCACGTTCCACACCGCGAACGCGTCGACGTGCCAGGGGATGGACACCTCCTCGGCGGTGACGCCCCGGCCCCGCAGTACCTCGATCGCGTTGCGCACCGCGGCGTCCACCGCCGGGTCGGACACCGCCGTGCCGAAGCCCTCCCGGACGATCCCCACCCGGATTCCGGCTACTGGTCGGTCCAGGGCGGCCAGGTAGTCCACCTCGGGCAGCACCGACGGCTGGCGGGGGTCCAGCCCGTCCACCCCGGCCATCACGTTCAGCATCAGCGCCGCGTCGGCCACCGTGCGGGTGATCGGGCCGAGGTGGTCCACGGTCTGTTCGATGGGGAACGCCCCGGTGTACGGCACCAGGCCGTGCGTCGGCTTGTGCCCCACCGTGCCGCTGAACGAGCTCGGGATGCGCACCGAGCCGCCCTGGTCACCGCCGGTGGCCATGTCCACCACGCCGGCCGCGACCAGCGCCGCGCTGCCGCTGGACGACCCGCCGGCGTTGCGCGTGGTGTCCCACGGGTTGCGCACCGGCCCCGGCCTAGAGGTGAAGCTGGCGCCGGAGAAGCACAGGTCCTCACAGACCGCCTTGCCGCTGATGGTGGCGCCGGCGGCGAGCAGCCGGGTGATCACCGTGGCGTCCCGGAGCGGGGTGAACCCCTTCACCGTGGCCGACCCGTTCATCATCGGCACCCCGGCGACGCAGGTGTTGTCCTTCACCGCCACGGTCCGCCCGGCCAGCGGGCCGGAGTCGGTCTCGGTGATCGAGGTGGTGACGTACCAGGCGCCGAGCGGGTTCTCCGTGGGCAGCTGCCAGGCGCGGTCCGGCGGCTTCGGAGCGGAGTCGGCGTAGAGCCGCTCCACGGTCGACCAGTGGTCCAGCGAGCCGGCGATCAGCGGGGCGTACTCGGTCAGTTCCGACTCGGTCAGTGCGAAGCCGTAGTGGTCGTTCAGGGCGGCTAGCTGGTCCGGGGTGGGCGGGGGGATGGACACGGCGTGGCCTCCGTCTCGAAGTGAATGCTTGCGAATGAAAATATCCCGCTCGGGTGGCCGCCGATACCCCGGCGGGACGCGGGTTTGCGCCGTCGTGTCCCGCGACCGCCGAAGTGGGCGCACGCTCGGCGAGCGCGTTCCGCGCCGTATGCTCGGACCGTGCTTGCCGGTTCCCTGCTCGGTCGGATCCTGCCGGCGGAGGTGGTCGGCGTCGAGCTGCGGGGCGACGGCCCCTGCCCGGAGATGTTCCCCGAGGAAGCCGCCCAGGTGGCCAACGCGGTGGCCAAGCGCCGGATGGACTACGCCTCGGCGCGGCACTGCGCGCGCAAGGCGCTGGCCGAGCTGGGCATCGCGCCGGTGCCGATCCTGTCCGGGTCGCGCCGCGAGCCGCTCTGGCCGGACGGCGTGGTGGGCAGCATGACCCACACCGCCGGGTACCGGGCGGCCGCCGTGGCCCGGTCCGGCCGGGTGCACACCGTGGGCATCGACGCGGAGCCGGACGGCCCGCTGCCCGACGAGGTGCTGCCGGCGGTGACCCTGGAGGACGAGCGGGCGCACCTGGCCGAGCTGGCCGCCGCCCGCCCGGACATTCACTGGGACAAGCTGCTGTTCTCGGCCAAGGAGTCGGTGTACAAGGCCTGGTACCCGCTGGCCCGGGCGTTCCTGGACTTCGAGCAGGCGCGGCTGCGCTTCGACCCGGAGGGCGGGGAGTTCACCGCCGAGCTGCTGGTGCCGGGCCCGGCGGTGGCCGGCCGGCGGCTGACCGGGTTCACCGGCCGCTGGCTGGTGGCGGACGGCCTGGTCATCACCGCGATCGCCCTACCGGGGTAATCCGAATGTGCCGCGCTCACCGAGGCAACTACGCTGCCCCGACGTGAGACGGTGGTGGATCGGATCGGCGCTGGCCGCCCTGGGGGCGTGCGTGGTGCTGGCCGGCTGTGCCGAGGAACCGGTGGTGCGGCCGCCGGGCGCGGCGGCCGACCTGCCCGCGATCGCTCCCGGGCCGCCGGGCAACCCCGGCGTCGGCGCCCCGACGCCCCAGGCCAACTGCACCAAGTCGGCCAGCGACGCGGCCGGCATGGCCCAAGCGGTCGGCGGGGCCACCCCGGGTGAGCGGATCTGCGTGACCGGCAACATGGGCGCCGAGCGGCTCACCGTGCGCTCCTCCGGCAGCCCGGACCGCCTGATCACCATCCTGGGCGGCGGCAAGGCCACGGTCGCCGGGATCACCGTCGAAGCGGACAACGTGATCGTCGACGGGTTCACCGTGCAACAGCCGAGCGCCCCCGGCGCCTCGCTGACCGGCACCAACGTGATGCTGCGCAACACCGCGATCCGCAGCCCGCGCGGCGGCGACGGGGACGGCATCCGGTTCTGGGGCGACCAGATCCGGATCCTGCACAACACCATCTCGGACACCGTCGGCCAGGACCAGCGGCACGCCGACTGCATGCAGACCTTCGCCACCGACGAGCAGCACCCGGCCAGCACCGACGTGCTGATCGACGGCAACCGGTGCGAGAAGATCGACAACATCTGCCTGATCGCCGAGGGGCCGGCCAGCGAAGCGGGCGATGGCAGCGGGCAGGGCAAGTCGCGGCACATCGTGTTCAGCAACAACTTCTGCGAGAACCGGGCCGGACAGGCGCTGTTCGTGGACGACGTCTCGGACATGCAGGTGGTGGGCAACGAGATCGTCGGCGGCGTCGACAAGGCGTTCGCCTTCCAGAACGGTTCCACCGGCGCGAAGGTGAGCGGCAACCGCCTGGCCCAGGGCATCGACTACGAGGTCGGCATGGACGACTCCTCCCGCCAGGGCTACCAGGGCCCCGAACCCGGCGGCGGCCCCTAACCCCCGCCATGTCGCTGGTTTCACCACGCCATGTCGCTGGTTTCGCCATGCCATGTCGCGCTCTTCAACTGGACGCAATCCGCGACATGCCCTGGTGGAATCCGCGACATGGCTGACTGGCGGTTGGCGGGCGGGGGCGGGGGAGTCGTGGCACTCTGCCGGGCATGGATTTCGAGCTGCCGACAACGTTGACGGAGCGCCTCACCGAGCTTGACGACTTCATCCAGCGGGAGATCGTGCCGCTGCAGGAGCAGGACGACAACCAGCGGTTCTTCGACCACCGCCGGGAGTGGGCGCGCACCGACTTCGAGGCGGGCGGCACGCCCCGGCCCGAGTGGGAGGAACTGCTCGGCGAGATGAAGCGGCGCGCGGACCGCGCCGGCTGGCTGCGCTACGGCCTGCCCAAGGAGGTCGGCGGCTCGGACGGCTCCAACTTCGACATGGCGGTGATCCGCGAGCACCTGGCCCACAAGGGGCTGGGGCTGCACAACGACCTGCAGAACGAGTCCTCCGTGGTGGGCAACTTCCCGGTGGCGCACATGCTGCTCGGCTTCGGCAGCCCCGAACAGCTGGCCGAGTACATGGAGCCCATGCTGGCCGGACAGAAGCGGATCGGTTTCGGCCTGACCGAGCCGGACCACGGCAGCGACGCCACCTGGATGGAGACCACCGCCGTCCGGGACGGTGACGACTGGATCATCAACGGCAAGAAGCGGTTCAACTCGGGCATGCACTCCGCCACCGAGGACGTGGTGTTCGCCCGGACCTCCGGCGAGGACGGCGCCGCCCGGGGGATCACCGCGTTCTTCGTGCCGGTCGACGCGCCCGGGTTCTCGGTGGACTTCCACTGGTGGACGCTGAACATGCCCACCGACCACGCCGAGGTGACCCTGCGCGACGTCCGGGTGCCGAACAGCGCGATCTTCGGCGAGGAGGGCGGCGGGCTGGCGGTGGCGCAGACCTTCGTGCACGAGAACCGCATCCGGCAGGCCGCGTCCGGGGTGGGCGCGGCGCAGTACTGCATCGACCGGAGCGTGGAGTACGCCCGCGAGCGGGTGACCTTCGGCCAGCCGCTGGCCACCCGACAGGCCATCCAGTGGCCGCTGGTGGAGTTGCACACGGAGGCGGAGCTGGTGCGCGGGCTGGTGCGCAAGACCGCCTGGGAGCTGGACCGGGTACCGCACATGCAGATCAGCGACAAGGTCTCCATGTGCAACTACCGAGCCAACCGGCTGGTCTGCGACGCCGCCGACCGGGCGATGCAGGTGCACGGCGGGCTCGGTTACAGCCGACACACCCCGTTCGAGCACATCTACCGGCACCACCGCCGCTACCGGATCACCGAGGGCGCCGAAGAGGTGCAGATCCGCAAGGTGGCGGCGTACCTGTTCCGTTTCGCCGGCCCGGACAAGGCGGGCCGGTGACCTCGGCGCTGGCCGGCATCGACACGGCCCGGGTGGCGGACTGGCTGGCCGCGCACGTGCCGGGCCTGGTGGCGCCGGTGGAGTTCGAGCTGGTGGCGGGCGGCCGGTCCAACCTGACCTACCGGGTGACCGACGCCGCCGGCACCCGGTACGCGCTGCGCCGGCCGCCCACCGGCGGCGTGCTCTCCACCGCGCACGACATGTCCCGGGAGTGGCTGTTCGTCTCCGCGCTGGCCCCCACCGACGTACCGGTGGCGCCGCCGCTGGCCTACTGCGCGGACGAGTCGGTGACCGGCGCGGCGTTCTACGTGATGGGCTTCGTGGACGGGCTGGTGCTGGCCGACCAGGAGGCCGGGTTGGAACTGCCGGTGGCGGCGCGCGAGCGGGCCGGGATGGATGTCGTCGACGTGCTGGTCCGGCTGCACGAGCTGGACCCGGCGGCCGTGGGCCTGGGGGACATCGTGCGGTCCACCGGGTACGTGGAGCGCCAGCTGCGGCGCTGGCACCGGCAGGTGCAGCACTCGTCGGTCTCGTACCTGGACCTGCTGGGAGAGGTGCACGACCTGCTCGCGGCCAAGGTCCCGCCGCAGTCCAGCGGCATCGTGCACGGCGACTACCGGCCGGGGAACATGGCGTTCGACCCGGACGGCCGGGTGGTGGCGATCTTCGACTGGGAGCTGGCCACCTCCGGCGACCCGCTGGCCGACCTCGGCTGGCTGGTCTCCACCTGGCAGGAGCCGGGGGAGCCCACCCCGGGCACCACGGACGGCCCGAGCACCGCGCCCGGCTTCCCGGACCGGGCGGCGCTGGTGGCCCGCTACGCGCAGCGGTCCGGACGGGACGTGTCCGACCTGCCCTACTTCGTCGCGTTCAACCGGTGGCGGGCGGCCTGCATCGTGGCTGGGGTCAGCGCCCGCTACGAGGCCGGCGTGATGGCCGACGACGGCTACCGGGAGTCCGCCCGCGAGCGCGCCGAAGCGGCGCGCGAACTGGTCGAGCTGGCGCGGGAGGGGCTGCGCCCTCGGCGCTCGTGAGTGGCGAGTGTCGCTATGGCGTTACTCGCCACTCACGAGCCCCGCGCGTCCACGACGCGCAGGGCAATGTCGGTGTACCGGGCGATGAGCTCCTCCAGGTCCACCTCGCCGGCCGGGTCGTACCACTGCGCGATGGCGTTGCACGCGGCCACCACGGTGCGCCGGGCGTCCTCCGGGTGGGCGCAGTGGAACACCCCGCGCCGGATGCCGTCGGCGATGATGTCGGTCCACAGCCTGGTCGCGGCGTCGGCCAGTTCGTTCAGCCGCTCCTGGTGCTCCGGCTCCAGGTTGCGCCACTCCTGCGCGATGATCTTGCTCTCCACCCGCCGGCGCACCCGGTAGGCCACCGAGGACCGCACCATCGCGCGCAGCCGCTGGGTGGGGTCGTCGCCGGCCGCCGCCAGCTCCCGCTCGCAGGCCTCGAAGTAGTCGTTCGTGCCCTCCCACAGCAGCGCGGCCAGCAGGTCCTGCTTGCTGGAGTGCCAGTGGTAGAGCGCGGACAGGCTCAGCCCGGCGCGCGCCGCGATGTCCCGGATGGAGGTGCCGTGGTAGCCGCGTTCGGCGAAGATCTCCCTGGCCGCGTTGGTGATCGCGGCACGCCCGGCGCCGCGCGGCGGGCCGCCGGCGGCCGGGCCGCCGTCCGTCGGGGTGGGCTGCTGAGTGGGGGCGCTCACCCGGCAAGCATAGGGCCCATTGTGAACTTAACGAGTGATCGGTAAGTTCGGGCCGTGGACCAACGAGAGGAATACCGGGCCGCCGCGCGGACCTGGTTGCAAGCGCATGCGCCTCGTCCGGCCGACGGGCTGTCCGGTGAGGAGTACCTGCGCCGTGCCCGGGAGTTCCAGGCCGCGCTGTTCGCCGGCGGCTACGCCGGCATCACCTGGCCCAAGGACGCCGGCGGCCAGGGCCTCAGCACCGCCTACCAGCAGATATTCGGCGAGGAGTCCGCCGAGTACGAGCTGCCCACCGATCCGTTCATGATCGGCATGGGTATGTGCGGCCCGACGTTGGTCGACCTGGGCAGCGCCGAGCAGAAGCAGCGCTACCTGCCCAAGCTGCTCTCCGGCGAGGAGATCTGGTGCCAGCTGTTCTCCGAGCCCGGCGCCGGCTCCGACGTGGCCAGCCTGCAGACCAAGGCGGTCCGGGACGGGGACGGCTGGGTGCTCAACGGGCAGAAGGTGTGGACCACCAACGCCCAGTTCGCCGACTTCGGCGCGCTGCTGGCGCGCACCGACCCGGAGCGGTCCAAGCACGCCGGCATCACCATGTTCGTGGTGGACATGCACGCGCCGGGGGTGACCGTGCGCCCGCTGCGGGACATGTCCGGGCGTGCGCCGTTCAACGAGGTCTACTTCGACGACGTGCGCATCCCGGCGGACGCGGTGATCGGCGAGCTGAACCGGGGCTGGCAGGCGGCGGTGACCATGCTCAGCCACGAGCGGGTGTCCATCGGGGCCAGCCGGCGGTCCCGGAACAGCCCGCTGGAGTTCGGCGCGCTGGTCGAGCTGGCCCGGCGCAACGGCACGGACCGCGACCAGGGCGTGCGGGAGGCACTGGCCGAGCAGTACGCGCACGAGCGGGCGCTCGAGCTGTTCAACGTGCGGATGCGGCAGGAGACCGCCGCCGGCAACCCGCCAGGGGCGCGCGGCTCGGTGGCCAAGCTGGCCGGCGCGCTGCTGCTGCGCCGGGCGATCGAGACCGCCGGCCAGGCGGCCGGCGCCGGCGCGGTGGCCTGGGACCCGGAGGACCACGCCACCTCGGAACTGGTCAGGGGGATCAACTCGGTGCCGGCGTCCAACATCGCGGGCGGCACCAATGAGATCCAGCGGGGCATCATCGGCGAGCGCATCCTGGGCCTGCCCAAGGAGCCGCAGGTTGACCGGGACATGCCATTCCGCGAGCTCAAGGTCGGCACCCAACGCACCCCGGCCTGATCCGGAACACCCCTTGAGGAGAGATTCGTGCAGCTCATCCTGACCGGCGAGCAGCAGGAGCTGCGCTCGGCCGTTCGCAAGTTCCTGATCGACCAGGCTCCGCCGGCCAAGGTGCGCGAGGCGATGGCCTCCGACGCCGGCTACGACCGCGACCTGTGGCGCCGGCTCGGCAACGAGCTGGGCCTGCTCGGCCTGGTCGTGCCGGAGGAGCGCGGCGGCGCCGGGGCCGGCCACCTGGAGCGGGCGGTGCTGGCCGAGGAGCTGGGCCGGGCGCTGGTGCCGACACCGTTCCTCGGCTCCTCGGTGCTGGCCGTGGACACGCTGCTCGCGCTGGACGACGACACCGCGCGGGCCGACTACCTGGCCGAGCTGGCCAGCGGCGAGGGCATCGGCGCCGTCGCGGTCGCGGAAGACGCCAGCGGCTGGGGGCGCACCGGCGGGGCGACCACCGCCGCCCAGCGCGACGGCGGCTGGCGGCTGGACGGCACCAAGACCCTGGTGGTCGCCGGGGACGCGGCCGACCTGCTGCTGGTCTACGCCCAGACCCCGGACGGGCCGGGCTGGTTCGCCGTGGACGGTTCCGCCGCCGGGCTGACCCGGACCACCCTGGGCGGCATCGACCCGACCCGGCGGCTGGCCAGGCTGACCTTCGCGGGCACCCCGGCCCGCCCGCTGACCGCCGCCGACCCGGCCGCCGTGCTGGACGTGGTGAGTGACCTGGCCGCCGTGGCGCTGGCCGCCGAGCAGGTCGGCGGGATGGAGCGGGCCATCGAGCTGACCGTGGACTACGCCAAGGTCCGGGTGCAGTTCGGCCGGCCGATCGGTTCGTACCAGGCGGTGAAGCACGGCCTCGCGGACATGTACAGCGCCTGGGAGCACGCCGTCTCGGTGGCGCGCCACGCCGCGTGGGCCGCCGACCACGACCGCTCCGAGCTGCCGCTGGCCGCCGCGCTGGCTCGCACCTACATCGGCCCGGCGTACTTCGAGGCGGCCACCGGAATGGTCCAGTACCACGGCGGCATCGGCTACACCTGGGAACACGATGCGCACCTGTACTACAAGCGGGCCAAGGCCTCCGAGCTGCTGTTCGGCCCGCCCGCCACGCACCGGGCCAAGCTGGCCGACCTCCTCAAGATCTAGCGCGGCACGCGCCTGCCGAGCGCGTGCCCAGTTAGACACGCGCGGAAACGAAGGAATCGGATGACCGACGAGTCGACCCTGCTCTCCGAGCACGACAAGGCCGGCGGGGTGCTCACCCTGACGATCAACCGGCCGCACCGGAAGAACGCCATCGACCTGCCCACCTGGGGCCTGCTGCGCGCCGCGCTGACCGACGCGGCGGACAACCCCGACGTGCGCGCGCTGGTGCTCACCGGGGCCGGCGGCGACTTCTGCTCCGGGGCGGACCTGGGCGCCGACCGGGGGCCGGACCACCCGCTGGAGCGGATGCGCAAGATCAACCAGACCGGCATCGCGCTGCACGAGCTGCCGGTGCCCTCGGTGGCCAAGGTGACCGGCGTCGCGGTCGGGGCCGGGGCCAACCTGGCGCTCGGCTGTGACCTGGTGGTGGCCACGCCGAAGGCGCGGTTCTCCCAGATCTTCGCCAAGCGCGGGCTGTCCCTGGACCTGGGTGGCAGCTACGTGCTGCCCCGGCTGGTGGGCATGCAGCAGGCCAAGCGGCTGGCCCTGCTGGCCGAGATGGTCGGCGCCCAGGAGGCCAAGGAACTGGGCCTGGTCACCTGGGTGGTGCCGGAGGACGAGGTCGACGAGTTCACCGCCGACGTGGCCAGGCGGCTCGCCGCCGCCCCTCCGGTGGCGCTGGCGCAGACCAAGGCCATGCTGAACGCCAGCTTCGGCCGCACCATCCGCGAGGCGCTGGACGCCGAGGCCACGGCGCAGACCGTCAACTTCGGCACCGAGGACGCCAAGCTCGCCTTCCAGGCCTTCGCCGACAAGACCGAGCCGGACTTCACCGGCCGCTGGATGGACGGCAGTCCGAAGGGCTAGTCCCAATGCCGTTGAGTTAGTGGTTTGGGACTTGTCGTCAGCCCAGACGCGCCGGTTCGTCGCGGCTATTCGGCGTTCCAGGGGTCGATGAAGATCGACATCATCCTCACAGACGTTCTACTCGCGGGTAACGTCTCTATCGATGATGTTGATCTCCCACCATGAGCAGACCCCATTCCAGGATGCGCCGACCGATAGCCACAACAGACACGTGAACCACTTTTGACACTTCAGTCACAATAAGTGAACTCCGATTAGCCCAACCGCACCGTTGCCCAACCCCGAACCCGACCAACACCGGCCACGCTCCGCAATCCACACCGCCGGCCGGGCGCGCAAAGGTCGCCACCGCGCCGCCGTCCAGGCCATCTTTCGAAACCAACCCCCGCCGACACCGCACGCCGACATTGACGACGGGCGCGGCGCCTTAACTGAGCAGCACTGGGGCTAGTCCGGCGTGCTCTGGCTCGCCGGCTTGCCCGGGCCGGTGAGCTCGCCCGTGGGGCTGCTCGCCGCCCTGGCGTAGGCGTCCCGCAGCTGCTGCTCGGCGTCGTCCAGGTACTCGTGGAGCAGCCGTTCGGCGAGCAGCCCGTCGCCGTCGCCGAGTGCGGCCAGGATCTCCCGGTTGCGCCTCAGGTACGGCTCGTGGAACCAGCGCACGTCGGTCATCACGTGGAAGACCAGGCGCAGTTCGGCCAGCACGCCGCGCATGAGCTCGTCGATCCGGGGGCTGTCCGCGATGGCCGCGAGCGCCTCGTGGAACTGGATGTTGGCTGTGCCCAGCCCCCGCCAGTCCCGCTCGTCGATCGCGCGCTCACCCAGGCGGACGGCCTCGGTGAGGGCGCCGAGGTTGGCCGGCGGGCCGGTCACCGCGCGCACCACCGAGCACTGCACGTGCTTGCGCACCTTGTACAGGTCGAGCACGTCGACCAGGTCCAGCTTGCGCACGAACATGCCCTGGTTGAGCTGGTGCACGAGCAGCCGCTCGTGGGTGAGCAGCCGGAACGCCTCGCGCAGCGTGTTGCGGGACACCCCGAGGGCCTTGGTGATCTCGTCCTCGGTGAGCCGCTCGCCGGGCGCGAAGTAGCCGGCGCTGATCCGGGCGCGCAGGATCCCCGCCACTCGCTCGGCGGTGCTGGTGCGACCGAGCAGCGCGCGGTCCGCGCTCAGGTCCTCCGTACTGGTCACGAAACGAAGTCTAGCCTGCTTGAGGGATTGTTCAACAATCACCTATGGTGCCCGAATGCACATCCTGCGTTGCGGCGCCGAGGCCGTCCTGGTCGAGCTGGACGACCGGGAGCAGGTGCTCGGGCTGCGTGCGGCGCTGCGCGAGGCCGGGCCGGACGGTCTGCTCGAGGTGGTGCCCGGCGCGCGCACGGTCCTGGTGCGGTTCGACCCGGCGCTCACCGGCCTGGCCCGGCTGCGCGAGCTGCTCGAGAAGCTGCCGCTGTCCGTGCGCGAAGACGCGGAGCCGGACGAGGTCGTCGTGCCGGTCCGCTACGACGGGGCGGACCTGGCCGACGTCGCCGAGCTCACCGGGTTGACCGTGCCCGAGGTCATCGCCCGGCACATCCAGGGCGAGTACAGGGTGGCGTTCTGCGGCTTCGCTCCCGGGTTCGCCTACATCACCGGGCTGGACCGGCGCCTGCACGTGCCCCGCCGCGACAGCCCCCGCACCTCGGTGCCCACCGGCTCCGTCGCCCTGGCCGACGAGTACACCGGGATCTACCCGAGTCCCTCGCCCGGTGGCTGGCGGCTGATCGGCCGCACCGAGCTGCGGCTGTGGGACCTGGACCGAGACCCGCCGACGCTGTTGGTCCCCGGCACCAGGGTGCGCTTCGAGGAGGCCGGGTGACCCTGGCCATCTCGGTGTGCCGGAACCGCCCGGCGCGGTGAGACTGGGAGGGCAAGCTCAGCCAGCGGAAGGCGGTAATCGATGACCCAGGCGGCGAACGGGACGCGCGGGCCACTGGACGGCGTACTGGTCGCCGACTTCTCCCGGGTGCTCGCCGGTCCCTACGCCACCATGCTGCTCGCCGACCTCGGCGCCGACGTGGTGAAGGTGGAGAGCCCGGCCGGCGACGAGACGCGCACCTGGACGCCACCGGACCGCGACGGGGTGGCCACCTACTACCTGAGCATCAACCGGGGCAAGCGCTCCATCGCGCTGGACCTGCGTGACCCGGCCGATGCCGAGCTGGCCCGCGAGCTGGCCCGGCGCGCCGACGTGATGATCCAGAACTTCAAGCCGGGCGGGCTGGCCCGCTACCGGCTGGACTACCCGGGCGTGCGGGAGACCAACCCGAGCGTGGTCTACGCCTCGATCAGCGGCTTCGGCGCCGCCGGGGGAGCCCACGTGGCCGGGTACGACCTGATGGTGCAGGCGGCCTCCGGGTTGATGAGCCTCACCGGTGAGCCGGACGGGCCGCCGATGCGGGCCGGCATCTCGGTGATCGACGTGATCGCGGGCAACCACGCGGCGATCGGCATCCTGGCCGCGCTGCGCCACCGCGACGTCACCGGCGAGGGGCAGCATGTCGAGGTGAACTTGCTCTCATCGGCGCTCACCGGCCTGGTCAACCAGGGGTCGGCGTACCTGGCCGGCGGGGTCGTCCCGTTTCGCATGGGCAACCAGCACCCGAGCGTGTACCCGTACGAGCCGCTGCCCGCCGCCGACCGGCCGATCATCATCGCGGTGGCCAACGACGGGCAGTTCGCCAAGCTGTGCGGCGTGCTGGGCGTACCGGAGCTGGTCGACGACCCCCGGTTCCGGCGCAATGCGGACCGCACCGCGAACCGGGACGAGCTGCGTCCGCTGCTGGTCAAGGCATTGGCGGAGCGCACGGCGGGCGAGTGGTTCGACGCCCTGGTCGCGGTCGGCGTGCCGGCCGGTCCGATCAACACCGTGGACGGCGGGTTCGAGCTGGCCCAGCGGTACGGCCTGGACCCGGTCGCCCAGGCGGGGAAGGGGGACCGCGCCGTGCCCACCACCCGGCACCCCGTCACCTACTCGGCGACGCCGCCGCGCTACCCGCTCCCGCCGCCCGCTCTGGACGAGCACGGCACCGAACTGCGGGAGTGGTTGCAATCGCCGGGCGCCGTAACAGATCGTTCGACTTCGCGGAAGGGATAAACCGCCCGTTCGAGTGTCGGGTAAGTCAATGGTTCTCCGGGGCGAAAGGTGGTACTCGTGAAAGGGGGGCATGTGCGCGGGAGGAGACCAGATGCTCAGTGAGCGGGAACGTCAGGTTCTCGGCGAGATCGAACGGACGGTCACCGCGAGCGATCCCGCGCTGGCCAGTCTGCTCGGCGCCAGCCGCCCGCCCCGCGCGTTCAACTGGAACCGGATCGCGTACGACGCGGTGACGGTGCTCGCCGTGCTCTCCGCGATGCTGTGCATCGCTCTCGGCGCCTTCGGCGCCGGCATGGTGGCGACGTTGTTCGCCATGGTGGTGCTCAGCGTGCGGCGGCTTCGGTTCCCGAAGAACCCGGTGCCCCGGCCGCGTTAGCGGAGCCGGGCAGCCGGCCCAGCGACTCGTCGACCCGCTTGCGCACCTGTTTGAGGGTGACCGGGCAGGTCATCGGGTTGTCGGCCGGGCAGCGCAACATGTGGTCGAGTCGCTCCCGTGCCTCGGTCAGCCGGGCAATGCGTTCGGTCACATCCGCGCGCGCCCTTTCGATCAGCGAGTGCCGCTCCTCCCGGCTGGTGCTCGCCACGGTCGCGGCGGTGTGCTCGAGGCTCATCATCGCGTCCACGCACCACATCTGCACGTAGACCAGCTGCTCCAGCGCGGCGCGGTCGTAGTGGCGCACCCTCGACCGCCGTACCGGCGCGGTAACCAGGCCGATGTCGTCGTAGTAGCGCAGCGTGGACACCGGCAGCCGGAAGGCGGCGGCCACCTCGCCGATCGAATACAAACCTGAGGAACTCACAGCAAAATCCCTTGAACTCAAGCGCACTTGAGGTTCAAGGATAGGCATAGTGAGTTTGGGTAACGACTTGGTGGGTGACGATGACACGCGCGGTTGAGGAAGTACGACCGCCCGAAGGGGCGGCTGCCTCGGTATCTCCATCATCCCCGCCCGCCCGACCCTTCACGCCCCCGCCACCCGCGCCGCGCCCACCGGCCCCGGCCGCCGGGACCAACTGGCTGCTCGCGGTGGCCGTGCTGGTCGTCGGCAACTTCATGGCCGTGCTGGACATCACGATCGTCAACGTCGCGGTGCCGACCATCCAGAAGGAGTTCGGCGGCGGCCTCGACGACGTGCTGTGGATCGCCACGGCGTACACCCTGACCCTGGGTGTCGTGGTGCCGCTGAGCGGCTGGTTGGGTGACCGGTTCGGCCTGGTCAACGTGTACCTGGCGTCGCTGGCGGCGTTCGCGCTGGGTTCCGCGCTGTGCGGTCTGGCGTGGAACCTGGACACGTTGATCGCGTTCCGCATCCTGCAGGCGGTGCCCGGCGGGATCATGCCGGTGGTGGCGATGACCCTGGTGTACCGGATCGTGCCGCCCCAGAAGATCGGCAGCGCGATGGGGCTGTTCGGCCTCGGCGTGATCTTCGCGCCGGCCACCGGCCCGGTGCTCGGCGGCTATCTGGTGCAGTACCTGGACTGGCGGCTGGTGTTCTACATCAACGTGCCGGTCGGCCTGCTCGGCGCGTTGGCCGCGTTCATGGTGTTGCCCAAGCTGCCCGCCGCGATCGCCCGGCCCTTCGACTTCCTGGGCTTCGGCTGCATCGCGTTCGGCCTGTTCGCCATCCTGCTCGCCGCGTCCGAGGGGGAGGACTGGGGCTGGACCGGCTACCGGGTGCTGCTGCTGGCCGCCGGCGGGGTGCTGGCGCTGACGCTGTTCGTGGTGATCGAGCTCGAGGTGGAGCACCCGCTGCTGGACGTGCGGATGTTCGGGATATGGCCGTTCACCAACTCGCTGATCCTGATCTCCATCATCACCGTCAACCTGCTGGCGATCGCGTTCTACATCCCGGTGTTCCTGCAGCAGGGGCAGGGCAAGGAGGCCTTCGACGCCGGCCTGCTGCTGCTGCCGCAGGCGGTGGCGACCGGCATGCTCGCGCCGATCTCCGGCCGGCTGTACGACAAGATCGGGCCGCGCGCGCTGAGCGTGATCGGACTGATCGTCTGCGCCTTCGGGACGTACCTGCTTGCCGGCACCACCGCCGACCTGACCAGGGAACACCTGATCCTGTGGACCTGCGTGCGGGGCTGGGGCCTCGGCCTGGCCATGATGCCGATCATGACGGCGGGCATCGCGGCGGTGCCACCGAGCCGGACCAACCAGGCCAGCGCGCTGAACAACGTGGCCCGCCAGGTGGCCGGGGCACTGGGCCTGGCCGGCCTGGCCGCGCTGGCCAGCATCCAGCAGGCCCAGTTGATGGCCAACCGGGCGGCGCTGACCACGATCGGCCACGCAGGCGTCGACCCGGCCGCGCCCGGCGCCATGACCCAGCTCTACGGGCGCTACCGGGAGCTGTCCCTGCAGGTGCTGGCCACGTCCTACGCCAACATCTTCCTGGTGGTGGCCGGGATAACCGCGGCGGGCGTCGTCCTCGCGCTGGGCATGCGCCCGCCGCCCCGCCGCGGCGGCCCCGCACTACCTGACTAGTGCGACCTACCGGAGCACCCCGACCGCCCGGGCCAGGATCAGCGCCACGGTGACCAGCGAGATCATCGCCTGGGTGAGCGTGGTGAGCTTGGCCCAGCGCGACAGCGGCGCGTCGGCCGGGCTGAACGCGGTGGCGTTGGTGAACGAGACGTACAGGTAGTCCACCAACCGCGGCTCCCAGTTCGGGTCGACCAGGTCGGCGTTGCCCATCTGGGCGAACAGGAAGTCCGGGTTGCGTTTCCGGGCCAGCGCCCGGGCCGCCGGCCCGCCCCGGTCGAACTGCCAGTACCAGAGCGCGAACGCGATCACGTTGGTCAGCCAGATCGCCGCCCCCGCCGCCAGCAGCGGCCCCGCCTCCGAGCCGCCCTGTCCGGTGATCATCGAGGCGGCCAGCAACGCGGCGGACCAGCCGTTGGCCACGCTCAGCACGCCGGTCAGCGTGAGGCTGCCCAGCCGCAGCGCCCGGCTCTCCCGGTCGAACCGACTCGGGTTGGCCACCACCAGCGCAACCAGCAGCACCACCTCGATGCCCGGAAGCAGCCACCAGTGCGGCGGCAGCAGCCGGTCCGGCAGGGCCAGCTGCAGCCCGATGGCCAGCGCGATCATGGCCACCACCGGCCAGTGGCTCTCCCCGCGCGTCACCCGCAGCCAGGCCGGCAGGGTCTCGCCGTCGTTCGAGGTGATCGGCTCGGTGATCAGCCGTTCCAGGCGGTCCAGCTCGGTGCGCACGGTGTGCAGCTGTTGAAGGTGTTCGGTGCTCGTCACGGCGCCGATTTGAACCGTACCCATCAGCGCGCCGGCGGCTTGCCCAGCTCGCCGGCGTACAGGTCGTAGAACCGGGGGATGTCGATGCGCTGGACGATCCGCGCCGGCTGGGCGCCGGCCGGCGCGCGGCCGGGTTCGAAGCCCATCGTGCGGCCGTAGTTGACGCCGTACTGGGTGTACACCTGCACCTGCCGCACCACCGACTGGGTGATCAGGTCCGGCCGCAGGAACACCGCGGCGGCGATCTGGTCCCACAGGTGGGTGCGGCGCCCGGGGTCCTGGTCGAACTTGGGTCCGTGCAGGTCCTTGAACTCCTGCTTGATCGGGGTGTTCTCGCCGGCGACCAGCCGGTCGTACTCCGGCTTGCCGTACCAGACGGTGTCGGTCACATCCAGCGGCACCACCAGCTGGTCCGGGAACGGCGTGCCGAAGGCGATCCGGGCGGCCTCCGGGTCGAACCACACGTTGAACTCGGCGGCTGGCCCCTGGTTGCCCGGCACGTCGAACGCCCCGGCCATGTAGACCACCTGCTTGACCAGCGGCACGATCTCCGGGTTCTTCTTCACCGCCAGCGCCACGTTGGTGGCCGGTCCGAGCGCGAACAGGGTGACCTCGTGCGGGTACCGCTTGACCTGGTCCACGATGAAGTCGACCGCGTTGCCGTCGGCCCTGGCCGCCTTGGCGTAGCCGCCGTAGGGCGGCCGGGGGAGCTGCCGGTAGTCGGCCGGCTGGGGGTGTTCCCAGGCCCCGGCGTAGCTGATGTCCGCACCGAACCGCTGGGCCTCGGCGGCCAGCGTGGCCTGCCGGCTGCCGAACAGCGGATCGGCCGACCCCTGGTACACCGGGACACCCGGTTGGCCCTGCAGCTCCAGCTGGCGCAGGGCGTAAGCGGCGCCCTCCACCGACCAGGTGTTGCCGGACACCGTGGTCACCCCGAGCACGTTCACCCCGGCCTGCTGGAGCAGGAACAGGGCCTGGGAGTCGTCGTTGAGCTCGCCGAAGTCGGTGTCGAAGATGACCTTCGCCCCGGTCGGTGCCGGACCCGGTGCGGCGGGTGCCCGGGTGCCAGGTGGCTGTGCGGCGGACGGTTGGGCGGCGGACGGTTGGGCGGCCGGCGGCAGTGCGGGGCCGGCGCAGGCCGCCAGCGCCACGGCGGCGGCGAGCGCGGCACCCAGTACGGCGGAGGCCCGGCCAAGGGGCATCAGGCGGCCCCGGCGGGCCGGTCGGTGAGGAACATGTGGCCCGGCGCGTGGGTGATGGCGACCTCCGGGCGCACCTCGGCGAACACCGCCTGCGGGGTCACCCCGCAGGCCCAGAACACCGGCACCTCGCCCGGCTCCAGGGGCAGCGGGTCGCCCCAGTCCGGTCGCTCCACGTCCGCGATGCCCAGCTCGGCCGGGTCGCCCGCGTGCAGGGGCGCGCCGTGGGCCAGCGGCAGCCGCCCGGTGACCTCGGTGGCCCGGTCGACCTGGTCGGCGGCGATGGCCCGCATGGAGACCACCACCGGCCCGTGGAACCGGCCGGCCGGCGTGCAGCGCAGCGAGGTGCGGAACATCGGCACGTTGGTACCCAGCTCCAGGTGGCGCAGCCGCACCCCGGCGTCGTGCAGCGCGTCCTCCGCGCTGAAGCTGCACCCGAGCAGGAAGCCCACCGAGTCGTCCCGCCACAGGTCCTCGATGGAGGTCGGCTCGCCGGCCAGCTCGCCGTTCCGGTAGACCCGGTAGCGCGGCAGGTCGGTGCGCAGGTCCGCGCCGGGCGCGGTGGCCAGCCGGTCCGGCACCCCGGGCGGGGTGGCCTCCAGCAGCGGCAGCGGCTTCGGGTTGGCCGCGCAGAACTCGGCGAACTCCCCGGCCAGCTCGGCGGGCAGGATCGCCAGGTTGGCCTGCAGGTAGCCGGCGCACAGTCCGGTGGTGATCCCGGCCCACCGGCCTTCCCGGATGCGGGCCCTCGCCTCGGCGGGCGAGTCGGCCGCGGTGATCACGGGGTTCACTGGATGTCGACCTCCTTGGTCTCCGGGCCGAGCAGCGCGCCGGCCGTGCTCAGCGCACCGCCCAGCACGATGAGCACGATCGGCGTGTACTCGTAGGGCATCAGGTACCCCAACCCCAGCATGTAGAACGCGTAGAAGCCAGGGACGATCACCGCCAGGCTGTAGCCGATGCCGTAGCCGGACGCCCGCACGCCGGTGGCGAACCGCTCCAGGATGTAGGTCGAGACGATGCCCCACGGGGAGACCGTCAACACCAGCGCGGCGGTGGCGAACACCATCACCGGCAGCAGGCTCCCGGCACCGGGTGTCGCCGCGTCAAACCCGGCCCGGACCATGGCGAAGAACACGAACGGCGCCACCAGCACCGTCCACACCCCGGCCAGGACCAGCATCCGGCGCCGGCCGAACCGCTGGCCGAGCAGCGCCATCACCAGGTAGCCGATCGCCACGAACACGTTGGCCACCAGCAGCCCGGTGGTCACCGAGCCGCTGGGCAGCCCGATCACCGTGGTGAGCAGGGCCGGGGTGGCGGAGAGCGTGGCCTGCACGGTGAACCACATGCCGGTCATCAACAGCAGCACCTGCAGCAGCGCGCGCCGGTGGCCGCCGGTCAGCAGGTCCTTCAGCGGTTCGTTCGACGATTTCTCCCGTTGGCGCTGGGCCGCGCGGAACACCGCCGACTCCTCGACCCGGCGGTAGTAGAGCAGGAAGGCCACCGACAGCGCGGCGCCGACGAAGAACGGCACCCGCCAGCCCCACTGCACGTAGGGCGAGTCCAGGCCGCCGGCCGGGGTGAACTGGAACATGGTCGCCACCACCACCGAGATGGCGATGTAGCCGACCGGGTAGGAGGCGGCGATCAGCCCGCCGACCAGGCCGCGCAGCCGCTTCGGGCTGGCCTCCATGGCGAGCGGGTTGGCGCTGGAGTACTCGCCGCCCATGAACACCCCGCCGACGAACCGCAGCAGCAGCACCAGCCCGATCGCCGCCCAGCCGATCGCCTGGTAGCCCGGCAGCAAGCCCATGAGCAGGGTGCACGCCCCCGCGCCGGCCACGCTGATCAGGGTCGCCCGCCGCCGGCCGGTGCGGTCGGCGATCCGGCCGAACACCACGGCGCCGACCGGCCGGCCGATCAGCGTGACGGCCAGCGTGACGTAGGCCAGCGTGGCGGCGGTCGCGGGGGAGGTGTGCGCCGGTTGGAAGTAGGCGATCGCCGGGGTGAGCGCGACCACCGGCAGGTAGATGTCGAAGTAGTCGACGGTGAACCCGAAGCACGCCCCTCGGATGGCCCGTTTCGCGGTCGGCCCCAGCCGCTCCGACTCCACCACCGCACTGGTCATCTCACCCGCACCCCCTCGCCCCAAGGTGATTCAGGACACTAATAGATCGTCCGACGATCCGCCAGCCTTCTCAGGGGGGGTCGATGAAGTTGGTGAGGAGTTCGGTCTCGGCGTCGTGGAGGTACTGGGCGAGCATCTGGGCGGCGGCTTCGGTGTTGCCGGTGCGGAGGGTGTCGGCGATCTCGCCGTTGCGTTTGAGGAACGCGGAGTGGAACAGCTGGGTGTCCCGCATGTAGGCGTAGGCCAGGCGGAACTCGGCCAGCACGCCGGAGATGATGGTGTCCAGCCGTTCGCTGCCGGCCAGCGCGACCACCGCCTCGTGGAACCGGATGCTGGCCGCCGCGACCTCGTCCCAGCGGCCCACCTCGGCGGCCCGCTGGCCATCGGTGATCGCGGCGGCCAGCCGCCGCAGCCCCGGCACGCTCAGGCTCTCGATGCTGCGCACGGCGGCGCACTCGATCACCCGGCGGGCCTGGTAGAGGTCCGCCACGTCGGGCCGGGAGAGCCGGCGCACGAACACCCCTCGGCTGAGCTCGTGCACCAGCAGCCGCTCGCGGATGAGCAGCCGGAACGCCTCGCGCAGCGTGCTGCGGGACACCCCGTGAGCCTGCCGCGCCCGGTCCTCGGAGATCCGGCTGCCGGGCACCAGTTCGCCGGCCAGGATCTGGGCCCGCAGCGCGTCGGCGACCCGGCTGGCCGCCCCGTCGGACGTGGGTTCGGTCATCCGCTGCCCTCGCTCGTTGCTCGGTTGCCGTAGCCGGCCCAGCATACCGCCGATCGTCCGACGATCTGTTGCTCGATCGTCGGACGAAATGTACCGTCCGGGCATGGGCGAAGGCGGCGTGCTGCGGGTCGGCGTGGACATCGGCGGCACGTTCACCGACCTGGCAATCCTGGACGACGAGGGCATTCTGGCCATCGGCAAGACGCTCACCACGCCCCGGGACCCGGCCCAGGCGGTGCACACGGTGCTGCGCCGCGCGCTGGCCGACCACCGGCTGGACCCGGCCCGGGTCGGCCTGGTGGTGCACGGCACCACCCTGGTGACCAACGCCCTGATCGAGCGCCGGGGGGCGCGCACCGCGCTGATCACCACCGAGGGCTTCCGTGACGTGGTGGAGATGGGCCGGGAGCACCGTTACGAGCTGTACGACCTCAACCTGCGGCTGCCCCGCCCGCTGGCCGCGCGCCACCTGCGGTTCGGCGTGCGCGAGCGGCTGCTCGCCGACGGCACCGTGCAGACACCGCTGGACGCCGGCCAGGTGGAGCGGCTGGCCGGGGAGCTGGCCGCCGCCGGGGTCGAGGCGGTCGCGGTGTGCTTTCTGCACAGCCACCTCGACGACCGGCACGAGCGGCGCGCCCGGGAGATCATCAAGGCCGCCGCGCCGGGGCTGCGGGTGGCGCTGTCCAGCGAGGTGAACCCGGAGATCCGGGAGTACGAGCGGGCGTCCACCACGCTGGCCAACGTCTACGTGCAGGGGCTGGTCGAGGATTACCTGGACGACCTGCGCGGGCGGCTGCGCGGCCTGGGAGTGCCGGTGGACCCGCTGGTCATGCTGTCGCACGGCGGGCTGGCCACGGTGGACGTGGCGAAGCGGTTCCCGATCCGCATGCTGGAGTCCGGGCCGGCCGGCGGGGCGCTGGGCGCGGTGGCGTTCGGCCGCACCGGCGGGCGGCCGGACCAGATGTCCTTCGACATGGGCGGCACCACGGCCAAGCTGTGTGTGATCGAGCGGCACCGGCCGCTGGTGACCCACGCGTTCGAGGTGGACCGGGTGTACCGGCTGCGCGCCGGTTCCGGCCTGCCGGTCCGGGCCCCGGTGATCGACATGATCGAGATCGGCACCGGCGGCGGCTCGCTGGCCCGGGTGAACGCGCTCGGCCTGATCACCACCGGGCCGGACTCGGCCGGCGCCGAGCCGGGTCCGGTCTGCTACGGGCGGGGCGGCGAGCGGTGCACGGTCACCGACGCCGACGCGGTGCTCGGCTACCTGGACCCGGAGCGGTTCGGCGGCGGCGAGGTGAAGCTGGACGTGGCGGCGGCCGCCGAGGCGATCCGCGAGCAGATTGCCGGGCGGCTCGGGGTGGGCCTGGCCGAGGCGGCCTGGGGCATCCACGCCTGCGCCAACGAGAGCATGGCCAACGCGGCCAGGGTGCACGCCATCGAACGGGGCCAGGACCCGGCCCGGCTGCCGCTGTTCACGTCCGGCGGCAACGGGCCGCTGCACGGGCCGGGGGTGGCCGCCGCGCTCGGCTCGCCGGCGTTGGTGGTGCCCCCGGCGGCCGGGGTGCTGAGCGCCCTGGGTTTCCTGTCCGCCCCGATGTCCATCGACGTGGTGCGGTCCCGGCACGAGCTGCTGGACGAGCTGGCCCCGGAGGACGCCGAGCGGCTGTTCGCGTCGCTGGAGCGGGAGGGGGCCGAGGTGCTCACCGGCTCCGGGCTGGCCGCCAAGGAGGTCCGCTACGAGCGGAGCATGGAGATGCGGTTCGTGGGCCAGGGCAGTGAGATCGAGGTGCCGGTGCCGGCCGCGGGCCCGGACTGGCGGGCCGAGCTGGCGGAGAGCTTCCACCGGCAGTACGCCCGCCGGTTCGGGGACGTGGCTCCGACCGGGGTGGCCGTCGAGGCGCTCACCTGGCGGGTCACCGCCAGCGGGCCGGCGCCGACCGCCCGGCTGCGCTTCGACGGCGGATCCGGCACGGGGGACGCCCTGCTGGACCACCGCGAGGCCTACTTCCCGGACGGCGGCTACCGCCCGACCCCGGTCTACGACCGCTACCGGCTGGCCGAGGGGGCCGAGCTGACCGGGCCGGCGCTGGTCCAGGAGCGGGAGTCGACGCTCGTGCTGCCGCCGGGGGCGCACTGCCGGGTGGCCCGGGACGGCGGAATCGTGGTGACCCTGTGAGCGACCCGATCGTGGTCGGCCTGGTGGCCGACCGGCTGCACTCGCTGCTCGCCGAGCAGCAGGCCGCACTGGTGAACACCGCGTTCAGCCCGGTGGTCCGGGAGTCGCTGGACCTGGCCTGCGGGGTGTTCACCTCCACCGGCGAGATGGTCGGCCAGTCCACCGGCGGAACCCCCGGGCACATCAACGCGATGGCCACCGGCATGCGCCACATCGTGGCCCGCTACCCGGCTTCAGGGTTGGCCGACGGGGACGTGCTGATCACCAACGACCCGTGGATGACCGCCGGCCAGATCAACGACATCACCATCGCCACCCCGGTGTTCTCGGGCGGCGCACCGGTCGCCTGGTTCGCCAGCTGCTGCCACTCGCCGGACATCGGCGGGCGCATCCTCTCCGCCGCCGCCACCGAGGTGTTCGAGGAGGGTTTGCGGCTGCCGATCCTGAAGCTGCGCACGGCCGCCGGCCCGGACCGGACGCTGGAGGCGCTGATCCGGGCCAACGTGCGCACCCCGGACGAGACGATGGGGGACATCTACGCGCAGGTGGCGGCCAACCAGGTCGGCGGGCGCGGCCTGTTGCGCATGCTGGACGAGTTCGGCCTCGCCGGGATCGACCAGGTGGCCGGGGAGATCATGTCCCGCTCCGAGAACGCGCTGCGCGCGGTGCTGCGCGGGCTGCCGGACGGCGTGTACCGGGCGGAGATGACCTCCGACGGGTTCGGGGGCGCGCCGATCGAGCTGCGGGTGGCGGTCACCATCGACGGGGACGCCATCGGCGTGGACTACGCGGGCTCGTCGCCGCAGTCCCGGCACGGGGTGAACGTGGTGCTCAACTACACGACCGCGTACACCTCGTTCGCGGTCAAGGCGGCGCTGGCGCCGGACGTGCCGCACAACGCCGGCTCCTTCCGTCCGGTCACGGTGACCGCGCCGCGCGGCTCGGTGCTCAACTGCGTGGACCCGGCGCCGGTGGCCTCCCGGCACCTGGTCGGGCACTTCCTGCCCAGCCTGTTGTTCCAGGCACTGCGCGGCGCCGTGCCCGGCGGGCTGCCCGCGACCAGCGCGGATGCGCTGTGGATGACCGTGTGGCGGGGCGCCGACCTCGGCGAGCCGAGGCCGTTCACGCTGACCGTGTTCGGGGCGGGCGGCACCGGCGCCCGCCCGGACGCGGACGGGCTGAACACCACCGGCTTCCCCACCGGCGTGCGAGCCGCGCCGACCGAGGTGCTGGAGACGCTCACCCCGCTGGTGCAGCGCCGCCGCGAGCTGCGCCCGGACTCCGGCGGGCCGGGGCGGCACCGGGGTGGCCTCGGCCAGGAGGTGGAGGTCGGCCGGCGCGGCGGGCACGGCTGGACGGTGAACGCCAACATCGACCGGGTGGACCACCCGGCGACCGGGGCTCTGGGCGGGGGCGCGGGTGCGACCGGCGAGCTGGTGGAACCGGGCAGCGGGCGGGCGTTGCCGCGCAAGCGGCTGGTGCCGCTGGCCGAGGGGGAGCGGGTGCGGCTGCGCTTCCCCGGCGGCGGCGGGTACGGCGACCCGCTGACCCGGCCGGCCGAGTCGGTGCTGGCCGACGTGGTGGACGGCTACGTGAGCATCCCGGCGGCCGCCGAACGGTACGGCGTCGAGATCGAGTACGTGGGCGACCCGGACGCCCTGGTCCGCCCGCCCGAGTCGTACCGGATCAAGAGCGTGTCCCGCTGATCATCCGGCCAGGCCCAGCGTGACGCAGGCGCCGTCCACGGCGGCCGCGCGAAGATCGTCCATGGGCACCTCCGGGAACTGGATGGTGCAGTCCTGCAGCCCGCCCAGGGCGATCACCGCCCGCACCGACTGGTCCAGCGTCGGGTCCGGCCCGACCAGCAGCGTGGCCAGCCGCCCGCGCCAGTTGAGTACCAGCTCGACGAAGCCCAGCTCGGCCAGCGTGGTCAGCTCGGTGAACACCAGCATGATCTGGCCCCGGTGCCGGTAGTGGAAGTCGAAGTACTCCTCCAGCAGCGCGCGGGGCGACACGGTGCCGGCCGCCTCGTGCCGGGCCAGGAACGCCTCACCCTCCTCGATCAGCGGCGCCACGATGCTGCGTACCAGCTCATCGCGGGAGGTGAAGTGGTAGTACAGCGCCGGCTTGGTGATCCCCAGCCGGTCGGCGATCTCCTGCAGGCTGGTTCGCTGCACCCCCTTCTCGGCGAACAGCTCGCGCGCGACGTCCAGGATGCGCCGCTTGGTGTCGGAGGGCCGTTCCATGGCCGTGAGAATAGCTTACTTACCGGAAGGTAAGGTGATACGGTCGCCTTACCTTCCGGTAAGTAAGGAGAGTCGCCATGCGTGTCCTCATCTCCGGCGCCAGCATCTCCGGACCCGTGCTGGCCTACTGGCTGCGCCGCTACGGCTTCACCGTCACCGTCGTCGAGCGCTCACCGACGCCGCGCAAGACCGGCGGCCACGCGGTCGACCTGTTCCGGCCGGCGATGGACATCTCCGAGAAGATGGGCGTGCTGGCGCGCATCGAACAACTGGACGCCGGCATGGGCCGGATGAACCTGGTGCGCGAAGGTGCCCGGCGACCGGTGCCGGTGGACCTGGGCAAGGTGTACCGGGCCACCTCCGACCGGCACGTCGAGATCATGCGCGACGACCTGAGCGAGGTGTACTACGACGCCACCCGCGACGACGTCGAGTACCTCTTCGGCGACTCCATCGCCTCGGTCGACCCCGACGACGGCGCGGTCACCTTCGACCACGCCGCGCCGAGGCGGTTCGACCTGGTGATCGGCGCGGACGGGCTGCGCTCGAACGTGCGCCGCCTGGTCTTCGGCACGCTACCCGGTGACACCGTGTCCCTCGACGGCTACTTCGGCGTGCTCTCCGTGCCGAGGGAGTTTGGTGTCGTGGGCGAGTACATCGGGCACATGGGTCCGCGCCGCACGGTCGGGCTGTACGCGGCGCGGCACCTCCCCGACGCCCGCGCGGTCTTCCTGTTCCGCCCCGAGTCCGGACTGAGCTACCACCACCGCGACGTCTCCCGGCAGAAGCAGCTGGTGCGTGAGGCGTTCACCGGCATGCACCCGCGGGTGGACCGCTGGCTGGGCGAGCTGGACACCAGTCCGACCTTCTACTTCGACCAGATCAGCCAGCTCCGCATGGACACCTGGTCCCGAGGGCGGGTCACCCTCGTCGGCGACGCCGGCTACTGCCCCGGCCCGGTTGTCGGCGGCAGCACCAGCCTGGCCGTGCTCGGCGCCTACACACTGGCCGGCGAGCTCGCCCGGGCCGGCGGCGATCCCGCCCGCGCCTTCCCCGCCTACGAGGCCGCGATGCGCGAGCCCGTGCAGCGCAGCCGGGCCTTCGCGCTCGGCGCCGCGCACGCCATCCACCCCAACACCCGACTCGGGGTCTGGGCTCTGGTCCAGGCGGCCCGGCTGGTCACCGCGTTGCCCACCGCGATCAGCGCGCCACTGGCCCGCCTCAACACCAAAGGCCTGCGCATGCACGACTCGTTCCCGGTCCGCGAGTACCCGGCCCCGGTCCGCTAGCGGCTACGGGGGTGGCGGGGTCCCCTGGTAGATCGTCCTGAGCCAGACCTCGAGCAGGGTGTCCACCAGGTCGGCCTCGGGCAGCGCGGGCTGCTGGCCGGCCAGGACGGCGAACATCGAGCGCTCGTTCATGAGGTTCAGGACCAGCGCGATGTCCCAGGCCGGCGCACCTTGCGGCGCGGCGCCCCGGTCCCGTTCCGCCTGGATCCACTCGGCGGACCGGCGAACCCAGTTGGTCATGACCGCCGACCACAGCTGGGTCACTTCGGGGCTGACCCCGGTGGCCCGGGCGCAGGCCACGGCGACGGCCCGGTGCGCGTTGAACGTCTCGAAGTAGAAGTTGATCGCCTTCCGCCAATGCCGCGCGGTGATCTCGGTGCTGGCGTGGAACACCGCGTCGGCGGCCGTGTCGGCCTGTTGGACCACCTGGTCCAGCAGGGTGAGCAGCACGGCTTCCTTGGACCGGAAGTAGAAGTAGAACGTGGGCCGGGAGATGCCGGCACCCTTGGCCAGGTCGTCGATGGAGATCTCGGCCAGCGGGCGCTGGGCCAGCAGTTCCTCGGCGGTGGCCAGGATGGCCCGCTCCCGGTCGTCGCCGGACGGCCGCGCGCTGCGCCGCCCCCTGGTCGGGCGCGTCTGGTCCGGGGTAGATGCCTGAGCCACGCTGGCAGGGTACTCCTTCGTCGAACTTTTCAACACTACGTTGAGTTCGTCGACACATCGTCGACCGGTCGCGCGGTGAGCGCCCGGATCTCCGGCTCGGTGTAGCCCAGCTCGGCCAGGATCTCCCGGCTGTGCTCGCCCAGCGTCGGCGGGGCGGCGCCGAGCGCCGGGCGGTCGCCACCATAGCTGACCGGGAACCCCACCTGGCGCAGCGCGCCGGCCACCGGGTGCGGCACGGTGCGCACCATGTCCAGTGCGTCGGTGTGCGGGTCGGCGTACACCTCGGCCAGGTCCCGGATCGGCGCGGCGGGCACCCCGGCGGCGCGCAGCCGGGCGTGCCAGTGCGCGGTGTCCGCGCCGGCGAACGCCCCCGCCAGCTGGGCGTCCAGTGCGGCCCGGTTGCGCACCCGGTCGCGGTTGGTGACGTACCGGGGGTCCCCGGCCAGGTCGGGGCGGCCGAGCACCGTGCACAGCCGCTGCCACAGCCCGTCGTTGCCGACGGCCACCACCAGGTGCCCGTCCGAGGTCGGATAGGCCTGGTAGGGCACCAGGTTGGGGTGCCGCGAGCCCAGCCGGCCGGGAACCTCGCCGGTGGCGAACATGCCGGTTGCCCAGTTGATGTGCAGCGCCAGCTGGGACTCGTACAGCGAGGTGGTCAGGTACTGGCCCCGGCCGGTGCGCGTCCGCTCCAGCAGCGCGGAGAGCACGCCGATCACGCCGAACAGCGCCGCGCCCAGGTCGCCCATCGGGTATCCGGCCTTCACCGGCGGGCCGTCCGGCTCCCCGGTCAGCGACATCAGACCGGCGGTGGCCTGCGCGATCATGTCGTAGCCCGGTTCGTCCTTGAGCGGCCCGGTCTCGCCGAACGCGGAGATGTGCAGCACCACCAGCCGGGGGTAGCGCCGGCTGAGCTCGTCGTAGCGGAACACCCGGTGCAGCGAACTGCCGGGCCGGAAGTTCTCCACCACCACATCCGCGCCGGCGATCAGCCGGTGCGCCGCCTCCTGGCCCGCCTCGCTCTTCAGGTCCAGGGTCACCGACCGCTTGCCCCGGTTGGCGGCCAGGTAGTAGGTGGCGTCGCCGCCCTGGAACGGTGGCCCCCAGGCGCGGGTCGGGTCACCGCCGTCGGGGTGCTCCACCTTCACCACGTCCGCGCCGAGGTCGGCCAGCGACATGGTGGCGTACGGCCCGGCCAGGATCTTGGACAGGTCGACGACCCGCACGCCGTCCAGGGGTCGGGGGTCAGGCATGCACGATCTCCTCGTTCGTCACGGGTCCCAGCGCGCGCTGCGCGTCATCGGCCGGCACCGGCCCGCCGTCGGCCAGCGCGCCCAGGTGGCGCAGCGCCTCGGGGGCGGGTTCGCCGTCGCCGAGCAACCCGCGCAGGTAGGCGTGCGCCACCAGCCGCGAGCGGTGGTCGCCGGCCAGCCGCGAGCGGTGGTCGCCGGCGTGCTCGAGCAGCAGCGTGGCCATCACCGCGCGGCACAGCGCGTCGGCGTACCTCGGGGCGGCCACCTCCTGGGCGTCCGCCTCCCGGGCCAGCAGGCGAGCGCCGCGTTCGCGCAGCTCACGCCAGTGCCGGGCGAGTACCTTCGCCGCCGGCCCGGGAACCGCGTCCAGCCGGGCCAGGTAGGTGTCCGCGAGCAGCTCGTGGGCCGCGTCCCGGCGCACGCAGCGCAGCACGTCCAGGGCGATCACGTTGGACGAGCCCTCCCAGATGGACCCGAGGTGCGCGTCGCGCAGCAGCCTCGGGTTCACCCAGTCCTCGATGTAGCCGTTGCCGCCCCGGATCTCCATGGCCTCCCCGGTGACCGCGCGGGCCCGCTTGCACAGGGTGTGCTTGGCCAGCGGGGTGAGCACCCGGACCAGCCGGCGGGCCTCCGCGTCCCCGGCGTCCGCCCGGTCCAACGTGGCGGCCGCGTCCAGCACCATGGCCAGCGCGGCCTCGGCGTCCAGCAGCAGCGGCAGCAGGGTGGCCCGCATCAGCGGCTGGTCGAACAGCGCCTTGCCGAACACCACCCGCTGCCGGGTGTGGGCCACCGACTCGGTGACCGCCCGCCGCATCAGCGCCGCGGCGCGCATCGCGTTGGACAGCCGGGACACGTTGATCATCTCCGCCATCTGGCGGAACCCGTTGCGCGGGTCGCCCACCGGCTGGGCGTAGGCGTCCTCCAGCGTGACCTCCCCGCTGGCCATGGACCGCGCGCCCAGCTTGTCCTTCAGCCGGTCGATGCGCACCGCGTTGCGGGTCCCGTCCGGCCGGCGCCGGGGCACCAGGAACAGGCCCAGGCCCCGGGTTCCCTGGCCCTGCCCGGGCACCCGGGCCAGGGTGAGGACCAGGTCGGCGGCCACGTTGGAGGCGAACCACTTGCGCCCGCGCAACGTCCAGTGGCCGCCGTGGTCGGTGGCCTCGGTCTCGGTGCGGCCGACGTCGGTGCCGGCCTGCCGCTCGGTCATGAACATCGCCCCGGTGGCCCGCCCGGCCGGGTCGGTCGAGGTGAGCGCGGCGATCTCGGCGGCGAACCGGTCCGGGTCGAACAGCCGCAGCACTCGGGCCGCCGAGTCGGTCATCGACACCGGGCAGGCCAGTCCGAACTCGGCCTGCACGAACACGTAGGACAGCGCGTACTTGACCACATGCGGCACCCGGGCCGGCCAGCCGAGCACCCCGGGCCGGTGGGACATGGCGGCCAGCCCGTAGCGCTCGAAGGCCAGCTCGGCCATCCGGTGGTACGCCGGGTGGTGGTCCACCTCGTCGATCCGCTCGCCGGACGGGTCGAACTGGCGCAGGATGGGCGGGTTCGCGTCGGCGACGGCGGCCAGCCGGTCCAGTTCCCCGGCGGCCAGTGCGCCCAGCTCGTCCAGCAGCGGGAACAGCCGGTCCCGGTCCTCGGGCGCCAGCACGCGGTCCAGCATGGGGCGCAGCGCCGGGTCGGCGTGGGTGAAGTTCCCGGTCATGCCGTCACCTCCGTCGCCGCGCCAGGCCTGGGTTCCGACCGGAGCGCGCCCCGGCGCAGCAGCGCGAGCACACAGACCAGCGAGATGAGCACGTAGCCGAGGCCGACCGCGACCACCGACCAGATGGACCCGGTGGTGGCCAGCAGCGTCTGGCACAGCGCGGGCGCGGTGCCGGCGAAAAGCGTGGTGCACAGCTGGTAGCACAGCGACATGCCGGTGTAGCGCACCTGGACCGGGAACAGCTGGGCCAGCATGCCGGCCAGGGCCGCGTAGAACATCGCGTGCGGCACGGTGGCCACGGCCATGCCGAGCACCGCCAGCCCCATCGACCCGGTCTGGATGAGCAGGAACATCGCCGGCAGCAGCACCAGCTCGGGCAGCAGCATGCAGATCACCGCGCGGCGCAGGTCGAACCGGCTGGCCAGCACCGCACCGAACGGCTGGACCAACACCTGCACCACCAGCGCAATGGTGATCACGGTCAGGAACTCGGAGCGGTGGAACCCGAGCTCGGCCGTGGCCCAGGACAGCGCGAACGTGGTCTTCACGTAGGTCACCGCCACCCCGACGGCACCGGCGCCGACGCCCAGCGCCACCGGGACCGGGTACCGGGACAGCACCTCCCGGATCGGCAGCCGGGTCACCTGGTTGCGGGCCAGCAGCCGGTGCATCTCCGGTGTCTCGGCCAGCCGCAGCCGGATGAACAGGCCGATGAACACCAGCACGGCCGACAGCAGGAACGGCACCCGCCACCCCCAGCTGGAGAACGCCGGTTCGGTGAGCTGGGCGATGGCCAGGAAGGCCAGCGTGGCCAGCAGGTTGCCCACCGGAGAGCCCTGCTGCGCGAACGCCCCGTAGAGGATCTTGCGGCCGGGCGGGGCGTACTCGGTGGCGATCAGTACCGCGCCGCCCCACTCGCCGCCCATCGCCACGCCCTGCAGCATGCGCAGCGCGATGAGGATGATCGGCGCGGCCACCCCGATCTGCGCGTAGCCCGGCAGCAGCCCGACGCAGAAGGTCGCCGTTCCCATCATCAACAGGGTGATGACCAGCGCGTTCTTCCGGCCGAAGCGATCCCCGAAGTGGCCGAAGATCAGGCCGCCGAGCGGGCGGGCGAGAAAGCCGACCCAGAAGGTGCCGAACGCGGCGAGGGTGCCCAGGGCCGGCGACATGTCGGGGAAGAAGATCTTGCCGAGCACCAGCGCGGACGCCGAGCCGTAGATGTAGAAGTCGAACCACTCGATGGTCGTGCCGATGAACGCGGCGATGCCGGCACGGCGGGCTTCACGCGGCTCCGCGCTGGTCTCGGGCTCGGTGTCCGGTCCCTGCTGCATGCCGATCACCGTGACAGGTGGCACTGAGACCTGTCCAAGACCCATTTTGTGCTGCGGTGAGACCGGTTCGGGCTCAATCCGCCGGGGTGGGCAGCACCGACTCGGCGATCTCCAGCACGGCGCGCAACGCGGGGGACACCTGGCCGGCCCGCCAGGCCAGCGCGATGTCCATCGCCGGCACCTCGTCCCGGATCGGCCGGAACACCACGTGCTCCATGGTGATACTGCGCGCCGAGCCGACCACGATGGCGATGCCGACCTCGGCGGCCACCAGGGTGAGCAGGTTGTAGGTGTCCGGCGTCTCCTGGGTGATCGACGGCGTGAACCCGGCGTGGTAGCAGGCGCGCATGGTCGCGTCCCGCACCGCCGAGCCCCGCGCCGAGGGGAAGGTGACGAACCGCTCGGCGGAAAGGTCGGCCAGCGCGATGTCCGGCGCGCCGGCCAGCGGGTGCGCGTCGGGCAGCGCCACCATCAGCGGTTCGATGTGCACCACCCGGGTGGCCACACCGTCCCGGGCGGGCAGCGCGACGAAGCCGAGGTCCAGTTCGCCGTCCAGGATCCGGGCCAGCGCCTCGCTGGAGTAAAGCTGTCCGCGCAGGGCCAGCTCGATCCCCGGCAGCCGGGAGGTCACCGCGTGGGTCAGCACCGGGATCGCCCGGTAGCTGCTCGCCCCGGCGAACCCGATGCTGATCCGGCCGACCTCGCCGCGCCCGGCCGCGCCGACCGCCCGCCGGGCCACCGCCGCCTCGGTGAGCACCCGGCGGGCCAGTTCCAGCAGCGCCGCACCGGCCGAGGTCAGCCCCACCGCCCGGGTGTTGCGCTCGAACAGCACGGCCCCCACGTCCCGCTCCAACAGCCTGATCTGCCGGCTGAGCGGCGACTGGGCCATGTGCAACCGGGCCGCCGCCCGCCCGAAGTGCAACTCCTCGGCAACGGCCACGAATGCGGCGAGATGACGCAGCTCCATCCCCGCATCCTGCCCCGCGCCAACCGCGTTCAGCGGAACACTTCGCCCCGCGTTCAGCGGAACGCTTCCGCCCGCGTTCAGCGGAACGCTTCCGCCCGCGTTCAGCGGAACGCTTCCGCCCGCGTTCAGCGGAACGCTCCGCGTCCTGCGTTTCGGCGGTGGTTGCGCTGCAAAGATCGCTTGGACGGCGAGGTTTTCGCTGGTCTGCCGCGGCTCGGGTGCCGCCGTGACGTTTGCCGGGGCCGGCTCGCCGGCCGGATTACGGTGCGTCACGCTTGGGTGCGGATTCGGGCCGGTGTGGTTCGTCGAGATCGACGTGGATCTGGTTCGATCACGATGTTGACCAGACCTGTGTCGATGTCGATGAAAGCGAAGCTCGATCGGCGAGCCCGAGTTGCCGGAGCGGTTACGGTGCGTAGCCGGGGTGGGCTTCCGGCGCTGCTGAGTCCAGCGGAGGCGGCGTGGGCCGCGGGAGACCAGCGAAGGTCGCGCCGTCCAAGCCGTTTTCAGAGCGCAACCACCGCCGAACGGAACGGAGCGCGTTCAGCGGAACGCGCTAACTCGTGCGCAGGACCCGGCCGGGGCGCAGATCGGTCTGCTCGCCGTCCGCCAGCACGGGTTCGCCGGCGAGCAGGGTGTGCCGCACGCCGGAGGAGAGCCGGCAGGGGTCGGCGTAGGTGGCGTGGTCGCGCACCAGGCCCGGGTCGAACACACAGATGTCGGCGACCGCGCCCGGGCGCAGCACACCGCGGTGCGTCCAGCCCAGGCGGGCGGCTGGCAGCGAGGTCATCTTGCGCACCGCCTCGGCCAGCCCGAGCACGCCCTCCTCGCGGGCGTAGTGGCCGAGCACCCTGGTGAAGGTGCCGAAACTGCGCGGGTGTGGCTTTTCGCCGGCCGGCCGGGCGGCCAGCACGTGGCCGTCGCTGGCCACGGCGGTGAGCGGGTGGGCCAGCGCGGCGCGCACGTCCCGTTCGTCCATCGCGTGGTTGATGATCGCCACGCGACCCTCGTGCTCGCGCAGCACCGCGCACACGGCGGCGCCGGTGCCCACGCCGAGGTGGGCCGCCAGGTCGGCGACCGACCGGCCGACGAAATCGGCGTACGGGCCGTCCGGGAGGGCGGCGATGACCACCCCCTCGGGCAGGAAGGTCCGCCCCACCCGGGTGTCCAGGTCCGCCGCGATCTCCCCGCGCGCCGCCGGGTCGGCGAGCCGGCGCAGCAGTTCGGGAACCCCGCCGGCCAGCGCCCACCCGGGCAGCCGGGAGGTGAGTGTGGTGCTCGACGCGGCGTACGGGTAGACGTCGGCTCCCACGTCCAGTGTCCGGGCCGCCGTCTCGATGCGCTCCAGCGCGCGGGCGACGTTTCCCCAGTTGGCCGGGCCGATGGCCTTCAGGTGGGAGATCTCCAGCCGGGCGCCGGCCGAGGTGGCGGTTTCCAGGGCCTCCGCGACCGCCCCCAGCAGCCCGTCCCCCTCGTCGCGGATGTGGCTGGTGTAGAGCTTTCCGGCGTCGGCCACCTCCCGGCACAGCTCGACCAGCTCGGCCGGCCGGGCGAAGCTGCCCGGCGCGTAGATCAGCCCGCTGGACAGGCCGACCGCGCCGTCGGCCAGTGCCTCGCGCAGCAGTTCCCGCATGCGGGCCAGCTCGGCCGGCCCGGCCGGGGCGTCCGCCGTGCCCATCACCCCGATCCGCAGCGCGCCGTGGCCGACCAGGCAGGCGAGGTTCACGCCCAGCGGCAGCCGGTCCACCTCGGCCAGGAACTCCCCGGTGGTGCGCCAGGTCCACGGCAGGTCGGTGCCGCCCAGCGCGGCGTGCCGGCGCAGCGGGGCGGAGTGCTCGGGCACCACCGGGAACGGCGAGAACCCGCAGTTCCCGGTGACCAGTGTGGTGACGCCCTGGGTGGCCTGGGTGGCCGCCTCGGGCGCGCCGAACACCGTGTAGTCGGCGTGCGAGTGCAGGTCGATGAACCCGGGGGCGACCACCGCGCCGGCCGCGTCCAGTACCCGCCGGGCCGGCGCGTCCACCCGGCCGATGGTGGTGATCCAGCCGCCGTCGACGGCAACGTCGGCGGGAACGGCCGGCGTGCCGGTACCGTCCAGTACCCGCCCGCCGCGCAGCACCAGGTCGTGCACCGGGACCTCCGTCTCAGATCAGCAGGCTCAGCAGCACGGCGTACATGATCGATGCCGCGATCATGATCAGCCAGCCGATGGTCAACTGGTTGCGCAGCGAGGTGGACCCGGCGAACCCCATCGGGCCGACCATGTTCGCGTTCGGGAACGGCCCGTAGGTGTCGCCCTTGGACGCCCACAGCAGCACGATCACCCACGGCGCCGCCGTGATGCCCAGCGAGGCGGCCAGCGGGCCGAAGATCCGGTCGATCAACGTCACCTGCGCTGCGGTCGCCCCGGGCACCGCCACCCAGCCGATCAACGCGATCACCAGCGCGAACGTCAACGGCCCGAAGGAGCGCAGCTGGTCGCCGTACTGGGCGAGCACGACGTCGAACGGCTTGGCCAGCTCCTGGGTGGCGAACAGCGCGGCGAGCAGCCAGAACAGCACCAGCATGTGGAACATCCGGCCGGCGCCCGCGTAGACCGCAGCCGCCGTCTCGGTGAGCGTGAGACCGGCGGCCAGCCCGGTGGCCACCGCCAGCACCGGCAGGGCGAGCAGCGGGAAGGCGGTGCCGGCCTGGGTCGCCGCCGCGAAACCGGCGGAGACCACCAGCAGCACCAGGAAGACCCCGGTGGCCCGGCCGGTGGACGGGCGTTCCGAGGACTCGGCCGGCTCGGCGAGCTCCGGCGGATAGTGGTCACCGGCCCGGTCGGTGCGCCGCTGGAGCCAGGGCACCAGGACCAGCGCCAGGGCCAGGGAGAGCAGGGTCAGCGGCAGGGCGCCGACGGCCAGGTATGTGCCGTAACCGACCTCCGCCGCCTCCAGGATGGCGATGTTCGAGCCGGCGAACGGGGCCAGCGCCAGCCCGGCGCAGCCGCCGATGAACAGCATCGCGGCGGTGGCCGAGCGGGTGTAGCCGACCCGGGCGCACACCGGGACCACGATCGGCGCCACGATCGCCACCGACCCGGCCAGCGTGCCGGTGGCGGTGACCAGCACCAGGCTGGCCAGCAGCACGCCGCCCAGCACCGCGGTGCGGTTGCCGTCGCCGGTGGCGCGCATGATCGCCCGCACCATCCGTTCGGCCACCCCGGTGCGCCGCAGCACCTCGCCGAGCCCGGCGCCGAGCACGATGACCATGCCGATCACGGTGATCGTGTCGCCCAGCGCCTCGCCGAGCAGGTTGCCGACCTTCACCGGGGACGCGGCCACCACCAACGCGCCGGCCAGGAACGCCACCGACGTGGCGACCACCAGATCCATGCCCAGGATGGTCAACGCGGCGTACAGCCCGATGGGCAGCAGGCCCCACAGCGTCGGCGGCTCGGTGAGGATTCCGACCAGGAGGCTGGCCAGCAGGCCCGCGGCGGCAACGCCGGTGTTCAGCCGACGCCGCCCGGTGGACACCCCCAGGTCCAGCCCACCGGTGTGCTGCTCGGCTGGCATGAGAATTTAACTTAGTCCTCAGGCACCGACCCGGCCAGCGTGCGGCGGGCCAGCCGCCGGCTCTTCAGGGCCAGGTGCAGCTCGAGGCGGGTCAGGCCGTTGTCCAGGTCGGCGCCGAGCAGCTCGGCGATCCGCCCCAGCCGGTAGTAGAGGCTGGTCCGGTGCAGGCGCAACCGGCCCGCCGTGCGGCCGGCGTCCCCGCCGAGGTCCAGGTAGGTCTCCAGGGTGTCCAGCAGCATGGCCGCCGAGTTGGCCGCGCCGTCCAGCGGCGCCAGCGCGGTGGCCAGCGTGGCGGCCGATGTGCCGGGCAGGTCGAGCAGCGTGCGGTACGGCCCGAGCAGCGCCCAGGGCAGCCGCGCGGGCAGCGTCGGGTCCAGCGCGGACAGCTCGGCGGCGGCCAGCGCCTGCCGGTAGGCCGCCCGCGCGGCGGACACGTCGAACCGGGCCGGTGCGCTGATGCCGACCCGGAACCGGTCTTCCTCCAGGAGCTGCTCCAGCTGCCCGGGCAGCCGTTCGGGCGTTCCGCGCGTCATGGCCACCAGGTGGGTGGCGGTGACGAAGGAGCCGAGGTTGTCGCCGTGGCCGCGCAGCGCCGAGGGCAGCGCACCGCTCAGCCGGCTGAACTCGGCCGCGCTGAGCGGTGCCACGGCCGCCTGGTTGGCCTCCTTCGGCACCGCGACCAGCACCTGGACATCGGTGTTGTAGAGCTCCGGCTGCCGGGCGAGCAGGTTCTCCGGGTCGGCGGTCGGGTCGGTGAGCAGCCGCCGGACCACGGTGTCCCGGTCGTCCGGTGCGGTCACCCCGGCAACCTCGGCGACCAGGCCCGCGACGTCGTTCGCGCACCGGGTGGCGGCGCGCAGTGCCTCCGGGGCGACCGGCTCGTTCGGGCTCAGGATCCACAGGTAGCCGAGGCAGGCTGCGCCGCGCCGGATCGGCACGCAGACCCGTGCGGCGAACTTCAACGCCGGGTTGGCCGCCACGAGCACCGGCTCCACCGCGTCCCGGATGCCGTGGCTGTCCTGCCAGGCGAGCACGTCCTGGGGCACCTGGCGGGCCAGGATGGTGGAGACCCGGGCCGCGTCCACCGCCCCGTCCTGCGAGCTGTAGCCGATCAGGCGGCCGGCCGGGTCGTCGATGGACACGTTGCGTCCGATCCGGACGGCCAACCTGTCCAGTTCGGTGTTGAGCCGCTCATGTGCGTCCACGGTGCCCCCGTGCGTAGCTGGCTTCTACGATTGTAGGAACCAGGACGTGAGTTTCCCGGCATACTCCCGATGTCTCTGGAGTGGCCGGGGCCCTAGTGTCCCGTAACAGGGTTGTCCAACTCACATCACCCGGCCCATCCGTGCGCTCGGTGGTCTGCTAGCCGATCCGCCTGCCATCCCGGAACGGGGGACCCGTCCATGGTTCGTTCGTTAGCCCCCCGCCCGTGGGTCCCTCCGTTGCCGGAGCGGCGGGTCGCCGAGGTGGCGACGGCGGTTGCGGACCGGACGGCGCCCCAGGTGCTGGCCGAGATCGACCGACTGGTCGCGGAGAACCACCGGATCCACGATGTCGACTCGGTCAACCTGAACCCGGCGACCAACGTGATGAACCCGCGCGCGGAGGTGCTGCTGTCCGCCGGACTGGGCTCCCGTCCCTCGCTGGGCTACCCGGGTGAGAAGTACGAGATGGGGCTGGAGGCGATCGAGCAGATCGAGATCATCGCCGCCGAGCTGGCCGCCGAGGTGTTCGGCTGCCGCTACGCGGAGATCCGGGTCGCCTCCGGTGCGATCGCCAACCTGTACGCGTTCATGGCCACCTGCCAGCCGGGGGACGCGGTCATCGTGCCGCCGGCCACCATCGCCGGTCACGTCACGCACCACGAGGCGGGCGCGGCCGGCCTCTACGGGCTGCGTATCGTGCCCGCCCCGGTGGCCGAGGACGGCTACACCGTGGACGTGCCGGCGCTGCGCGCGGTGGCCCGCTGGGTGCGGCCGCGCCTGATCACCATCGGCGGCAGCCTGAACCTGTTCCCGCACCCGGTCGAGGACATCCGCAAGATCGCCGACGAGGTCGGGGCGAGGGTGCTTTTCGACGCCGCGCACCTGTGCGGCATGATCGCCGGGAGGGCTTGGCCCTCGCCGCTCGCGGAGGGCGCGGACATGATCACGATGAGCACGTACAAGAGCCTCGGCGGGCCGGCCGGCGGGCTCATCGTGACCGACGACGCCGAGCTCGCCGAGCGCCTCGACAAGATCGCGCACCCCGGGCTCACCGCCAACTTCGACGCCGGCCGGACGGCCGCACTGGCGGTGACCATGCTCGACTGGAAGGTGGCCGGCGAGGCCTACGCCCGAACCATGCGGGCAACCGCGCGCAGGCTGGCCTCGGAGCTGGAGGCGATGGCCCTGCCGGTGTTCCGGACCGATCGCGGGGTCACCGCCTCGCACCAGTTCGCGATGCGCGCGCACACCTTCGGCGGCGGCCAGCGCGCCGCCCGCCGGTTGCGCGTGGCGAACCTGCTGACCTGCGGCATCGGCCTGCCGGTCGAGTCGGTGGCGGACGACGTGAACGGCCTGCGGATCGGTACGCCCGAGGTGGCGCGGCTGGGCATGCGTGAGGACGACATGCCGGAGCTGGCCGGGTTCATCGCGGGCGGCCTGGACCCGGAACGGGATCCGGCGAGCGTCGGCGCCGACGTCACGGAGTGGCGCAAGGGCTTCTCCGGCGTGCACTTCACCGCCGACAGCCCGGATTTGTAAGAGGTTTGCTACGAGGGGAGTTCGCATGTCCGGCGAGGTAGAAACCACGGTAATAACGCAAGAGGATCTGAAACAGGGGCTGACCCAGCGACACGTGATGATGATCGCCATCGGCGGCGCCATCGGTGTCGGCCTGTTCCTGGGCGCGGGTAAGGCGATCCAGCAGGCCGGTCCGGCGCTGATCGCGGTCTACGCGATCACCGGCGTGTTCATCTTCATCATCATGCGGGCGCTGGGCGAGCTGCTGCTGTACAAGCCCGTCTCCGGCAGCTTCGCGGAGTACGCGAGGGAGTTCTTCGGCCCGCTCTACGGCTTCATCACCGGCTGGGGCTACTGGGTCACCTGGACGGTGATCGGCATGGCCGAGCTGACCGCCGCCGGGATCTACATCCACTACTGGTTCCCGTCCATACCGCAGTACCTGAGCGCGCTGGTGTTCCTGGTTCTGCTGGTGTTGCTCAACCTGGCCGCCGTCGGCGCGTTCGGCGAGGCGGAGTTCTGGTTCGCCTCGATCAAGGTGCTGACCATCCTGGCGCTGGTCATCGGCGGCACAGTGGTGATGGTCTTCGGGGTCGGCAAGGCCGGCCAGGAGGGCACCATCGTGAACCTGTGGGACCACGGCGGCGTGGCGCCCAACGGGCTGTTCGCCGTGCTGCTCACCTTCCAGATCGTGGTGTTCGCCTACCAGGGCGTCGAGCTGGTCGGCATGACCGCCGCCGAGACCAAGAACCCGGGGAAGGTGCTGCCCCGGGCGGTCAACAGCATTCCGGCCCGGATCGGCGTGTTCTACGTCGGCTCGCTGCTGGTGCTGCTCTCGCTGTTCCCGTGGACCGAGTTCAGCAAGGACACGAGCCCGTTCGTGCAGGCGTTCGCCCAGATCGGGGTGCCGGCGGCCGGCGCGCTGATGAACTTCGTGGTGCTCACCGCCGCGCTGTCCTCGTGCAGCTCCGGGCTGTACAGCAACGGGCGGCTGCTGCACCGGCTGTCCAAGGACGGGCTGGCGCCGAGCAAGGCCGGCAAGATCAGTGGTACCGGGGTGCCCGCCGTGGGCGTGCTGGCCTCGGGCGCGGTCATGCTGATCGGCGTCGGGGTGAACTACGTGGTGCCGGAGAAGGCCTTCTCCTACATCACCTCGGTGGCCACCCTGGGCGCCATCTGGTCCTGGGGCATCATCGTGGCCTGTCACCTGGTGTACCGCCGCCGGGTGGCCAGCGGCCAGGCGAAGCCCAGCCCGTTCCGGCTGCCGATGGCCACCGCCGCCTGCTGGGCGGTGCTCGGCTTCCTGGCCTTCGTCACCGTGCTGCTGGCGTTCGACGAGGCCAACCGGGTGGCGCTGTACTCGATCCCGCTCTGGGCGCTCATCTTCATCGGCGGTTACTTCGGCTTCGGCAAGCGGGGCATGCGCCGGGTTGAGATGGAGCGCACTCAACAGTCTGTTGGCTAGGTCGACACACTGTTGATAGCCTGCTGGCGTCGCACTCGCCGGAGAATCGGGAGACGCCAGTGACCGAGCACGTTGATGTGTTGATCGTCGGTGCCGGCCTCTCCGGGGTCGGCGCCGCCTGTCATCTCAAGCGGGAATGCCCGGAGAAGACGGTGGCGATCCTGGAGGCGCGGGAGGCCATCGGCGGCACCTGGGACCTGTTCCGCTACCCGGGTATCCGCTCCGACTCGGACATGTTCACCCTGGGTTACTCGTTCCAGCCGTGGACCGAGGCCAAGGCCATCGCCGACGGGCCGTCCATCCGGGAGTACGTGCGGCGCACCGCGCGCGAGTACGGGGTGGACCGGGAGATCCGGTTCCGGCACAAGGTGCTCAGCGCCGAGTTCTCCTCGGCCGACGCGCGCTGGACGGTCACCGCCGGCCGCGAGGACACCGGGGACACGGTCACGCTGACCTGCTCGTTCCTGTTCGTCTGCTCCGGCTACTACCGCTACGACGAGGGCTACACGCCGAAGTTCGAGGGCCTCGGGGACTACCGCGGCCAGGTGGTTCACCCGCAGCACTGGCCGGAGGACCTGGACTACGCCGGCAAGCGGGTGGTGGTGATCGGCAGCGGGGCCACCGCGGTGACCCTGGTGCCGGCCATGGCCGAGACCGCCGGACACGTCACCATGCTGCAGCGCACGCCCAGCTACGTGCTCTCCCTGCCCGGCAACGATCCGCTGGCCCAGAAGCTGCGCAACCGGCTGCCCGCCGCGCTGGCCTACCCGCTGGTGCGCTGGAAGAACATGCTGCGCGCGTTCGCCGGAGTGCAGCTGTCCCGGCGCCGGCCGGAGGTGATGAAGCGGCTGCTGCGCAAGGGCGTGCTGTCCTGGCTGCCCGGCTACGACGTGGACACCCACTTCAACCCGGGCTACAACCCGTGGGAGCAGCGCATGTGCCTGGTCCCGGACGGGGACTTCTTCAAGGCGCTGCGCGGCGGCCGGGCGGAGATCGTCACCGACCACATCGACACGTTCACCGAGACCGGCATCCGGCTGCGTTCCGGCGCCGAGCTGCCGGCCGACGTGGTGGTCACCGCGACCGGGCTGAACCTGCTGGCCATCGGCGGGATGAAGCTCACCGTGGACGGCACGGCGGTGGACCTGCCGAACACCGTGGCCTACAAGGGCGCGATGCTCTCCGGAGTGCCCAACTTCGCCATGACGCTGGGCTACACCACGGCCTCCTGGACGCTGCGCGCCGACCTGGTGGCCCGCTGGGTGTGCCGGGTGCTCAAGCACATGGACGTGCGCGACTACCGGCTCTGCACACCCGATGCGCCGGACTCCTCGCACCGGCTCGAGCCGTTGCTCGACCTCAAGTCCGGCTACGTCACGCGCAGCGCGCAACACCTGCCCAAGCAGACCGCTCGCGGCCCGTGGCGGATCCGGCAGAACTACCCCAGGGAGTTCCAGCAGTTCCGGCACGGCCCGGTGGCGGACGAGGGACTCCGGTTCGACCGGGTGCCGACCGGCGCCGGCGAGCGGCCGGAGCGGGTCACAGCGGCCTGATCGGCTCCGGGCCGGGCTCCTCCTCGTCGGCGATCGGCTCGGGGGACGGGTGCACCGCCAGGTGCGCCCGTCCGGTGTGCAGCGCCCACCCGAACACCGCCGCCGCGAAGACGGCCACGACCAGCGTGTCGAACGGCGCCGGCAGCACCTCGGTGCCGCCGAAGGCGCCCAGCCAGGAGAACAGGGTCAGCCCGGCCAGGTAGCAGACCAGCCAGCCACCGGTGCGCACCTCGGCGAGCAGCGGCTGCTCCCGGTTGTTGCGCCACATGACCAGGAACAGCGGCACGCCGACCAGCGCCAGCGGCATGGCCAGCCGCAGCTGCGCCCAGCCCGACCAGTAGACGAACTCGGTGGCCACCACGAAGCTGATCGGGGCGATCCAGCGCAGGCCGGGAACCCAGCCGGAGAGCCGGTGCGGCTCGGCGATGGCGAACGTGCCGGCGGCCACCGCCGCCGACATGTACAGCAGCAGGTACATGATGCCCATCACGCTGACAATCTGCTGCCAGCCGCCGAACGGCAGCAGGAAGAACACGACCACCACCAGGTTCAGCGCGAACGCCCGGCGCGGAATGCCGGACGCCTCGTGGACCCGCATGAAGTAGCGGGGGAGCAGCCGGTTCTTCGCGGTGGCATAGGTGTGCCGGGCGTTGATCGCCACGCCCACGTAGGCCGAGCCGCCGGGGGAGACCACCGCGTCCGCGTAGAGCAGCACGGACAGCCACCACAGGTTCAGGATCAGCGCCAGCTGGCCGAACGGGGAGTCGAAGTTGACCCCCTGCCAGCCGCTCGCCAGCTGCTCCTCGGGCACCGCGAACAGGAACGCCGCCTGCAGCCCGATGTACATCAGCACCGCGAGTCCGATGCTGGCCAGCACGGCCAGCGGCACCGTGCGGCGCGGGTTGCGGGCCTCGCCGGAGAAGTCCACCGGAGCCTGGAAGCCACTGATCGAGTAGATGATCCCGCCGGCGGCCAGTGCCGTGAGCACCGCCGAGTACCCGTAGGGCGCGAACCCGCCGTGGTTGGTGAGCCGGCCCGGGTGGAAGCCGGAGGCGATCAGCGCGACGATGGTGAGCACCGGCACCACGATCTTGAAGATCATGATCAGGTTGTTCACCCGGCCGAACAGGCGCACCCCGTACCAGTTCAGCGCGGTCAGCAGGAAGCTCAGGGCGATGCCCACCAGCAGGCCGGGCAGGGTGATCGACTTGTCCCGGTACAGCCAGGGCAGGTAGTGCGCCGCGTACTGCAGGATCGCGGTGATCTCGGCCGAGTTGGCGCCCACCGAGAGCAGCGTGGACCAGCCGATCATCGTGCCGACCAGCCGGCCGTTCGCGTACAGCGGCCAGCGCACCGTGCCGCCGCCCTCCGGCCTGGTGGCGCCCAGCTCGACCAGCACCAGCGCGATCAGTGCGCAGAGCATCCCGGCGGCCAGCCAGGCCAGCAGCGAGGCCGGTCCGGCGCGATTCGCCGCGTGCATCGCGGCGAACAGCCAGCCGGAGCCGACGATATTGGAGAAGCCGATGGCGGTGAGGCTGCCGACGCCGAGGTTGCGCCGCAGGCGCCGTTCCTCGACCAGCACCGATTCGTCGTGTGTTCCCCCCTGAGTCACCCGGCTTACAATTCCGGGGAACGTTCTCCAGAGCAAGAGCGTGTTCTGGTGGGGCTGGGTTTTCAACGACGGCTTGGACGGCGAGGGCGGAGTTTGTGGCGGGTTGGTGTGCCGCCCGTTGCGTTGCGTCCGGTGCGGCAGGCCGCGCTCACACGCTGTAATTGGTGGTGCGCCGCGCCGGCCGGATCGCAAGCGGTGACGTCACCGAGCGGTCGTCCGAGCCGGGCCGAGATCGGTCACGGTGTGTAGTCGTGGCCACCGTTGCCAATGAGGCCCGTATAGGGGGATGAACTCGGCACCGGAATGGCGGATCCGTGGTGCCAAGCCGCGGGGCGATGTCAAGCCGGTGATCGCTGTCCATGGCGGTTCAGCGTCGAAAATCGAGGCTAAACCGCCACAGTCCGCGATCATTCCGCGCGGCCACTGCTGAGCCGCAACAAGAGCGGTCCTGGCCGGGAACAGACACTGCCAGTTCGGCACCAGCCGCACTTTCGAGGCCGAACCGCCAGAGGCGACGATCATGCTCGGCGGATCGCGGCTCAGCCATGCGCTGACCACCGCGTTCAGCGGAACGCGAATCAGCCGCGCAGCCGGGTCATCTTCGGGTCGAACAGCGGCTCCTCGGCGACGGTGGCGGGCAGGCGCTCGTCGAAGTAGCCGATCTCCACCGGGGTGCCCGGTTCGGCCAGCTCCGCCGGCAGCCAGGCGTAGGCGACGCCGGAGCCGACGGTGTACCCGTAGGCGGCGCTGGTCACGTACCCGACGGCGGTGCCGCCGGAGTACACCGGTTCGTTGCCCAGCACGGTCCGGTCCAGGGTGAGGCAGCTGAGCTTGCGGGTGACCCGGTCCCGGCGGCGCAGGGTGGCGTCCCGGCCCAGGAAATCCGGCTTGTCCGGCTTCACCGCGAAGCCGACACCGGCCTCCCAGGGGTCGTGCTCGAAGGTCATGTCGGTGCCGAACGAGCGGTAGCCCTTCTCCAGCCGCAGGCTGTTGAACGCGCCCCGGCCCGCCGCGATCAACCCGTGCGGCTGGCCGGCCGCCCACAGCGTGTCCCACAGCTTCAGCCCGAGGTCGGCGGTGGTGTAGATCTCCCAGCCCAGCTCGCCGACGTAGGACAGCCGCAGCGCGGTCACCGGCACGTTGCCCAGGTAGGCGGCCTTGCCCCGGAAGTAGCGCAGCCCCTCGTTGGAGAAGTCCTCGCTGGTCAGCGGCGCGAGCACGTCCCGGGCCCGGGGACCCCACAGGCCGATGCAGCAGGTGCCGGCGGTGATGTCCCGGACCGAGGCCGAGCCATCCCCGGGAACGTGGCGGCGCAGCCAGTCCAGGTCCAGCGGGCCGTTCACGCCCACCTGGAACTCGGTCGGGCTCAGCCGGGCCACGGTCACGTCGCTGCGCACCCGGCCGGCCTCGTCCAGCAGCAGCGTGTAGGTGACCGAGCCGACCGACTTGTCGATCTTCCCGGTGCACATCCGCTCCAGGAAGGAGGCCGCGCCCGGCCCGCTGACCAGCAGGCGCTTCAGTGCGGTCATGTCGTACATGGCCACGGCCTCGCGGGTGTACTGCGCCTCCGCGCCCACGATCGGCGACCAGTAGCGCGCCGCCCAGTCGTCCGGTTGCGGGATGTCCCGGCCCTCGACCAGGTGCGCGTTGGACTCGTACCAGTGCGGCCGCTCCCAGCCCATGGCCTCCAGGAAGTAGCCGCCCAGCTCGCGCTGCCGCTGGTGGAACGGGCTGGTGCGCAGCGGGCGCGGCTCCTCCATGGGCTGCAGCGGGTGCTTGATGTCGTAGACCTCGACGAAGTTCTGGCAGCCCCGGCCCCGGACGTAGTCCGGCGCCAGCTGGTGCGGGTCGAACCGGCTCAGCTCGCAGCCGTGCAGGTCGAACGACGAGCAGTGGCCGTCGACCAGCCACTCGGCCATCGCGGCGCCCACCCCGGCGGAGTGGGTGACCCAGACCGCCTCGGCCACCCAGAAGCCGCGCACCTCCGGCGACTCGCCGAGCAGGGGCATGTCGTCGGTGGTGAAGGAGAACAGGCCGTTGATGCCCTCCTCGATCTTGGCCTGCCGGGTGGACGGCAGCAGTGACCGAGTGACCCGCCAGGCCTCCTCGAAGTCCGGCGCGGTGAACGGCTGCACCGACGGCATCACCTCGGCGGCCTCCACACCCAGGATCTCCTCCACACCCACCGGCATCGGGCGGTGCCCGTAGTAGCCGATGCCCAGGGTGTCGTGGCGTTCCCGGTAGTAGAGGTCGGCCTCCTGGTGGCGCAGGATGGGGCGCAGCGCCTCCTCCCGCTGGCCGGCCAGCGCCGGCACCTGGCCGGTCCAGGCCAGCTGGTGGGCCAGCGGGACCAGCGGCAGGGTCAGCCCGACCATGCCGGCCACCTTGGGTCCCCAGATGCCGGCACAGCACACCACCACGTCGGCGGACAGTGCGCCGGCGTCGGTGCGCACCCCGGTGACCCGGCCGCCGTGGTGAACGACGTCCAGCACCTCGGTTCGGTCCAGCACGCGCACCCCGCGCGCCCGCGCCCGCTCCACCTGGGCGTTCACCGCGCGGACCGCCTTGGCCAGGCCGTCGGTCGGCACGTGCAGCCCGCCCAGCACCTGTTCCCGGTCCAGCATCGGGACCAGCTCGGTGCACCGGTCCGGGCCGACCACCTCGGCGTCCAGGCCCCACGCGTGCGCCCAGCCCGCCCGGCGGTGCAGCTCGGCCAGCCTCGGCCCGGTGGTGGCCACCTCCAGCCCGCCCACCTGCAGGAAGCACGGGTCGCCCCGGTAGTCCAGGCCGCACAGCTTGTCCACGGTATAGCGCGCCAGGTCGGCCATCGTCTTGCTGGCGTTGGTCTGGAACACCAGGCCGGGGGCGTGCGAGGACGAGCCGCCCGGCTCGGGCAGCCGTCCCTGGTCGACGATCGTGATGTCGTCCCAGCCGCGGGCGGCGAGTTCGTCGGCCAACGCCGCCCCCACCACGCCCGCGCCGATGATGACCACCTTTGGACCGACCATGACCCCGCCTCCGGTGCGTGATTCGCAACAGACTCCATTCTGCGCAACAAGCGTGCTGGTCGGCCCCGAGCCGTGTCAAGGCCTGAACGGTTATGCGCGCCGAGGCCTGGCTTGACTACGGCCCTCCTGGCCGTCATCCTTCCGAAGTGGCTCAGTGGCTGAGCCACTGGCCCTTATAACACTCTAGGAGTCGTCGGATGTCCACGCCGATCCGCCGGGACACGGTGGTGAGCACGCTGGTCACGCGGATCAGCGAGGACGTGCTGAGCGGCCGCTACCCACCGGGCAGCTCGCTGCCGCCGGAACGGGTCCTGGCGGCGAGCTACGGGGTCACCCGCACCTCGTTGAAGCACGCGCTGGTGCAGCTCGCCCAGGCGGGACTGGTGGAGACCAAGCACGGCGTCGGCACCCTGGTGCGCGACTACCAGGAGCTGGGCGGGCTGGAGCTGCTTCCCGCGCTGCTGCGGCTGGACCCGCTGCGCTGGGGCTTCGAGGTCTTCCAGGCCCGCCGGCAGGTCGGGGCGCTGCTGGCGGCCGAGGCGGCCCGGAACGGGACCGTCGCCCAGCGCACCCGGCTGGTGGAGCAGGTGGCCGCCGTGCGGGCGGCCGAGAACGCCGACCAGGCGCAGCTGGCCGAACTGGAGTTCCACCGGGAGCTGGCCAGCGCCACCGGCAACCGCGTGTATCGGCTGCTGTCCAACGCGCTGTTCGCCGCCTACCTGCCGGTGCGGGGCGCGCTGCAGGGGCCGTTCACCAACCCGGCCGAGGCGGCCGACCGGCTGGAGCCGCTGCTGAAAGCGCTGCTCGCCGGGGATGCGAAGGCCGCCCACGCCGCCGCCGAGAGCTACCTGCACGAGACCGAGCGCCTGATGCTGGGCGCCTGAACCGGAGGATCCGCCGTGCACACCACGTTCCGCGAGACCATGAGCGGCACGGTCAACGACCGCCCGCTGGAGCTGCGGCTGGCCGTCGACCAGCCGGGGATCCTGAACCCGGTGGCCGACCGCACCGCGACCCTGACCGGCCGGCTGCGCGCTCCGGGCATCGCCGACGACGTGCCGGTCACCGGCACGCTGCGGATCGCCCCGCTGAACGCCGCCCGGACCATCGGCTACGACTGCTCGTTCAGCCTGCCGGACGGCCGGCGGTTGCGTCTGGCCGGAGCCAAGACCATCGAGCTGGCGCACCCCCTGCGCTCGATGACCACGCTGCCGGTGACCCTCACCGAGGGGGAGAAGCGGCTCGGCGACGGGGTCCTGCGGTTCGACCTGCGCGATCTGCCGAGCTTCCTGGCCGGGTTCCGGCTGCGCCCGGACCAGCCCGAACCGGCCGGTGCCGAGCTCTACCCCTCGCGCTGGCGGGGTCAGCCGGGGCGCCTCGAGGTCTGGTACTCCACGTTCACCGACCCGGCCACCGGGACCGGGGTGTGGCTGCACCACGAACTGGTTGCGCCGGCCGACGGCGGCCTGCCCCGGGTGCACGGCTGGACGGCGGTGTACCCGCCCGGCGAGGCCCCGGTGCACGAGCGGTTCGGGCCGATCCACGGGCCGATGCGGCCGGGTCCGGAGGCGTTCTCCGCCGGGAACGTCGCGGTCCGTCCCGGCGAGCTGCGCGGCGCGGCCGGTGAGCTGTCCTGGAAGCTCACCGAACGCGGCGGCGGCAAGCCCCTTTACACGCTGCCGGCGTGGGCCTGGCGCCGCGAGCTGCTGCCCTCGGCCCACCTGGTCACCGCGCCAGGGGCGACCTTCGACGGGGTGCTGCGGTACGCGGGCCGGGAACTGGTGATCACCGACGCGCCCGGCGCGAGTGCCCGCATCTACGGGCACGGCAACGCGTTGCGCTGGGCCTGGCTGCACGCGGACCTCGGCGACGGCGAGGTACTGGAGGTGGTCACCGCGGTGTCCAAGCGCCCCGTGCTGCGGGCGCTCAAACCGCTCACCTTCCTGCGGCTGCGCCACGCCGGCGCGGACTGGCCGGCCGGCGACCAGCTGGTCAACTCGTTCCGTTACCGCTCGGGGATCGACCTGCCCAGCTGGTGGGTGTCCGGCCGGGTCGGTGACCGGCGGATCCGGGTGCGGGTGCACCAACCGCCGGAGGCGACCCTGGCGCTGGACTACACCGACCCGGACGGGGAGGCCGCGGTCTGCCGCAACTGCGAGTGCGCCGACGCCACCGTACTGCTGGAACGCCGGGTCACCGGCGACTGGCGGACCGAGCGCCGCTGGCGGCTGGACGGCACGGCGCACGCCGAGGTGGGTGGCCGTGGCTGACCGCACGGCGGTCGGCGCGCTGCTCGGTATCGACGAGCCGGCCGAGGTGGCCAGGGTCGCCAACCGGCTGGACACCCTGTTGCGGGACATGCCGGCGACCAGACGGCTGGGCGTCCGCGCCGGGCTGGGCGCGGTGTCCGTCGCCGTGCGGGCCGGGGGAGCCGTGCGGGCCGGAGGAACTGGGCCGGCCGGGGGAGCCGTGCGGGTCGGGGGAGCTGAGCGGGTCGGGGGACCGTGGCGGCCGGCGCCGGTCGGACGGGACGCCGTGCTGCGCCGGCTGGCCGCCCATCCCGGGCTGGCCGGCCCGCTCGACCTGCTGAAGATGCCGGTGCTCCTGGCCGCCGGGCCGAGCGGGCCGGCGCCGGTGCCCGCCGGCGGCCGCGCGGACGCCGAGCTGGACTGCGTGCCGTCGTTCGACTGGCCGGCACGGTGGCGGACGGACGCCGTCGTGATCGGTTCCGGCGCCGGCGGCGCGATGGCGGCCCGCACCCTGGCCCGGGCGGGACTCGACGTGGTCGTGCTCGAGGAGGGCCGCCGGCACACCGTCGCCGAGCTGCGCACCGGCAACCCGATGGACCGGTTCCGTTCGATGTACCGGGACGCCGGCAGCACCGTCGCACTGGGCCGGCCGCCCGTCGTGCTGCCGGTCGGGCGGGGCGTCGGCGGCACCACACTGGTCAACTCGGGCACCTGTTTCCGCACCCCGGACCGCGTGCTGGCCCGCTGGGAGTCCGAGCACGGGGTGCCCACCGACCGCTACGCCGAGCTGCTCGACGAGGTCGAGCGCACCCTCGCCGTCGCGCCGCATCCGGAGCACTCGATCGGCAACAACGGGCTGATCGCGTTGCGTGGGGCCCGGGAGCTGGGCTGGGCGGCGGCGCCGCTGCGCCGCAACGCCACCGGCTGCGCGGGCAGCGGCCAGTGCGCGGTGGGCTGCCCGCGCAATGCCAAGAACGCCGTGCACCTCAATGCCCTGCCCCAGGCCTGCGCCGACGGCGCGTGCATCGTCACCGAGGCCCGGGTGCTGCGCGTGCTGGTGGAGCACGGCCGGGCCGCCGGGGTGCTCGCCCGGCGGCCGGACGGATCCAGCTTCACGCTGCGGGCCCCGCTGGTCGTGGTGGCGGCCGGCGCGACCGAGACGCCGCCGCTGCTGCGCCGCTCCGGCCTGGGCCGCCATCCCGGGCTCGGCCGGGGTATGGCGGTGCACCCGGCGACCAGTGTGGCCGGCCGGTTCGACGAGCCGGTGGTCGCCTGGCGGGGCGTCATGCAGAGCGTGGGCGTCGAGGAGCTGCACGACCAGGGGGTGCTGATCGAGGCGACCGCCGCGCCGAAGGGCCTGAGCACCTTCGTGCTGCCCGGGCTGGGCGCCACGCTGGCCGGCTGGCGCGGCGCCGGCGAACACCTGGCCTTCCTCGGCGCGATGATCGCCGACCAGCCGTCCGGCCGGGTGCGGGGGAGCGGCTCGCCGGTGCTGACCTACCGGCTTGCCCGGCCGGATGCGGTGAAGCTGCGCACCGCGATCGTCGGCATGGGCCGGATCCTGTTCGCCGCCGGCGCCCGCCAGGTTCTGACCGGGCTCACCGCGCGGCCCACCGCCGACACCCCCGGCGAACTGGTGGACATCGTGGCCGCCACCCCGACCAGCGCGCTGCACGTCGCCGCCTTCCACCCCACCGGCTCCGCCCGGATGGGCGCGGATGCGCGGCACGCTCCGGTCGATCCGCGCGGAGCGCTGCGCGGGGTGGACGGGCTCTACCTCGCCGACGCCTCCCTGCTCCCCACCTGCCCGGAGGTGAACCCGCAGCTGACCATCATGGCGGCCGCCCTCGCGGTGGCCGGGAACGCGGTCCGGCGGGAGTCCGGTTAAGGCGTGTCCCGCCCCGGGTTGTGGCAGCATGACCTGCGTGGACCCGGCCGAACTGACGGCGTTCCTGGCCAAGCACCCGCCGTTCGACTCGCTCGGCGACGCCGCGTTGCGCGCCGTCGCGGAGGGCTCGCGGGTGGACCGGTTCGCCGACGGTGAGCTGGTCCTGGACGCTTTCCGCGACCCGAGCGTCGAGGTGTTCGTCGTGCTCGAGGGGCGGGTGCGCCTCTGGAACGACGCCGACGACCGGGGCGGCGGCCCGGACGAAATCGTTCCGCCGGGTGGTGTGTTCGGCTTCTCCGCCATGCTGACCGAGAGCTCGGTCGGACCGCGCGCGGTGGCCGTCGGCGAGGTGCGGGTGGCTCGCATCCCGTCGGCGCTGGCCGGGCCGGTGTTCACCTCGCGGCGCGGGGCGCGGTTCCTGGCCGGCATGGTGTCCGCCGCCCGCCGTCCCGCCGTCGCTCCCACCTACAGCACCGTCGACGAGCTGATCATCAACCCGCCGCTGGTGGTCGAGCCGTCCACTCCGGTCGACGAGGTGGCCCGGCTGATGACCGAGCGCAGGGCGCCGTGCGCGGTGGTCCAGTTCCCCGACGGGGCTCTCGGGCTGATCACCGACTCGTTGCTGCGCACCTGGGTGCTGGTCGAGGGGCGGCCACCGAGCACGCCGGCCCAAGTGGTGGCGGACAGGTCGGTGCCGGTCACCGTGCTCGGCGACTCCGCGGCTGAGGCGCTGCTCCTGCTGCTGGAACGCGACGCCGAGTTCCTGTTGGTGACCGACCGGGCGGGGAAACCACGCGGGGTCATCTGCCCGCGTGACTTCGCGGTCTCGCCGACCACCGCCGGGGTGTCGCTGCACGAACGGCTGCGCCGGGCCGGCTCCGTCGACGACCTGGCCTGCCATGCCAAGGCCATCCCCGCCGTGCTGGCCGACCTGCTGTCGCGCGGCCTGGCCTCCGGCCGGGTCATCGCGGTGTACTCGACGGTGGTGGACACGCTGGTGCGGCGGGCGATCGGCTTCGTCTTCGCCGAGCGGGCGGATCTCTCCGTGGACGCCTTCACCTGGTTGTCGCTGGGCAGCAACGGGCGCCGGGAGGCGGTGCTCAGCTCGGACGTCGACTCGGCGGTGGCCTTCCAGGGGGCGGTCACGCCGGCCGAGATCACCCGTTACCGGGAGGCGTTCGGCGACGTCTACGGGGTGCTCGCGCGGGCCGGGCTCAGCGGCGACGAGCACGGCGCGATCGCGCGGCACCCGCTGTTCGCCCGCACCAACGACGACTGGTGGGCCGCCGGCCTGGAGTGGCGGGCCGCGCCGGAGGAGCACAACGGGGCGATGATGACCTCGTTGATGGTGGACGGCCGGCCGATCCACGGCGACCCCGGGCTACCGGCGGTGACCAGGGTGTTCGGTGACCTCCGGGCCAGCCCGGGGACCATGCGGCTGCTGCTGCGGGAGTCGTTGTCCAAGCGGGCGAAGTCCCGGTCCACGCGGCACCTGCTCACCCGCCAGCCGGACACCTTCGACATCAAGGCACACGCGCTGCTGCCCATCGTGAACATCGCCCGCTGGGCCGCGCTCAGCGTGGGTTCGGCCGCGTTGCCCACCACCGAGCGGCTGCGGGCCGCCGCCGGCTCGACGATGCTGCCGGAGGAGCACGCCAGCACGCTGGTCGAGGTGTTCGGGGTGCTGCAACGGCTCCGGCTGCGCTACCAGCTGATGCAGCAGCAGGCCGGCGACCGGCCGTGCGACCTGATCACCATGAACCGGATGTCCTCCATCGACCGCTGCCTGCTGTCCCAGGCGGTCCGGGAGATCTCGTCGGTCCAGCGGCGGATGGACAACGTCTCCCGGTTCGTGCCGGCCGAGGGGTGGGCCGCCCCGGAACCGGCCCGGTAGTGGTCGGGGTGCCCGCCCACCGGGTCGCGGTCATCGGCGACGTCGGCGGTCACCTGGACGAGCTGCGCGCCGAGCTGCGCCGGCTGGGCGCGGACGCCGAGACCGGCCGGCTGCCGGACGACCTCACCGTGGTCCAGGTCGGTGACCTGGTGCATCGCGGTCCGGCCTCGGCCGCGGTGATTCAACTGGTGGACGGGTACCTGAGGACCCAGCCGGCCCAATGGGTGCAGCTGGTCGGCAACCACGAGGCGCAATACCTGCGGGAGCCGGTGTTCCGCTGGCCCGAGCGGCTGGACGCCCGGTCCGCCCGCACGCTGCGCCGGTGGTGGGCCGACGGGCTGCTGCGGGTGGCCGCCTGGGTGCGGGACGACGCCGGCGAGGAGTTCCTGATCACTCACGCGGGGCTGACGGCGGAGTTCTGGAGGGACACGCTCGGCGCCCCTCGGGGCGCCGAGCGCGCGGCGACGATGCTGAACGGGTTGATCGGTGCGGATGACGGCGCGGACAACCCAGCCCTGTTTCGCGCCGGCAGCATGCTGCACCGGCGGGGACCCGTGCGCGGCGCGGGGCCGCTGTGGGCGTGCACCGCCACCGAGCTGTTGCCCGGCTGGCTGGCCACTCCGCTGCCGTTCAGCCAGGTGCACGGGCACGATTCGCTGTTCGACTGGCGAAAACGCCGGTTCCGGGTGCCCGGCGACCTGGCCCGGCTGACCGTCCTGGAGGACGAGGCGAGGCACGAGACCACCGCGCTGGATGGCGGCCGGATCATCGGCATCGACCCCTGCCACAGCGGCGAGCCGTGTGGCCGGTGGGCCGCCTGGGAGACCCGGACGCGCCCGGCTCAGGCGCATCCTCCGGCTCAGGCGCCTCCCGGGTTCGGCGGCTCGGGGATCGAGTAGCCGGACGGCGCCACGCTGATGTTCAGCGCCCGCCGCCACGACCCGTCGGCGATGTACTGCCGCAGCGCCGCGTTCACCTGGTTTAGCAGCGCGGTGTTGCCCTTGCGCACGCCGACCCCGTAGTGCTCGTCGGAGAAGCCCTTGCCCACCACCTTCAGCACACCCCGGTACTGCGGCTCGGCCGCGTAGCCGGCCAGGATCAGGTCGTCCGTGGTCACCGCGTCGACCTGGCTGTCCGCCAGCGCCTGCACGCAGTCGGACCACCGGGGGAACTCCTTGAGCTGGATCCGGCCCTGGTAGCGGGCCAGCACGTTGGCTGCCGAGGTGGTGCCGGTGACCGCGCACAGGTCACGGCCGTTCAGCGTCTCCGGGCTGGTGATCTCCTCCTCGTTGCGGCGCACCAGCAGGTCCTGGTGCGCGGTGAAGTACGGCCCGGCGAAGTCGATCACCTCCTTGCGCGCGTCGGTGATGGAGAAGGTGGAGAACACCAGGTCCACCTCGCCGTTGGCCAGCATCCGCTCGCGCTCGGAGCCCACGGCCTCCTTCCAGGTGATGTTGGCCTCCGGGACACCGAGTGCCTTGGCCACGTAGGTGGCGGTCTGCACGTCGAAGCCCCGGTAGCTGGTGCCGTCCTTGAGGCCGATGCCGGGCTCGTCGAACGGGATGCCGATGGTCAGCTTCCCGCCGGCGGCTCCGGGCACCGGGGCGGGGGCCGGGTTGGGACCCGGCTCACCGCCGCCTCCACACGCCGCCAGCGTGGTGACCATCAGTCCGGTCAGCGCCACCACGGCCAGCCGGGCCCACCGCCGAATCGTGTTCGCCATGTCAGTTCTCCCCACCCGGCTTGGCCTGGTCCAGGTCGTCCGCGTCGACGCTCGGCCCGTAGGTCGGGCCGTCGTCCGACCAGACCGGTTTGATCCGCCCGTTGGTGTTGGCCATGACGCCGGGCTTCGCCATCTTCCAGCCGATGGCCAGCACCAGGGCGATGATCGGGATCCCGAACACGACCACCAGGAAGTTGACCTTGTGGCTTAAGTACGGGCTGCTCTGCCAGCCGGAAACGGCCATACCGACGACGACCAGGGCGAGGAAGACCAGCCCGGTGATGCTGGACCACGGGTGGCCGGGCATCTGGAAGGGGCTCGGCGGGATGACCCCCCGGTCGGTCAGCCGGCGCAGCCGCAGCTGGCACAGGAAGATGGTGGCCCAGGTGAAGATGATGCCGATGGCCGCCGCTTCCAGGGCGATCTCGAACGCGTCCGGGGCGAGCGCGTTCAGCACCGCGCCGAACACGTAGACCACCGACGTCATCACGATGCCCGCCCACGGCACCCCAGAGTCGCTCATCCTCAACGTGAATGCCGGTGCCTGCTTGGACATGCCCAGGCTGCGAAGCACCCGCCCGGTGGAGTAGAGCCCGGAGTTCAGGCTGGACATGGCGGCCACGATCAGCACGATCTGGATCAGCGCGCCCATCCAGTTCAGGCCCATCCGGTCGAACACCGTGACGAACGGGCTGGTGCCGGACTTGAACTCGGTCGTCGGCAGCATGGAGACCAGCAGCAGGATCGAGCCGCAGTAGAAGACCGCGATCCGGTAGATGACCGCGTTCACCGCCTTGGGCACCTCGCGCTTCGGGTCGGCCATCTCACCGGCGGCGACGCCGACCATCTCGATGGCCGCGTAGGCGAACACGACGCCCGACATCACCAGGATCGGGCCGTACCAGTTGTAGTCCCCGCTGGCCGGCCAGAAGCCGCCCGGGTTGCTCCACAGGTTCGAGAACCCGGCCTTGTGGTCACCGACGGAGAGCCCGCCGACCACCACGACCGCGCCGACGACGAGGAATACGACGATCGCGGCCACCTTGGCGATGGCCGCCCAGAACTCGAACTCGCCGAACGCCCGCGCGGACAGCAGGTTGATCACCAGGACCACGGCCAGCGCGATCAGCACGGTGGCCCACGCGGGCATTTGCGGCCACCAGTACTGGATGTACAGACCGACGGCGGACAGCTCGGCGATCCCGGTCAACGCCCAGTTCAGCCAGTACATCCACCCGGTGACGTAGGCCCACTTCTCGCCGTAGAACTCCCGCATGTACGACACGAAGGCGCCCGAGGTCTGGCGGTGCAGCACCAACTCGCCCAGCGCCCGCATCAGGAAGTACGCGATCAGCCCGACGAAGGCGTAGCTGAACAGCAGCGCCGGCCCGGTGTTGTGCAGCCGGGACGCCGACCCCAGGAACAGCCCGGTGCCGATCGCGCCGCCGATCGCGATCATCTGTACGTGCCTTCGGCCGAGGGTCTGTTTGTAGCCGACCTGCTCGGCGTGCAGGCTGTGATGGGACTCGAGGCTCTGGGTCATTCGTGTCGTCCTTCCCCCTCTGGCGACAAACGCCGGGCGACCGGCGTGTGACTCAGCTCTCATTGTGAGTGGAGACACACTAAAGTCCGGTACGAACCTGAGCAATCACCCGTTCGCTACCGACCGGTATGCGAGCCGGTCAGCCCTGCGCGAACTGTGCGGTGCCGGACGCCCCGGGCGACTTAGAGTCGCGGCGAGAAGATCGGAAAGGACGCCGCGAATGGTTACCGCGAGAGACATCGAGTACCGGGTGAACGGGTCCACCATGCGTGGCCGGCTCGCCCTGCCGGACGGCACCGGGCAGCGGCCGGGTGTGCTGATCGCGCACGAGGGGAACGGGCTGGACGAGTTCCAGCGCACCCGCCCGGAGCGCCTGGCCGAGCTGGGCTACGTCGCCTTCGCACTGGACTACCACGGTGACGGCCGAGTGTTCACCGACTCGGCCCAGATGCTGGCCCGGGTGGAGGTGCTGGGCAACGACCTGGACCTGGTGCGCACGCTGGGGCAGGCCGGCCTGGACGTGCTCACCGCCGAACCGCGCACCGACCCGACTCGGTTGGCCGCGATCGGTTACTGCTTCGGCGGTACCACGGTGCTCGAGCTGGCTCGCTCCGGCGCCGACCTGAAGGCGGTGGTCGGCTTCCACCCCGGCCTCCTCCCGTCCCGCCCGGCGGACAGCCCGAACATCCGGGGCAAGGTGCTGATGTGCATCGGCGCCAACGACCCGATCGTGCCGATGGCGCAGCGGGTGGCGTTCGAGGAGGACATGCGCGCGGCCGGGGTGGACTGGCGGATGAACCTCTACGGCCGCGCCGAGCACAGCTTCACCCACCCGCGGACGCCCGCGCCCGGCACGCTGCCGGGCGTCCGCTACCACCAGCCTTCGGACGAACGATCATGGCGTGCCATGATCGACCTGTTCGATGAGGTGTTCGGGGCCGGATAGAACGACCTTGCCGGCCGGGCTCCGGGGGTTCGGTTGCGTACTTGGCTCGCCGCACTGCTCGCCGTGGTGATGGCCGCGTCCGCGGCCGGCTGCTCGCGTTCCCGCCCGGCGGTCCCGGTCCTCGAGAGCCTTGCGCCGTGTGACGCCGAGGCGCTCGGCGAGATCCCGCCACCGGCCGGGGTCAGCTTCCGGTGCGGCACGCTGAACGTGCCGCTCGACCACGGACTCCTGCCCGGCCCGCGCAACAACGACGACCTGGACCTGGACGTCGCCGTGGCCGACAACCCGTCGGCGCCGCGCGGCGTGCTCGTCTGGCTGGTCGGTGGGCCGGGCTCGCCCGGGGTCCGGCTGGCCGGGGAGATCGCCTCCCAGTTCGACCCGGCGGTCATGCGGGACTACCGGCTGGTCATGTTCAGCTCGCGGGGCACCGGCTCGAACGCGTTGGACTGCGGTGACCTGCAGGCCGAGATGGGCGGCTCCGACCTGGCCGTGCCGTCCGCCGAAGCGGTGCGCGACTGCGCCGAGGGGATCGGCCCGGAGCGCCGCTTCCACAGCACCCTGGACACCGTCGCCGACCTGGACGACCTGCGCCAGGCGCTGGGCGCGCCGAAGCTCACCCTGGCCGGTGCCTCCTACGGCACCCTGGTCGCCGCCCGCTACGCGATCACCCATCCGGACCGGGTGGAGCGCCTGGTGCTGGACTCGGTGGTGCCGCACGACGGGGTGGACCCGCTCAACATCGCCGTGTTCAACCGGGCGGCCGAGGTGCTCCGCGCGGTGTGCGCCCCGGCCGGCTGTGCCACCGACCCGGCCCAGGACCTGGCCGACCAGATCCGCGCCCGGCGCAACGGCCCCGCACTGCTCGACCTGCTCAGCGACCGCACCCACGGCAAGCCCGAGCTCGCCGACCTGCCGGCGGCGCTGCGCGACGCGAACCGGGGCAACCCCGGCGCACTGGACGCCATGCTTGCCGGCCTGCGCAAAGGCTCGCCGCCGCCGGAGGAGGAGTTCAGCGCGGGGTTGCACACCGCCACCGGCTGCCAGGACATGTCCGCGCCGTGGCCCGGGCCGAACGCGCCGGTCGCCGGACGGGAGCAGGCGGCGCGCGCGGCCCTCGCGGCGCTGCCCGACCGGGTGTTCTTCCCGTTCGACCGGGACGCCGCCCTCGGGAACGGCGCCCTGGTCAGCTGCCTGTACTGGCCGGAGACCCCGACGCCGCCGTTCCCCACCGGCCGTGACCTGCCACCCGTGCCGACCCTGTTGCTCGCCGGCGAGCTGGACCTGGTCACTCCGCTCGGCTGGACGCAGGCGGAGGCCGCACGCGCCCCGAAGGGCCGGCTGGTACTGGTACCCGGCGCCGGCCACATCACCCAGGACCGCGCCAACGGCACGGTGGGACGGGATGCGGTGACCGCGTTCCTCACCGCGCCCACCCCCTGACCGGGGACCGCGCGGGCGTGCCCGGTGTCGCGCCGCTTGTGTAGGGACGCTACGGTGTAGCCCCCTCCACGAACGCTCCCCAAGGGGGTCCGATGTTCGATGAGCTCAGGGCCCGGTGGCGGGCACTGCTGAACCCGCTGCAACGAGACGACATCGGCTGGCCCCTGGACTCGGTCGACATCGAACGGGACGTCGACGAGCCGGAGCCGGTGCAGCCGCGAGCGTTCCGCTGAACGCCGCCGGTCGGTTCCGCCGAGCGTTCCGCTGAACGCCCGGGTACACATTCGGGCAGCTCAGCCGAGCCGCACCAGCTCCTGGCCACCTGTACCGACCAGTGCGCGGAGCAGCGGTCCGGCGAGCCGGTCGTGCTGGGCGTTCAGCGGCGTTCCGGTGGCGAGGTCCCTTCGGTACCGGGCGCGCGCGTCGGCGTCGGGATAGGGGAGCGCGGACATCGCCGCGACCACCAGGGTCTCCGCGTGGCCGCCCGCCTCGAGTTCGGCGATGGCCACCACGTGGGTGCGCAACCAGGCCTCGTCGGTGTGCCCGAACCAGCCGGCCTTCACCGCGACCCTGGCCGGGTCGACTCCGGCCGCCTCGGCCATCGCGGCCGGCGCGCCCATGGCCTGGTCGGTGGGCACGGCCCGCATCCAGTCGAGCACGGTGGCGGCCGCCGGGTCGCCCGGCGCGGCGGCCGCCAGTGCGCCGTAGGCGGTGACCACCTCGGCCGAGGTGACCTCCACACCGCCGAACCAGCGGGGGTCGGAACCGGCCGGCCGCCAGTGCACGCCGGTCGCTTCGGCCAGCCAGTCCAGGATGCGCGGGGGAGGCCCACCGAGCCAGATCCGGTTGGTCGCGGCGTTGTCGGACAGGGTGACGGCGCTTTCCCCGTCGACCGCCCAGCGCGCCGGGTCACGTCGGTAGGCGTCGGCGGCGTGCCCGGCCGCCCACACGAACAGTGGCTTGAGCAGCGAGGCGCACCGCAGCCGGTGCGCGCCCACCCGCGCGCCCGAGGAGCGCAGCGGCGGCCCGCCGTACTGCGGCGTACCGAAGGCCTCCGCACTCACCTGCGCCGACGCGCCGGCCGGCAGGCCCCGCAGCGCATCGCTCGGCCCGGTCACGTGTACACCGCGAGCAGGATCGCGTAGAGGACCAGCACCGGCACCAGCACCAGGTACGAGGTGAGCAGCTGCCAGCGCAGCGAGCGCGACTCGGCCAGGCCCATCTGGCCGATCATGTCGGGGTTGGGGAACGGCCCGAGCCCGTCGGTCTGCGCGGTGGACAGCAGGACCACGGTCCAGGCCGCCGGCGGTATGCCGAGCGTCGCCGCGAGCGGGCCGAACACCTGGTTCACCAGTACGACCTGCGCGGCGGCCGCGCCCGCGATCCCCAGCCAGCCGATCACGGCGACCACCACGCAGAACAGGTACGGGGCGAGGGTGGACAGCTGGAACAGTTCGGCCACCCCGTCGTACACCCCGAGGCCGTCGATCAGCGTGAACAGCACCGCGAGCAGGAAGAACAGGAAGAAGATGCCGAGCAGGCGGCTGGCTCCGGCATAGACGGCGGCGAGCAGCTCACCCACCGGGAGTCGGGCGGCGGCGCCGGTGGCCACGACCAGGATGATCAGCGCGATGGGCACGAAGGTGGCGCCCGCCTTGGTCAGCCCGCTGTACACCACCAACACGGCGAACGTGGCCAGGAACGCGGCCGCCGCGCGGCCGGAGCCGTCGGGCGGGCGCACCGTGTCGAAGTCCACCGCCCGCTCCGGCGGGTAGGCGTGTGTCTCGGCGGTGCGGCGCTGGTTCCACCGGGCGGCGAAGAAGCCGACGCCGAACATGACGGCCGCGGTCGGCCCGCCCGCCGTGAGCACGTAGTCCAGCCAGCTCACCTTGGCGGCGCCGTAGATGCTCGCGGTGATCGGCGCGAACGGGCTGAGGGTCAGTCCTGCCAGGCCGCTGAAGAAGAACATCGCGGCGGTGGCCGGCGCGGAGAACCCCAAGGCGGCGAGCAGCGGGATGACGATCGGGGCCACGATGGCCACCGAGCCGGCGAGCGTGCCCAACGCGGTGGCCAGCAGCGTGCACGCCAGCATCACGCCCAGCTGCGCGCGGGTCGGCGTGCGGACGCCCACCCGGCGCACCACGTTCACCACCAGGTAGTCGGCCACGCCGGTGCGTTTGAGTACCTCGCCGAGCCCCGCCCCGAGCAGAATGATCACCCCGAGCAGCGCGATCAGCGTGCCCATCGACTTCATCACCACGGGGCCCATTGCGGCGGGCGTGAGGTGGGCCAGTACCGCCGCCGTGACCACCGCGCCCAGCGTGGCGAGCACGATGTCCACGCCGAGCAGCGCGAGCCCGGCGTAGACCACGATCGGGATCAGCCCCCAGAGGCCCGGTCTCGCGGTGTCGACGGCCACCGCCACGCTGGCGACCAGCGCGGCGGCGTACAGCGTGCCGGCCAGCCATCGTTGCCGGCGGGACATGTCCAGGGTGTAGATGTTGCGCGCTTCGGCGGCCTGCTCGGTCGACACGGGTCCCCTCCCAGTGGCTCCTCCTGGATCTTCACACCGGTCCGGGCAAGGGCGCTACCGCGAGGAACTCCCCGGCAGCGCGCGCAGGTCCGCCAGCGGACCCAGGTGGCGGAGCTTGTCCGGGTTGATCACCGAGCGCACCGCCTGCACCCGGCCGTCCGCGATGTCCAGGGCGAGCACGTTGATCAGCTGCCCGTTCGCGTTGCGCACCAGCGCTCCGGCCTGGCCGTTGACCTCGCGCGGCTCGATGACCAGGCCGAAGTTGCGAATCGTGCGGCCGAGGTTGCCGAGCAGCTTGGCCACCTTCGACGCCCCGGCGATCGGCACGCTCCACTGCGGGGCCTTGCCGCCGCCGTCCCCGTAGACGACCACGTCGGCGGCCAGCAGCTCCACCAGCTCGTCCACCTCGCCCTCCGCGACCGCGGCGAAGAACCGGGACGCCAGCTGCTCGCGTTCGGCGCGTTCGGCCTCGAACCGGGGTTTGCCCTCGGCCAGGTGGCGGCGGGCCCGGGTGGCCAGCTGCCGGCAGTTCGCCTCGCTCTTGCCGACGATCGCCGCGATCTCGCCGTACTCGTAGTCGAACACGTCGCGCAGCAGGAACACCGCCCGTTCCACCGGACTCAACCGCTCCAGCACCAGCAGGAACGCCATGGACAGCGAGTCGGCCAGCTCGGCGTGCTCGGCCGGGTCCGCCGCGCTCTCGTCGGCCCAGGCGCCGACCCCGCCGTCGGTGAGCAGCGGCTCCGGCAGCCACTGGCCGACGTAGGACTCGCGGCGCACCCGGGCGGAGCGCAGCTGGTCGATGGCCAGCCGGGTCACGGTGGCGGAGAGGTAGGCCTTCAGGTCGTCGATCCGAGTCCCCGCGGTGACCGCCCGCTGGTGCCGCACGAACGCCTCCTGCACCAGGTCCTCGGCGTCACCGACCGAGCCCAGCATCCGGTACGCGATGGAGAACAGCAGCGGGCGCAGCGTCTCGGTGGTCTCCTCCGGCATGGCGTTCCCCCTCCGTCTGATCAGATCGCCTCGCGCACCGACTGCTCGAACTCGTCCACGTGCCGCACCGCCAGCCGATGGGCACGCTCCGGGTCGCCGGCCAGGATCGCCTCGATCAGCGGCGACATGTGACCGGTGTGGTCGACCTCGGGCAATCGCTCCAGGAACAGGTACCAGATGCGCAGCGACAGGTTGTAGTAGTGCTCCAGTGTCGCCTCGAGGTACCGGTTGTGCGCGCACGCGTAGACCGCCCGGTGGATCTCGGTGTCCAGCCGCATGCCGCCCGCCCGGTCCAGCGTTCCGGCCCGATCGCGCACGGTTTCCAGCAGCTCGGCCAGCCGTGCCCGGTCGGCGGCGGTGAGTCGCTCCGCCGCCCGCCGGGCGGCGTGCCCCTCCAGCTGCCGGCGGACGTCGGCGATCAGCCCGTGGTCGGTGATGTTCACCTCGGTGACGAAGGTGCCGCGTCGTGGGTAGATCAGTACCAGACTCTCCGCCTCGAGCCGTTTCAGCGCGTCCCGCAGGGGGGTCCGCCCGACGCCCAGCTCGGCCGACAGGCGTTCCTCGTTGATCGGTGTCCCGGGTGGCAGGCGCAACGTGACGATCATGTCGCGCAGCGCGTCGTAGGCCCGGTCGGCCAGTAGCGGGGTGCGCCCGGGAAATGAGTGGTTGACGCCGCCGGTCATGCTTCCTAGCCTAAACCACAACTGATACATCAGAAGTACTGCCAGTGAGATATTAAGCGAGGCCCGATGCCCGGAACGACCCCGACGCTGCCCGAGCAGCCGGACTGGCTGTGGCGCAACCCGGAACCGAAGCGCTCCTACGACGTGATCGTGGTCGGTGCCGGGGGACACGGCCTGGCCACCGCGTACTACCTGGCCGGCCGGCACGGCCTGACCAACGTGGCGGTGCTGGAGAAGGGCTGGTTGGCCGGCGGCAACATGGCCCGCAACACCACGATCATCCGGTCCAACTACCTCTGGGATGAGAGCGCGGCCATCTACGAGCACGCGCTCAAGCTCTGGGAGGGGTTGCCCGACGAGCTGGACTACGACTTCCTGTTCAGCCAGCGGGGCGTGCTGAACCTGGCGCACACCCCGCAGGACGTGCGGGACAGCATGCGCCGGGTGTACGCCAACCGGCTCAACGGGGTGGACAGCGAGTGGCTGGACCCCAAGGGGGCGGCCAAGGTGTGCGGGATCCTCAGCGTCTCCCCGGATGCGCGGTACCCGGTGCTCGGCGGCACCTGGCAGCCCCGCGCCGGGATCGCCAAGCACGACCACGTGGCCTGGGCGTTCGCCCGTCGCGCCGACGCGCTCGGGGTGGACCTGATCCAGGGCTGCGAGGTGACCGGTTTCCTCCGGGACGGCGAGCGCATCACCGGCGTGCGGACCACCCGGGGGCCGATCAACGCCGGCCGGGTGGGGTTGGCCGCCGCCGGGCACTCCAGCGTGCTGGCCGACCTGGCCGGGTTCCGGCTGCCGGTGCAGAGCCACCCGCTGCAGGCGCTGGTGTCCGAGCTGCTGGAACCCGTGCACCCCACCGTGGTGATGTCCAACCACGTGCACGTCTACGTCAGCCAGGCGCACAAGGGCGAGCTGGTGATGGGCGCCGGCATCGACCCGTACAACTCGTACGCCCAGCGCGGCTCGGTGCACGTCATCGAGCAGCAGATGGCCGCCGCCGTCGAGCTGTTCCCGGTCTTCAGCCGGGCCCGCATGATCCGGTCCTGGGCGGGCATCGTGGACGTCACGCCGGACGCCTCACCGATCATCGGCCCGACCCCGGCGGAGAACCTGTTCGTCAACTGCGGCTGGGGCACCGGGGGCTTCAAGGCCACCCCAGCCGCCGGCTGGGTGTTCGCGCACCTGCTCGCGCACGGGTCACCCGAGGCGCTGGCCGCGCCGTTCGGCCTCGACCGCTTCACCACCGGCGCACTGATCGACGAGCACGGCGCCGCCGCCGTCGCGCACTGAAAGGGCTTCGCATGTTGTTGATCAGCTGTCCGTGGTGCGGGCCGCGTGAGGAGACCGAGTTCCACTACGGCGGGCAGGCGCACGTGCCGTACCCGGAGGCCCCGTTGGAGACCTCGGACGCGGAGTGGGGCGAGTACCTGTTCGTGAGGGACAACCCGAAGGGGCCGTTCGCCGAGCGCTGGGTGCACTCGGTCGGCTGCCGCCGCTGGTTCAACGTTCAGCGGAACACCGCGACCGACGAGGTGCTCGCCATCTACCGGCAGGGTGAGCGGCCGTGACCCGCCTCCCGGAGGGCGGCCGGATCGACCGCTCGCGGCCGCTGCGCTTCACCCTGGACGGCGCCCCGCTCACGGGTTTCGCCGGCGACACCGTGGCCTCGGCGATGATCGCCAACGGGTTGCTCGAGGTCGCCCCCTCGATCTACCGGATGCGCCCGCGCGGGATCTTCAGCGCCGGCGTGGAGGAACCGAACGCGCTGGTCCGGGTGGCCGGACCGTGCGCGGACCCGATGCTGCCCGCCACCACGGTGGAGCTTTACGACGGGCTGCGGGCGGAGACCCTGTCCGGGGTGGGCCGGCTGGACCCGAACCCCGACCCGGACGTGTACGACAAGAAGTACACCCACGTCGACGTGCTGGTCATCGGGGGCGGCCCGGCGGGAGTCGCCGCCGCGGTGGAGGCCTCGGCGGACGGCGCGCGAGTGCTTCTGCTGGACGACCAGCCCGAGCTGGGCGGCGGATTGCTCGCCGACTCCGACCAGGCCGCGCTGGACCGGCTGGCCGAGGCGACCGAAACCCTCGCCGCCCGGCCGGAGGTGCGGGTGCTCACCCGGACCACCGCGCTGCGCCGGGACGGCGGATACGTGCTGGCGGTCGAGCGGCGGAGCCTGCGTTCCGCTGAACGCTCGGGCCCGCTCGGGCGTGTGTCCAGGCAGCGGCTGTGGCACATCAGGGCCGGCCGGGTGGTGCTGGCCACCGGGGCGCACGAGCGGCCGGTCGCGTTCGCGGACAACGACCGGCCCGGGGTGATGCTGGCCGGCGCCGTGCGCGCGTACGTGAACCGCTATGCGGCCCTTCCCGGCAGTCGAGCGGTGGTGTTCACGACCAACGACAGTGCCTACCACACGGCGTTCGACCTGGTCGCGGCCGGCGCCGAGGTCGCGGCGCTGGTCGACGCGCGGCCGGAACCGCCGGCCGAACTGGTCGAACGGGCCCGCGCCGAGGGCATCCCGGTGCGCCACGGGCTGATCGTGGGCACCGAAGGGGAGCGGCGGATCACCGCCGTGCGGCTGGACGACGGCGACTCGGTGGCCTGCGATCTGCTGGCCGTCTCGGGCGGCTGGAACCCCACCGTCGCGCTGCTCGCCCGTGCTCCGGGAGACCTGCGCTGGGACGCCCGGCTCGCGGCGTACGTGCCGGCCGGCGAGCACGCCGGCCTGACCGTGGTGGGAGCGGCCGCCGGGGAGATCGACCCGGCCGGCGAAACTCCGGTCTGGGCGGTGCCGGGCGAGCCCGGTAACCAGTTCGTGGACCTGCAACGCGACGCCACGGTGGCGGACATCCGGCGCGCGGTCGGGGCGGGCATGCGCTCGCCCGAGCACGTCAAGCGGTACACCACGATCGGCACCGGCGCCGACCAGGGCCGCACGTCCGGGGTGCTGGCCAACGGTGTGATCGCGGCCGAGCTCGGCCTGGGCTCGCCCGGCGAGCTGGGCGTCACCACCTTCCGCCCGCCGTACGTGCCGGTGTCGTTCGGCCTGCTCGCCGGGCAGGACCGGGGCGACCTGCTCGACCCGGTCCGGGTCACCTCGATCCACCCGTGGCACGCGGCGCACACGTCCGCGTTCGAGAACGTCGGCCAGTGGAAACGGCCGTGGTACTACCCACAACTCGGCGAGGACATGCACGCTGCCGTGCTGCGCGAGTGCGCCGCCGCGCGCACCGGGGTGGCCATGATGGACGCGTCCACCCTGGGCAAGATCGACGTGATCGGCCCGGACGCCGGCGAGTTCCTGAACCGCATCTACACCAACGCGTTCGCCAAGCTGAAGGTCGGATCCGCCCGCTACGGGATCATGTGCAAGGCCGACGGCATGGTGTTCGACGACGGCGTGGTGATCAGGCTGGCCGAGGACCACTACTACCTGACCACCACCACCGGGGGCGCCGCCGCCGTGCTGGACTGGCTGGAGGAGTGGCTGCAGACCGAGTGGCCGGAGCTGGACGTCACCTGCACCTCGGTCACCGAGCAGTGGGCCACCATCGCCGTGGTCGGCCCGCGTTCGCGCGCCGTGGTCGCGGCAGTGGCGCCCGCGCTGGACCGCGGCAACGAGGCGTTCCCGTTCATGACCGTGCGGCACACCGAGCTGGCCGGAGACGCCGAGGGCATCCCGGCGCGGATCGCCAGGGTGTCCTTCTCCGGTGAGCTGGCCTTCGAGGTCAACGTGGCCAGCTGGCACGGGCCGGCCACCTGGGAGGCGTTGCTGGCGGCCGGCGCGGACCACGGGATCACTCCCTACGGCACGGAGACCATGCACGTGCTGCGCGCGGAGAAGGGCTTCCCGATCGTCGGCCAGGACACCGACGGCACGGTCACGCCCGTGGACCTGGGCATGAGCTGGATCGTGTCCACCAAGAAGGACTTCGTCGGCCGCCGCTCGCTGGCTCGCCCCGACACCGCGCGCGCCGACCGCAAGCACCTGGTCGGGTTGCTGCCCACCGACCCGGCCGAGTTGCTCCCGGAGGGTGCGCAGCTGGTCGCGCCGGGGGTTTCGATGACCCCGCCGGTGCCCATGCTCGGCCACGTGACGTCCAGCTACCACAGCGCCGCGCTGCGTCGCACGTTCGCATTGGCCCTGGTCAAGGACGGGCGGAACCGCATGGGGGAGACGGTGCTCGCCCCGCTCGGCGACCGGACCATCACCGCCACGGTGACCGAGCCGGTGTTCTACGACCCCGAGGGAGCCCGCCGTGACGGCTGACCAACTACGCCGCGCCCCGCTGGACGGCCTGCGCCGGGACTACCCGGGCGTCCGGCTCACGGAGGTGCCCTTCCGTGCGGCGGTGAACCTGCGGGCGGATCCGACATCGTCATCCGTGCCGTCATCCGTGCCGTCATCCGTGTCGTCGTCCGTGTCGGAGCTGCTCGGCGGCCAACCGCCGACCGAACCGAACACGGAGACCGTGCTCGGGGACTGGTCCGTGCTCTGGCTCGGCCCCGACGAATGGCTGCTGCTCGGGCCGGACGGGGCGGCGCCCGGCCTGGTCGATCGGCTGCGCGCCTCGGGTATCCCGGCGGTCGACGTGTCCGCGAACCGGACGACGATCGAGCTGACCGGTGAGCACGCCCGGGACCTCCTGGAGTCCGGCTGCGCCCTCGACCTGCATCCGCGCGCGTTCGCTCCCGGCCGGTGCGCGCAGACCATGGTGGCCAAGGCCCAGGTGATACTGCGGCAGACCGGCGAGCAGGGCTACGAGCTGCTGGTCCGCGGTTCCTTCGCCGGGTATCTGGCGACGTGGCTGGACGACGCCGCCCAGGAGTACGTCACCTAGCGTCCGTTGTGTCGCGCAGTACGGTCGGCCAGTGAGTTTCGCCGTCCGCCCCGCGACGTCCTTCGCCGACGTGGCCACCATCCTGGGCCCCAAGAAGCCGACGGCCTCGGTGTGCTGGTGCCTGAGCCACCGGGTCGACGCGAAGACCAACAGGTCGCTGGCCGGCCCCGCGCGCGGTGAGTACGTGAGGGAACTGATGCGGCGGCCGGTCCCCCCGGGCGTGCTCGCCTACGACGGCGTGGACGTGGTGGGCTGGGCGGCGGTGGCGCCGAGGGCGGATCTGCCGTTCGCGCGCTCGCGCAAGATCCCGCACGTCGACGACCTGCCGGTGTGGTCGGTGTGGTGCTTCCGGGTCCGGGCCGGGCACCGCGGTCGCGGCATCGCCCACGCGCTGCTGGACGGTGCGGTCGACTTCGCCCGTGAGCACGGCGCGCCGGCGATCGAGGGCTACCCGGTCGACAACCAGGGCCGGAAGGTCGACCTGACGATGGCCTACGTCGGCACGCGCGGGCTCTTCGACGCCGCCGGTTTCACGCTCGCCAGCCGCACCGACTCGGTGTCCGGCGGCTTCCTGCGGGTGATCATGCGCCGGACGCTCTGAGCTCCGGCGGCAAAGTGTCGGACCTCGGCGCTATCTTGCGAACAATTGTTCGAATAGCGTGTGGAGGTGGCGACATGAGCCTGAGCACCGCGCAAGTGGCCGGCACGAGGTCGGGCGCATCCCCGCCGGCCGGGCTTTCCACGCCGGAGCTGGAGTCCGAGTTGCTCACATTGGCCGGTCATCTGGCGGCCGCGCACTGTCGGTGGTTGCTGTTGCTGGCCGAGTTCGACGGCCGCGAGGCCTGGGCCGGACCGGGCCTGCGGTCGTGTGCCCACTGGCTTTCCTGGCGCGCCGGGATGAACCTGCGCACCGCGCACGACCAGGTGCGGGTGGCCAAGGCGCTGCCTTCCCTGCCGCTCATTACGGCGGCGTTCGGCGCCGGGCGGATCTCGTACTCGAAGGTCAGGGCGATCACCCGCATTGCCACCCCGGCCAACGAGCGGGAGTTGCTCGACCTCGCCCTCGCGGGCACGGCCAGCCACGTCGAGCGGGTGGTCCGGCTGACCAGGCAGGTGCAGGCTGATCCGGACGAGGTGGCCGCGCATCGCGCTGTGAGCTGGACCTGGCAGGACGACGGGTCGCTGCGGCTGTCGGCGCGTCTGACGGCGGAGCAGGGCGCGCTCCTGGTCGCCGCGCTGGAGCGGCGGGTGCCCAGGCCGGACCCGCTGACCTCGTCGGCCGCCGGTCCGGTCGCCGAGGAGCGTTCAGCGGAACGCGGCGAGGAGCCGCTCCGTGCGGGTGACGGCGCGACCCAACCTGTGGTGTCACTCGAGTCCCTGGCTGCCCGGCGCGCCGACGCGCTGGTGGAGCTGGTGGCCGGGGCTGAGAAGCCGAAGGCGCGCCTGGTGGTGCACCTGAACGCGGAAACCGGCACGGCGGCCATCGAGAACGGGCCGGCCCTTCCGGCGGAGACGGTCGGGCAGCTGTGCTGTGCCGGTGAGGCTCGGGCGCTGGTCAGCGACAAGCGGGGTACCCGCTCTACCTCGGTCGTACGCATCGGCTGGTGAAGAAGAAGCTGATGAACGTGTTGCTGCACCGTGACCAGCATCGATGCCGGTTCCCGGGGTGCACGGCCAGCCGCGGTTTGGAGGCGCACCACATACGGTTCTGGCTGCACGGCGGTCGCACCGACGTCACCAACCTGCTGGTGTTGTGCGAGCGCCACCACCGGCTGGTGCACAAGCGAGGCTTCCGGATCACCGGGACGGCCACCGAGCCGCGTTTCTACCAGCCCGGTGGCATCCTGATCCCGGAGGCGGGCCCGCCGACGGAAGGTACTGCCACGGCGCTCAACTCGATAAACGCCGCCCTGGTGATCGACGAGAACAGCCTCACGCCCACCTGGGGCGGCGAACGCCTCGATCCGACGCCGTTACTGCTCCGGTTGCTTCCCGAGCCGGCGCCGCCCCAGCCGGCCGATGAAGCCGCCTGACCTGGCTCAGACCGGGTCGATGCGGGCGCTGACCCAGTCGTGGAAGGCGCCGATGTGGTGTTCGCTGGGTACCAGGACGCCGCCCCCGGCGTAGCCCCGCGACGCCATCGCCGGCTGGCAGCGCTCGCACGCCTCGAAGTCCTGCTGGTTCACCCGGTGGAACAGCTCCACCGAGCTGGTCAGGTCGGCGCTGCCGGCGATCACCTCGGGCGCGTACAGCCAGTCGCACTCGATCACCGTGCGGTCCACCGCCATCGGGTACATCCGATGGAAGATCACGTGATCGGGCACCAGGTTGATGAACACCTGGGGGTTGACCGTGATCGCGTAGTAGCGGCGGTCGTGCTCCTCGGTGACGCCGGAGAGGCGGTCGAAGCCGGCCGAGCCGTCGACGGTGAAGCCCCGGGCGCCGTCGGCGAAGGCCGCGCCGTGGCCGACGAAGTACTGCGCCGCGAAGCCGTCGGCGAACTCGGGCAGCACCTCGGTGAGCTCGGGGTGGATCGTCGCGCAGTGGTAGCACTCCATGAAGTTCTCGACGATGAGCTTCCAGTTGGCCCGCACGTCGTAGACGATCCGTTTGCCCAGCTCGAGCCGGTCGAGATCCCAGTGGTCGATGGCCTCTGTCGAACCGAGGCGGGCCGTGACCGCGCCCGTCACCGTGTCCTCGAAGGACGGGGGCACGGGGGCCAGGCACACCCAGGCGGTGCCCAGCCACTCGCGCAGTGCCACCCGGTGCAGGCCGTACTCGGCGCGGTCCACGTCGGCCATCTCGGCCAGGTTGGGAGCCGCGACGAGCTTGCCGTCGAGGCCGTACGACCAGGCGTGGTACGGGCAGCGCAGTGCGTTGCGGACCTGGCCGGCCGGCTCGGTGCACAGCTGGGCGCCCCGGTGCCGGCACAGGTTCAGGAACGCACCCAGCTGGCCTCGCCGGTCCCGGACCAGCAGGACACTCTCCCGGCCCACGGTCACCGTGCGGAAGGTGCCCGGGGTGGCCAGCTCGCCGGTGCGGGCGGCGGCGAACCAGCATTGCTCGAAGATCTCGGCCTGCTCGCGGGCGAAGATCTCCGGCGCGGCGTAGTAACTCCCCGGCAGCGTGGCGCGCAGGCTGGCCGAGTGGGTGCGGTCCGGGCCGGTGAGGGTCACGCGACGCCGATCTCCGGGTCCCCGGCGGGGGTCCAGGCGGGCGCGCCTTCGGTGGCCGGTCGCACGTAGACCTGGCCGTCGGCGACCACCACCTGGTGGGTGCGCACCGGCTTCCTGATCAGCGGGCTGTCCGACTCGCCGGTGCGCAGGTCGAAGCAGGCGGCGTGCAGCGGGCATTCCACCCGGCAGTCTTCCACCCAGCCGTCGGCCAGCGAGGCCTTCTGGTGCGTGCAGGTGTCATCGATCGCGTACACCGTGTCGCCCGGGCCGCCATCCGACTCCACACGAAAGACCGCGATCGGGACGTCCGCCATCACGCGGACCGCCTCGCCGAGCGGGATGGCGGCGAGTGCACCCACATGGATCATCGGCAACCTCTCAGTCTCGTGCCGGTCATTGTTTCGTAATGCGAAACGTGCTGTACTATCCGAAACAAGCATGCCTGGACGGTCGAGACGACGTCAATGGGGTGCGCGGGAATCGGTGCGCAGAATGTTTAGAGTTGCGTTATGAACAACACGAAGCCGGGGAAACGCGGCGATGCGGAGGCGTCCGGCACTCAGGTCCAGTCGGTGGACCGGGCGTTGACCATCCTCGAGTACCTGGCGCAGCACGGCAGTTCGGGGGTGACCGAGATCGCCAGGAGCCTGGACGTGCACAAGTCGACGGCGTTCCGTCTGGTCACCGCGCTGGAGAACCGCCAGCTGGTGGAGCAGGAGGAGGAGCGCGGCAAGTACCGCCTCGGCTTCGGGCTGATCAGGCTGGCCGGCGCGACGAGCGCGCAGCTGGACCTGACCAAGGAGGGCCGCCCGGTCTGTGTGCGGCTGGCCGGCGAGTTCGGTGAGACGGTGAACATCGCGCTGCTGGACTCCGGGTCGGCGGTCAACATCACCCAGGAACACGGCGCCAGCGTGGTGGGCACGCGCAACTGGTTGGGCAAGCGGACCCCGCTGCACGCCACCTCCAGCGGCAAGGTGCTGCTCGCGTGGGCACCCGACGGGACCACCGCCGAGCTGATGCGCGACGGGCTCGAGGTGTACACCGAACGCACGGTCACCGACGGCACCGCCCTGTTCGCCGAGCTGGACGAGGTACGGGACCGGGGCTGGGCCAGCTGCAGCGAGGAGCTGGAGCTTGGGCTGAACTCGGTGGCCGCGCCGATCTTCGGTGCGGACGGCGAGGTGGTGGCCGCGGTGAGCGTGTCCGGCCCGTCCTACCGGCTCACCACGGAGGACTTCGGCGAGGTGGCCGTGCGGCTGCTGGCCGGGGCGAGCGAGATCAGCACTCGGGTGGGCTATTTCCCGAGGACGTGAACCTGGCCAGGATGCGCTGAGCGGTGCAAAGTGTCCTGGGTCACACCCACGACGAGGGGGTTGAAAGGTGCCGAGCCTGTACATCGACGGGGCCTGGACCGAGGGCGCCGGGCAACCCGCCGCCTTTGACGTGATCAACCCGTTCGACCAGAGTGTGGTCCGCACCGTGGACCAGGCCGGGGAACGGGACGTGCATGCCGCAGTGAGTGCCGCCCGGGCCGCGTTCACCGGCGGTGAGTGGCCGGGCCGCTCGGCGGTCGAGCGCGGCGCACTGCTCACCCGGGTGGCCGAGCTGCTGGTCCGGGACAAGGAGAGCATCGCCCGCACGGAGACCCTGGACACCGGCAAGACCCTGGCGGAGAGCCGGATCGACGTGGACGACGTGGTCGCGGTGTTCCGCTACTACGCCGCGCTGGCCGGCCAGGACGCCGGGCGGGTCGTGGACACCGGCAACCCGACCGTGCTGAGCCGGATCAGCTACGAACCGGTCGGCGTGTGCGCACTGATCACCCCCTGGAACTACCCGCTGCTGCAGCTGTCCTGGAAGGTCGCGCCCGCGCTGGCCGCCGGGAACACCGTGGTGATCAAGCCCAGCGAGGTGACGCCGCTCAGCTCGATCAAGCTGGTGGCCCTGCTGGAGGAGGCCGGCGCGCCGCGCGGCGTGGTGAACCTGCTGCTCGGCGACGGTCCGTCGGCGGGCGCGCCGCTGGTCTCGCATCCCGGGGTGGACATGGTCTCGTTCACCGGCGGGCTGGCCACCGGGCAGGCGATCATCCGGGCCAGCGCGGACACGGTGAAGAAGCTGGCCGTGGAGCTGGGCGGGAAGAACCCGAACATCGTGTTCGACGACGTGGACCTGGACACCGCGGTGGACTACGCGCTGACCGCCGTGTTCCTGCACTCCGGGCAGGTGTGCTCGGCCGGTGCCCGGCTGATCCTGCACGACGCCATCCACGACGAGTTCGTCGCCGAGCTGGCCGCCCGGGCGGAACGGATCCGGCTGGGCAACGGGCTCGACCCGGACAGCGAGGTCGGGCCGCTGGTCTCGGCGGCGCACCTGGCCAAGGTGGAGGCCTACGTGGCCTCGGCGGTCGACGAGGGCGCGCGCCTGCTGACCGGCGGGCACCGGCCGGACGACCCGGCGCTGGCCAAGGGCTTCTTCTACCGGCCGACGGTGTTCACCGAGTGCCGGCGGGACATGCGGGTCATCCGGGAGGAGACGTTCGGGCCGATCCTCACCGTCGAGCGCTTCACCGACGAAGCGCGGGCCGTCGAGCTGGGCAACGACACCGAGTACGGCCTGGCCGGCGCGGTGTGGACCAACGACATCGGCCGGGCGCACCGGGTGTCCGCCGCGCTGCGGCACGGCACGGTGTGGATCAACGACTACCACCCGTACGTCCCGGGGGCCGAGTGGGGCGGGTTCAAGCGCTCCGGGAACGGCCGCGAGCTGGGGCCGACCGGCCTGGCCGAGTACCGGGAGGCCAAGCACATCTGGCACAACACGGCGCCGGCGCCGATGCGGTGGTTCAAGGGCTGAGTCTGTACCAACGGAGGTGGGGACACATGACCGCGACACAGGATGGATCGGGTACCACGGGATCCGATCACGGACTGTCGGAGTTCGGCTACAGCCAGTCGCTGGAGCGCAGTATCGGGAAGTTCGCCAGCTTTGCCGCCGGCGTCAGCTACATCTCTATCCTGACCGGCACCTTCCAACTGTTCTACTTCGGTTTCAAGTTCGGCGGGCCGGCGTACTGGTGGTCATGGCCGATGGTGTTCGTCGGCCAGCTGATGGTGGCGCTGTGCTTCGCCGAACTCGCCGGGCGCTACCCGGTGGCCGGCTCGGTCTACAACTGGTCGAAGCGGCTGGGCAGCCAGACCACGGCGTGGCTGGCCGGTTGGATCATGTTCACCGCCTCGGTGGTCACTCTGACCGCCGTGGTGCTGGCCTACCAGATCACGCTGCCGCAGATCTGGTCCGGGTTCCAGCTGGTCGGTGACGGGACCGGGCCGACCGACTTCGCGGTCAGCGCGGTGATCTGGGGCGCCATCCTGATCACGTTCACCACCGCGGTCAACGCGTTCGGGGTCAAGCTGATGTCCCGGATCAACAGTTCCGGCGTGTTCATCGAGCTGATCGCCGCGGTGCTGCTGGCCGTGCTGCTCGCGGTGAACATCGTGAACCCGCCGACCGTGCTGGTGGACACCCAGAACCTCGGCTCGGGCCACTCGATGGGCTACCTCGGCGCGTTCTTGATCGCCGCGCTGGCCAGCGGCTACGTGATGTACGGGTTCGACACGGCCAGCTCGCTGGGCGAGGAGACGGTGGACCCCAGGCGCACGGCGCCACGGGCCATCCTGCGCGCGGTGATCGCCTCGTTCATCATCGGCGGCGCGATCCTGCTGTTCGGCATCCTGGCCGCGCGCGATCTCACCGACCCACAGCTGAGCAGCAGCAGCGGTGGGCTGCAGCTGATCGTGCTGCAGGTGCTGGGCAGCGGCCTGGGGAAGGTGTTCCTGGTCTGCATCGTGGTGGCGATCACCGTGTGCGCGCTGGCCGTGCACACCGCCGGCATCCGGCTGATGTTCGCCATGGCCCGGGACAACGCGCTGCCGGCCGGTGCCCGCCTGGCCCGGATCGACCCCAAGCACAAGACGCCGGTGGTGCCGGCCGTGGTGATCGGCCTGGCCTCGGTGCTCATCCTGGTGGTCAACATCGGCTCGCCGGAGATCTTCACCGCCGTCACCAGCGTGGCGGTGATCATGATCTACCTGGCCTACCTGCTGGTCACCGTGCCGATGCTGCGCAAGCGGCTGCGCGGGGAATGGCCCGGCGAGGACGCGCCGACCGGCTACTTCTCGCTGGGCAAGCTGGGGCTGCCGGTGAACATCCTGGCCGTGCTGTGGGGCGCGGGCATGGCGCTCAACCTGGCCTGGCCGCGCGCCGAGGTCTACGGCGGCGGGCTGCTCAGCTGGGTGGCCTTCCTGTTCATCGGTGCCCTGGTGGTGCTCGGTCTGGCGTGGTACCTGCTGCGCGGCCGGCACCAGCTGGGCTGCCTGCCCGAACACATGGCGGCGAAGATGGACCGGGAGGCCCCGTGAGCTTCGACTACGTGGTCGTGGGCGGCGGTTCGGCCGGGTGCGCGCTGGCCGCGCGCCTCTCCGAGGACCCCTCGGTGAGCGTGTGCCTCCTGGAGGCCGGCCCTTCCGACGTCGGTGACCAGGCCATCCTGCGCCTGGAGGACTGGATGGCGCTGCTCGACTCCGGTTACGACTGGGACTACCCGGTGGAGCCGCAGCAGCGGGGCAACTCGTTCCTCCGGCACGCCCGCGCCCGCGTGCTGGGCGGCTGCTCCTCCCACAACTCGTGCATCGCCTTCTGGCCGCCCCGCGAGGACCTGGACGAATGGGCCGCGTCCGGCTGCACCGGATGGAGCGCCGACGAGTGCTGGCCGTTGGTGCGGCGGCTGGAGACGAACGACGGCGAGTGGTCCGGGCACGGGCGGTCCGGGCCGGTGAACCTGCGGCAGGTCCCGCCGGACGACCCGTGCGGCGTCGCCGTGCTGGCGGCGGCCGCCGCCGTCGGCCTGCCCACCGTCCGGTTCAACGAGGGCGTCACGGTGTGCGAGGGCGCCGGCTTCTTCCAGATCAACGCGGCCGCCGACAACACCCGGATGTCCTCCTCGCACGCCTATCTGCACCCGATCCTGGACCGCCGGGGCAACCTGGAGGTTCGCACCGAGGCGTGGGCGTCGCGGGTGCTCTTCGACGAGTCCCGCCGGGCCGTCGGCGTGGAGTACCAGGCCGGCATCGGCCCCGCCCGGGTGCGGGTGGACGCGCGCCGCGAGGTGATCCTGTCCGGCGGGGCGATCAACACCCCGCAGCTGCTCATGCTTTCCGGCATCGGGCCGGGCGGGCACCTGCGGGAGCACGGCGTGGACGTGCTGGTGGACGCGCCGGGTGTGGGGGAGAACCTGGACGACCACGTGGAGGGCCTGGTCATGTGGGAGGCCGCCCGCCCGATGGTCGGCAAGTCCACGCAGTGGTGGGAGATCGGGCTGTTCACCCGCACCGAGCCCGGCCTGGACCGGCCGGACCTGATGATGCACTACGGCTCGGTGCCGTTCGACCTGAACACGGTGCGCTGGGGCTACCCGACCACGGACAACGGGTTCTGCCTGACGCCCAACGTGACCAGGGGACGCTCGCGGGGCACCGTGCGGCTGCGCAGCCGGGACTTCTGGGACCGCCCCCGGGTGGACCCCCGGTACTTCACCGACCCCGAGGGCCACGACATGCGCGTCATGCTGGCCGGGGTGAAGCTGGCCCGCCGGATCGCCGCGCGGCCCGAGCTGGCCGAGTGGGTGGCCCGCGAGCTGGCGCCGGGCCCCGGGGCGACCACCGACGAGGAGCTGATGGACTACATCGGCAAGACGCACAACACCGTCTACCACCCGGCCTGCACGGCCAAGATGGGACCGGACAGCGACCCGATGGCGGTGGTGGACCCCGCGCTGCGGGTGCGCGGCGTGCGGGGCCTGCGGGTGGCCGACGCCTCGGTCATGCCGTTCCTGCCGGCGATCAACCCCAACATCACGTGTTTCATGGTCGGGGAGAAGTGTGCCGACCTGATCAGGGCGACATAGCCTAGGGGGCATGGCAGCTGAATCTCCCGCGCGCGCCGAACTGGGCGCGCGCTCGGCTGGCGCGTTCCGCGCTCGCTATCGCATCGCGTTGATTCCCGGGGACGGCATCGGGCAGGAGGTGTGTCCGGCGGCGCGCGCGGTGCTCGACGCGGCGGGTCGGCGGCACGGCATCCGGTTCGACTACGACGAGTTCGACTGGTCGTGTGCCCGCTACCTGAGCGAGGGCGCGATGATGCCGGCCGACGGGCTGGACCGGGTGCGTGGGCATGATGCGCTGCTGCTCGGCGCGGTCGGCGACCCTTCGGTGGCCGACCACGTCTCGCTCTGGGGCCTGCTCATCCCGATTCGCCGGCAGTTCCAGCAGTACGTCAACCTGCGCCCGATCAAGATCTTCGAAGGGGCGCCGGGGCCGCTGCGGAACGCGGCGGCCGGCGAGGTCGACCTGGTGGTCGTCCGGGAGAACACCGAGGGCGAGTACAGCGAGATCGGCGGCCGGTTCGGCCGGGGGACCGCCGCCGAGACGGCGGTGCAGGAGGCGGTGTTCACCCGGGCCGGGGTGAGCCGGATCGCCGACTTCGCCTTCCGGCTGGCCGCCCGCCGCGGCGGCGGGGTGACGTCGGCGACCAAGTCCAACGGCATCGTGCACACCATGCCGTTCTGGGACGAGGTGGTCGGCGAGCGGGCGGCCGCGTACCCCGAGGTGTCCTGGCGGTCCGAGCACATCGATGCGCTGTGCGCCAAGCTGGTGCTGGACCCGGCCCGGTTCGACGTGATCGTGGCCTCGAACCTGTTCGGCGACATCCTGAGCGACCTGGCCGCCGCCGTGGCCGGCAGCATCGGCATGGCGCCCTCGGCCAACCTGAACCCGGAACGCGAGTTCCCGTCCCTGTTCGAGCCGGTGCACGGGTCCGCGCCGGACATCGCCGGCCGCGGCGTGGCGAACCCCATCGGCGCCATCTGGACCGCCGCGATGATGCTGGAGCACCTGGACCACGCCGAGGCGGCGACCGAGGTCACCGACGCGATCGCCCAGGTACTGCGGGACGGCGAGGTGCGCACCCCGGACCTGGGCGGCAAGTCGACCACGGCCGAGTTCACCGCCGCCGTGGTCGACGCGGTCAGCGGGCCGACCGGTCCTTGATCATGGACGGGATGGTGCGGGCCAGGATGGACAGGTCGCCGCCCAGGGTGCGGGTGTGGACGTAGGCCAGGTCCAGGTTGAGCATTTCCAGCGTGCCCATGGTGGAGCGGCCGGAGACCTGCCACAGCCCGGTCAACCCGGGCCGCACGGCGAACCGGGGGCGGAAGCGGGCCGGGAACATGCGCGCCTCCCACTCCAGGCAGGGCCGGGGGCCGACCAGTGCCATCTCGCCCCGCACCACGTTGATCAGCTGGGGCAGCTCGTCCAGGCTGGTCTTGCGCAGGAAGTGGCCGATCCTCGTGATCCGGGGGTCGGCGTCCAGCTTGTGACTGCCGCCGCGTGTGGTGTCCTCGCCGCGAAGTTCGGCGGCGATCAGTTCGCGCAGCAGCTCGTCGCTGGCGCCGGTGCGCATGGTGCGGAACTTGTACATGGTGAAGGTGCGGCCGCCGAGGCCCACCCGGCGCTGGCGGAACAGGGCGGGGCCGTCGCCGGAGAGCCGGATCACCAGTCCGATCAGCAGCATCGGCAGGGCCAGCGCGAGCAGCCCCAGCAGGGCCAGGCTGAGGTCGATGACCCGGCGCGCCACGGAGGGCCAGGAGATCGCGGAGGGTGACAGCCCGAGGCCGACGTGCCCGTCATCGCGGCCGGCGTAGAGCATCGCACCTCCTCCTGTCACCTACCACGGTGACATAGAGTACGCCGCGTTCCCACGTGAGATACCAGACATCGCTTAAAACCTGATGGCGCTATCAGATCACACAGGGCGTGCCGGCGGCCGGGGAATACCCTCGGCTGGGTACGTTCGGACGGTGGCGACCAATCCGGCGACCAGCGTGGCGACCAACACCGGGGGGCGGCTGGACGGGCGGGTCGCCGTGGTCACCGGGGCCGCGCGGGGTATCGGCGCGGCGACGGCCGAGCGGCTGGCCGGGGACGGCGCCGCCGTGGCCCTGCTGGACCTGCGGGACGCGGGGGAAGCCGCGGCGCGGGTCACCGCCGCCGGCGGCCGGGCCATCTCGGTCTCCTGCGACGTGGCCGACCAGCGGTCCTGGGCGGACGCGGTCGCGCGCTGCCGCGCCGAGCTGGGGCCGGTGGACATCCTGGTGAGCAACGCCTACACGGTGGACGTGCGACCCCTGCACGAGGTGGACGCGGCCTCCTGGCAGCGGCAGCTCGCGGTGAACCTCACCGGCGCCTTCCACGGCGTGCGGGCCTGCCTGGCCGACCTGCGCGCGAGCGGTCACGGGTCGGTGGTGCTGACCTCGTCCGTGCACGCGCTGATCGGCCTGCCCGGGCGGGCGGCCTACGCCACCACCAAGGCCGGGCTCACCGGGCTGGCCCGGCAGCTCGCCGCCGAGTACGGCCCGGTGCTGCGGGTGAACTCGGTGCTGCCCGGGCCGGTGCTGACCGCCGCCTGGGACGAGATCGACGAGACCGACCGGCGGCGCAGCGCCGAGCAGACCATGCTGGGCCGGCTGGGCGACCCGGCCGAGGTTGCCGCCGTGATCGCGTTCCTGGCCAGCGACGACGCCTCGTTCGTCACCGGTGCCGCACTGGTGGTGGACGGTGGCTGGAGCGTGTACAAGACATCCTCCTGAGGGGAACGACGATGGGTGACTGGACGGCGCTGGCCGGCGAGCGGTTCGCGCTCGGCGAGGGTCTGCGGCTGCTCGAGACCGGCGGCGTGGTGATGGTGGACATCCTCAGCGGCCGGCTGCTGAGACTGCCGGCCGACCTGGCCGGCCAGCCGGAGGTGCTGACCGAACTGGCCGAACCGCTGGGCGCGGTGGCCCCGTTGGACGCCACCACAGCGGGCGGCGCCGGCTGGCTGGCCGCCGCCGGCACCGGCGTCGCGGTGCTGCGCCCGGGCCGGCCGGCGCACTGGTTGGCCCGCCCGGAGGACGGCCGGACGCCGGCGATGCGGATGAACGACGGCACCGCCGACCCGGCCGGCCGGTTCTGGGCCGGCTCGATGAGCTACGACGGGGTGGACGGCGCCGGGGCGCTCTACCGGGTGGACCGCGACGGTGCGGTGCACCGGGTACTGGAGGGGCTGGCCATCCCGAACGGCCCGGCGTTCTCGGCCGACGGTCGGCTGATGTACCTGGCGGACAGCGCGCGCGGGGTGATCTACCGGTTCGGCGTGGCCCCTGGGTCCGGCGAGCTGGGCGAGCGCACCGAGTTCGCCCGCATGGCCGAAGGCAGCCCGGACGGCATGACGGTGGACGCCGAGGGGTTCCTCTGGTCGGCCGTCTGGGGTGCCGGGGAGGTGCGGCGGTTCGCGCCGACCGGCGCGGTGGACCGCGTGTTGCCGGTCCCGGCCCGGCAGCCGACCAGCGTGTGCCTGGTCGGGACGAGGCTGGTGGTCAGCTCGGCGGCGGTCGGGCTGACCGAACCGGGGGAGTACGACGGCGCGGTGCTGCACACCGAGGTTGGTGTGGCCGGGGTGCCGGCGTCCATCGCCCGGGTGCGGTGGGACGGCGCGGTTTAGGCGGCACGGAATAAACCGGGCCGGTTGGCGGGTCGCACAGTCTGGGAGGCTTAACGTGCGGATCTTGGTGGTGGGTGCCGGCGCGACCGGCGGGTTCTTCGGCGGTCGGTTGGCGGAGGCGGGCCGGGACGTGACCTTCCTGGTGCGCCCCGGACGGGCGGCGGTGCTGCGGGAGCGCGGGCTGCGCATCGTCGGCCGGGGCGAGCCGTCGGTCATCCGGCCGAGGCTGGTGCTGGCCGACCAGCTGGCCGACCCGTACGACCTGATCCTGCTGGGGGTGAAGGCCACCGGGCTGCGCGGTGCGCTGGAGGACCTGGCGCCCGCCGTCGGGCCGGACACCCGGATCGTGCCGATGCTCAACGGGATGCGACACATCGACGATCTGGTGGAGTGCTTCGGCGACACCTCGGTGCTGGGCGGCGTGGCCATGGTTCAGGCCACCGTCGACGAGCACGGGGACATCCAGCGCCTCGGTGACCTGCGCAGCCTGTTCTACGGCAACCTGAACGGACAACCGGACGCCCGGCTGGAGGACGTGCACACCGCGCTCGGTGGCGCCGGGTTCAACACGGACATCTCGCCGGACATCCTCGGCGACATGTGGGCCAAGTGGGTGTTCATCGCCAGCGTCGGCGCGGTGACCTGCCTGATGCGCGGCACCGTCGGTGACGTGGCGTCCACCCCGGGCGGCGTGGAGTTCGCCGAGGCGGTGGTGGCCGAGTGCGCCTCGGTGGCAACGGCCGCCGGCCACCCGGTGCCGGAGGCGAACCTGCGCACCACGCTGGCCACGGTCACCGACGTGGACTCGGTGCACGCCTCGTCCACCTACCGCGACCTGGTGGCCGGCAACCCGGTCGAGGTGGAGCAGATCTTCGGCGACCTGGTGCGCCGGGCGGACGAGCTGGACGTCCCGGTGCCGGTGATCCGGCTGACCACCCTGCACCTGCGGGTGCACCAACAGCGAATCAGCGCCGGGGGACCGGCCGGGAGAGGAGCCGCATGACCCGGCCGAGGATCGCCCCCAAGGTCGCCGTGGTCTTCTACAGCGCCACCGGGAACGTGGCCGCGCTGGCCGAGGCGCTCGCCGAGGGCGCGCGCAAGGAGGGCGCCGAGGTGCGGGTGCGGCCGGTGCGCGAGCTGGCGCCGGCGGAGGCGGTGGCCGGCAACCCGCGCTGGCAGGCCTGGGTCGACGGCAACCCCTACGACACCAGCGCGACGCTGGACGACCTGGACTGGGCGGACGGCATCGCGCTGGGCAGCCCGACCCGGTTCGGCGGGCCGGCCGGTCAGCTGAAGGAGTTCCTGGACAGCACCGGCGGCCTGTGGGCCAAGGGCAAGCTGGTCGACAAGGTAGGCACGGCGTTCACCAGCTCGTCCACCAAGCACGGTGGGCTGGAGTCCACCATCCTGGCCATGAACAACATCTTCTACCACTGGGGTTCGATCGTGCTGCCGCTCGGCTACACCGACCCCTCGGTGATGGAGTCGGGCAACCCGTACGGCGGTTCCTTCGTGTCCCGGCGCTCCGCCGCGCCGGACGAGGAGGCGCTGGGGGCCTGCCGGGTTCAGGGTGCCCGGCTGGCCCGGATCACCGGACAACTGGTCGCCGGACGAGAGGTTTAGGAGTTCGCCATGCGGTTCGCCATCTCCATCCCGCAGTTCTTCGCCGACGGCGAGTTCGACCCGGCCGCGCAGCGGGCCTACCTGGCCCGGGCCGAGGAGCTCGGCTTCGACAGCGGCTGGACGCAGGAACAGATCCTCGGCTCCATGCCCCAGCTCAGCCCGCTGGAGACGCTCACCTTCGCGGCGGCGCACACCGAGCGGCTGCGGCTGGGGTGCGTGGTGTTCGTGACCCCGCTGCACAACCCGCTGCACCTGGCCAAGTACCTGAGCACGCTGGACCAGATCAGCCGGGGGCGGTTGGAGATCGGCGTGGGCATCGGCGGCGGGTTCCGAGACTTCGCCGCGTTCGGCATCGACGGCAGCCGGCTGGTGGCCCGGTTCAACGAGGGCCTGCGGCTGATGAAGGCGCTGTGGACCGAGCCCAAGGTCGACTTCGACGGCGACTACTGGAAGCTGGAGGGCGCCGGCATGGAGCCCAAGCCGTTCCAGAAGCCGCACCCGCCGGTGTGGTTCGGCGCCAGCGCGCCGGCGGCGCTGCGCCGGGCGGCCCGGCTGGGCGACGGGTTCTTCGGCGCCGGCTCGTCCACCACCGAGCAGTTCGCCCAGCAGGTCCCGGTGGTGCGCGAGGCGCTGGCCGAGGCGGGCCGAGATGTGGACTCGTTCCCGATCGCCAAGCGGGTGTACGTCGCGGTGGACGACGACGCCGACCGGGCCCAGCGGCGCATGGCCGAGGCCCTGATCGGCATCTACGGCCCGGAGTACGGGCGGAAGCTGGCACCCGTCGCGGTGACCGGGCGGCCCGAGGACTGTGCCCAGGGGCTGCGCGCGGTCACCGACGCGGGTGCCGAGCTGATCCTGCTCACCACGCTGTTCGAGCCGGCCGAGCAGATGGAGCGGCTGGCCGCCGAGGTGATCCCGCTAGCTCAGGTGTGAGACCGTGGCCCGGTCCTGCTCGGCGATCGGGACGACGCCGAGCGGGGCCTGCGGGTCGATCTTGTAGCTCATCGTCCGCTTGTAACCCTGCTTCTTCTGCATGCCGCTCTTGCGCCAGGCGGCGGTGAGGCCGGCCTTGGCCCAGAACGCCGGGCCGTCCAGCGAGCTGGAACGGGGCTTCCAGTGCAGCACGTTGCGCAGGATGCCGTTGCCGTAGTGACGGGCGTAGGAGCGGCGCACGTGGTCGGTCCAGTGCTCGGTGGTGAGCGAGATGGAGAAGTCGTCCAGGTTCTGGACCCGGTGCGGGCCGTTCAGGCCCCAGTGCAGCATCTGGCCCGGCTCGAGGTCGTAGACCTCGGCGTGCTCGTCGTACCACGGCTCGTACGGGAGGTCCTCCATGGCCAGGCTGCGGACCACGTTCTCCACCGAGGTGGCCGGCAGGAACGGCTCGGTGTTGGGGTAGATCCAGATGCGCTTGCGGCCCTTGATCTGCCACAGCGACTGGCCGGGCACGTCGAAGTGGTAGAACACCCGGGCCGTCGGGGACGAGATGAGCAGGCACATCTTGCGCTTGAAGGTCTTGAAGTCCGGCATGGTGTCGCCCAGCTCGCGGTACATCTGCTCGAGCAGCTCGGCGAACCGGGGGTCGGCCTTCTCCACCGCGATGGCGTTGATCCAGACCCGGCCGCCGCGCACCGCGTCGAGCACCTTCGAACCGGGCTGTCCGGCGCGGTCCACGTGGCCCCAGGTGGACACGTCATCACCCATGGTGGTGATGTCCAGGTCCCTCGGGTCCATGGTCTCGATCAGCTTGGCCAGCGACTCGTCGCTGAACAGGTCCTCGCGTTCGGCCAGGAGGTGCCGCAACCTCACGGTGTGGTTGCCCCACAGCTTGATGTCCCGAGGCGTGATGTTGTCGAAAACGCGTGGCACGGCGAACTCTCTCTCCAGTAGGGGGTGGCCCACTAGGTCCAACGTACGCGGGTTGGAAATGTTACCTAGGGTGCCCTTTGCCTCAGCGACCACCTCTCACCCGGTTCTCAGCGGCCGACGAAAATTCCGTTCTGCGGCCGGGGCGAGTCGAGTAGGGCGACCTCGGTGAAGCCGGCTCCGGCGAGCAGCTCCATGGCCCGCTCCCGGCCCCACACGGCCCCCAGCGCCGGGCCGCCGGAGGCCCGCGTGGTGGGTACGCAGAACATCAGGCTGATCGCGTAGCCCAGCGGGGCGTGCGGGTTGTCCAGGTTCCGCTCCAGGTGGCTGGAGAAGTTGGTGTCCACCATGACGAACGTGCCGCCGGGGCGAAGCGCCGCCCGCACCCTGGCCAGCACCGCCTCCGGGGCGCGCTGGTCGTGGATGGCGTCGAACGCGGTGATCACGTCGAAGCCGGGGTCGGTGGGCAGCAGCTCCGCGTCGGCGACCAGGAACTCGGCGTTGCGCAGGGCCATCCGCTCCCGCTCGGCCTCGGCCAGCGCGATCGCCTCGGGGGCGATGTCCAGCCCGAAGAACTCGGAACCGGGGAAGGCGGCGGCCATCAGGTTCACCGCGTGACCACTGCCGCAGCCCAGGTCGAGCACCCGCGCCCCGGAGCGCAGCCGGTCGGTGAGCCCGGGCACCGCGCCGAGGAACCCGTCGACCAGGTGGTCGTCGTACACGTGCCGCCAGGTCTCGCCCAGCGAATCGCCGGCCACGGCGGCGTACTCGGCGTACGGAACCCCGCCGCCCTCGGTGAAGCAGCGCTCCACGGCGGGCAGCACCGCGCCGAGGGTGCGCAGCGTGCTGGCCGCCGGCCCGACGTTGGCGGCGGTGGCCCCGGTGAGCAGGGCCGCGTGCTCGGCCGGGAGGACGTATTCGCCGGGCCCGGGGCGGTATTCGAGGATGCCGCCGGTGACCATGGCGCCCAGCCACTCGCGCACGTACCGCTCGTCCAGCCCGGCCCGGTCGGCCAGCCGCCCGCTGGTCGCCGGGCCGGCGGCGGCCGCCTCGAACAGCCCGGTCCGGTGGCCGATGCCGATCATCATGGTGAGTGCGCCGCCGGTCATCAGCTCGAGCAGCCGACCGCCGAACGCCTGGGTGCGTTGAAGATCCACGGACCTACCGTGCCATCCTCCGCTCGGCGCGCCGACCTGATTTCCCGGAGGTAGCGTCCGGGAGATGGCGAGCACGCGGGACTCACCCGGCCCGGAGTTCCCGTCCACCTGGGCCCGGCTCGACCCGGACAAGCCCGCGGTCGTGGTGCTGGAGGACGGGGGCGAACCGGCCCGGACCCTGACCTACGCGGAGCTGGATCAGCGGTCGCTTCGGCTGGCCCGGCTGCTGCACGCCGACGGGCTGGCCCCCGGGCGGCACATCGCGGTGCTGATGGAGAACCGGGCCGAGCTGTTCGAGGTGTGCTGGGCGGCGAAGCGTTCCGGGCTGTACGTGACCGTGGTGAACACCCGGCTGAACCCGGCCGAGGCGGCCTACGTGGTGCGCGACTGCGGCGCCGAGGCGCTGGTCACCTCGGCCGCCCTGGGCGAGCTGGCCGCCGCGATCGTGGACGGCACGCCCGGGGTTCGCCGGCGGCTGGTGGTGGGCGGCGAGCTGGCCGGTCACGAGGACTACCTCGGCGCGCTGACCGCGGTGTCGGACGGCCCGGCGCCGCCCGAGTGCGAGGGCGACACGATGCTCTACTCCTCGGGTACCACCGGGCTGCCGAAGGGCGTGAAGCGGCCGTTGACGCTGGCCCCACCGGGCGGGGAGTTCCGGCTGCGCCCGCTGCTGGCCGCGATGGGCTACGGGCGGGACACCGTCTACCTGAGCCCGGCGCCGCTCTACCACGCCGCCCCGCTGGGCTACAGCATGGCGGTGCACCGGTTCGGGGGCACCGTGGTGGTCATGCCCCGGTTCGACGCTGAGGGCGCGCTGCGGGCCATCCAGCGGCACCGGGTGACCCACGCCCAGTTCGTGCCGACCATGTTCATCCGGATGCTCAAGCTGCCCGAGCCGGTGCGCGCGGGCTACGACCACTCCGGCCTGCGCTCCGTGGTGCACGCGGCCGCGCCCTGCCCGGTGGAGGTCAAGCGCGCCATGATCGACTGGTGGGGGCCGGTCATCTGGGAGTACTACGCGGGCACCGAGGGCAATGGGATCACCTGCATCGACTCGGCGGACTGGCTGGCCCACCCCGGCTCGGTCGGGCGGGCGCTGGTCGGCCAGGTGCACGTGCTGGGCGAGCGGGACCGCGAGCTGCCGGCCGGCGAGACCGGCACGGTGTACTTCTCCGGCGGCGGCAGTTTCGAGTACCACAACGACCCGGAGAAGACCGCCGGCAGCCACAACGCGCGCGGCTGGAGCACCCTGGGCGACGTCGGGCACCTGGACGAGCAGGGCTACCTGTACCTCACCGACCGGCTGTCCCACATGATCATTTCAGGCGGGGTGAACATCTACCCGCAGGAGACGGAGAACGTGCTGGTGCTGCACCCGGCGGTGGCCGACGCCGCCGTGTTCGGCATTCCGGACCCGGAGATGGGTGAGCAGGTCAAGGCGGTGGTGCAGCTGGTCGACCCGGCCACGGCCTCGGCCGAGCTGGGCGCCGAGCTGATCGAGTACTGCCGAACCCGGCTGGCGCACTACAAGTGCCCGCGCAGCGTGGACTTCACCGAGCAGCTGCCCCGGCACGACAACGGCAAGCTGTACAAGCGCCTGCTGCGGGACGCCTATTCCGGCGGTGCGCCGGGGTCTACTGCCACCACTCGGTGACCAGCTCCAGGTGCCGGCGCATCCGGTGCCTGGCCAGGCCGCCGTCGCCGGCCAGCAGCGCGTCCACGATGCCCTGGTGCGCCTCGGTGGTCGCCCGCTCCTCCCCGGAGCTGGCGTCCGGGGTGGGCCGGCCGCTGTGCGCCTCGCCCTGCCGGGACCACAGCGTGATGATGATGCGCAGGAACAGCCCGAGCACCGGGTTGCCGGACAGCTCGGCCAGCTCCAGGTGCAGCTGGTGGGCCGGGGCCGGGGTGCGCTCCTGGCCGCCGCCGAACGGGTTGATCGGCTCGTCGGCGTGCAGCACGGTGCGCAGCCGCCGGGCCACCTCGGGCCGGTCGGCGCGCGCGGCCACCCGGTCCATGCAGGCCAGTTCCACGGCCTCGCGGACCACCCGCAGGTCCTCGGTCTTGATGCCCTGGAAGCCCAGGTACAGCGACATCGCCTCGATGCTGGCCGACGGGTCCGGCTTGGCCACCACCAGCCCGCCGCCGGGTCCTCGGCGCATGCGGGCCACCGAGTGGTACTCCAGCAGCCGCACCGCCTCGCGCAGCACGGCCCGGCTGACCTCGAACTTGGCCAGCAGCGCCGCCTCGGAGCCGATCACCGCGCCGACTTCCCAGCCGCTGCTGGTGATCTCGTTCAGGATGCGCTGGGCGACCACCTCGGCCAGCTTGCGGTCCTGGCCGGCGCCCCGCGTGGGCATGGACCAGATGGAGCCGGCGGCGTCGCTCGCGGCGGGCCGCCAGTAGCGCAGGAACTCGGTGCCGGCCTCCAGGTGCTGGACCGTGCGGAACTCCGCCCGCGCGCTCTCGCCGGCGATCACCGCCGCCACGATCGCCTGGTGGGCGTCGTCGGCCTCGGTCACCGCCGGGTGCGAGACGTCCGGCAGCTGGTGCATCGCGCCCTGGGTGTACTGCCAGGTCAGCCGGAGCAGCACGTCGACGAACAGGCGCAGCGTGGGGTTGCCGGACAGCTCGGCGATGACCAGGTGCAGCCGTTCCCTGACCTGCCCGTCGCGGCGGGCCACCGGGTCCGACTCGACCTCCAGCACCTCGCGCAGGCGGCTGATCCCGGCCTCGGTGACCTGCTCGGCGGCCAGCACCACGGACAGCGGTTCGAGGATCATCCGCGCGGCCAGCAGGTGTTCCAGGGTGGTGCCGACGAACTCCAGGTAGACCATCATGGCGCCGGTGGCGGCGCCCGCGTCCGGCGCCTTCACCACCAGTCCGCCGGCCGGTCCCCGGCGCATCGCGGCCACCTGGTGGTGCTCGACCAGACGGATCGCTTCGCGCAGCACCGCCCGGCTGACCTGGTAGCGCTCGCGCAGTTCGGTCTCGGAGCCGAGCATCTGGCCCACCGGCCAGCCCCGGCGCACGATGTCCTGCTCGATCTTGGTGGCCACTCGGGCGGCCAGCTTGCCGCTGCCGGCCAGATCCACATTTGCGGTGCCCGCGGTCGAAGAGCGTCCGGGGCGCGCGTTCGGCTCGGCGGTCGGACGCGCGTCATAGTAGGCGATCAACGAGGCTCCTCAGCACTACCGGGGCGGTCATTCTACGCAACGTGTATCCGTGTTTACTGAGCGTTCCGGTGGCCATCTCCCCCAAACGGATGTAGAACGGGCACAAATCAGTAACGATGATGACACTTGCCGGTCTCTAACGAGTGAGCGGCGAGCAGGTCGAGCGAGGTTAATTGAGGACTTAATAAAGAAGGTTAGTCGGTCCGCCGCCGGTAACCGGCACCGCACCGGGCGGACGCGCCGGAAATGTTGCGTGGACAAGATCCGGTATCGATACAGTCAACCAGAGTGGGGCACTCAAAGGAGGGCTAGCGCATGCCAGTTCACCCGGAAGCGGAGCAACTGTTGGCCGCGATCGCCGAGGCCGGGCTTCCGCCGACGGAGGAGCTGACGGTGCCGGCCGCCCGCGCGTCCACGGCCGGCTTCCTCGAGCTGCAGGGTGAGCCCACGGCGCTGGCCTCGGTGGATGCGCGCACGGTGCCGGGTCCGGCCGGGGCGATCCCGGTGCGGGTGTACACGCCGGCCGGCGACGGCCCGCTGCCCGTGGTGGTCTACCTCCACGGGGGCGGGTGGGTGATCGGCGACCTGGACGTCGTGGACAAGCCGTGCCGGCAGATCGCCGCGTCCACCGGCGCGATCGTGGTGTCGGTGGACTACCGGCTGGCCCCGGAGCACCCGTACCCGGCGCCCTTCGACGACTGCTACGCGGCCACCGCCTGGGTGGCCGAGCACGCCGGCGAGCTGGGCGGTGACCCCGCGCGGCTGGCCGTCGCCGGGGACAGCGCGGGCGGCAATCTGGCCGCCGCCGTCGCCCTGGCCGCCCGGGACCGGGGCGGCCCGGCGCTGAGCGCCCAGCTGCTGCTCTACCCGGTGATCGACTTCAACTTCGGCACCCCGTCCTACTCGGAGAACGCCGAGGGCTACCTGCTGAACAGGGCGTCCATGCAGTGGTTCTGGGCGCACTACCTCGGCGCCCAGGAGCTGGGCGCGGACCCGTACATCTGCCCCGGCCGCGCGGCCTCGCTGGCCGACCTGCCGCCGGCGTACGTGGCCACCTGCGAGTACGACCCGCTGCGCGACGAGGGGGAGTCCTACGCCCAGCGCCTGGCCGCCGACGGGGTGACGGTCACCGCCCGCCGCTACGAGGGCATGCCGCACGGCTTCCTCTGGATGCAGGCCGCGCTGCCGAGCACCGCGACCGTGTTCGAGGAGATGGCCGGCGTGCTGGAGGCCGCCTGGGCCGGCGTCGCCGCGGTACGGCCATGAGCCTCGGCGCCGACCAGAGCAGGGCCGACCAGGGCGAGCTGACCAGGCGCGCGGTGGCCAAGGCCGGCCGCCGGCTGGTCTGGGTGCTGGTGTTGATGTACGTGATCAACTACCTGGACCGGGTGAACGTGGGCTTCGCCGCGCTCACCATGAACCGTGACCTGGGCCTCTCCAACGCCGCCTACGGGCTGGGCGCCGGGCTGTTCTTCATCGGCTACTTCCTGTTCGAGGTGCCGAGCAACCTGATCCTGCACAAGGTCGGCGCCCGGCTCTGGATGGCCCGGATCATGATCTCCTGGGGCATCCTGGCCAGCGCGATGGCCTTCATCCAGGGTCCGGGGACGTTCTACCTGGTGCGGTTCCTCCTCGGCTTCGCCGAGGCCGGCTTCTTCCCCGGCATCGTGCTGTACCTGACCTACTGGTTCCCCAGGGCCAACCGGGCCAAGGTGATGTCGCTGTTCATGCTGGGGGTGCCGCTGGCCTCGGTGTTCGGTGCGCCGGTGTCCACCTGGCTGATCCAGAACGGGTCGGGCGTCCTCGGCTTCGAACAGGGCTGGCGGACCATGTACTTCATCGAGGGGCTGCCGGCCATCGTGCTCGGTTGCCTGGTCTTCGCGCTGCTGCCCAGCCGGCCGGACAAGGCCCGCTGGCTCAGCGAGGACGAGGCGCGCGCGTTGAGCGCGACCATCGCCGCCGAGGACGCCGCGCGGGTGCCGCACCAGCCGACGGTGTGGCGGGCGATGCGGCACCCGAAGGTGGTCGCCCTGTCCGCCGTGTACTTCGGCGTGGTGTTCGGGCTGTACGGGCTCGGCTTCTTCCTGCCGAAGATCATCTCGGGAATGCAGCAGCAGTACGGGGTGAAGTTCTCCCTGGTGCAGGTCGGCCTGATCACCGCGATCCCGTACGCGGTCGGCGCGGTGGTCATGCTGCTCAACGCGCGGCACTCGGACCGCTCCGGGGACCGGGTCTGGCACACCGCGGTTCCGGCGTTCGTCGGCGCCGCCGGGGTCGCCACCGCGCTGTACATGAACTCGCCCGTGCTGGCCATCGCCGCGCTCACCGTGTGCACGGCGGGCGTGCTCGCGGCGATCCCCGTGGTGTGGCAGCTGCCGACCGCCTTCCTCGGCGGGTTCGGCGCGGCGGCGGGTATCGCGCTGATCAACTCGTTCGGCAACCTGAGCGGGTTCCTCGGTCCGTACCTGACCGGCAAGCTGAGCGACCTGACCGGCAGCTTCCAGGCCGGCATGTGGGTGATCGCCGGCTTCATGGCGGCGGCCGGGGTGATCGTGCTGTCCCTGCGCCGGGAAGCCGCGTCGGAAGCCGCGTCGGACGTCGGGCCGGACCAGGGTGGCTGATCGCCCGGTCGCCGTGGTGGGCATCGGCGCGGACGGCCTGGCCGGGCTCGCCAAGGCCGCCCGGGACGCGGTCGCCGCCGCCGAGGTGGTGCTCGGCGGCCGCCGGCAGCTGGCGCTGCTGGGTGACCACCCCGGCCGGCTGGTCGAATGGCCGAGCCCGATGCTGCCCGCCCTGCCCGGGCTGTTCGAGCGGTTCTCCGGTGCCCGGGTCTGCGCACTGGCCAGCGGGGACCCGATGTTCTACGGGCTGGGCGCCACGCTGGCCAGGGTGCTCGGGCCGGACCGCATCGAGGTGCACCCGCACCCGTCCTCGCTGTCCCTGGCCTGCGCGCGGCTGCGCTGGGCGCAGCAGGACGTGGCCGTGCTGAGCGCCGTGGGCCGGCCGCTGGACCGGTTGCGTGCGCGGCTGGCGCCCGGCCGGCGGCTGCTGGTGCTGGTGCCGGACGCCTCCGGCCCGGCATCGGTGGCCCGGCTGCTCGCCGAGGAGGGCTACGAGGCCAGCGAGCTGACCGTGCTGGAGCAGTTGGGCGGGCCGGAGGAACGGATCTACGCCGGCAAGGCGGGCGCCTGGGCACACGCGCCGGGGGACGCGCTGGCCGTGGTCGCGGTGCATTGCGACGCCGAGGCGGCCGGGCGTTCACCCCTGCCCGGCCTCCCGGACGAGGCGTTCGAGCACGACGGGCAGCTGACCAAGCGGGAGATCCGCGCGCTCACCCTGGCCAACCTGGCGCCGCTGCCCGACCGGCTGCTCTGGGACGTCGGCGCGGGCGCGGGCAGCGTGGCGATCGAATGGCTGCGCGCCCAGCCGGCCGGCCGGGCCATCGCGGTGGAGCGGGACCCGGAACGGGCCGACCGCATCGGCCGCAACGCCGCCCGGCTGGGCGTGCCGGAGCTGCGCGTGGTGCGCGCATCGGCGCCGGAGGGGCTGCGCGACCTGGAACAACCGGACGTGGTGTTCGTCGGCGGCGGGGTCACCGGGCCCGGCGTGCTGGAGACCTGCTGGGCGGCGCTCCGCCCGGGCGGGCGGCTGGTGGCCAACGCGGTGACCGTTCAGTCCGAGGCGCTGCTCGGCGCCTGGCACGCCGACCGGGGCGGCTCGCTGACCCGGCTGTCGGTGCAGCGGGCCGTGCCGGTCGGCCGGTTCACCGGCTGGCGGCCCGCGCTCCCGGTGACCCAGTGGGTGGCCGACAAGCCGTGACCGGCTACCAGGGAACCGGGCCGGAGCGGTCGAAGAAGCCGCCGGTGGGGCCGTCCGGGCCGACGGCGGCCAGCTGGACGATCGCGTCGGTGCCCTCCTCGACGGTCTGCGGGCCGGAGTTGCCGTTCAGGTCGGTGGCCGTGTAGCCGGGGTCGACCGCGTTCACCCGGAACCCGGGCAGCGCCTTCGCGTACTGGGTGGTGAGCATGTTCAGCGCCGACTTGGAGGAGGGGTAGGTCAGGGAAATGACCGTGGACTCCACCCGGTCCCGGTCACCGGTGACCGCCAGGGAACCCATCCCGCTGGACACCATGACGATCCGGGGCCGGGCCGAGCGGCGCAGCAGCGGCAGGAACGCCCTGGTCACCCGGACCGGGCCGAACACGTTCGTCTCGTAGCAGGCGCGCATCTCGTCCGGCCCGGTCTCCAGGGGCGGTACCCGTGACCCGATGACGCCGGCGTTGTTGATCAGCACGTCCAGGCGGCCGTGCGCCCGCCCGACCTGGTCGGCCGCGGCCGCCACCGACTCGTCCGAGGTGACGTCCAGCGCCACCAGCTCGGCGGACAGGCCGTCCGCCGCCAGCTCGGCCACCGCCTTCGCACCCCGCTCGGCGTCCCGGGCACCGATCAGCACGGTCCAGCCGGATCGGGCGAGCCGGCGCGCCGAGGTCAGCCCCAGGCCCTTGTTCGCGCCGGTGACCAGCGCAATCGTCGTCTCTGTCATGCCTCCACGCTGCACCGGCCGCCGCCGCGCCGGGTAGCCCAGTCAGTACCAGGCTGAGCGGCTGCGCCGACCGCCCGACCGGGCCATGCTGGACGTATGGACCGGGCCGAGATGGGCGCCACCCTGCGTGGTTGGCGGGAACGCCTCACCCCCGCCGAGGTCGGGATGCCCGCCGGCATCCGCCGCCGCACGCCGGGGCTGCGCCGCGCCGAGGTGGCCCAGCTGGCCGGCATCTCGGTGGACTACCTGACCCGGCTGGAGCAGGGCCGGGGCGCGCACCCGTCGGACGCGGTGCTGGCCGCGCTGGCCAGGGCGCTGCGATTGGCCGAGGCGGAACGGGACCACCTGTTCCACCTGGCCGGTGCTAGCCCACCGGGGCCGGGGCGGATCAGCGACCGGGTGCGGCCCAGCGTGCTGCGGCTGATGGACCGGTTCACCGATCTGCCGGCCATGCTGATCAGCGCCAAGCTGGACCTGCTGGCCTGGAACGCCATGGCCAGTGCGCTCATCGGCGACTTCTCCGCGCTGGTCCCGGCGGAGCGCAACCTGGCCTGGCAGCGGTTCGTCACCGGGGCCGGCCGGATGGTGGTCACCCCGGACGAACGCGAGCAGCTGGAGCTGGCCGTGGTGGCCGACCTGTGGGAGGCCACGGCCCGCTACCCGCGCGACCGGTCGCTGAGCCAACTGGTCCGCCGGCTGTGCGACGCCTCACCGCGGTTCGCCGGACTCTGGGCGACGCGGCCCGTGGGTGTCCCGCACCAGGGCCGGAAACGGTTCGCCCACCCCGAGCTCGGCGTGCTGGAACTGGACTGCGACCCGCTGCACGTGCCCGGGGACGACCAGACGCTGGTCGTCTACTCGGCGGCGGAGGGGAGCCGGGAGGCCGAGGCGCTGGCGCTGCTTCGCGTGCTGGGCACCCAGCGCCTCGGCGCGGCGAACTTGCTGGACCGGGCCTAGCTAGATCAGGCCCAGCTAGATCAGGCCCAGCTGGCTGACCGCGTCGCGCTCCTCGGCCAGTTCGGCGACCGAGGCGTCGATGCGCTCGCGGGAGAACGCGTCGATCTCCAGGCCCTGCACGATCTCGTAGCGACCGTCCCGGCAGACCACCGGGAACGAGGAGATCAGGCCCTCCGGCACGCCGTACGACCCGTCCGAGGGGATACCCATGGAGGTCCAGTCGCCCTCGGGAGTGCCGTTGACCCAGTCGTGGATGTGGTCGATCGCGGCGTTGGCGGCGGACGCCGCGCTGGAGGCGCCCCGCGCCTCGATGATCGCCGCGCCGCGCTTGGCCACGGTCGGGATGAAGGTGTCCCGCAGCCACTGGTCGTCGCCGACCGCCTCGGCGGCGATCCGGCCGCCCACCTCGGTGCGGAACAGGTCCGGGTACTGGGTGGCCGAGTGGTTGCCCCAGATGGTCATCTTCTTGATCTCGGTGACCGGCACGCCCAGCTTGGTGGCCAGCTGGGAGATCGCCCGGTTGTGGTCCAGCCGGGTCATCGCGGTGAACCGCTCGGCCGGCACGTCCGGGGCGTGCGCCTTGGCGATCAGCGCGTTGGTGTTGGCCGGGTTGCCGACCACCAGCACCCGCACGTCGTCCGCCGCGCCGCTGTTGATTGCCTCGCCCTGCGGCTTGAAGATGCCGCCGTTGGCCTCGAGCAGGTCGCCCCGCTCCATGCCCTTGGTGCGCGGGCGCGCGCCGACCAGCAGGGCCACGTTCACACCGTCGAACGCGGTCTTCGCGTCGTCGGTGATGTCGATCGAGTCCAGCAGCGGGAACGCGCAGTCGTTCAGCTCCATGGCCGTGCCCTCGGCGGCCTTCACCGCCTGCGGGATCTCCAGCAGGCGCAGGCTCACCCGGGTGTCCGGTCCGAGCAGCTGCCCGGAGGCGATCCGGAACAGCAGCGCGTAGCCGATCTGACCCGCCGCGCCGGTGACGGTGACTTGGACGGAGCGTGACACAGGAGAATCCTTCCGATCCGGGATAAGCCGAGGTGACCGCGAGACTACTCAGGGTGCGCCGATCGTCACGCCGGTGGTGACAGTTATCTCCGGCGGGATGCGCCGCGCAGGTCCAGGATGGTGCGATGACGCTGCGGGTGTTGCTGCTCGGGGGCACCGCGGAGGCCCGCGCGCTGGCCGGCGAACTGGTGGGGCGCCCTGACCTCGCGGTGGTGTCCTCGCTGGCCGGGCGGGTGCGCAACCCGGCGCTGCCCGCCGGTGAGGTGCGCATCGGCGGGTTCGGCGGGGCCGACGGGCTGACCGACTTCCTGCGCGCGAGCCGGGTGGCCGCCGTGGTGGATGCGACCCATCCGTTCGCCTCGACGATGAGCGCCTCGGCGGTGGCCGCGACCGCGCGGGCGGGCGTCCCGCTGCTGGTGTTGCGCCGGCCGGGCTGGCAACCGGCCGAGGGGGACCGGTGGCACTGGGTGTCCACCCTGGCCGACGCGGCGGACGAGCTCGGCGGCCTCGGCGAGCGGGTGTTCCTCACCACCGGCCGGACCGGCCTCGGCACCTTCGCCGGGCTGGACCGACACTGGTTCCTGGTGCGCACCGTGGACCCGCCGGAGCCGCCCATGCCGGCCCGGATGCACCTGGTCCTGGACCGGGGGCCATACACCGTGGCCGGGGAGCGCGCGCTGATCACCGAGCACGGGATCGACGTGCTGGTGACCAAGGACAGCGGCGGCGAGTGGACGAGGCCGAAGCTGGTCGCCGCCCGAGAGCTGGGCGTCCCGGTGGTCATCCAGGCCCGGCCGTTGATCTCCGGCGCGCCCTCGGTGGACACCGTGCCGGAGGCGGTGAGCTGGCTGGACCGGATGCTCGGGAGCTAGCCGGATTCAGAGGGCATCCCGCAACTCCGGGGTGGAAGCCGGGCAACGACGGTATTGATCTTCGCTTGATCACCGGTTACGTGGTCACCAGGACACCAGGGCCGCTCCACCCGACCCAACCCGGCCACCCTGCCCTGATGACCATGAACTGACGCCGGCGTCGCGGCATCCAGGCTGGTTTCTTGAACCGGCACCGAACCCTCAGCCCGGAGCACGCCCGCACCGGCGCCCGGCACCTTCGCCGGGTGAACCGAGATCCAAGATGCTCTCTCAGAGAATGCCCTCGCTCGGCGTGGCCAACGCGTTGACCGCGGCCGAGGCCAGCGCGCTTCCCCCGCGCCGGCCGTGGACCACCAGGTGCGGCACGCCGGCCGGGTGGTCCGCCAGCGCGCGCTTGGACTCGGCCGCGCCGATGAACCCGACCGGCACGCCGACCACCGCGGCCGGCATCGGCGCCCCGGCGTCGATCAGCTCCAGCAGCCGGAACAGCGCGGTGGGGGCATTCCCGATGGCGACCACCGAGCCGCCCAGCCGGTCCACCCAGAGGTCCACGGCCGCCGCGCTGCGGGTGGTACCCATCTTCTCGGCCATGGTGGTGACCAGCGGCTCGTTGAGCAGGCAGATCACCTCGTTCTGGGCGGGCAGCCGGCGGCGGGTGACCCCGGCGGCGACCATGGTCGCGTCGCACAGCACCGGCGCCCCGGCGGCCAGCGCCGTGCGTGCGGAGGACACGACGCCTGGGCTGAACGCCAGGTCGACGGGCAGATCCGTCATGCCGCAGGTGTGGATCATGCGGACGGCCACGGTGGCCACGTCCGCCGGCAGGCCGGAAAGGTTGGCCTCGGCGCGGATGGTGGCGAACGACCGCCGGTAGATCTCCGCGCCGTCCCGGACATAGGAATAACCCGCCATAGGTCCTGAAAGTAAGCCATGGTTGCGCCGTCCCACGGTTGGGCCACGCCCCCGCGTGCCTACACTCCCGCGTTCCGCTGAACGCGGGGACGACGGCGCGTTCCGCTGAACGCGGGGACGACGGCGCGTTCC
>NZ_BAABJP010000056.1:0-96983 GCF_039543365.1 Actinospineispora eucalypti
TATGTTTCGCCTGGTCAGTGACATGTCCTCGGCAGCAATGGCATAACGTGGAAATACGCGACACTCAGCGGCCTGGTCAGCCTTCTTGCAACCTCCCGGGGACGAAGATCGTCATGACCGCAGGTATCCCCGGGCGGCTCGAGCACACCGAAATGTCGCGTATTTCCACGCAGAGCCATAGTGTGCTGGGCCGGGTTAGGACAACTCTCAGGCTGGGATGACGCCCGGGGGATCGCCGAGCCGCCGCGCCGGTCAGTCGCCGACGGGCAACCGCTCCCGCACAGCTCGGGGCAGTTTGGCGACGACCAGGTCGTAGGAGTGGTCGACCATCCAGCGCAGCTCGTCGTCGATGGTGCCGTCCAGCTCGACGGTGTTCCAGTGCCGCTTGTCCTGGTGGTAACCGGGCTTCACCGCCGCATGGGACGCCCGCAGCTCCAGGGCCAGCGCGGGGTCGCACTTGAGGTTGACGGTGGCCGGCGAGCCCTCCAGCGGAACCAGCGCGAACATCTTGCCGCCGACCTTGAACACCATCACGTGGTCGCCGAACGGATAGGTCTCCACCGCGCCCGGCAGGCTGGCGCACAGCTCGAGCACCTCCGAGCGGTTCATCCGGCCGACGGGTTGGTGTACGCGCGGCGGGGGATCACGAGCACGGCGGCCCGGCGCTCCTCCCGCATCACCCGGTCGAAGGTGTCCCAGTCGTCGTGGCTGCCACCGGCCGCGCGGAACACGGTCCGCAGCAGCTGGCGGAGCGCCTCGGCGTCCACCGAGGGGTGCGGGTCGTCCGGGCCGATGATCTCGGCGTCCCCCTCCACGGCCGCCCAGCGCCAGCCCGCGCGCACGACCACCGTGGTGCGCGGGTCGGCGCGCAGGTGGTGCAGCTTTCGGGACCCGCCGGCGGTGACGAAACCGACCACGGCGCCCGCGCTCACCGGGTGGTCCAGCACCCCGGCGTTGACCACCGAGGACTGCGCTCCCCCATCGGCTCTCAGCGTGCTGACCACGCACAGGCCGTGGTCGAGCGGAACCAGTTCGGCGAACGCGGCGAGATCGGTGGCCATGCGGTCAGTGTGTCACTCCGGCGCCGTGCGGCGCGAGCAGCTCGGGGGCGGTCGCGCCCGCCAACCCGAGCAGCGAAGAAGCCTCGGTGACGATCCGGGTGACCAGCTCGGCGACGGTGGGCATGTCGTCGAGCGCGGCGGCCACCTGGCCACCGGGGAGCAGCCCGTTCTCGATGTCGCCCTCCCGCATGGCCCGCCGCATCTCGCCCTCCTCCCAGGCCTGGAACTCGTCCGGGGACATCCGCGCCAGCGCATCCGGGAGTCGCGAAAGGCCCGGGTTCTTCAGGCCCCGGCACGGCGCGTACACCCCCTGGAACACGGCGTCGCCCCACTCCGGGGTGTCCACCACCCGCTGCTTGAACCGCTGGTGCCACTCGTGCTCGACGGTGGCGATGAACCGGGTACCCATGGCGATCCCGGCCGCCCCCATGGCCAGCATGGCGGCCAGCCCGCGCCCGTCGCACAGCCCGCCGGACACCAGCACCGGGCAGTCCAGCCGCCCGATCACCTGGGGCGCCAGCACCATGGTGTGCACGCCGTTCACGTGCGTGTGCCCGCCCATCTCGTAGCCGGACGCGATGATCACGTCGGTGCCCGCCGCGCGGGCCTTCAACGCGTGCCGGACCGAACCCACCTTGGCCTGGTGGATCAGCCCGGCCGCCTGGATCCGGGAGATGAACTCCCCCGGGTAACCCGCCGACGTGGTCAGCGCAACCAGCTGGGAACCGACCCGGCCACCGTCCCGCTTGGCGGCGATCGCCTCGTCGATGCAGGTCTCGCTGACCAGCAGCAGCTCCCCGGTCTCCACCCGGCCGACCGGCACGTTCACCGCGAACGGACGGTCGGTGTGCTCGGCCACGTACTCGATCGCCGCCCGGAACCGGGTGCGCAGCGAGCTCTCCGAGGTCTCCACGATGCTCGGGCTGCTCACCGTGCCCAGCCCGCCCGCCTTGCTCACCGCCGCCGCCAGCACGGTGGTCGGCTGCGGGCCCATGCCGTCCTGCACGATCGGGTAGTCGATGCCGGTCAGGTCCCGGTACCGCTGCCAGGCGCTCACGAGCTCACCTTCTTGAACCGGACCGGAATGCTCTCCGGGCAGTTGGCGATGCCGGGTTTCCACACGATGTCCTCCGGTGCACAGTCCAGTTCGAGCCGGGTCACGCGCGCCAGCAGTTCCTCGAACGCGATGGCGATCTGCACCCGGCCGAGGTGCGCCCCGATGCACCGGTGAATGCCCAGCCCGAACCCGGCGTTGCCGCCGCGCGGCGGGTCGAACCGCAGGCACGAGCCGTCGGGGAACTTCGCGTCGTCCCGGTTGGCCGAGTCGAACCGGATCAGCACCCGGTCGCCGGCCTTCATCTCGACACCGCCGACGCGGACGTCCCGGGTCACGTTCCGCGCGAAGGTGGCCACCGGGGACTGCAACCGGATGAACTCGTCCATGTCCTGGCGCACCCACCTCGGGTCGCGCACCCGCGACTCCAGCTCCGGGTTCAGCGCCAGTTGCATGGCGATGTGCCCGATGGCCGACTTGGTGGTGTCCAGGCCGCCCAGGAAGATCACGTTCAGCGAGCCGAGCGCCTCGTCCTCGGGCACCGGCCGCCCGTCGATCTCCCCGGTGACCAGTGCGCGCAGCACCCCGTCGCGCTCCGGCGGGTGGTCCTGCGCGGCGGCCAGGTACTCGGCGGAGAGCATCGCCAGGTCGAAGAACGACTCCGGGGTGCCCTCCTCGGTGACCCGGTCCACCACCTCGATGGCCCGGGCCATCTTCTCCGGGTCGTCCTCGTCGAAGACCATCCGGGCCAGCGTGCGGGACACGAACGGCCCGGCGTACTGGTTGATCACGTCCACCCGGCCGTCATCGATCCAGCCGTCGATGATGTCCCGGCAGTTGCGCCGCATCTCGTCGGAGTAGCGCAGCGCGAAGGTGCGGGAGAACACCGGGTTCAGCAGCTTGCGCAGGCCGGTGTGCATCGGCGGGTCGGCGTCCAGCGGGCCCAGCCGTACCGGGGTCGGCGCCGGCGAACCCTGCACCGAGGAGAACGTCTCCCAGTCCTCCAGGATTCGCCGCATGTCCTCGTACCGGGTGATCAACCAGAATCCGGTGCCCGCCTCGGTGCGCACGATCGGGCAGTGCTCCCGGGCGTAGGCGAACGCGTCGTACTTCCATTCCTCGTGCGCCGGGTCGAACAGGTCGAACTGGCGCAGCAATGCCGGGTAGTCCCGTTCCGTCATGACCCGTACTTCCTTCGCAGGACGTCCTTCACGACCTTCCCGGAGCCGTTGCGCTCCAGGGCCTCCACGCACACCACGCCGTGCGGAAGCTTGAACCGGGCGAGCTTGCCGGCGGCAAACTCGGCCAACGCCGCGACCGTCGGTTCCGGTGCGCCCGGGCGCGGTACGACGACCGCGCGGCCCACCTCGCCCCATTTCGGGTCCGGCACCCCGATCACGGCGATCTCCGCCACGTCCGGGTGGCCGACCAGCACGTCCTCCACCTCGGCGGCGAACACGTTCTCCCCGCCGGACTTGTACATGTCCTTGAGCCGGCCGGTGACGTAGCAGAAGCCGTCGGCGTCCATCCGCAGCGCGTCCCCGGAGCGGAACCAACCGCCGGGCTCGAACGACTCCGCCGGGTCCCGCCCCCAGTAGCCCGGGGTGATGCTCGGGCCGCGCACCCAGGCCTCGCCGACCGCGCCCTCCGGCACGTCCCGGCCGGACTCGTCCACCAGCCGCAGCTGGGTGTGCCGGACCGGGAAGCCGCAGGAACCGATCTTGCCCGCAGCGCTTCCCCGGGTCATGGAGGTGACCGAAGGCCCCATCTCGGTGGCGCCGTAGCTGGGCAGCAGCGGCACACCGCGTTCCGCGTAGGCCCCGGCCAGCTCCGCCTCCAGGTAACCGCCGCCGAGCTGGCCGTAGCGCAGGCCGGAGAAGTCGGCCCGGTCGAACCCGGGCAACCCGGACATCATCAGGTACATCACCGGCGCACCGGAGAAGTGCGTCACGCCTGGTTCACTCAGCGCGGCCAGCGTGGCTTCCGGGTCGAACCCGGCCGCCACCCGCACGCAGCCGCCGCCGAGCAGCATCGGGTTGGTTACCCCGTTCAGCCCGCCGGCGTGGAACAGCGGCAATGCGGCCAGGTGCCGGTCCCCCTCGCCGGTGACCCGGGCCGGGCCGGCCATGTTCACCGCGTTCCACACCAGCGTGCCGAAGGTGATGATCGCCGCCTTGGGCCGGCCGGTGGTGCCGGAGGTGTACAACAGCTGCGCCGGTTGGTCGAGCGTGTTGTCGTGCGCGGCGGGCGCCCGCTCGGCGGTGTCCAGGGCGGCGTCCAGGTCGTGTTCGGCGCCGGGTGTTCCCCAGCTGGCTCTGGCCGGCACCGCCAGGGCGTGGGCCTTCTCCGCCCAGGCGGCGTCGTGCACCAGCGCGGCCGGCGCGCAGTCGGCGACGCACAGCTCCAGCTCGGCCACGCTCAGCCGCCAGCTCAACGGTACGAAGATCGCGCCGATCCGCCAGCAGGCGAACTGCAGCTCGAGCAGCCGGGTGTCGTTGTGCGCCAGCGCGGCAACGCGGTCACCCCGGCGCACCCCCAACCGGTCGGCCAGCACCCGGGCCAACCGGGCCACCCGGTCCTCGGTGGCCCGCCAGGTCCACGCCCGCCCGGTGGCCGCGTCCTCCAGGGCGGGCGCGTCGGGATGGTGGCGGGCGTTGTAGGCCACCCAGTCGGTCGCGGGAGCGGGCCGCATCAGCGGCCGCGTTCGTCGCGGGCCAACGCCGGCGCCTTGGGGTGCGGCATCGGGTGGGCGGTCGGCGGCGCCTGGTCCGGGGCCTCCGCGCGGACCCGCTCCACGGCCGCCGCGTAGGCGGTGATCAGCCGGTCCTCCATGGCGTAGTCGAACTTCGCCGGGTACATCGGGTACTCCTCGGCGGTGACCGGATGGGCCAGGAACCAGTCCACCGCCTCCCGCATCGCTTCTTCGGCGCCGACCACCTGGCGGTAGCCCAGCTCGTGGCGCGCCTTGGTGGCGTCCAGCAGCATGTGCGGGCGGCCGGTCGGCGGGTACAGCTCGACCAGCGCGGAGGGTGCCATCACCGAGGGGATGCCGACGAAGTCCAGCTCCGCGCCGAGCAGCCCGGCCACCGTCTCGGCCCACTGCCGGATGGAGAACTGGTCGTCGTCGGCCGCGTTGTACACCTGCCCGTCCGCCACCTCCGGCTGGTCCACGATCTTCAGCAGCAACTCGGCCGCGTTGCGCGCGGCGCAGCGGGAGATGATGCCCAGCCCGTCGTCGGGCAGGATCATCTGCCGCCGGCCGTCCAGCACCCGCTTGATCACCGACCACTCCCACGGCACCAGGCTGCGCGGCCCGTAGATCGCCGGGAAGCGCACGTAGGAGGCCCGGTACGCGCCGCTCGCCCGGTGCCCGAACACCGCCCGCTCGGCGGCGATGATCGGGCGGGCGAACTTCGGCACGTGGTCCGACTCGTCCGAGCACGGGCCGTCCTCGCGGGCGTTCACCCGCATGCCGAACGGGGTGTTCCGGTCCGGCTCCAGGCAGCCCCGGTACGCCGGCACCCCACCCACGCCGACCAGGTGGCCGGTGCGCCCGGCGAACACCTCGGCGATCACCTTCACCCGGCCGTACATGGCCAGCACCACGTCGAACGTCTCACCGCCGACCGCCTCGGCGAGGCTCTCCGCGAAGTGCGGGTCGGCGTGGATGTGCACCACGTCCGGCAGTCCCTCCGGCTCGTGCACGCCCCGGTGCAGCACCCGCACCTCGTGCCCACGCCCGACCAGCCCGCGCACCACGTCCACCCCGGTCGACCCGGTGCCGCCGATCACCAGTGCGCGCACGCCGGCCTCCTCGCCCTCACTTTAAATGGCATGTTCGCCATATAGTCGCACGGAAGCCGGCCGCTGTCACCCCCCGAACGCCTCCACCACGGCCAGGCTGTCCTCGTAGACGTGGTATCTGGTGATCAAGCCGCCGGATACCGTCAGGTGCAGGGCGAAGGCCATGTCGAACCGCCGGCCGGTGCGCGCCACCAACTGATCGCTGCGGCCGAAGAGGACCGCGTTGTCCCCGTCGAACAGCATCCGGTCCACCCGGACCCGCCCCTTGTCCGGCGGGCACACCGACCGGAACACCCGGAAGTGGTCGGCCACCTCGGCCCGGGTGGCACGCGGGCGGATCCAGTCCACCAGCGGGTGCTCGGCCACCGGCCAGGACACCGACCAGTCCACCTCCGGCGCGTACAGCTCGACCAGCCGGTCGACGTCGGGCCCGCCGATGCGGCGGAGGAACTCCTCGACGGCGGCGCGGGTCCCCGGGTTCGCCCCGGTGGCCACCGCGGGCGCCGGCGCCTCGGCGAACTGGTGGTCGGCCAGCACCTGGCCCGCACCGTCCAACCGCAGCACGATGAAACCCGTCCAGGCGACCGGGCCGCCGGCCGCCGGCACCATGTACACGGAGAAGCGCACCAGGTCGTGATGCCCGACCGCGTCCCCGGCGCAGCGGAACTCGAACCCGCCGTCCCGGACGAACTGTTCGTACGCCTCGGCGACCCGGACGGTCAGCTCGGCCTGGCCGCTGAAGGTGCGCTCCTCCAGGTACTGCACGGCGTCCGGCGCCCAGAGCGCGGCCACCTCTTTCTCCCGCACCCCCGGGTCGGGCTCGTTCCACACCGCCACGTACCGGTTCACCAACTGCTCGATATCGGTCATGCCCGAACGCTAAGCCCGCTTCCCTGACACCTTTCGTCAGTGGAGTTGGGCAGACTCGAAGACATGCGCGCGAGCCGCCTGGTGTCCGTCCTGTTGCTGCTGCAGAACCGGCAACGGCTGACCGCCCGGCAACTGGCCGAGGAGCTGGAGGTGTCCGTCCGCACCATCTACCGGGACGTCGAGTCGCTCATCGCGGCCGGCGTGCCGGTGGTCGGCGAGCCGGGCCACGACGGGGGCTACCGCCTGCTCGGCGGGTACCGGACCAGGCTCACCGGCCTCACCGCGGCGGAGGCGGAGACGCTGCTCCTCACCGGCCTGCCCGGGGTCGCCTCGGAGCTCGGCGTGGGCCCGCTGCTCGCCGCCACCCGCCTCAAGCTGCTCGCCGCGCTCCCCGCCGAGCTGCGCGAGCGCGCGGGCCAACTGGCCGACTGCTTCCACCTGGACGCCCCCGGCTGGTACCGCGACCGCGAGCACGTGCCCCGCCTGGCCGAGCTGGCCGAAGCGGTCTGGCAACGCCGGCCGGTCCGGCTGCGCTACCTGCGCTGGGCCCAGCCGCACGAGATCGAGCGCACCGTCCGGCCGCTCGGCCTGGTGGTCAAGGCCGGCACCTGGTACCTGGTCGCCCAGGCCGAGCGGATCCGCACCTACCGGGTCTCCCGGATCCTCGAGCTGGCGGTATTGGACGACACCTTCGACCGCCCGACCGGCTTCGACCTCGCCGCCTACTGGACCGACTACCTCGACCAGTTCGACCGCCGCCGCCACCGGGCCACCGCCAAACTCCGCGTCACCCCCGGCGCACTCACCCACCTGCCCGGCGCGAGCGTCCTCTCCACGACCCCCGACGGCCGGCACGAGGTAGAACTGCCCATCGAATCCGTCGAATGGGCCGTCCCCGAGCTCCTACGCCTCGGCGGCGATGTGGAGGTACTCGCCCCGGACGACCTGCGCGCCGCCATGACCAAGGCAGCCACCGAACTCGCCTCGCTCTACCCCGTCGAAGGAGCACAACGTGAATGACATCGTGCAAACCGGTAGCCGGAGTTAGGCGACTACGTCCAGGGCGGCGCGGATGATGCTGTCGGTGTCGATGCCGTGGTAGCGGTAGACCTCGTCCAACGAGCCGGACTGGCCGAACCCGGTCACCCCGAGCGGCACGTGCGGCACCTGGTGCACGCCGGCCAGGAACGCCAGTGTGTGCGGGTGGCCGTCGAGCACGGTGACCAGCGGGGCGGCCCGGTCCGCCGGGAAGGCCTGGTCCAGGATCCAGCTCGGCGCGTCGCCCTGGCCCCGGCGCGAGCGCAGGGCGCGGAAGAGCAGGTCCGGGCTGGTCACGCAGACCACCTCGGTGGCCACCCCGACCTGGTCCAGCCGGTCGGCGGCTTGCAGCGCCTCGGTGACCATGGCGCCCATCGCGGCGATGGTCACCTTGGGGGCCGCCGAACCCCGGCGCAGCGGGTACGCCCCGGCCACCACCTGGCGGCGGCGCCGCTCCCGGGCGGCGGGGTCGGCCGGCACGGCGGCCAGTGACTGGTCCACCGGGCGGGTGGACAGGCGCAGGTAGGCCGACTCGCCGTCCGGCCGGCCGAGCTGGGCCAGCGCGGCGAGCAGCGTCCACTCCACGTCGATGGCGAACGCCGGCTCGTAGCTGACGCAGCCGGGCTGCTCGATGCCGATGGACGGCGTGGTGATCGACTGGTGCGCGCCGCCCTCCGGCGCCAGGGTGACCCCGGACGGGGTGCCGACCAGGATGGACTGCCCGCCGGCGTACATGCCGAACGACCACGGCTCCAGCGCCCGCTCCACGAACGGGTCGTACATCACGCCGATGGGTAGCAGCGGTTCGGCCCACCGGCTCCAGGTGGCGCCGAGCTCGCCGAGCAGCCCGACCAGGTTGGTCTCCGCGATACCCAGCTCGATGTGCTGGCCGGCCGGGTTCTCCCGCCAGTGCAGGATCGTCTCGGCGTCGTCGGCGAACCAGTCGCGGCGCTCGGTGGCCGACCAGACGCCCACCTTGTTCACCCAGCCGCCCAGGTTGGTGGTCGAGCTGACGTCCGGGCTGACCGTGACCACCCGCCGGGCCGCTTCCGGCGCGCTCCGGGTCAGGTCCAGCAGCGCCCGGCCGAGGGCGGCCTGGGTGGTGGCGGTTCCGGTGGGGGCCGGCCGGCCGATGTCCTCCGGCAGGGCCGGGGGTCCCACCGGCGAGACGGGTTCCCGGTGCAGCCGGGCGGCCACCTCGCTACACAGCGACGCGGCCGCGCTGCCGGCCGGGAAGCCCAGCCACGGCCGGTCCGGATCGGCGCCGACCTCGCCGGCCAGCGTGCGCATCTGCTCGTCGGTGAGCAGTGAGGAGTGGTTCTGCGGGTGGCCCTGGGTGGGCAGCCGGTAGCCCTTGACGGTGTAGGCGAAGATCACCGTCGGGCGCGAGTCGTCGATCTCGGCGAACGCGTGGTCCAGCGCGTCCAGGTCGTGCCCGCCCAGGTTGCGGATGGCGTCCAGCAGCGTTGCGTCGTCCAGGTCGTCGATCAGCGCCCTAACGGCCTCGGGTTCCTCCCCGGGCAACCGCTCGCGCAGCTCGGCGGCGGTGCAGCGGAGCAGCCGCTGGTACTCGGGGTTGCTCATCGCGTCGATCCGGTGCCGCAGCGCGGCGCCGCCGGGGCGGACGAACAGCTCCTCCAGCAGCCGGCCGTACTTCAGCGTGAGCACCTGCCAGCCGGCCGCGCCGAACATCCCGGCCAACCGCTCGGCGGCGATGTTCGGCACCACCCGGTCCAGCGACTGGCGGTTCAGGTCGACGATCCACACCAGCTCGCCGAGCTCGGCCACCGCCGGGTCCAGGATCGCCTCCCAGATCGCGCCCTCGTCCAGCTCGGCGTCGCCGACCAGCGAGAACTGCCGGCCGCCGCCGGTCTTCGCGCCCACCGTGCTGCGCAGGTAGCGCCGCGACAGCGCGCCCCAGATCGGTGCGGTCGCGCCGATACCGACCGAGCCGGTCGAGTAGTCCACCGGGTCCGGGTCCTTGGACCGGCTCGGGTAGCTCTGCAGGCCGCCGAACTCGCGCAGCGTGGTGAGGTACCGCTCGTCCAGCTCGCCGAGCAGGTAGTTGATCGCGTGCAGCACCGGCGAGGCGTGCGGCTTGACCGACACCCGGTCCCCCGGCGCGAGATGCCGGAACCACAGCGAGGTCATGATCGACACCATCGACGCGCAGGAGGCCTGGTGTCCGCCCACCTTCAGGCCCGACGGGTTGGGCCGCACCCGGTTGGCATGGTGCACGATCGCGCTGGAGAGCCAGAGCGCCCGGCGTTCGATCTCGCCGAGTGTGCCGATCTCGGCGGCCGCGTCTCGGGGCCGGGCGGTGCTGGTCATGACGTTGCTCCACTCGCTGCGCTGGGCAGAATGATGCTCCATTGCATCAGTCATGGCCGGTCTGCTCAAATGAGACCGAGAAGATTGAGCAAAGTGCTCGCTTCAAGCGGGTTCGTGGGCGATGGAGGCGGGCACCCTGCGCAAGGTCGACCGGATCGACGTCACGGACGCCCGGCTGCTGCGGGCACTGGTGGAGCAGCCGAGGGCAACCGCGGTGGCGCTGGCCGAGCGCCTGGGCCTCTCCCGGAACACCGCCGCCGCGCGGCTGGCCCGGCTGGAACAACGGGGCGCGCTGGACTCCTTCGAGCAGCGGATCAACCCGGCCGCACTGGGCTACCCGCTCACCGCGTTCGTCACCACCCGGGTCACGCAGCGGCGGCTGGACGAGGTGAGCGCCGCGCTGGCGGAGATCCCCGAGGTGCTGAGCGTGCAGGGCATCACCGGTCAGACCGACCTGATGGTGCGCGTGGTGGCCGCCGACGCCGACGACCTCTACCGGATCGCCGGCCAGATCCTGGCCATCGAGTGGGTGGAGCGCACCGACACCGCGCTGGTCATGCGCGAGCTGGTGCCGTACCGCATCGGACCGCTGCTGCGCCGCATCGGCTGACTCGAGCGCTCAGGCGGCGAACCAGTTCCGCTGCTCGACGTAGTGCACCGGAATCGGCCGCTGCTCGTGCGGCGCGGTGCCCTCCAGCGGGCGGATCGAGTCGAGCGTGCTCGGAGCCCAGTCGCGGACGTCCCCGAACTCCTGGCACATCTCCTGATAGATGTCCGGGTGGCTGGGCGCCGAAACGCTCGCGTCCACCCAGCCCGACCACGTGGTCAGTTCGTCGAAGAGCGGCGTCATCGGATCCATTTCAACCCCCCGGTCTGGACAGCTTGTACGTCGGTTAGTTCGCCGGGGGCCGCCGACACCGTTACATCTCGGTGACCTTGTCACCTGGTCAGGTGGCCGGCCGCATGCGTTGACTCCGAACGCTAAGGGCAGCTAAAGTCGTTCCAGCTCGGCACAGGTGTCGGTGTGAACACGACCACCCTCACCGCCCCGAGCGCTCAGGGTCTCGGTGTGACTACGCCGCGGAGGCCAGGTTTCATCCACATGTTTCCTGGTCGTGCCCGCGTGCGCGCGGGCCGTCCCCGTACGTCTGGACATGCTCCGATGCCACCGATCAAGCAGTATCCGCTGGTCAGGTTCGTCGCTGACGGACTGCGAGAAACGATCAAGTCGTTCATCACCGATGAACTGCCGCTGTACCGCCTTTCCTGGGAACTGCACACCCGCATCGAGTCGTTGGCCGAGGTCGCCGACGGCCGCTCGCTGGCCCGGTTGCGCTCCTGGCAGCGCTACGTCGAGGCGCTCGACACCGTGCTGCGCGAGACCGGCCGCGAGGGCCTCACCGCCGCCGAGGAACACACCCTCGGCGAGGCGCTGCGCGCGCTTCGCGGCACGCTCGACGAACTCGACCCGCCCAACCGCACCTCGGCCGCGCCACGTCCGCTGCCGACCCCCCGGGCGCCGATCTCGGCTGACGTAAGCCGGGAAGGGATGGCAGCCAGCGCCTGAAATCGCACGTCAGAGTAGGTAACGGCCCCGGGCGCGGCCAGCGAACCGCCCCATGGCCCCGCCCGGGTCCGTACCTATTCGAACTACTCGAACCGCAGCGCCTGGATCGGCCGCATCAGGGCCGCCCGGCGGGCCGGATATCCGCCGGCCAGCAGCCCGATCAGCAGGCTCACCCCGAAAGCCACCAGCACCGGCTGCCAGGTGAGCATCGGCACCGGCAGCTCCTCGTCGATGCCCAGCATCACCGACTCACCGAGCTTCGCCAGGCCGATGCCGAACACCACCCCGACCAACCCGCCCAGTGCGGTCAGCAGCACCGCCTCGGACAGGAACTGCCGCATGATGGCCGTGGTCGTCGCCCCGACGGCCTTCCGGATGCCGATCTCCCGGGTCCGCTCGGTGACCGAGACCAGCATGATGTTGGCGACCCCGACACCCCCCACGAACAGGGAGATCGCCCCGACCGCGACGATGAAGATGGCCAGGAAGTCGATGTAGCGGGTGGACTCGCGGAGCAGCTCGGTGAACGTCTTCACGTTGAAGTCCCGGCCCGACGGCGTGCGCACGCGGTGCTGGGCGTCCAGGACGGCGGTCGCCTCGGCGGCGAGGGCGTCCACCGTCCTCGCGTCGGTCGACTTCAGGATGACCTGGTCCACCTTGCCGTTCTCGTTGCCCACCAGGTAGGCCCGTGACGTGCCGAAAGGCACGATCGCGGCGTTGTCGTTCTGCCCGTCCGGCTTGAGCACGCCGACCACCCGGAACACGCTCTGGGCCAGGCGGATCCGCTGCCCGACCACCTTCTCGCTCGGGTAGGAGGAGCCGTAGAGCAGGTTGATGGCCTCCTCGCCGAGCACGACCACCCGCTCGTCGTTCTCGATCTGCTTGGCGGTGAGCCAGGAACCAGCGGTGATCTTGCGGTCGATCATCTCCAGGTAGTTCTCCGTGGCCCCGATCAGCGTGGCCTTCGCCTTCCGCTGGCCGGCGGCCGTCACCACCGTGGCCACCATGGCCGGGGAGACCGCGGTGACGTGCGGAACCTTGCGCGGGTCGGACAGCTCGGCCACGTCCGCGTCGGTCAGGTGCTGCGGCACCCCGCCGTCCGGCACCTGCCCCTTCGCCGGCGTGATGGTGACCTGGTTGGCCAGCTTGGCGAACTCCCGGTCGAAGTTCACCCGCATCCCGTTGCCCATCGCCATCAGCACGATCACCGACATGACGCCGGCGATGATCCCCACGGCGGTGAGCAGTGAGCGCAGCCGGTTGTTGGTCAGGCTGTGCAGCGCCGCGCCCAGCGCCTCCCGCAGCTGCCCGGCCTGCACACCCAGGCTCGACCTCGTCGGGACGGCCCTGCTGACCAGCGCGAACGCCACTCTCGGGTCGGTCGTCGCCGACTTTTGGGGCCGGCTTCGGGCGGGGCGCCGCTCCCCCGGCCAGGCCGGTTGGGGCGGGTACGGCGGCCGTGCCGGGTACGAACGCCCTGGTAGGACGGCACGAGTCGGCTCGGTCCGGGCCGGTGGCACCGGACGGGCCGGGGGTTCCGAACGGTAGGACGAGGGCCAGAGCCACTCCGGGTGCGAGGGCAGCGGCGCCAGGGCGTCGTCGGTACGCGGCGGGAGCGTCACGGTGGCCCCGAACGGCCGGCGCGCCACGCGACGCCACCAACCGGGCCGGGGCTCCGGGACCAGCCGTCGATAACCGCTGGCTCTCGGGATCCGCACGGTCGGCGGCTCCGGCTCGTCCGGCCCGCCGCCGTCCACCGTCGTGGTCGCTGTGGTGGTAGTCGTTGCCGCGGTTGTGACCGCGGCTGCCGACGGCGCCGCAACCCGGACCGGTGCCGCCTGACCCGCGGGTTTGGTACTCGGAGCGTGCGTAGTCGTGATCGTGGTGGCCCGCCGCTGCCGGCGCGCGAGCTTGCGGTGACCCGCGCTGCAGTAGCGGCGGGGGTCGTCCTCCGGGATCGGGTTGTCGCAGCCGGCCAGGCCGCACACCTTGGCGCCGCTCACCGACGCCACCCCCCGTCGACCGCTGGTTCCGGAGTGGCCACTGAGGTCTTCGTGGCCGGGGGTACAACTGGGCTCTCCGTGGCCACCGGGGCGGCTGCAGCCGCCGAGGCTTCCGTGGCCACCGGGGCCTTCGTGCGCACCGAGGCGTCCGTGGCCACGGATGTCCGCGTGGCCACCGGGACCTCGGCCGCCGTGGCCACCGGAGTGGCCCCGGTCACGGCCAGCCGGCCAACCCGGGCGGTGGCCGGGGCGGACGTGGCCGCGGCGCCGCGGCCCGGGGTCTCCGCCGGGCGTCCCCAGCCGTGTCCAGCGGCCGTGGGCATGGCCATCCTGGCCGGGGTCACCGGGGCGTGTCCGGTCGACCGCGGCCGCTCGTCGAGAGGGGTCCGGAATATTGACGGCGCGTGCATGACGGCTCCCGCGTCCGCGCGTCGCCGGTGCGCGGACGAAAGTCGGTGGAGGCCGGTCGCGGACCAGTGGCCTCGATACGGCACGGGACATCAGGAGGCGGGCCGTCCACCGGCACCCGAATCTGCCCACGCCGGACGGCTACCGCACCGCCCAACCTGGCTGAAAAAGAGCGCAGCAAACTAGAGGTAAGCGCCTCCAGAGCGCTGACCTGCGCGTACCCGCTACCCGGAGGTCCGTCCGTGGCACATTCACACCGAGGGACGCCGGCTCCACCGAATGCGCTGAGTCCTCGCAGTCGCTGGAGCTACCAGGCACCCGGAACCCGCGAAGCTCCAGGCACCTTCCAGGGTAGACACCACCCCCTCCGTGGACAATCACAACTCGGCGACGATCAAGTACCGCCCGGTTGGCTGCCCCCGGACCCGTGGCCGGCCCGCCGGCCGCGGCCACCCCGGGCGCCCGCAACGGCTGTCCGCGGCCGCGGCTCGGCCGGCTGGCCACCCCGCTCGTGGCCGCCCGGCCCGGCCGCCCAGCGGCCAGCTGGCGGGCGTGACCGGCCACCGATGGCCGCCCCCACCCCGGCGGACACGGACCCGCCCACGCCCACCATGGCCACCGTGGCCACCTGACTGCACCCCCGTGGCCAGCGGATTTGGCCACAGCCGGCCGACTATGCCCGGACAGTTGAAACGCCCGCCGGCACCGGTGACGGCGCCGGCGGGCGTTTCCGCCGCGGGTCGGCTCAGGGGCAGTTCAGGGTCAGCCCAGAGCCTTGGCGATCCCGCTGAAGATCGAGTCCAGCAGCTTCCCGATCCAGGAGCCGCCGTCACCCTCGTCGTCCTTCCCGGAGTGCTTGCCGCCGCCCTGCGCACCGGACGACCTGGGCTTACCCGACCCGGACTCCCCCTCGAGGATGTCCTGCTGCTCGTCGCCCTTCTTCCCCGAGCCCCCGCTGCTCAGCCCGAAGTCCGAGCGGTCGCTCCTCGAGGAGCCGTCGGCCGAGCCGACGTCGCCCTCGTCGTTGTCCGGCGACCGCTCCGGCACCAGCGGCCCCGCCTCGGCGACCAGCCGAACCGGGGTCATCTCGGCGGCCGGCGCGGACACCGGCTGGACGGCCAGCGCCCCGGCGAGCAACGCCGCAGCCAGCCCGGGCAACGCGACGGCAGGGCTCGGACGGGACATCGTGATCACCACTCCAGGAAGCGTCTGTGCAGGTCAAAGCGGGTATAAGCGTGGGAACGACGAACATGCGGAGCTGGCGGACGGGTCGCTCCGGGGCTACTTCACCCAGGCCCTGCCCAGCGGTTCATCCACGGTACGACTCACGCGGAAGACCTCAGCTCCGGCTGTCGCCGCTTGGTGCCGTGCGGCAACGTGCCGAGAACGACGGTGATCACAGGATAGCCATGACGTGCACCGCTGCAACCGAATGAATCCTATGCGGCGAATCAGCCTTGCGGCGAAAGGACGCTCCGGTATGCTTGATTCGCACGCACCACTGGTGTGTGTCCTGGTCGATGTACCCAACGTTGCCGGCGTCCGGCACTTGGGGCACGGTCTCCGCGTGAGTTGCACCGCGGCTGGCCAGTCGACCTGGGTCGATGTCGCGCGCTCCGGACTCGGGGTGTGTGGTGTCGGGCTCCCGCGTGTAGGCCAGCCGCGGCAAGCCGGTCGATCCGTCTCTTCTTCCTGGGTTTTCGTGCGGTGGGCAGAAAGCTGTCCGCCGGCGGGCTCGCGGGCGCAGGTGTGTTGGTTTCGGTCACCGAGTCTGCCTGGAGTGGTTTCGCGATGTCGTGGGCGACGGTCAGGGCTGGGGGGCGACGCGGCTGCGTCGTGCCACCGGTCGTGCTGCCGTCGTCCCTGCCCACCGTGTTGCGGGTGGCATCGCGGTTGCCGCTTTCGGTGTTGTTGGCCGGGATCGGGTTGGCGTGGTTCGCGGTGGCGTGGCTGTCACCGGTCCACGCGCAGTCCGAGTCGGTCTCTGGCCCGGTTGTCGACACGGTCGCCCTCGCGACGCCGTTGCGTTCCGCCGAACCCGCCGGCAGCGGCGGCGATGGCAACGGTGGCGGTGGCGGTGGCGGTGGCGGTGAACACGACGGGTCGGGTAATGCCAGAAGCAAGGACTCCAGCGGCGGCAACTCCAGCGGCAAGTCCGGCGGGAGCAAGTCCGACAAAGGTCCCGGCGAGGACCAGACCGGCAAGGCCGCCGGCCAGAGTGACAAGGGCAACCCCGACGGCCAGAACGGCGGCCAGTCCGGTGGTACCCCGCGTGAGCGCGGACCGGACGAGCAGCAGGCCGACAACGCGGCCAGCAACAGCGACCGCAACCCCGGTAACGCCCGGACCGGTCACACCGGCCAACCGGCGAGCCAGCGGACCGGCCAGCAGCCCGACCGGGAACAGACCGACGCGGCGGCCCGCACCCGGCAGAACCAGCCCGGCAGGGCGGGCACCGGCGAGCAGCCGCAACCCGATCGGCAACCGGTCAACACCGCCACCGGCCAACCCGGGCACCCGACCGCGACCCAAACCGGCGCCCAGACCGAAGAGCCGCAAACCTTCGCCGCCCGGCCCCGCCCCACCGACAACGCGGGCACAACCACCACCGGTGACTGCGGCCAATCCGGCACCTGCACCGCCCAGACCGCCAACCTGACCCGCCCACAGGACGGCGAACACCAGGCCACCGGCGAACAGACCTGCCAAGCCGCCGGCGGCACCGGCTGCGTCTCCCCCGGCCAGGCCGCCCGACAAGGCGGCACCGGGACCGGCCCCACCCGGACGGCCAGGTCAACCGAGACGGCCATTCAGCCCCAACCGGACCAACAACCGCCCGGCCAATCCAACCCGGGCAGCCCGGCCACGGTGGGCAACGGCGGCCAGACCGGCAACGCCGGCGCGCCCACCGCCGCCACGGGCCAGCAAGCCAACGCCGGCCAGGCCGACGCCCGCAACGCCTCCGCCGAGCCGGACTCCGCTCAGCGCACCGACAACCGCCCCCAGGACACCCTCGCCGGCGCGGACCCCCCAACCCCGGGAACCAACGCCACCAACGCGAACCTGACCCACTCCCCCGGCGCAACCACCACCAGGGCCGTCACGGCGGGCGCACAGCCCAACACCACGGCCAACCGCGGTTCCACCGCCACCACCGCGACGGCGCGCAACGCCTCACTGGCAGTCCCACAGCGGCGCCCCAACGAGCAGGCGACCTCCGACAGCCCGGCGGTGAACAACCCCCAGGCGCCGGTCCCATGCGGCGCCGGCACCTGCCCAGGCACACCCCCCGGCCAGCAACCCGGCGCTGCTCCGTCCACCAACCCGGCTACCAACTCTGCTGAGTCCCCAGAGCCCCAGGACGACCGGGCCAGAGAACTCGGCAACTTGATCCTCCGTCCCGATCTGGCCAATCCCGGCCGTGGCGAACAGCCCGGTGACGGTGACCAGAAACCCGAGCTGCCGACCGCCCCGGCGCCCCCCGGCACGAGCAATCTCACCAACCCCAACGGCGGCACCGGCCAGGCCGGGGGCACCAACCACAACAGCGCCACCAACCCCGACCAGGAACTCGACGACGCCGAACGCGCTCGCCAGGCGCTGAACCGGACGACGACTCCTCAGCCCAACGACCCCCGAACCTCGCCACGCCAGCCCCGCGCCTCCCCGAAGTCGCTGTCCCCGCTGATCGATCCCGACCGGGGATCGGACACCTCGCCGAACCTGGGCGGAGGCAAGCCGAGCACCACGGATCCCATCGCGGGAATCCTGGCGCCCTACAAGGACCCGGGTAAGCCGTCCCTGCTCCCCACCCCTGGTGAGCCAGGGAGCTCCTCCCGGGGCGAGCCCCGGCCGAGCAGCGGTGAGCTCCCCGGATCTGGTCTGAGCACGGAGCAGCTCGAGGACTACGCCAAGCAGTACCTGGGCGGCGAGGAGGGCTTGAGCCCCGAGCTGCGGGAGAGCGCCGAGTCTTCACCCGAGACGGTGTCGAGCTTCAACCCCGACTACACCGATCACGATCGCAAACCCACCCGCGAGGAGGTCCTGCGGGCACGCGACAACCTGGCCGAGGTGCTCAAGAACCGGCCACGCACCCTCGATGCGCTGGCCCCGGCCGGCCCGGGCGGTTCGGAAACCCCCGAGCGACGCGCCCAGCGCGCCGCCGAGTCACTGATCCGGCAGCAGTCGCAGGTCGACCGCGGCAGGGTCACCCGCGACCCGAAGACGGAGAAACGCCTCGCCGACGAGGACGCCTCGCTGGACGCGTTGCAAGCGGCCCACAACCAGAGGGTCGCGGACTTCCGGGCCAAGGGTGGGACAGCCAAGCAGGCCGAAGAGCTGAACGCCCAAGCACGGGATCTCGACCAGCGCCGTGACGCGCTACTGACCGAGCGGATCAACACCGACGTGTCCGCGATCAAGAAGTACCAGGAGGTCGCGGGCAGAGCCCGTGAGCTGTTCGGAAACGAGGGGATGCGCCGGCTTGTGACGGCCGGTGGGCTGCCGGTTCACGAGGCAGTCCACCGCATTGCCCAGCAAGGTGACCCGTCGGGCGTCCGCGACCTGTTCGGCAAGCTGGGCCTGGACATGCCCGGCTTCGACCGGCTCAACAACCCTCGGACAAAGGCCGACCACGACGCCGCGGAAGCGCTCAAGGACATCCTCGCCAGCGGGAACGGTCTCGATTCGTACACCGCCGGGTTCTCCCCGCAAGACCGGGCAGAGCTAGACAGCTACATCCGTGACAACAAGATCGACCTGTTGCTCCGGGGCGGCGAGCAGGCAGCCCAACAGATCCGGCAAGACCGCGGCAAACCCCACTCCTGGCAGGGCGGCTGGCTCGACACCCCGATCGTCAACAACGCGGCTGACGACCTCAACGAGATCGTCAGCGGCACGCTGGCCGGCCTCCCCAGACACGCATCGGACCTCGCAGCCGAATGGGGCAACACCGGCAAGGGCCAAGCACATACCGCCCAAGACGCAATGTGGGGCCATCTGGCATCCGGCCTCGACCTGACCGACCACCGCCTCGGCGGCGAAACAGACCAACAGGCCTCCCGCAGGCTCTTCCCGTTCAGCCACGAATACGTGGACAGCCTCAAGGAGTACGGCGCCAGCCTCGCCAACCGCTGGAAATCACCCTTCACCGAGGGCGGGAAACAACTCGGCAAGGACTACTACGAACGACCCCTGCAAACCGTCCTCGAGGACGCCAACGTCGTCCTCATGGCCACCGGCGCCGGTGGGCTCGTCAAATCAATCATCCGCCCGCGCGTCAATGCCCATCGCGTTGCCTCGCTCGCCCAACGCCTCGACGGCCAGGTCCCCGCCCACCGAGCGGCCTTCGCCGACGACCTCGACCTCACCAAGAAACAACGCGCGGGCCTCCCCGAACTACTCGCCAGCCACCCCGATTACGCCACCTTCCGCGCACACGACCGCGACTTCGTACGCCGCCTCCACCCGCGGTGGACCGGAGCGACCAACCACAAGGCCGGATTTGCCGGCGAGCCGGACCCAGCCCTGGCGGCCGGCCACTCGTCCCGGTTCGGTGAAGAGTCGGTGACCAGAGACCGGGGCGGCTTGATCACTCACGTCGGCGGGATGCCCGTGGAACGGGCTGCCAACGATCTTGTCGACAAGCACGCCGCCCGCATCATGGACCTGGAGGCTTCCGGAACCCTGCGCAGGGGCGACATAGGCCCGAATGTGTCGATCATGGTGGACCTACGCACCGGCGACTTCGTGCCGTACGTGAATGGCCGTACCTCGCTGGCCGCGGGATCGGTGCACCCCGTGATGGGCGAGCGGTACGGCGTTCTGCGCGCCGACGGGCCGTACCCGCAGTTTGACCGGCGCACCGGGGAACCACTCACGAAGAACGGCCGTCTCGTGAGTTCGGACTTCCCGTACATGGCGGACCCGTTGCGGCACGCCGAGATGAAGGGCGTGAACGAGCTGCTGTGGCGGCGCGGCAAGCACACGGACGCCGCGACACTGAACGAGTTCCTCATCGTCAACCGCCACCTCGACTGGCGGAAACGTACGTGGACACCGATCCCCAACTGCGCCAACTGCCACCGCATGACCGAGGGGGCCACCAGCCTGTCGGGCCGGTCGACCCACCCCCCAGGCCACCCGGACAGAAGGCTCCTGGAGGACTCGGTCGGCGGACGCCAGCGCGACGTCACCGGCTTCCCCAGCGCCGGGGAGATACAGAACAAGCACGGCATGCCGGCCAAGGACCAGCGGGCGTTCCAGCGATTCGCCGACCGGCTGGGCCTTACGATCACTGTCCGCCCGTCCAGCTTGTTCTCCCTGGCCGACCGCCTCGCCGGCACCGGAATCCCCAAGACCAAGGACATCAAGAACAAGACCATCAACGAGTACGACGAGATACTCGACCCACAACTGAAGGGGCAGCGAGGCCGGGTCGGCTCCTTCAACCCCCGCGAACCGGTACGCGGAAACCTGTCCGACCAGGACTGGACCGCCCTGCGAGCCCGTCACCAGCAACGCCTGGAGGAGTACGCCGACCAGGAGCAAAACCTCGACCGCCTCGTTGCTGACGGAAAGGTCAAGGTCGACGGAGGAGTCGTCTACGGCAAAGACAAGCACGGGGAGTGGAAGCCGTACGTGGCCGACAACGACATGTTCGACATCCGGAAGACCGACACCGGCGAACGCCTCACAAGAGAAGAGGAAAAGGAACTGATCAGAAAGATGCTCGACGAGGACATGGGAGTCGAGCACGGCCCGCACATGTACTGGAAGCCGAACAATACCGTTGAGCAGGGTATCTACGATCGGATCGTGCACAACCACCGCTCAGGGGGTGAACCGTTGATACGGTTCAGTCCGAACTCCCCGCCCACGCTCGTCGACGGAACGGGAGACCCGCTGCAATGAGCGCACCCTCAACCCCAGCCGGATTCGAGCGTTTCCGCGCCGGACGCGACGCGATCATGGAGGAAGGCAACCAAGCCAAGCAACAGGCCATCAAGCTGGACCGTTCCGCAAACGAGTCGGACCAGATCATGGCCGGCGAGTACTGGTGGGCCAGGCATGCGGCCTCGGACAAGTACCGAGCTTTGCTGCCGAATGTGGCGGTGTCTCGCTGTCCGTTCAGCGGGGAACTGCTGACCTGGGCGCTCGACACCGTCGACCTGGACGGCTGGGCCTGGAACTACGATGCGACGGTCCGGCGCATGCCGAAGCCGCCGAAGTACTTTCTTGCGTTCACCGGGGCGATGCGGTTACACGAGCCCGTGACCAGCAAAGCCATCCATGTCGAACCCGGCCCAGGGGTGCCCGGGGTCATCCCTCATCTGTTCGACTGGCCGAACACCATCGGGGTCATCGCGCAGATCGACGTCGGCCCGCACATCGGGTGGCCCATCGTCTACTACACCAGCAGCCAGCCGGCCAAACCCGGCGGCTACTACCTCGGATACAACTTCTGGGCCGAAGACGACTACTCGGTCCACGACGGCACCGGTGAATGGGTTGGCTGGGGCGCAAGAAGAGCGTTCACCCCGGACTATGACTTCGAGCTCGAACCCTGGCTCGACTCCGGCCAACTCCAATGGATCCAACCCGGCGACGACACCATGACCCTCCACCAAGGATCCACCGGCTGCCCCTACCTCAACCTCGACGGACCCCGCAAGCTCCCCACCATCCGGCACGGCAAGATCGAGTACGGCCCGGGCTACCCCGATTAGCCCTGAACCAGAACCGCATGCCATGAGCACCCCATCAACACCCGCGGAGTTCGAGCGCTTCCGCGCCGGGCGTGACGCGATCATGGAGGAAGGCAACCGAGCCGAGCAGCGGGCAATCGAGCTGGAGCGTTCTGAGAACGAGTCGGACCAGATCAGAGCCGGCGATTATCGCTGGGAGATGGACAAGGCGCTGGTCAAGTATCGGAAGTTGTTGCCGGAGGTTGCGGTGTCTCGCTGCCCGTTCACCGGGGAGTTGCTCACCTGGGCGCTGGATACCGTCGACCTGGACGGTTGGGCCTGGAACTACGACGCAACCATCAGGCGAATCCCGAAGAAGCCACCGAGGTGCTTTCTTGCGTTCACCGGGGCGATGCGGCTACACCAGCCCGTGACCAGCAAAGCCATCCACGTCGAACCCGGCCCAGGGGTGCCTGGGGTCATCCCTCATCTATTCGATTGGCCGAACACCATCGCGGTCATCGCGCAGATCGGCGTCGGCCCGCACATCGGGTGGCCTATCACCTACTACACCAGCCAGCAGCCGGCCAAACCCGGCGGTTTCTACCTCGGATACAACTTCTGGGCAGAAGACGACTACTCGGTCCACGACGGAAACGGTGAATGGGGTGGCTGGGGCGCGAGAAGAGCGTTCACCCCGGACTATGATTTCGAGCTTGGGCCCTGGCTCGACTCCGGCCACGTCCAGTGGATCGAGCCCGGCGACGACAGCATGACCCTGCGCCAAGGATCCGCGGACTGCCCCTACCTCAACCTCGAAGGACCCCGCAAGCTCCCCACTGTCTGGCACGGAAAAATCGAGTACGGCCCGGGCTATCCCGATGAGCCCTGAACCAGAACCGAACGCCATGAGCACCCCATCGACCCCTGCGGAGTTCGAGCGCTTCAGCGCTGGCCCATGGCCGGCCACGCCACAACAGGCCATCGCGCTGCAGAACCAGCTGCGCCCCCTGGCCCGCGTCGAGGATCCGGGGCCAGACCAGGTGTACACCGTGGCCGGGATCGACGTGGCCTACCGCACCGACGACGACGTGATCGCCGCCGCCGCGGTCGTGCTCGACGCGGAAACCCTGGCCCCGCTGGAGACCGCCACCGCGCACGGTCGAGCCGCGTTCCCTTACCAACCCGGCCTGCTGGCCTTCCGCGAGCTGCCCGCCATCGCCGCCGCCCTGGAGAAACTCACCATCCCGCCGGACCTGCTGATCTGCGACGGCAGCGGGCTCGCCCACCCCCGCCGCTTCGGGCTGGCCTGCCACCTCGGCGTGCTGCTCGACCTGCCGACCATCGGGGTGGCGAAAACCCCGGTCGGCCCCTACCGCATGCCGGACCCGCCACGCGGTTCCTGGACCGAAATCCGCGACGACGACGGCGTCGTCGGGCGGGCACTGCGCACCCGCGAGAACGTCAAACCCGTGTTCGTATCCGTCGGCCACCGCACCAACCTGACCACCGCGTGTGCCCACGTACTACGCCTGTGCCGACACCGACTACCCGAAACCACCCGCCGAGCGGACCACCTCGCCCGACACGCCCTGGCCAACTCGCCCTCCGGCGAATCCGTTCCCCCAACCACGCGCGCACAGCCCTGACGGCCGCTACGGGCGCCCCGCCACAAGGAAGACCACCACCGGCGCGAGCATCAGGTCCGACGGGTCGGGGCCCCTGTGGAGCATCGTATTCACACCGGAGAGTTCCGAACTGCGCCGAGCCAGCCGCCATACTTGCTCCACGGACAACCAGTTCGCGGCGGCCACCCCGGCGACGAACTCCGGCACCTCGGCCAGAGGCCGCCGCCGTCGTACGCCATCCCGAGCCACTTCGATGAGGCACGCAACCAACCCGAACGCAAGCCAATGGGACCAGCTCACCGGCGCTTCCAACGACCTGTCCAACCACGCGCTGATCGGTGAAACCCCCAGGAAACCTACGAACGACTCGTCCCGTTCTCCGCCGGCATCCACCAGCTCGGCGCCAACATCACCAACCGCCACGCCACCCTGCTCCACGGCGACACCAGCCAACTCGGCACCGGCTACTACAACCACCCCTCAAGACCCTGCTCAAGGACTCCACCCCCCTGCTCCTGGTCACCCCGGGCGCAGGCCTACTACGCGCCGGCGCCGGCAAGATCCTCACCGGCACCGCCCGAGCCGCCGGCGCGCTGCGCGCAACCCGCGACACCGCCCTACTCGAACACCTCGACCGAACCCTGCCCACCTACGGCGGCGGAACCTACGAGGTGTGGAGCAAGAACAAGAAGAACCTCGGCGAGTTCGATCAACAGGGCCGCCAGACCAAGGGGCCGGCATCAGGAAGGCGCCTACAAAAATGATCAAATGGGTAATTGAAGAATACGAGAAGGCAGAGCTAGGGTATCTGACTAGGATGATAGCCACCGTCGGCGTGGATGCGGAGTTCATCCGGCGGGTTTGGTCACTTCCCGACGACGACCCCGGCTATGGCCTGGAGTGGCCAGTGACTCCAGAGAACCTGACCGAAGTACAACCACACGTCGTTGAAACAATGGACCTGGATGCGTTCGACTATTTCCTCTGCGACGAACCCGCCGGCGCCGCCGACGAAGGGATTCAATAGCCAGGCCGCGACGCGTTGGCCGATGCCTCAGCCCAACCCGGGTGCGGCGGTTCCACGAACTCGGTTATCCGCTGCCTCCGCCGCTGCCCACGGTTGCCCGCGTGCAGTTCGGCCCGGACCTGCCTGACCCGAGGACCGGCATGGCCCGAACCTCATGGAGTACTACCCGCCCCAAACCGTCCTGCTCACTGCGGACCGGGTCCTTCGGCTGGTGGACCAAGGTGGGTTGGACCACTGGGTACCCCGGCTCGGGTACACCGGCCCGCCCGGCAGCCCCGACCGGCGAATGTCGTCGGGGCCGACGGCGCGGTGGCCGCCCACGGTGGCGTCCGGGGCACCGTGGCCGTGGTGGGCGGCACACTGGCGGCCGGCGGGATGCTCTACAGCACCGGCGTCGTTATCGACAACGTCATCGGCCGGCGGACCCACGGGCTCAGCAACGACTCACTCACCAACCCCGACGCCGCCCTCGACACACTCACCCTGGCCGGCAACACACTCGGCGCGGGCTGCTCACCCCCTCACTCGCTGAGCTTGCCACGTTGCTGGAGGAAGTGTGCGCGTCTCACCCAGGATCTCGACCAGAGTCTTCCGCGCCCCCTCCAGGTTCTTCCTCCTCGGGTCGGGGCTCGAGCGACGTAGGCTCGATCAATGTGAGTGAGTTTCGCCTGATCTGCGAGATCGAGCCACCGATGCGGCCGGACCTGCGGCATGCCCGGCACCAGATCGGGGTCCTCGCCCCGGTCGCCGACTCGTTCCTGATCCCGGACAACCACATCGGGCGGGCGACCGTGTCCAGCATTGCGGTCGCCCACGAGGTGGCGGCCATGGGCGGGCGCAGCATCGCCTGCCTCAACTCCCGGGACCGCAATCTGCTCGGGTTCCGTCGGGACCTGCTCACCGCCGCGGCTTACGGGGTGGACCAGTTCCTGTTCGTGCGGGGCGATGCCCCGAGCGTCGGGCAGCGGACCAGCCAGCTGACCGTGCGCACCATGATCGAAGCGGCCCGCCGGGCGACCGACGAGGCGGCGTTCGAGGGCGTCGCGCCCTTCCGGGTCGGGGTGACCGCCGCGCTGGGCCGGGGGTTTCCGGCGTGGAAGCGGGACGCCGACTTCGTGCTGACCCAGGTCAGCTACTCGGTCGAGGCGCTGCTGCGCTGGCGCGAGGCCAACCCGACGGAGCTGCCGGTCTACGTCGGCGTGATGGTGCTGGCCAGCGTGGGCATGGCCAAGCGACTCGCGGCCACGATCCCGGACATCGAAATCCCGGACGAGCTGGTCCGGCGGGTGGCCGATGATCCGGCCGCCGGGGTCGCGGCGGCCTGTGAACAGGTGCTGGCACTGCGCGAGTCCGGCGCGTGCGACGGGGTCCACCTGGTGCCGGTCAGCCGGTTCCGCGAGGTCGCGGCGGTCCTGGAGCGCACGCTCTGATCATCGACACGGACATCGGCGGTGACGCCGACGCCGCGCCCGGTTGGCCGCCACGCTGACCGCCCGGGTGGCTATGGTGCGGCCGTGCACGAGTTGCTGGTCGAAGCGTTGGCGCCGGTGCGGCGCGACATCCGCGCGACCGGCCTGCGCCCGTTGCGGCTGCGTGAGATGGAGCCGATGGGGTACGAGGTGCCCGACAGCGCTTCGGCAATGCTGCGCGGACGCAACGGCTACGGCATGGGCGTGATGATCATGCTGCGGGAGCCCGAGGCGGACCGCATCGCCAGGGCGACCGAACGAGTGCAGGAGTTCGTGATCGAGGAACTCTGGTACGACTCCCCGACCAACTGGCCACCGTGCCCGCACCACCCGGTTACCCATCCGCTGCGGGTGGAGGTCCGGGACGGGGCGGCTACCTGGGTGTGCCCGCGCGATCAGGTCACCGTCACCCTGGTCGGCTCGCTATAGCGACGGTCTCGCAATTATCCAGCTTTCAATCATCAGGCTCCTGAATTCACTCGGTCAGGTGTTAGCCAGGTCATTGCGCAGCCGATCACCGTCGCGCCGACATGGCCAAGATCAGGCAAAACGCGACATTTCTAAGGATTTGCCTGATTTCTTTAGGTGCACTTTATGTTGAGCATCCCTCAAATTCAGTGGACCATACGGGGGCACGCGCATCGTCGCGCCGGCGGATCTGCGAGCCCGGTAACCCGTACGTAACAAACTGGGAAAGGTCAGGCGAATGGAATTCGCGGACAAACTGGATGCGCTCACCGAATTGGCCGAACAGTTCGGGACCCCGTGCGGCGACCGGCTGGCCCCGATCCCGGGTGAGTCGTGGCGGTGTGTGCTGCCCGAGCGGCACGGCGACGACGGCCACCTGGCGGAGGACGGGACGGCCTGGTGAACACCCTGTCCAAGCTGGTGATCGGGGTAGAGCACACCGTGGTGTGCCGAGTCGGCGAGCAGCACATGGTGCGCCGGCTGCTGCCCGAGGTGGACGAGTTCACCCGCAAGCCGGAAGTCATGGCCTCGGGCTGGCTGGTCGGCATGTGCGAGTGGCCGGCAATGGCCGCGTTGCGCGCCTACCTGACCGACGACGAGTGCTCGCTGGGCAGCCGGATCACCATTTCTCACCTGGCCCCGATCCCCGCCGGAACCATATTGTCGGTAACCGCTCGTTGCACATCGGTGAACGGGCGGTATTCCGAATGGTCGGTGCAGGCCCGGGACGAACGTGAACTGGTGGCCACCGGCACGGTCGGTTTCGTGGTCGTTCGCCTGGAGGATTTCGTGCGTGACCGACTGGCCACGAGGCTCAGCGCCTGAGCGCGGAAAACGCCAATGGCAGGCGGAGGAAACCGGTGTTGCCGGATATGGGCATCGCCAACGGCTCGCCGGCCAGGCTGAGCGCGCGCAGCCGGGCGGCCAGCACCGGCAGCGCAATCGCCATGTCCGCCCGGGCCACCGCGTGACCGAGGCAGTAGTGCACGCCGCCGCCGAAGGCGAAGTGCCCGCCGCGCTCAGCGGTGATGTCGAAGCCCGGATCCGGCACCGCCGCCGGATCCGTCCCGGCCGCCTCGGCGAACAGGTGAACCGTGGTGCCCCTGGCGATCCGCAGGCCGCGGAACTCCAGGTCCTCGGCGGCCTCCCGGGTGATCCACGTGGTGGTCGGGTTCACCCGCATCACCTCCTCCACCGCCGGCTTGCCCAGCTCGGGCCGCTCCGCGAGCAGCCGCCACTGGTCGGGGTGTTGCGTAAATGTGTGCAGAGCCAAACCGAGCTGGTTGCGGGTGGTGTCCATGCCGCCGAAGATCAGCAGCACTATCGCGTTACGCAGCTCGGCCTCGGTCAGCCGGTCCTGCTCGGTCTGCGCGGCCACCAGCCGGGAGACGAAGTCCTCGCCGGGGCTGCGCCGGCGGTCGGCGATCAACGTGTCGGCGTGGCCGTACAGCCCCTCGAGCGCCGCATGCACCCGGTCGATGTCCCGCCGGATGGTCACCGCGAGCGCCGCGCCGAGGTCGCCGGACCAACGGGCCAGGGTGCGCCATTCCGAGCGGGGCATGCCCAGCATGATCGTGAGCACCTGGGCCGCGAACGGCTCGGCGAACTCGCCGATGAACTCGCAGCTTCCCCGCTCGGCGAAGCCGTCGACCAGCTCGTGCGCCAGCTCCTGGAAGCTCGGCGTGAGCCGTTGGATCAGCTTGGGCGAGAACGCCGGGGTGAGCAGCCGGCGGATGCGGGTGTGGTCGGCGCCCTCCAGGTTGAGCAGCGTCTTGGACCACCAGTCCGCGAACGGCCCGCCGTGCACGCCGTTGCGCTCCGGCCAGCGGGCGCTGCCCTGCACCAGCCGGCGGTCCTTGAGCAGCTCGTTCACCTCGGCGTGCCGCAGCACCGCCAGGCCGTAGTTGGTCCGCGCGTACCAGCCGCCGTCGCGCGCCGCCCGGACCGGTTCGGACCGCACGGAGAACGTCGGGTCGGCGATGTCGAAGTAGGGCACCTCGTCCGGCGCCAGGGTGCTCGCGGTCATCACCCACACCTACAAGACCGGACGCCCCGGGACAACCCGGAACGTTGTTACCGTGGTTCGTGCCCATCGAGTCCCGGCGCGAGCAGCTGCGCGACTTCCTGCGCACCCGCCGGGCCCGGCTGACCCCGGGCGACGTCGGCATGGCGGCGGGCGGGCGGCGCCGCACGCCGGGCCTGCGGCGCGAGGAGGTCGCCGTGCTGGCCGGGGTCGGGGTGTCCTGGTACACCTGGCTGGAACAGGGCCGGGAGATCAACGTCTCGCCGGAGGTTCTGGACGCCATCGCCCGGGCGCTGCGGCTGACCGACGCCGAGCGCACCCACCTCTACCTGCTGGCCGGGCTCAATCCACCCCAGCCGGGAACCAGCACGAAACCGGTCACCGCCGAGCTGTGCCGGCTGCTGGAGGCCTGGGCGCCCCGACCGGCGCTGCTGCGCGATCGGTACTGGAACCTGCTCGCGGTGAACGAACCCGCGCGCGAGGTCTTCGGCTACCGGGACACCGACCACAACTGCCTGGTCAGCTTCTTCACCAGCGCGCTGTACCGGGACATGCACCTGCACTGGGCGGCGGTGGCGCCGTCCGTGGTCGCCGCGTTCCGGGCCGACGCGGCGCACTCCCCCGGCGACCCGGAGTTCCACCGGCTGGTGGACGACCTGCGCACGGTCAGCCCGGAGTTCGCCGAGCTGTGGGCCCGCCACGACGTGGGGACATCCGGCAACGCGGTCAAGGCGGTGCGCCACCCGGAGCGCGGCGAGCTGATCTTCGACCTGACGACGCTGGCCGTGGTCGAGCACCCGAACCATTACCTCGAGCTGTACCTGCCCAGGCTGGTGGCGCCAGACCCCGGATACGCACGCCCTGTCGGAGCCGCTCACCCGGCCGCACGCTGAGGGCATGAGTGAAAGATTCGAGAACAAGGTCGCGCTGATCACCGGCGGCACCAGCGGCATGGGCCTGGCCACCGCGCGGCGACTGTTGAACGAGGCGCGAGGGTGGTGATCACCGGACGGGACAAGACCCGCCTGGACGCCGCCGCGGCCCGGCTCGCCGGCGGGGACCGGGTGCTCGCGGTGCGGGCCGACGCGGCCGACCTGGCCGATCTGGACGCCTTGACCGACACGATCCGGGACCACCATGGACGGCTGGACGTGGTGTTCGCCAACGCCGGCGTGGCCACCTTCGTCCCCACCGGGGAGCTCACCGAGGCCGAGTTCGACCGGGTGGTGGGGATCAACTTCAAGGGCGTCTTCTTCACCGTGCGGGCGGCGCTGCCCCTGATGCCGGACGGCGCGGCGATCGTGGTCAACGCGTCCTGGACGCTGCACCGGGGCCTGCCCGGCGCCGCCCTCTACGCGGCCACCAAGGCGGCGGTGCACAATTTGTCCCGGACGCTGGCCGCCGAGCTTTCGCCCCGGCGCATCCGGGTCAACTCGGTCAGCCCCGGCTACATCGCCACGCCGATGTTCCACGACGCGATCCCGGTCGAGGAGCACGCCGGCGTGCTGGCCCGGATCGCCGCCGACCGCTTCGGCACCGCCGAGGACGTGGCGGACGCAGTCGCGTTCCTGGCCTCCGCCGAGGCGTCCTACGTGAACGGGCAGGACCTGGTGATCGACGGCGGGTTGGTCGCGGCTATCCCCGGCTGAGCTCCCCGGCCAGCACCGAAGGGAGCTCCGCCAGGGAACCCAGGATGTGCGTGGGGTGCTCCCCGGCCAGTTCCTCGGCGGTCTGCGCGCCGGAGAGCACCCCGACCACCATGGCGGCGCCGGCCGCCCGGCCGGCCCGGATGTCCAGCACGGTGTCGCCGGCGGCCAGCACGTTGGCCGGGTTGTCCACCCCCGTGCGGCGCATCGCCTCGACGATCATGTCGGGCTCCGGCCGGCCGGCCGCCACCTCCGGCGCGCACACCACGCCGTCCAGCTGCTCGCCGACCCGCCAGCCCAGCGAGGCCAGTAGCGGGTCGGTCACCTGGCGGTCGAACCCGGTGGTCAGCACCACGCGGACGCCGCGCTCGCGCAGCTCGGCGATGGCCTCGGCGACGCCGGGGAGCGGCCGGGGCGGCGTCTCGGCGTAGGCGGTGTGGAGCCGGGCCACGAACTTCTCGTGCAGCTCCTCGGCCGCGCCCGGGTCACCGGTGAGGGCGGCCAGTGCCTCCCGCTTGTCCGCGCCCATCCACCGGCGGATGTCCGCCTCGGCCGCCGGGGTGCCGTGCTCAGCCACCACCTCGGCCAGCACCCGGTACACCGCCCCGCCCTCGTCGACGGTGGTGCCGGCGATGTCCAGCGTGGCCAGGGTGATCATGAAGCACTCCCGAGACGGTGACGGACCAGCGCGGAGAGCCGGTCGACGGCGACGATCAGCACCAGCACAACCAGAATGTGCGTGAGCATCTCGTCGAACTGGAACAGCTGGATGGACTGGTTGATCAGGAAGCCGATGCCGCCCGCGCCGACCAGCCCGAGCACCAGCGAGGAACGCACGTTGACGTCGAACCGGTAGAGCAGCAGCCCGGCGAGGCGAGGCGTCACCATCGGCAGCAGGGCGTGCGCGGCGATCTGCAACCGGCCGGCGCCCGCCGTGCGCAGCGCCAGGGCGGGGCCCGGGTCGGCGTCCTCCAACGCCTCCGCCCAGAGCTTGCCCATCACCCCGACGTTGTGGCAGATCAGCGCCAGCACGCCGGGGAACGGGCCGAGCCCGACCGCCGTCACGAAGATCAGCGCGAACACCACGTCCGGCACCGCGCGCAGGAAGGACAGCAGGCCGCGCGCCGACTGGTAGACCCACCCGGCCGGCGCGGTGTCGCGCGCGGCCAGCAGGGCCAGCGCCAGCGAGGCCGGCACGGAGAGGGTGGTGCCGAGCAGCCCGATCCACAGGGTCACGGCGGCCCCGGACAGGCTGGGGCCGAGCACCTTCCAGGACAGGTCCGGCGGAATCGCCTCGGCCAGGAAGTCGGCCATGCCCCGCCAGCCCTCGACCAGCGCGGTGAACGACACGTCGGTGGCCCGCCAGGCGATCACGTGCACGACCAGCAACCCGGCGGCGATCACCCAGCCGATGGCGACCGTGCGCGGGCGGCGGGTCTTCGGCGGAACCGGCAGCCGGCGAACCGGCAGCGTCGAGGTGCTCATGTGACCGGCTCCAGTACGCCGTTTGTATACAGGTGGTGTACCGGTTCGGTAGGCAGGCCGTCGAGCACCACCCGCCCGTCACGCAGGCCGACGATCCGGTCCGCGTGCCGGCGGGCCAGCTCGGGCTGGTGCAACACGGCCAGCACGGCCAGGCCCTCGCCGTGGGCCAGCTCGGCGAGCAGCCCGAGCACCTGCTCGGCGGCGGACGGGTCCAGCGCGGACACCGGCTCGTCGGCGAGTACCACCGGCGCGCGCTGGCAGAGCGCGCGGGCGATGGCCACCCGCTGCTGCTGGCCGCCGGACAGCGACTCGGCCCGGTCGTGCGCGCGATCGGCCAGACCCACCCGGTCCAGGCAGGCCATGGCTTCCTCGCGCAGCGCCCGGGGGAACAGCGCCGGCACCAGCGACCGGCTCAGTGGGAGCCGGCCGAGCGCCCCGGCGCACACGTTCTCCAGCGCGCTGCGCCGGCCCACCAGGTGGATCTTCTGGAAGACCATCGCGATGTCCAGCGGGTGACGGGGGCGCCCGTTCACGGTCACCGTGCCGTCGGCCAACGGGGCCAGCCCGGCCGCCGCGCGCAGCAGGGTGGACTTGCCGGAGCCGTTCGCCCCGAGCACCGCGAGCAGCTCCCCCGGCGCCACCCGAACGTCCACTCGGTGCAGTATCTGGCGGTCGCCGTAGCGCACGCCGACCCCGGTCAGGGTGAGCATCAGATGTCCTTCTCGGTCAGGCCGAGCGCCTTGGCCAGGTCGAACAGCGGCTGGTAGGTGGAGCGGTCCACGGCCACCAGCGGCCCGGGCGGGCTCACGTCGAGCAGCGCGCCGATCTGGCCGACGGCCGCCGGGTCGAGCTTGAGCAGCGCGTCGCGCACCGCGTTCTTGAACGCCGGGTCCAGGTCGCCGCGCACGGTCACCGGGTCGTTCGGGATGGGCTCGGACTTCCAGACCTGCCGGAACTTGTTCGGGTCGAAGGTGCCGGAGCCGGTGGCGGTGGCCAGCTGCTGCGAGTTGATCTCGGCGGCGTCCACCGCGTGGTTGGTCAGGGCGAGCAGCGCCTGCGGGTGCCCGCCGGCGTAGTTGATGCGCACCTCGCCGGTCGGGATGCCGGCGTCCACCAGTGCCTTGCGCGGCAGGGCGTCACCCGAGGTGGAGCCGACCGAGGCTAGCGCGAGCGAGCGGCCGCGCAGCTGGGCCACCGAGGTGATGTCCGAGTCCTTGGGGACCCAGATGCCGGCGGTGTAGCTGGACAGCTTGCCGTCGGCGCTGCCGAACGAGGCCACCGCCTCGGCCTTCGCCCGCTGGCTGGCGAACACGTAGCCCAGTGGGCCGAAGATGGCGACGTCCAGGCGGCCGTTCTGCATCGCCAGCACCTCGGCGGAGTAGTTCTCCGTCACCTGGATCTCCACCGGGCAGTTCAGCGACTTCGCCAGCGCGTCGCCGAGCACCCGGGCGGCCGGGGTCAGCCGGGCCGGGTCCTCGAACGGCTCGATGCCGAACCGGATCTTGCCGTTGGGGCAGGTGGCGGACCGCGGGGTGGACGGCGTGCCGCAGGCGGTCAGGGTGAGCAGGGCGGTGGCGAGGAAGACCAACAGTCCTCGGCGGACGGACATGGTGAGCTCCGAGTTTTTCGAGGGTGTTCGGCACGGATCGGTTCGGCAGGGATCTTCGGCAGGGATCTTCGGCAGCGATCGGAGGGTCAGAAAGTGTCGAGTACGGCGGGGGCCAGCCCGAGGGCGGTGGTCATGCCGATCCCGGAGGTCACCGAGACGGCGGTGACGCCGGGCTCGACCGGGGCGCGGAGGAACTCGCCTTCGGCGCTGGCGTAGACCCCGCGCCAGCGGCGGACCACCCGGGCTTCGGCCAGGTCGAGCAGCTTGCGGGTCTCGGCGAGGAGCAGCTCGTCCCACTCCTCGTCGGCCCACGGGTCGGGCGTGACCGCGTAGGCGTGCGTGTCGCCGACCACCAGGTCGCCGTCGGGCAGCTGGGTGAGCATGTGGTTGACCACCGCGTCCAGCAGCTCGGGGCGCTCGACCCGCCAGCAGCGGCGCAGCCCGCGGGCGCCCTCGGTGCCGGAGAGCGCCGGGTAGCGCAGCATGGAGCTGCCGGTGAGCAGCGCCGGAGCCACCCGCGCGCCGGGCACCCGCAGCTGCAGCATGCGCAGCACGCAGCGGCGCAGGCCGGCCTTGTCGGCGACCTCCGGCAGCAGCCGGTCCAGGTTGTGCCCGACGCACACCACCACGCGGCGCGCTCGCAGCTCGCCCCGGCCGGTGCGCACCAGGCCCGGTTCCACGCCCAGCACCGGCGTCGACCAGTGGAACCCGACGCCGCGGCCGGCCAGCCATTCGGCGATCGCGCCGACCGCGCGGCGCTGCTCGATGCGCAGGTCGCGGGGCAGGAACGCGCCGCCGTACAGGCCGGTGGATGCCACCGGAACCCGCGCCCGGACGCCCTCCGGGCCGAGCAGCCGCACGTCGTCCCCACCCCGCTCGGCGGCCAGCTCCTCCAGGGCGGCCATCTCCTCCGGCGCGCGGGCGACGACCACGGTGCCGCACTCGGCGACCCCGAACCCGGCCTCGGCGCCGAGGCGCAGCCACGCTTCCCTGGCCCGCTCGCCGAAGGCCAGCGCCTCGCCGGTCTGCGCGGTGATGCAGGCGTGCCCGAAGTTGCGCACCGACGCGCCGACCGCGCGCTCGTCGCGGTCCACCACGGTCACCGACATGCCCCGGGCGGAGGCCTCCACGGCGTGCGCGAGGCCGACGATGCCGGCTCCGACCACGACCAGGTCGACCGGCTGTTCACTCGGCTGGGTCACACCCGACACGTTGACAGCGGCTCGCTACGAGCGTCAATCACTTGTATCTACAAGTCATCGCATGTTCATGTTGATCGCCCCTGGAAGGGCGATCCGCCCGGTCGAGCGGGTGCTGACTTGTATAGTTAAGCCCCATGACCGAGCCCCTGCACCGCCTGCTCGCGGCCGAGCTGCGGGACCGGATCCGGTCCGGTGAGCTGGCCATTGGGGACTCGCTGCCGTCCGAGGCCCAGCTGTGCCGGGAGTTCTCCGCCTCCCGGGGACCGGTCCGCCAGGCACTGGCCGCGCTGCGCGACGAGGGCCTGATCGGCGGGGGTCAGGGCAAGCGCGCGGTGGTGCTGGACGCGGTCCCGGCCCAGCCGTTCGAGTCGTTCCTCTCCTTCACCCGGCGCGCGGAGATCACCGGGCACGTGCCCGGCCAGCGGCTGCGGGAGATCGCGCTGCGCCGGGCCGACCCCACCGTGGCCGCCGCGCTCGGCCTCGAACCGGACGCGCTGGCCGTGCAGCTGGTCCGGCTGCGCCTGCTGGACGGCCAGCCGGCCATGCTGGAGCGGATGAACTACACCGAACGCGTCGGCCGCCCACTGCTGGACGCCGACCTGGACGCCGGCTCGATATACGAGTTCCTCACCGAGCAGGGCGTGGACCTGCACTCCGCCCGGCACACCTTCGACGCGGTCGCGGCGGACGAACTCGACTCCGAGCTGCTCGAGGTACCGGTAGGGAGCCCGCTGTTGCGCGAGCGACGCCTGACCACCGACTCGGCCGGCCAGCCGCTGGAGTGGTCGGACGACCGCTACCGCCCGGACATAGCCACCGTCACCGTCACCAACACCCGGGGCGCCCGCGCACTGATCACCCGCACCGGCCCCGCCCGCGCCGGCGTCGCCCCGTATGGGTTGGCCGCCGCTCCGTAGATTTCGGCCGGCGGTTTGCGGCGGTGCCGCCCCAAACCGCACCCTCAAACCGGCACCACGGCTTGCCGAGCCGCCCCACCCCCACGAGCCACGCCGAACGCATCGTCCAACTCCGCCAACCCGTACCGACCGGCGACCAACTCCGCGAACGGGTACCGATCATGGTGCGCCACCAGGAAGTCCACAGCGGTGAGCAAGTCCTCGGGGCGGTAGTTGTGCACCCCGACCACCGTGTGCAACCCGCGCACCACTCGTTCCGGGTCGAGGTTCACCGGCGGTCCGGGCGTGACCGAGCCGGCCAGTACCAGGGTGCCGCCCACGTCCAGCGAATCCAGCGCAAGCTGCACCGCGTCGGTTTTGCCGGACAGCTCCACCGCGAGGTCCACACCACCGTCCGGCAGCTCGCCCCCGGAGACCGAGGAGGCGCCGAAAGCGTGCGCCCGCTCCCGGCGGGCCGGGTCGGGATCCACGACCAACACATGCGCGCCGGCCAGGCTGGCCATCGCCACGGCGGTCAGGCCGAGCATGCCCGCACCGGTGACCAGTACCCGCGCCCCGGCCAGCTCGGTGCGACCGGCGCGCAGCACGGCGGCGACCGTGGCCGTCGCGCAGGCGGCAGGCGCGGCCACCACGTCCGGCAGACCGGACGGCACCTGGACGATCGCCGTGCCCGGCAGCAGCACAACGTGCGTGGCGAACCCACCGGTCAGTGGCCGCCGGGGATCCAGCGGCTGGTGCCCATATTTGCGCAGACTCAAGCACTTCTGCGGCATCCCCCGGCCACATCGGGCACACGAACCGCAGCTCACCGTGACCGACCAGACCACCCGCATGCCCGGCACGACCGGCGAGCCGTCCACGCACCGGGGCGGCTCACCGGGGCCGACCGCGAGCACCGTGCCGACCTGTTCGTGGCCCAGCACCCCGGGCGCGGGCGAGGGCCGGCGGCCGAGCACGGTATGCAGGTCGCTGCCGCAGATGGTGGCCAGGTCGACCCGGACCAGGGCCTCCCCCACGCCGGGCGTCGCCGAGGTGCGGGTGGTGATCACGGTGAGCGGCCGGCCCACGCCGTCCCAGCGCGCGTACCGCGCGCCGATCAGTTCGGTCATGCCGCCAGCCTGACACAACTTGTATAGATAAGTTGCCGGGCCAGTCGTGAACCCTAGGTGAACTCGCGCCACGAGCTGTGGACCAGCGTGGAGTCCCCCAGCCGCACCGGCTCGCCGCACGAGTCGCACACCGTGCGCGGATGCAGCTCGGCGCCGCAGCTGTGCCGCCAGGCGGTCGGCGGAGCGCCCTCGGTGACGTACCGGTCACCCCAGTCCATCAGGGTGAGCAGGACGGTGTGCAGCGAGCGACCGGCCTCGGTCAGCACGTACTCGTGGCGCGGCGGGTGCTCCTCGTAGCGCTCCCGGCGCAGCAGCCCGGCCTCCACCAGCGACCGCAGCCGCGCGGCCAGGATGTCCCGGCTCGCCCCGGTGTTGCGGGCGATCGCGTCGAACCGCCGCACGCCGAAGAACACCTCGCGCAGCGCGAGCAGGCTCCAGCGCTCGCCGACCACGGCGAGGGCGTTGGCGATCGAGCACTCCCGGACCGGTGTCGCCATGGCCACAGTGTATCGCGGCGAGTAAGTCCTAGAATCCAACTTAGGAGGTCAGACAACCCAGGAGGTAGTCATGGCGGAAGCAGTCATCGTCGACGCGGTACGCACACCGATCGGGAAGGGCAAGCCGGGCGGCGCGCTGCACGGCGTGCACCCGGTAAGCCTGCTCGGCGGCACCATCGCCGCACTGGTCGAGCGGACGGGCATCGACCCGGCCCTGGTCGACGACGTGATCGGCGGCGCGGTCGACCAGGTCGGCGAGCAGGCGCAGAACACCACGCGGTGGGCGGCGCTGGCCGCCGGCCTGCCGGAGAGCGTGCCGGCCACCACGGTGGACCGGCAGTGCGGCAGCAGCCAGCAGGCGGTGCACTTCGCCGCGCAGGGGGTGATCGCCGGCGCCTACGACGTGGTGATCGCCGCCGGGGTGGAGTCGATGAGCCGGGTGCCGATGTGGTCGAACGTGCCACCCGGGGCGGACCCGTTCGGCCCGGGCATCGCCGCCCGCTACCCCGACGGCCTGGTGCCGCAGGGGATCAGCGCCGAGCTGATCGCGGCCAAGTGGTCGCTGTCCCGCGCCGAACTGGACGAGTTCGCCGCCCAGTCCCACGCGCGCGCGGCCGCCGCGCACGCCCGGGGCGCGTTCGCCGACCACATCGTGCCGGTGCACACCCCGCTCGGCGACACCACCATCGACGAGTCGGTTCGCCCGGCCACCACTCCGGAGGTACTGGCCGGCCTGCGGCCGGCGTTCGTGGACGACGCGATGGCCCGCCGGTTCCCCCAGATCGACTGGTCGGTGACCGCCGGCAACAGCAGCCCGATCAACGACGGCGCCGCCGCACTGCTGATCATGTCCAGGGAGCGCGCGGACCAGCTGGGACTGCGCCCGCTGGCCCGGCTGCACAGCTTCGCGGTCACCGGGGACGACCCCCTGCTCATGCTCACCGCGATCATCCCGGCCACCGAGAAGGTCCTGCGCAGAGCCGGCCTCACCCTCGGCGACATCGACCTGTTCGAGGTGAACGAGGCGTTCGCCAGCGTGGTGCTGGCATGGCAACGGGAGACCGGCGTCGACCTGGCCAAGGTGAACGTGAACGGCGGGGCGATCGCGCTCGGCCACCCGCTGGGCGCCAGCGGCGCACGGATCATGGGCACGCTGGCCTACGCCATGCGGGAGCGCGGCGCGCGGTTCGGCCTGCAGACCATGTGCGAGGCCGGCGGCCTGGCCAACGCCACCGTCCTCGAGGCGCTATAGCCCCAACCGGGTGCGCACCGGGGTGGTGTTGCGGAACAGGTCGAGCACCGGGCAGTGCTCGTCCACAGCGTCCTTGAGCCGCTGGTAGTCGGCCGCCGGGGCCGGGCCGCGCAGGTCCACCGCGAGCCGGATCTCGGTCGGGCCCGGCCGGGTGTGGTCGTCCAGCCCGAAGAACCCGCGCACATCCATGTCGCCGTCCACCTCGACGGTCACGTCGGTCAGCGGGATGCCCAGCTTGGCCGCCCAGAACCGGTAGCTGACCACCTGGCAGGACAGCAGGCCGGCCAACGCCACCTCGACCGGGTTGGGCGCGGCACCCTCGCCGCCGAGCGCGGGTGGTTCGTCGACGACCACCTCGTGCCGGCCGACCTTCATCTCGGTGCGCACCCCGGTGGTGCCGGCGCCGGCGGCGTGGAACCGGACCCTCGCCCGCTCCGGGTTCTCCTCGGAAGCACGGGCGGTGGCCTCGATGATGCCGGTCAGCGCGCTGTCACGGGTGGACTGGGTGCTGGTCATCAGGCGACTCTACGAACCCAGGCGCCCCACCCGTCAATCCTCCGGCCGGCGGATGAACCGCCCCGACCGGGGGTTGTTGCGCCTGTGACACGGCCGGCACCGGCGGTGCGGAACGGCGCCGCACCGCAATCAGGCCACCCTTGGCCGGCGCGTTGGCCACTCCCCGGGAGCGCCAACGCTCGTCCGGGGCGTCCGTGGGCAGCAGCCGGAAGTCGCGCAACAGGGTGCGCAGCACCACGTTCATCTCCATGTTGGCGAACGCGGCCCCGATGCACCGGCGGGTGCCGCCGCCGAACGGGATCCACTGGTAGAGGTCCGGCTTGGCGTCCACGAACCGACCGGGGTCGAACGCCTTCGCGTCCGGGAAGACCGCCTCGTCCTCGTGCACCAGGGAGATGGCGACCACGATGTTGTAACCGCGGGGCACCGTCCAGCGGCCGATGCGCAGATGATCCGCCTTGACCTGCCGGCCCACCCCGTCGATCACCGGCCGGGTCCGCTGCACCTCCAGGATGGTGGCCTCGCGCAGCGCGTGCCCGCCCGCATCCACCTCGTCGACCAGCTCGGCCAGCACCGACGGGTGCCGGCGCAACCGCTCGACCGCCCAGGCCATCGTGGTCGCGGTGGTCTCGTGGCCGGCCGCGAGCAGGGTGAGCAGCTGGTCAGCGATATCGGAGTGACTCATCCGCGAGCCGTCCTCGTAGCGGCTCTGCAGCAGCAGCGCGAGCACGTCGTTGCGGTCGTCCAGCCGGGGGTCGTGGTCGGCGGTGTCGATCAGTCGGCTGATGATGTCGTCGTAGCGCCGGCGCATCTCCAGGAACCGCCCCCACGGGCTCCACCGGCCGAGGTCGCGCGGCGGCAGCGGCAGCACCGCCAGCCGGGAGGCGTACGTGACCATGCGCGGTAACAGGTCGCGCAGCTCGTCGAACTCCGCGCCGGCCGCGCTGCCTTCCCCGCACGCGCCGAACTGGGCGCGCGCTCGCCCGGCGCGTTCCGCGCTGCTTTCCCCGCGCGCGCCGAACTGGGCGCGCGCTCGCCCGGCGCGTTCCGCGCCGAACACCGCGCGCAGGATGGCGTTCAGCGTGATGCGCATCATCGACGGCAGCGTGGCGAACTCCCGGCCCTCCGGCCAGCCGGCCAGCTCACGCTCCGTCTCCTCCTCGATGATCCGCTCGTAGGCCTTGAGGCGGCGGCCGTGGAACGGCGGCACCAGCAGCTTGCGCTGCGCCCGGTGCTCGTCGCCGGTGAGCGCGAAGAACGAGCCGGGGCCGAGCAACCGGCCGAGGTTGGGCTCCACGTTCTCCACCAGCTCCGAACCGCTCAGGAACAGCTGCTTGATCTCCACCGGGTCGCTGATCACCAACACCCGGCCGAAGATCGGCAGATGCACCGTGAACGCGTCGCCGTACTTGGCGCGCAGCCGGGGCAGCCCGCGCAGTGGCCGGGTCAACGCGTACACCCCCTGCAAGAACGGCGGCGCGGTCGGGCCGGGCGGGAGCGTCGCGGTGGTCATGGAAACCCTCCCGATACTTGGTACGTTGACGTACCAGCTCGACGGTACGCCGCTGTACCGAGTCCCCGCAAGCGCGAAGCCGTATACCGTGTTGCCGATGACCACCGCGCGGCACCCGGAACCGGCCGAGCCGGCGCTCCAGACCGAGCCCGCCACGCCGGACTTCCGCCGACGACTGCTCGACGGGCTCGCCTCGTCGATCGCCGACGACGGCTACCGGGCGACCACGGTGGCCGACATCGTGCGCCGCGCCCGCACCTCGCGGCGGACCTTCTACCAGCACTTCCCGGACAAGGAGTCCTGCTACGTGGCGCTGCTCGCCGAGGCGAACGCCGCGATGATCCGGCACATCTCCGCCTCGGTCGATCCGGCGGCGCCGTGGCGCACCCAGGTGCGGCAGGCGATCGAGGCATGGATCAGGTCCGCCGAGTCCTCGCCGACCCTCATGGTGAGCTGGATCCGCGACCTGCCCTCGCTGGGCAACGCCGCGCGGCGGCTGCAGCGCGAGGCGATGGCCGGCTTCGTGGTGATGGTCCAGACGCTGGCCGACAATGACCAGTGGCGGGACGCCGGCCTGGGGCCGATCTCCCGCCAGCACGCCATCCTGCTGCTCGGAGGGTTGCGCGAGCTGACCGCGACGACGCTGGAGGACGGCGGCCGGATGAGCGATTTGGCCGAGGTCGCCGTGGCCGGGTCGATCGCGCTGTTCGGCCCGCGCCCCGAGGGGTGACACCCGATCGCGCGAATACCCGGGTCGGTATGCAAGCGCTGATTGTTTACGCGGTTAAATACGCGTACCACCAAGGGGGAAGGTGGTCAAAAAGGGACGAGGCTCGCCGCCCGGATCGGGGGACGTCCAGGCGGCGGCCTCACCCCCGACGAAGTGCTTGACGCCGGGAGTACCAAGCGTAGCGGGTCTCGGTCCGAAGTACCGAAACAGGTTCTACTTTTTAACGCCTCAGTGATGGCCTCCGCCGCCCTGGCCGGGCGGGATGACGAACTCGACGGTCCTGCTGTCCATGACCTTGTGCGTGGGGTCGGCCAGCCCGATCCACACCTTGTGCGGTCCCGGCGGCAGCCACTGGATGATCAGCGGTTCGCCGCTGGCGTCGGCCCAGTGCCAGGGCGCGTCGTCCACGGTGACGTGGATGTGCCCGATGCGCGGCGAGACGTCCAGCGCGTTCGGCCCGTAGACCGGCACGATCCGCAGGTTCTCCGCCCGGTAGCGCAGCACCACCAGGCCCTTCGCCAACTGGTCCGGCAGCGGCGCGTCGACCACCAACCGGGGCGGGGGCTGGCTGTCCAGCGGCACCACCGGCGCCGGCAGCCAGCCGGCCTCTCCCGGCGGAATGGGCGGAGGGCCGGCGCAGGCGGCGGTGGCGAGACCGGCGGCCAGCGTCAGCGCCGCCACCGCCAGGCGCCGCCGCTCAGCGGGTCGCCACATCGAGCACCGCCCGGGAGAACGCCTCCGGTGCCTCCTGCGGCACGTTGTGCCCGATCCCGTCCAGCACGCGGTGCTCGTAGGGGCCGGTGAACTTGGACCGGTAGGCCATCCCGTCCTTGGCCGCGCCGTCGAAGTCGCTGGCCACGGTGATGGTGGGCACGCCGATCGCCGGCCCGGCGGCCAGCCGCCGCTCCAGGTCGTCGTACCGGGGGTCCCCCGGCGCCAGGCGCAGCCGCCACCGGTAGTTGTGGATCACCAGGGCCACGTGGTCCGGGTTGTCGAAGGAGGCCGACGTGCGCCGGTAGGTCTCCTCGGTGAAGTTCCACTTCGGCGAGGCCAGCTTCCAGATGAGCTTGTTGAACTCGTAGCGGTTGCGGGTGTAGCCGAGCACCCCGCGCTCGGTGGCGAAGTAGTACTGGTACCACCAGCCCAGCTCGGCCGACGGCGGCAGCGGCTGCGAGTTGGTGTCCAGGTTGACGACCAGGTAGCCGCTCACCGAGACCAGCGCCCGGCAGCGCTCCGGCCACAGCGCCGCGGTCACCACCGCCGTCCGGGCGCCCCAGTCGTAGCCGGCCAGCACCGCTTTGTCGATCTTGAGCGCGTCCATCAGGGCGATGGTGTCCGCCGCGACCACGGCCTGCTGGGCGCCCCGGAAGGCCGCCTCGGAGCGGAACCGGGTGGGGCCGTACCCGCGCAGGTAGGGAACGATCACCCGGTACCCGGCCGCCGCCAGCCGGGGCGCCACGTCCAGGTAGCTGTGCACGTCGTACGGCCAGCCGTGCAGCAGGATCACCGGGACGCCGGTGGCCGGGCCGGCCTCGGCGTACCCGACGCTCAGCTCCCCCGCGTCGATCTGCTTCACCGACTCGAAGGAGGTGTGCTCCGGCTCCGGCGGCGCCACCGGGGGCGGCGCCGGCGCACCGGCCGGCGTCTGGGTCGGCGTTTCCGTCGAGGCGCAGCCGGCCGCCCAGAGTGTCGCCGCCGAACCGGCAAAGACCCGTGAGAACGTTCTCCTGCTGATCACGACCCCGACGCTAGGCAGCCCGCGCCGGCGCCGCGCCCGTCAGGTGACGGAGCCCGGGTACGTCACCAGTACGGCGCCGAGCTCGCCCCGGGAGGCCACGCCCAGCTTGGGGAAGATCCGGTGCAGGTGGGTGCTCACCGTGCGGTGCGAGAGGTACAGCCGCTGGCCGATCTCCCGGTTGGTCAGGCCGTCGGCGGCCAGCCGGGCGATGCTCAGCTCGTGCGCGGTGAGCTGGTCGCGGGCGTCCGGGTCGCGGTTCGGGCTGGTCTCGCCGGCGGCGCGCAGCTCGGCGCGGGCTCGTTCGCTCCACCCGGTCACGCCCAGCGCGTCGAAGGTCTCCCGAGCGGCGCGCAGGTGCGGCCGCGCCTGGGCCACCCTCCGGTGCCGGCGCAACCACTCGCCGAAGGCCAGCTGGACCCGGCCGCGCTCCAGCGGCCAACCGGTCAGGTCGGCGGCCAGCGCGGCCTCGAACAGCCGCTCCGCCTCGTCGTCCGGCGCGAGCACCGCGCGGGCATAGCGCAGGCCGGCGTGCAGCGCGGGCGAGGGCGTGACCGGGGCCAGCTCCTCCAGCTCGCGCAGGATCTCCGCCAGCCCGTCGGTGCGTTCCGCACGCAGTGCCGCCTCGGCCAGCTCGGCGGTGACGTAGCAGCGCAGGGCCAGCTGGTAGCTCGGGTCGGCCGGGTCGTGCAGCCGGCGCAGCTCGGCGAACGCGTCGTCGTGCCGCCCCTCGCCCAGCGCGACCAGGGCGAGCGCCAGCCGGGTGGTGGCCAGCACCGGGCGCGCCCCGGCGGCCAGACCCACCCGCTCCGCCAGCGCGGCCAGCGCCTCGGCCTGCCGGTAGTCGCCGCGCAGCGCGGCTATCTCCGCCTGCACCGCCCGGGCCAGGCCGTACATGTAGGTCTGGCCGGTCTCCTCGCCCAGCCGCGCCGCCTCCTCGGCGGCCGGGAGCGCGGTAGCCAGGTCGCCCAGCCGGGTGCAGCTCCACGCCTGAACGGCCAGCGTGCGGGCCAGCAGGCCCAACCGGCCCTGCGCGCGCAGTCCGGGCTGGGCGGCGGCGGCGAACCGCGCCGCCAGGTCGAATGCCCCCACCTGCAGCGCCGCGCTGCCCAGGAACCGGGCCACGGCGGGGTCGCCCGCCGGGTCGCCGCCCAGCTCGGCCAGCCGGGCCAGCACCGCGCCGCCGCGTTCGAACGGCGCCACGTAGGCGGAGATCGCCGTCGCCCTCGGGTCGCCGGGCGGCAACGGCATGCGGTCCGTCACCCCGGCGATCCGCTCGCGCGCCGGCGCCCCGGGCTCGACCCAGAAACAGCGCATCCCGGCGCCCCAGAGAATGCGCCCGGCCAGGTCGACGTTCCCGTCGGCGGCCATCGCCTCGGCCACCCCGGCCAACTCCCCCGGCGCCGCCAGGTGCTCCCGCACGCCGTCGTCGAACCCGGTCGGGATCCACGCCGCCCAGGCCCGCTGCCACGCCGGCAGGTCCAGCGAGGCCACCTCGGCGAGCAGCCGGGTCACCGTCTCCGGCCGGCCGGCCTCCACCGCCAGCTCGGCCGCGCCGAGCAGGCGCTCGGCCTTCGGCTCCGGCCGCCCGGTCAGCCGCGCGGAGCGTTCCAGCGCGGCGACGGCGGTAGCAACCGCGCCCCGCCGGCGGGCCAGCTCGGCGGCGTCGGCCAGCTCGCCGGCGACCTCCTCGTCCGGGCCGGCGGCGGCCGCCGCCAGGTGCCAGACCCGCCGCCTCGGCCACTCCCGCAACGTCTCGGCCAGCGCCCGGTGGGCGGCCTGGCGTTCCGCCGGGCCGGCCGCCCGGGCGATCGCCGAACGCATCAGCGGGTGCCGGAACCGCACCTCGGCCGGGGTCAGCTCGATCAGCCGGGCCTGCTCCGCCGCCGCCAGGTCGGGCAGGCCGACCCCGGTGTCCAGCGCGCGGCCCGCGGCGTCCAGCACCTCGGCCACCGCGTCCCCGTCGTGCAGCGCGGCGACCAGCAACGCGGTGCGAGTGGCCTCCGACAGCTCGGCCACCTTCGCGCCGAACGCCCGCTCCAGCCGGGCGGTCAGCGGCAGGCCGTCCGCCGGCGGATCGCCCGGGGAACGCAGCGCGTCGGGCAGCTCGGTCAGCGCCAACGGGTTCCCCGCCGCCTCGTGCAGCACCCGCGCCCTGACGACCGGGGAAAGGCCGGGCGCCACCGAGTCGAGCAGCTCGGCCGAGGTGTCCGGGGGCAACCTCGGCACGGTCATCTCGGGCAGCCCGACCTCGTCCAGCCCGGACGGCTCGCCGTCCCGCAGGGTGGCGACCAGCACGATCGGTTCCGAGTCCAGCCGGCGGGCCAGGAAGGCCAGCGCGTCCACGGTCGACGGGTCCAGCCAGTGCGCGTCCTCGGCGATGAGCAACAGGGGTTCTTCGACTGCCGCGTCGGCCACCAGGTTCAGCGTGGCCATGCCGACCAGGTGCCCGTCCGGCACCTCACCGTCGCGCAGGCCGAGCGCGGCGCCCATGGCCTCCCGCTGCGGCCCGGGCAACCCGTTCACCCCCGCGCGCAGCGGGTAGACCAGCTGGTGCAGCCCGGCGTAGGGCAGGTGCTGCTCGGCCGGCACGCCGACCGTGGTGAGCACCCGGGTCCGGGATGTCCCGGCCAGCGCGCGCGCCTCGGTCACCAGCGCCGACTTCCCGATTCCGGCCTCGCCGCGTACCAGCAGGGCGCCACCTCGGTGGTCCACCCCGTCGATCAGCTCGGCGAGCCGCTTCAGCTCGAGCTCCCGCCCGAAGAGCGACATCCCACCCTCCCGTTGCCCGCGCCCGGCCCGGTCCCGCGCCGCACGGGGCCAGGCCAGGCTAGTAGCCCGCGTCAGTCGGCCAGGAAGGACACCAACGCGTCGGAGATCTCGTCGGCGTGCGTCCACAGGAACCCGTGCGGCGCGCCCTCGATCTCCAGGTAGCGGGCCTTGGGCAGCGCCTTGGCGAACGGGCGGCCGGTGGCGTCGATGGGCAGGATGCGGTCCCCCGTCCCGTGCACGATCAGCACCGGCACACCGGTCTCGGCGATCTTCGGCAGGTCGGCGCGGAAGTCGGTCAGCCAGCTGGGCACGACCGCCCAGGAGGCCTTCGCCCCGGCCCCGGAAGCCACCGCGAAGCTGGACCGCACGACCTCCTCGCTGATCCGGCTGCCCAGGTTCTCGTCCAGGTTGTAGAAGTCGTTGTAGAACTGGCTGAACCAGGCGTACCGGTCACCCCGCGCGGCGGCCTGGATGCCGTCGAACACGCTCTGGTCCACGCCGCCCGGGTTGTCGTCGGTCTTCAGCAGGAACGGCTCGAGGGAGGCCAGGAAGGCCACCTTGGCCACCCGCGCGGCGCCGTACCGGCCCAGGTAGTGGCCCACCTCGCCGGTGCCCATGGAGAAGCCGACCAGCACCACGTCATTCAGGTCCAGGGTGGTGAGCACCTTGTCCAGGTCGTCGGTGAAGGTGTCGTAGTCGTAGCCGACGCTGGGCTGGCTGGACTGCCCGAAACCCCGGCGGTCGTAGGTGATGACCCGGTAGCCGGCCTCCAGCAACCGGTCCTCCTGCTTCTCCCACGACGCACCGGAGAGCGGGTAACCGTGGATCAACACGACCGGCTGGCCGGTGCCCCGGTCGGTGTAGTGCAGCTTGATCTCGGCGCTGTTCTCCTGGCCGACGGTGATGTACGGCATTGTCCTGGTCCCTTTCCGAAGTCCCGTCTTGCTCGGTGCTTCAGAAGCTATTACCGAACGACCGGTAAAGCAATGTGGCAAGAGCCATAGCCTGAGAATCAGCCGAGACGGAATTTCGACAGGACGTTCGGTAACATGGGAGGCATGCCTAGGCCAGTGACCGTGCGGGACGACGAGCTGTACGACCGGCTCGCCGAGGTGTTCCGCTCGGCCGGCTACGAGGGCGCATCGCTGGGCGCGCTGGCCGAGGCCGCCGGCCTGCGCCGGGCCAGCCTCTACCACCGGTTCCCCGGCGGCAAGGCGGAGATGGCCGAGGCGGTGCTGGACCGGGTGGGCCGGCTGTTCGCCGACGTGCTCGAGCCGATGCGCACCGACCCGGACCCCCGCGCCGGCATCGCCGCCTCGGCCGAGCGGCTGACCGACATCTACGGCGGCGGGCTGCTCGCCTGCGCGCTGGACACCCTGCCGCTGAGCGGCGCGCCGGAGCCGGTGCGCACCAAGGCCGCCTCGGTGGCCCGCACCTGGATCACCACCATGGCCGACGCGGCCCAGCGCGGCGGCCGCCCGGCCGGCGAGGCGAACGCGGCGGCGGAGGACGCCTTCGTCCGCATCGAAGGCGGCCTGGTGCACGGCCGCCTGTTCGGCGATGGCGCCCCCTTCCGCCGCGCCATCGCCGAACTCCCCGACCAGCTACTCGGACGGCAGAGCCGCGGCGCAGCCCTTTAACCTCGGCCTCCCCCGCCCCACGGGAAAGGGCGGGGAAGAGCCGACGGCCCCGGATGATCGAGGCCTCGTCGGGTCGCAGAGCCAGTCTCGCCGTTTCGGGAGGCGCGGGGAATCGTGCGAACCCCCCGATTCGGGGGGACGTCATCCCTACTGTTTTGGTAGGGATGACCCCACCTCCAACCGAAGTCTGCCGGGAGGCCGCGGCCCGGGCCTGAGTCCGGCCCTCACGTTCAGCGGACTGTCCGGTCGGAGTTTCCGGTTGGCATTGTGCCGCTCCGGTCCGGGGGTGTCTCACCAAGCGTGACCGGGTGTGGTCGCCACTGGCCGTCGAGACCAAGCTCAGTCCGCTCATTCCTTGATCAAAACGGGACTGGCCTTGCGTTCGGTGGTGGCGACCCTCAGCGCGGCCGGGCTCACCGTCTCGACTGTCCCACCCGTCACTCGACGGTCACTCAGGGTGAGTGTCGGACGGTGCGTGCTGACGGTTCGCGCCGGGCGTCCGCCGCTCGTCGAAGCGAACCCCGGGGAGCCGCCACCTGCCGGCTACGCTTCGCAACCCGACGCGACGGGCGACGCCCCAGCCGACAGACCACCCGGCCGGCGCCGTCCAAGCCGATCTTGAAATCCGGCGTCGCGCACCGATCGACGCGGATTCGGGCTTACTCGTCTAGTCGCACCCGCACCACCACCGACCGGACGGGCGGCCCGATCGAGTTCTCCCACGACCTCTTCCGGGCCGACCGCACCCGCATAGTCGTCCACACCCCCGCCCCCGAACCCGGCACGCCCACCACCCCCCGCCCCGGCATCCAAATCCTCACCCCCACCCCCTGATTCAGTGCCTCCAGCACCCCGATTCAGTGCCTTCAGCACCCTGATTCGGTCACTCCAGCAGTCGGCCCGTGAGCAGGTGTAGGAGCAACGTGACCGGGGGCCAGGTGGACCGGCCGTGGCGGGTGACCGCGTAGGCGCGCAGGCGCACTTCGGGACCGCTCAGGTGGAGCAGGCGGATGCCGGGGCGCGCGGGGCGGTCGGCGGGCAGCAGGCCGACTCCGAAGCCGGCCAGGATCAGCTCCTCCACCAGGTCCAGGCTGTCCGCCTCATGGGTCAGCCTGGGCTCGAACCCGGCCATCGAGCTGAGCGTGCGCACCACGCGCTCGTCCGCCGGGTTGCGCGAGTTCCCGATCCAGTCGTATCTCCGGAACGCGCGGAAGACCGCCGGGGTGTCGCCGTCGCGCGGCGCCCTCGGCCCGGCGGGCACCGCCAGCCCCCAGGGCGTCGACCACAGCGGGGTGACCGCCAGCCCGGTGTCGAACACCGCCGGGGCCAGGTTGTAGTCGTAGGTGAGCGCCAGGTCCACGTCGTTGCCGGCGAGCAGGGCCAGCGCCTCGGCCGGCTCGTGCTCGTACATGATCAGCCGGACGTTCGGGTGGCTCTCCCCCAGCGAGGCGGCCACCGGTAACAACGACCGGCGGATCGCGGTGGCGAACCCGGAAACCCGCACGGTGCCGGCCGGGTCGGCGCCCGGGTCCAGGTCGGCCTGGGCGGCCTCGATCGCGGCCAGGATGGTCACCGCGTGCGCGGCCAGCCGGCGTCCGGCCGGGGTCAGCCGCACGCGGCGGCCTTCCGGCTCCACCAGGACCGCCCCGGTCTCCCGGCCGAGCACGGCGATCTGCTGTGACACGGTCGACGTCGTGGTGCCGAGGGCGTCCGCGACCGCACGCATCGACCCGAGCCGGGCCAGTTCCAGCAGATAGCGCAGCCGCCGGCTGTCCATATGGGCGATTGTGAAGAATTCGCGAACGTTTTGTCCATGATTATGAGGTGGACACGGACGATTCGTGCCGTGTGTACTCGAACGCGTGACCTCCTCGACGACCACGACCAGCCAGCCGGGTGACACGCGGGTCGGCGCGGGGATGGCCGTGGTGGCCATGCTGTGCGTGCAACTCGGACTGGCCGTCTCGGTCGGGCTGCTGGAACGGATCCCGCCGGAGGGCGTCGCCTGGTTGCGACTGGCGTGGGCGGGCGTGCTTTTCCTGGTCATCCTGCGGCCCCGGCCGTCCGCGTACACCCGCTCCGGCCTGCTGGCCTGCGTGGCGCTGGGCGTGGTCACCGCCGGGGTGACGCTGCTGTTCATGGCCGCCGTGGCGCGGCTGCCGCTGGGCACCGCCAGCGCGCTCGAGTTCCTCGGCCCACTGGGGGTGGCCGTGGCACGCGGGCGCGGCGGGCGGAAGGTGTGGCCGGCGCTGGCCGCGGTGGGCGTGCTGCTGCTCACCGAGCCGTGGCACGGCACGGTGGACCCGCTGGGTGTGCTCTACGCGCTGGGCGCGGGCGCCTGCTGGGCCGGGTACATCCTGCTCACCCAGCGGGTCGGCGACGAGCTGTCCGGCCTCCACGGCCTGGCCGTCTCCATGCCGGTGGCCGGGCTGGTGGCCACGGCGATCGGCGGGTGGGCGGCGTTCGAGCACCTGAGCTGGCAGTTGCTGCTGGCCGGGCTGGGCCTGGCCCTGCTGCTCCCGGTGGTCCCGTTCGCGCTGGAGATGCTGGCACTGCGCCGGCTGACCACGTCGGCATTCGGCACGCTGATGTGCCTGGAACCGGCCATGGCCCTGATCATCGGCCTGCTGGCCCTGCACCAGATCCCCGGGATCGCCGCCGTGATCGGCATCGCCTGCGTGGTCGTGGCCGGCATAGGCGCCGAACGCACCGGCGCCCGGACCACGCCGCACTAGATGCCGAACTCCCGGTCCAGCTCGTCGATCTCCGCCTCGAACGCGCGACGCATCGCCGCCTTGTCCGAGTCGTCCAGCCAGGCGGCCTCCACCCCCTGCATCACCAGCCGCCGGACCAGCCCGGGCGGGTAGTCGTTCTGGGCGCAGAACTCGGCGTACTCGTTGCCGATGTCGGTGTGGAACATGGTCGGGTCGTCCGAGTTGAGCATCACCGACATGCCGGCCTCGATCATCCGGGTGATCGGGTGCGTGGTCAGGTCGGGCCAGCCGTAGACCACGGCGGTGGAGGTCGGGCAGACGGTGAACGTCACCCCCTGGTCGATGCACCGCGCCACCACGGCCGGGTCCTCCAGCGCGTGGTAGCCGTGGTCCAGCCGCTCGCAGCCGAGCAGGTCCAGGCAGGTGGTCACGTTCTTCGCCGGGCCGTCCTCGGCGCAGTGACTGGTCAGCCGCAGCCCGCCGGCCTTGGCCACCCGGTACGCCTCGACGAACTTCTCGGGAGGATCGGGGGCCTCGGCGGCGTCCATGCCCAGCCCGATCAGCTCCGGGCGGCGGTGCTCGAGCACCTCCTCGACCATCCGCCGCGCCACTTCGGGCGGGTCCTGCCGGTAGACGTCGGCGATCAGCGCGCAGCGCACCCCGAGGTCGTGCTCGGCCGCCCGGATGCCGTCCACCAGCCCGTCCATCACGGTGGCCATCGGAATGCCCCGCGCGGTGTGCAGCGTCGGGTTGAAGAACATCTCACGGTACTTCAGATTGCCGAGCCGGACCCCGTCCTCCAGGGTCTCGTAGGCCATCCGGGCGAAGTCGTCCCGGTCGATGACCGTGGAGTTCACCGTTTTGTAGATCTCCAGGAACTCGTAGATCGTGTCGTACCGGTAGATCTGGTCGACCTCGGTGGTGGGCAGCCGGATGCTGTGCTTGCCGGCCAGCTCGACCACGGTGGCCGGCCGCAGCGTGCCCTCCACGTGGCAGTGCAGCTCGACCTTGGGCAGTTTCCTGAGGTAGCTCCGGTAGTCCCCGACCACCGGGCAAAACTACGGCCGGGGACTTACCGGAGCAATACGGCTCAGCTCGCCCAAGGGCCGACGCCGGAGACCTTCTCCACCGTGATCCGGCCGATCAGGCCGGTGCTGGAGATCCGGTTGGGGAACGGGAAGTCGGTGCCCAGGTAGCGGTGCGACTCGCGGTCCATGAAGTCGGTCCACTTCTCGCCGAGGTCCGGCCCGGTGAAGCTGACCGTGCCCCGCACCACCAGATGCTGGCGCAGCCCCTCCGGGGTGTTCTCGGTGTCCTCGATCATCACGGTCAGCCTCGGGTCGCGGCGCAGGTTGGCCACCTTCACCCGGCGGCCCTCCACGCCGAACAGCAGATCGTCGCCGTCACGGGAGATCCACATCATGCTCACCTGAGGCGAGCCGTCCTGGTTGAGGGTGACGAAGGTGGCGTAGCGGTCGGTCTCGAACAGGCGGTGGGCGCTGTCCGGAATCTTGGTCGGCATGGCGCCACGGTAGGACGCCCCGTGGGAACCAGTCGGTACCCTGGGCACCATGCGTGACCACGGCGGCCCCGGCGACGTGTTCCTGGCCGACTGCCCGGCCCGCCTGGCCGTGGAAGTGATCGCGGACAAGTGGTCCGTGGTGGTGGTCTACGGGCTCAGCCAGGGGCCGCGCCGGCACGGCGAGCTGATCGAGCTGATCGGCGGCATCTCCAAGAAGATGCTCACCCAGACGCTGCGCCGGCTGCAGCGCTACGGGTTGGTGGACCGGCAGGCCTACGCCGAGGTGCCGCTCCGGGTGGAGTACACGCTGACCGAGCTGGGCCAGAGCCTGATCGACCCGATCGACACCCTCACCCGGTGGGCCGAAAATCACGGCGAGGCGCTGCTGGTCGCCGAGTCAGCGCCCGAATAACAGCGTTACACTCGGCTGTCCCTCCCAGCCCGCCCCGAACCCGAGGAGCGTTCATGCCCGGTCTGCACCGCGTCGGCGAGGTCTTCGTACTGGACCTCGGGGACACCGAGAACCGCCTGCATCCCGACTGGCTGCGGGAGGTCAACCAGGCGCTGGACCGGGTGGAGTCGACCGAGGGGCCGCGCGCACTGGTCACCACGGCCGGCGGGAAGTTCTGGTCCAACGGCCTGGACCTGGACTGGATCGGCCAGCACCCGGACCAGCTCAACGAGCACGTCGCCGAGGTGCACGACCTGTTGGCCAGGATGCTCGCCCTGCCCGTGCCCACGGTGGCCGCACTGCAGGGCCACGCGTTCGCCGCCGGCGCGATGCTGGCGCTGGCCCACGACTTCCGGGTGATGCGCGGCGACCGGGGGTTCTTCTGCCTGCCCGAGGTGGACATCCACATCCCGTTCACCCCCGGGATGAGCGCACTGATCCAGGCCAAGCTGAGCCCGAAGGCGGCGCACGAGGCGATGACCACCGGCCGCCGCTACCCCGGCCCGGCCGCGCTGCAGGCGCACATCGTGGACGCCACCGCCGACGCGGACAAGGTGCTCGACGTGGCCCTCGAGCTGGCCGGACCGCTCACCGGCAAGCCGCCCGCCACCCTGGGCGTGATCAAGCAGCGCATGTACCCGGCGGCGCTGGACGCGCTGCGCGACCGCACCGCCAACGCCTTCGGACCGGCTTAGCGCGGCCGCCCTCAGAGATCCAGCGTGTCGCCGGGGTGGATGGCGGCCCGCCGGATGATCTTGGCCTTGGTCCGCCGGCTCACCCAGCGCGGGCTGGCGGCGATGGCGGCCGCCATCGCGCGCGCCTCGGGCAGCGCCGCATCGGCCGGCACAACCTTGTTGACCAGGCGCAGCTCCAGCGCCTCCGCCGCCGACACCCTCCGCCCGGTGAGCGCCAGCTCGCGGGCCATCGACCCGCCGACCAGCTCACGCAGCGGCCCGTAGACCACGTCACCGAAACCGATCTCCGGGTGCTCGAACCGGGCGTGCTCGGCGGCCACCCGCAGGTCGCACATCACGGCCAGGTCGAAGCCGCCGGCGATGGCCGGGCCGTTCACCGCGGCCACGGTGGGCGTCGGGCAGTGCAGCACCATTCGGTGGAACCGGTCGCTGGAGTCCCAGATGCGCCGGTGCAGCGCCCGGTCGTCCTGGGCCCGGGCGAACTCACGCAGGTCGAAGCCCGCGCTGAACACGTCACCGGTCCCCGTGATCACGATCGCCCGGACGTCCTCGCGGGCGGACAGCTCCTCCAGCGCGTCGGCGATCAGGTCGCGCAGCTCGATGGACAGCGCGTTCTTCGCCTCCGGGCGGTTGAGGGTGAGCGTGGCGACGCCGTCGGCCGCCTCGACTTCGATCATCGGTGATCTCCTCCGGCAGTAGGTCTCAAATAAAGACCGACTCGGGTGTCGTGTCAAGCGACGCGCTAGCCTGCCCCTCATGCCCGGGGAAGTCCGCCGGCCGCCGCCGGACCAGGACGCGGTGCTGGCCACCCTCGCACTGGCCGGCGACCGGTGGACGTTCCTGATCCTGCGGGAGGCGTTCTTCGGCGTGCGCCGGTTCTCCGACCTGCAGCGCATCCTGGGCATCGCCCGCACGCCACTGTCCGAACGGCTCGGCCGGCTGGTCGCCGACGGGGTGTTGGAACGCGTCGCCTACCAGGAGAAACCGGTCCGCCACGAATACCGGCTGACCGAGCTCGGCCGGGACTTCTTCCCGCTCATCGTGGAGCTGCTGCGGTTCGGCGAGCGCTGGCTGACCGAGCGACCCACGCTGCGGCTGACCCATCGGGACTGCGGCGGCCAGGTGGTTTCCCAGGTGCGCTGCGCCCGCTGCGGCGAACCGGTCGACGCGCACGGCAGCGAGCCGGAGCAGCTGCCCTAACGTCCGGCTTCGGCGGTGATGGTGCCCCACACGTGGGTGAGGGTGCGCACGCCGTCGCGCCGCTCGGGCCGCAGCCCGGTCGACGGGCCGCCGGCCAGCTCGGCGTCGAGGGTGCGGCGGATCTCCACGCGGTCTCCCTCCGGGGTCTGGCTGCGCGTCATCCAGTCCTCGAGGTCCAGCGGGTTCGGCCGGCTGGTCGTGCCGGTCACGGTGGCGCCGGCCGCGCGCAGCAGCCCGTGGATCTCCTCGGCGGTGAGCGTGCGGTTGTGGCTGGGGTCGCGCAGCCGTTCGACGCGGGTGTTCTCCTCGGCCACCCCGGGTCCCTGGAGCAGCATGTCGGAGACGCCGATCCGGCCGCCCGGCCGGCACACCCGCACCATCTCGCGCACCACCGCGGCCGCGTCCGCTACCTGGTGCAGGGTCAACCGGCAGGCGACCAGGTCGAACTGGTCATCCAGCCAGGGCAGCGCGGTGGCGTCGCCGCGCAGGAAGGTGATGTTGCGCAGGCCGGCCGCGCGGGCCAGCCGGTCCCCCTGGGCCAGCATCTCCGGTGTCAGGTCCAGCGCCGACACGTGCCCGACGTGCGGCGCCAGCGCCCGCCCCAGATGCGCCGCGCCCGCCGCGACATCCAGAACCTGCATGCCGGGGCGGGGTCCGAGCTGCTGGACGATCCACTCCAGGCCGCTAGTCGCGAACCCGGTGTCGGTGAACGTCTCCGCCTGCAGCCGGAACTGCTCCAGAATCCGGTCGTTGTGGCTCACCGGATGATTGTCGGCCAACGGTTTGCCCGGCCACCAGCGCGAGCAGCGCGACGGCCAGCCCGACCGTCTGCCCGGCGGTGAGGAACTCACCCAGGATCACCAGGCCGGCCAGCGTCGCGGTCAGCGGGTTGGCCAGGCCGAGCAGCGAGACAGTGGTCGGGGTGAGCCGCTCGATGCCCCGGAACCAGAGCCAGTAGCTGATAGCGCCGCCGATGGTGGCCAGGTAGAGGTAGCCGAGCAGGTTTGCCCCGGTCAGCGTGTCCGGCAGCCCCTCGAAGGCCAGCGTGAACGGCGCGAGCAGCAGCCCGCCGAGGGTCATCTGCCAGCCGGCGCTCATCAGCGGCGACCCCGGGCTGCCCCACCGCTTGGCCAGCACGATCCCGAACCCCAGCATCCCGGTGGCCACCACCATGGCGACCAGCGCCAGCGGGTCCAGGTGGGCCTTTGCGCCGAGCGTCATCAGCGCCACGCCGAGCACTCCGACCAGCGCGGCCAGCAACTGGCCGACCGGCGTCCGGGTGCGCAGCAGCAACCAGGCGAAACCGGCCACCAGCAGCGGCTGAACGGTGCTGACCGTGGCCGCCACGCCGCCGGGCAGCCGGTAGGCGGCGAAGAACAGCAGCGGGAAGAAGGCCCCGAAGTTGAGCACGCCGAGCACGGTGAACCGCCACCACCAGGTCGGCGAAGGCGGCATCCGGCGCACCAGCAGGATGATCAGCAGGCCGGCCGGCAGCGCGCGCAACACCGCTGCCAGGAGCGGGCGGTCCGGCGGGAGCAGGGTCGCGGTCACCACGTACGTGGTGCCCCAGCTGATCGGGGTGAGCATGGTCAGGAGCTGATCGACAATGCGTTCGGGCCGCACCGTCGCCGGGCTGGCCGTTACCGAACTGACCGTGGCCGTGGTCACCAGAAATCCCCTCACTGATAATCTTAACGTCGAGATACATGACACCATCCGAGATGTCTTGATTTCAAGTCTCTTCACATTGAGAGGAGTGTCACGGTGCGCGACGCGGTCGACGAGATCACCGACCAGTGGCGGCGCGAGCGACCGGACCTCACGGACACGCTCTGGCCGATGGGGCTGGTCGGCCGGGTGCAGCGGCTGAACCGGGTCCTGGAGCGCGAGCTCAAGGACTTCTTCGCCGGCTACGACCTCGAGCTGTGGGAGATGGACGTGCTGCTGACGCTGCGCCGGGCCGGGGCGCCTTACGCCCTGACCCCGGGCGCGCTACTCAAGGCGGCGATGGTCAGCTCAGGCGCGATGACCAACCGCATCGACCGCCTGGAGACCAAGGGCCTGGTCACCCGGCAGGCCGACGCGGCGGACCGGCGATCGGTGAAGGTGCGGCTCACCGACCAGGCGGTGAGCATGGTCGACGGGCTGATGGACAAGCACCTGGCCAACGAGGCGCGCCTGTTCAGCACGCTGGACCCGGCCGAGCGCGACCAGCTGGCCGGGTTGATGCGCAAGGTGCTCGCCGAGCGCGGCGACACCTCGATCCACTGAGTCGCTGGCTACGGCTCAGAACGCGGCGTACCCGCCGTCGATCAGAATCGAGTCGCCGGTGTGGAACGACGACGCCTCGCTGGCCAGGTAGACCGCGATGCCGCCGAAGTCGTCGCCGACGCCCCACCGGCGCACCGGCATCCTCGGCATCACGTTGCTCACGAACTTCTCGTTGGCGAACGAGCCGGCGGTGACCCCCGACTCGGTCCACCCGGGCAGCAGGGCGTTCGCGCGGATGCCGTGCCGGGCCAGCTCGACGGCCAGCGCCTTCACGATGGTCACCAGGCCGCCCTTGCTCGCCGTGTAGGCGTACCCGCCGGCCTGCCCCATCAGCACGGACAGGCTGGAAGTGGCGACCAGGCTGCCGCCGTTGCCCAGCTCGATCATGTGCCGGGCCGCCTCGCGCAGCGTGACGAAGGCACCGTCCAGGTTGATCCGGGTGATCCGACGGAAGTCGGCCAGACTGGTCTCGACCAGGGGTTTGCGGTTGGACTCGACGCCGGCGTTGGCGAAGCACGAGTCCAGCCGACCGAACCGGCCGACCACCTCGGCCAGCGCCTCGACCACGCTTTCTTCCTCGCCGACGTCCACCCGCATCGCGCTGGCCCGCTCGCCCAGCGACTCGACCACCTCGGCGTTGCGGTCCGCCTTGGTGCCCCAGATGCACACCTGGGCGCCCGCCTCCACCAGCCCGCGCGCCATGCCGAGGCCGATCCCGCTGTTCCCGCCGGTGACCAGGGAGACGTGGCCGGTCAGGTCAAATTTCGCGTAACCCACCGCGAGATCATCGCTGCCCTCCTTGGTAGCGGCAACCCGAGTGTTGACTAGAACACGTTTCACTTTCGGGGTTGCGGGGCGCACGGGTTGTTCGGCGCCGCGGTGCGGCGCCGGCCCGTCCGGATGTCTCCGACATCCAAACGGATCGAAACCCTCCTCGTCTTAGATTCTTCTTTGGACGGGACCACAGCCAGGAAACCCGCTCCGGAACGCGGCGGTTCCGGTCCTGGATTGAGTTGCAAGCCGGGTACGGCACACGACGCACACCACCTCTTCAATCATTTTGGTTTCGCACTGCATCTCATGCTAACATGAACGCATGTTCGAGTCCAGCGTTCAGGAAGCGGTCGCCGCGGTGGCCGCCCTGCGCGCCTGCCTCGACACCGCCGACGGCCCCACCCAAATCGAAGGACTCAAAGCCGTCGAACGACTGGGACGGGACCTCGCCCACCTACGGCTGTCACTGATCGCCCACCTGGACCGGTCCGGGGAGTTCGACCAACGATGTGTCACCGCCCGCGCCGCGATCGCGGACCTGTTGGGCTACCACCCCGGTAAAGCCCGACGAATGGTCGCGGTGGCCCGCTCGGTGTTCCCCATGACCTTGGACGGACAACCGGTGGAACCGGTCATGCCCGCCACCGCCACCGCCCTCGGCGCGCTCACCATCGACCAGGCGCACGCCGACGTCATCGAAGACCTGCTCAACTCCCCCACCGGACGACGCCTCGACCCGGCAATGTGGAGCGGCGCCGAGGCCCAACTCGCCGAGTGGGCGACCACGTGTCGACCCGACGAACTACGCCGCCTCGGCACTCAGCTGCTCACCACTCTGGACCAAGACGGCCCGACACCCGAAGACGAGAAACCACAGCTCAACGAACTACACCTGTACCGCCGCCGGGATGGTGGCGGTGGGCGGGTCAAGGGCCAGCTCGACACCGCGACCTTCACCGCTCTGTCCTTGGCGTTGGAAGGACACCGCACCAGCGGCGACGACGAAGACAAATCCCTGCCCGAACGTGACGCTGACGCCCTCGGCGCCCTGTGTGTCCAGGCGCTCAACGACGGAGACCTGCCCACCCAGGGTGGGGAACGACCCCATTTGACCGTGGTCATTCAGGAGAAGGACCTGCGGGAGCGGATGCGCGGGGCCACCCTGGGACTTGGCTGGGCCACCGCCGCTCAGATCCGCCAACTCGCCTGCGACTGCTCCGTCCTCCCAGTCGTGCTGGACGGGGACAGCATGGTTGTCGACGTTGGACGCATCCGCCGGACCGTGGACCGCTACCAACGCCGCGCCATCGCCGCCCGCGACCGAGGCTGCGCCTTCCGCGGCTGCGGGAAGAAACCCCGACACTGCGAAATCCACCACCTCATCCCCTGGGCGCACGGTGGTCGCACCGACCTCAACAACTTGGTGATGCTCTGCTGGGCGCATCACCGGATGATCCACCACGCCGGGTGGGAGATCCGCATCCACAACGGATGGCCCGAATTCATCCCTCCAAAATGGATAGACCTCACCCAAACACCACGCCGAAAACCCCGGACATTGATCACCGCGTAAAGATTTGAAAGTGAGGATTAGTGAGCATCTCGATCGCTGCCGAATTCGTGGGGCAGCACGCGGTCAAGTTGGCTGCGCGAGTTGATGCGCAGCTTGGCGAAGGCCTTGCGGAGGCGGTACTGGACGGTGTGCGCGCTGATGAACAGGCGCGGGCCGATCTCGGGGTTGGACAAGCCGTCCCGGGCGAGGCGGGCGATCTGGGCCTCCGGGGCCGTCAACTGCTCGTGCCGGGCGGCGTCGGCCCGTTTGCGGGCGGTCTCGCCCGTGGCCCGTAATTCCCGGCCCGCCCGCTCGGCGAAGGCCGCCATGCCCATGGCCTCGAGCATGCTGTGCGCGGTACGAAGCTGCTCGCGCGCCTCGCCCCGGCGGCGCTCGCGGCGCAGCCATTCGCCGTAGAGCAGATGGGCGGGTCGGCTCCGGCTGGACGCGGACGGATCAGCAACTCCCGCCGCCACCGCCGCCGCCGTCCCCACCACCGCAGCTACCGCCCCCGTCGCCGCCGAACCCGCCGAAGCCCCCGAACCCACCGCCGCCGTCACCGGAGCCGGTGTACGACGAGGAGTACGAACGGTAACGGCTGCCGGAGTTGCGGGCGGCCGCTCGGTTGGCCTTTCCACCGACAATTCCGATGAGCACAATGAATGCGATCAAGATAACAACAATCACGAATCCGGTCATCGTGAACCCCTCCTCACCAGTGCCAATGGGCTAGCTGCCGCTAGATTTGCCGTCGGGACGGATCGGCAAACCGGAATTGAGCAAGATTTGATGAAACGGGGTCGGCGAGCAATCCCGGTGTGCTGGAAGCGTCGACTCGGAGTGCTGGGACCGCCGACTCGGGAAACTGGGGGTGCAGGTATCTCGTTCGCAGAGGTAATATGTTTCCGTGAGCCAGGTGACCGGGGAAGAGCTGATGACGGCGTTGGCCGCGTTGCGCCGGGTGGTGCGGCGGCGGCTGCGCCAGCGGTTGCCGGGGCCGCACGGGAACGGCAGCCACCCGGCCAGCGGGCACATCGAGCTGCTGCGTTACGTGGAGCGGCACCCGGGTACGGGGGTGGCCGCGGCCGCCCGTGCGCTGCACCTGGCCGGCAACTCGGTGAGCACCCAGGTCAACCAGCTGGTGCGGGACGGGATGTTGCGGCGCGAGTCTCACCCGGCGGACCGCAGGGCCGCGCGGCTGGAGCTCACCGAGGGCGCGCGCAACCACCTGACCGGCTGGCGGGCGGCCCGGGCGGAGCTCGTGGACAAGGCGCTGTACCGGCTGCCCGAGGCCGACCGGCGGGCTCTGGCCGACGCGATGCCGGCACTGCACCGGCTGCTCACCGAACTGGACGAACGCGAGGAGGCACCCTGATGCCCGACACGGGGGACGGCAACCCGGCGAAGCCGGCGGGGCGGGTAACGGAGGTACCCGCCGTGCGCTGCACGGACGTGCACCAGCGGTTCGGCGACACCGTCGCGGTGGACGGCCTGAACCTGGAGGTGCGCCCGGGTGAGGTGTTCGGCCTGCTCGGCCCGAACGGCGCCGGGAAGACCACCACCATCCGCATGATCACCACACTGCTGCCGGCGCCGCCGTCCTCCATCGCCGTGTTCGGCGTGGACGCCGGCAAGCGGCGCACGGCGGTCCGCCGGCTGCTCGGGTACGTGCCGCAGCAGCTGTCCGCCGACGGCACGCTGACCGGCCGGGAGAACGTGAGCCTGTTCGCCCGGCTCTACGACGTGCCGCGCCGGGAGCGCGCCGCCCGGGTCGCCGAGGTGCTCGAGGCGGTGGACCTGACCGAGGTGGCCAACCGGCCGGCCAAGACCTACTCGGGCGGCATGGTCCGCCGCCTGGAGCTGGCCCAGGCGCTGGTCAGTGCGCCCCGGCTGCTGGTGCTGGACGAGCCCACGGTCGGGCTCGACCCGGTCGCCCGGGACGGGGTGTGGGCGCGCATCGAGCAGATCAAGGCGGAGACCGGGATGACCGTGCTGGTCACCACGCACCTGATGCAGGAGGCCGACCAGCGGTGCGACCGGGTGGCGCTGATGCACCGGGGCCGGGTGCGCGCGCTGGGCAGCCCGGTGGAGCTGCGCGCCGGCCTCGGCCCGGACGCCACGCTGGACGACGTGTTCCGGGCCTACACCGGCGACGGGCTGGCCGAGGCCTCGGAGGACGGGAGCATGCGCCAGGTGCGCAGCGCCCGCCGGACCGCGCGGAGGGTGTCATGACCGTGCCGATCGAGGCCTCGCCGCTGCGCGCGGTAGGCACCGTGTTCTCCCGGGTGTACACGATGTGCCTGGTCGAGGTGCAGAAGCTGCGGCACGACCGCACCGAACTGGTCACCCGGGCGGTGCAGCCGACGCTGTGGCTGCTGGTGTTCGGCCAGGTGTTCACCCAGCTGCACGCCATACCCACCGGCGGGACGCCGTACCTGGACTTCCTGGCGCCGGGCATCCTGGCCCAGTCGGCCCTGTTCATCGCCATCTTCTACGGCATCCAGATCATCTGGGAACGGGACGCCGGCGTGCTGGCCAAGCTCATGGCCACCCCGACGCCCCGGGTGGCCCTGGTGGCCGCCAAGGCGTTCGCCGCCGGGCTGCGCGCGGTGGTGCAGGCGGTGGCGGTGATGGTCATCGCACTGCTGCTCGGCGCGGACCTGCGGCTGGACCCGTTGCGCCTGCTCGGCATGGTGGTCGTGCTGGTGCTCGGCTCGGCGTTCTTCTGCTGCCTGTCCATCACCATCGCCGGGCTGGTGCTCTCCCGGGACCGCCTGCTCGGCATCGGCCAGGCCATCACCATGCCGCTGTTCTTCGCGTCGAACGCGCTGTACCCGGTGGAGCTGATGCCCGGCTGGCTGAAGGTGGTCAACCACATCAACCCGCTGAGCTACGAGGTGGAGGCGCTGCGCGGGCTGCTGGTGGGATCGCCGGCGCGGTTCGGGGTGTGCTTCGGGGTGCTGTTCGTGGCGGCCGCGGCGATGATCACGGTCGCCGCCGCGCTGCTTCCCCGGCTCACCAAGGGCTGAGCCGTCCAAGGGCTGAGCCGCCCAAGGGCTGAGGCCGAGCACACCTATCGGAACGCGGTTCGGTTCACGTACGCTGCGCTGGACCGACGGCGAGCGAGGGAACCCGGTGTGAGTCCGGGGCGGTCGCGCCACTGTGACCGGGCCAAGACCAAGGCCCGGGAGCCAGTCCTCTCCCCGCCGTGCCACCACCGATGGGCCGCGCCAGCCCGAGGAGGTCACAGGGTGCCCCGGGTACCGACCGCGGCCATACTGCTCGCGCTGCTCCTGCTGCTCGCCGCCAGCGTGGTCCTTTCCACCGGGTTCGGCGCCGAGCAGCTCCCGCCGAGCGTGGTGCTGGACGTGCTGCGCTCGCGGTTCACCGGCGGGCCAGTGGACCTGGCCTACCAGACCATCGTGTGGGACCTGCGCATCCCGCGCACGCTGCTCGCCGTGGTGGTCGGCGCCGGGCTGGCCATCGCCGGCGCCGGCATCCAGACCCTGGTGCGCAACCCGCTCGCCGACCCCTACCTGCTCGGGGTGTCCTCCGGGGCCAGTGTCGGCGCGGTCGCGGTGATCACCACCGGGGCATTCGCCGGGGCGCTGGCCAGCGTCTTCCTCGGTGCACTGGCCGGGGCGCTGATCGGCGCGCTGTTGGTGTTCGCCATCGCGGTCGGCCAGGGCGGGTTGACGCCGCTGCGGCTGGTGCTCACCGGCACCGTGCTGGCCTCGGCGTTCGCCTCCATCGCCAGCTACCTGGTGTTCCGGGCGGCGGACCCGCGCGCGGCCGAGTCGGTGCTGTTCTGGCTGCTGGGCAGCCTGGCCGGGGCGCAGTGGGACCGGCTGGCACTCCCGGCGGTGACCGTGGCCGCGCTGGGCCTGCTGCTGCTCGCCGGCTCCGGCTGGCTGGACGCGCTGGCCGCCGGCCCGGACACCGCCGCCGCGCTGGGCATTCCGGTGCGCGCGGTGCGAACCACGCTGTTCGCGGTGTTCGCCGCGCTGGTCGGGGTGCTGGTCGCGGTGTCCGGCGGCATCGGGTTCGTCGGGCTGATCCTGCCGCACGTGGCCCGGTTGCTGGTCGGCGCGCGGCACCGCCGGGTGCTGCCGGTGGCCGCGTGCGCCGGCGCGGTGTTCCTGGTCTGGGTGGACGTGGTGGCCCGGATCTGGGTGCGGCCGGTGGAGATCCCGCTCAGCGTGGTCACCGGGCTGATCGGTGCGCCGGTGTTCCTGCTGCTCATGGGCCGGCGGCGGTACCGGTTCACCGGCGCGGCGGCCGGGTAGGCCGGGGTGACCACGGAGGAGCTGCGCCGGCTTCCGGCCCCGGCGACCGGCCCGGACGGCACCGAACGGCTGCGCGCCGAGGCGCTGGACTGCGCGATCGGCCGGCACACCGTGCTGCGCGGGGTTTCGCTCAGCGTGCGCACCGGCGAGATCCTGGGCGTGGTCGGGCCGAACGGCTCCGGCAAGTCCACCCTGCTGCGCACGCTGGCCGGGATTCACCGGCCGGCCGCCGGGCGGGTCTACCTGGACGGCACGCCGCTGGACCGCATCCCGGCCCGTCGGCGGGCCCGGCGGATCGCGCTGGTCGGGCAGGAGGAGGAGCCACCGGCCGAGTTGCGGGTCGGCGAGCTGGTCGCGCTCGGCCGGGTGCCGCACCAGCCGCCGTGGGCCGGCGAGGACGAGGCGGACCGGGCGGCGGTGCGGCGCGCGCTGCGCCAGGTCGACCTGGCCGACGCCGCCGACCGGCCGGTGGACCAGCTGTCCGGCGGCGAGCGGCGCCGCGCGCTGCTGGCCCGGGGGCTGGCCCAGGACGCGCCGCTGCTCATGCTGGACGAACCGACCAACCACCTGGACGTGCGCCACCAGCTGACCCTGCTGGAGGTGGTGCGCGGGCTGGGCCGGACCGTGGTGCTGGCCATGCACGACCTGAACCTGGCAGCCAGCGCGTGCGACCGGCTGGTGGTGCTGCACGACGGCGGCGCCCGCCCGCCGGCCCCGGCGGCCAGTGCGCTCACCCCGGACGCGGTACTCGAGGTGTTCGGCGTGCAGGCGGTCCCGGTCGCCCACCCCTTCACCGGCCACACCCATCTCCTCTTCACCCCCCACACCCGCCCAGAGCCGGAGGCCCCCCGTTGACCGGCCCATATCGCGGATTTCACCGGCCCATGTCGCGCGCACTGGCCGCACTGGGCCTCGCATTGGCCGGGTCGGTGGCGGGCTGCGGGTCCGCCGCCGAGTTCCCGGCCACCCCAACCCCACCCGGGCCAACGGTCACGGTCACCAATTGCGGCCAGCCGGCGGAGTTCCCCTCGCCGGCGAAAAGGATGTTCGTCAACGACGGCAACATGATCTCCAGCGTGCTCGCGCTGGGCGCCGCCGACCAGGTGGCGGCGATCTCCAGCCTGGAGGCGGACGGGCCGATGCTGCGCCGCCACTACGGCGACGTGGTGGACCGCATCCCGGTCGCCGCGCAGCGCCAGCCGGCCATGGAGATCGTGCTGGCCCGCCGCCCGGACGTCATGGTGGCCGGGTGGAACTACGGCTACCGGATGGGCACCGGCCTCACCCCGGACACGCTGCGCGCGGCCGGCATCGCGCCGTACATCCTCAGCGAGAGCTGCCTGCAGCGGGCCGGGGAGAGCGCGCGGGGCACCATGGACCCGTGGATGGCGGTCCGCGAGGACCTGACCAACCTGGGCGCGATCACCGGCCGGCAACAGCGGGCCGCCGAGCTGGTCGCCGACATCGACCGCCGCCGGGAGGCGCTGCGCCGCGCACCGGCTCCGCCGAAGCCGATCACCGTGTTCGTCTTCGACAGCGCCACCGACACGGTGTTCACCAGCGGCCGGTTCGGCGGCCCGGAGGCGATCATCACCGCTGCCGGCGCCCGCGGCGCGACCAGCGACGTGGCCGACACCTGGACCCGGGTCTCCTGGGAACGGGTGGCGGCCAGCCAGCCGGACGTGCTGGTCTTCGTGGACTACCCGTCGCAGAGCTTCGCGGAGAAGGTGGCCCTGCTGCGCGGCCGCCCCGGGGTCGCGCAGCTGCCCGCGATGGCGCACAACCGGCTGCTGAACCTGCCCTACTCGATGTGGACCTCCGGCCCGCTGAACATCGACGCCGCCGAACACCTGCGCCTGGCCTTCGAGGAGTGGGGCCTGGCCCCGCCGTCCGGCATCCGGCCGCCGTTCAACGACCGGCTGAACTGAGCTCCAGCGCGTCCGGCAGCGCCGGCCAGGCCTCGCGTTCGGCCCGCCGCGGATCGTCCAGCACGTCCGGGCCCCGGACGTCCCAGATCCGGGTGGTCCGGGTCGGCGGCCGGTAGGAGGGCCAATCGGGGTTGCCGGTGCGGGCGAACGCCGTCCAGGCGCGCACCATCTGGCCGGACAGCGCTTCCAGCGCCGCGCGGTCACCGCTCAGCGCCTCCGCGCCGCCGGGAACCCCGACGAAGCGCAGCGTGCCGAACACGAACGGCAGCTCCGCCGTGTGCACCGCGCCCAGCCCGCCCGGCGGCGACCAGGCGAACTCGTACAGGTAGGTGGGCCGCCAGCGGGCCTGGGCCTCGGCCATCCGGATCGCCGGCAGCCGCATCACCTGGTCGGAGAACATGGCCAGGGTGGCGTCCGTGGGCGAGCGATCGCGGCGGTACACGGCGGCGATCTCCGCGCGCCGGTCCCGGAGCGCGGCGGGGAAGAAACGGGGCTGGTCCTCGGCCACGGCGGCCAGGCCGGCGGCCGGGTCTGGGCCGAACTGGCCGAAGAAGTTGACCTCGTCCCGGGTGGTGCCGAGCAGCAGGTCCACCCCGCGCGCGTGCCCTTCGGCGAGCCGGCGCTCGGGCGTGTCCAGCACCAGCGTGCCGTCCACGCTCGGCCCGAAGTAGACCGCGCTGGTGGTGCCCGGCGCGATCCGGCCCAGGGTCTTCTCCTGGCGGGTGACCAGGTCGGCGGCCGGCATCGTGGTCAGCGCGGCCAGGTCGCCGATCGGGGGCGGCGGGCCGGGCCGGGGGTGCACCAGGTAGCCGCTGCCGCTCTGCAGCACCACCCGGCGGAACAGCCGCTCCGGCCGGTCGGTGGCCAGCAGTGCGCTCAGGCTGAACGCGCCGGCCGACTCCCCCACGGCGGTCACGTTCGCCGGGTCGCCGCCGAAGGCGGCGATGTTCGTGCGCACCCAGTCCAGCGCGGCAATCTGGTCACGCAGCCCGTTGTTGCCCGAGCCGCGCAGCGCCGGGTCCAACCCGCCCAGCTCCGACCAGCCCAGTACGCCCAGCCGATAATTGATCGTGACGACCACCGCGTCCCCGACCCTGGCCAGCGTGTCTCCCGCGTACCGCGCTTCGTTGGCCGTGCCGATCCGGGCCGCTCCGCCGTGCACGAACACGATCACCGGCCGGTCGCCCTTACCCGAGACCGGCGTCCAGACGTTCAGCCGCAGGCAGTCCTCGTCGCCGAACACCTCGCGGTCGTCCGGGTACTCCTCCGAGCTGGATCGCACCTGCGGGCACACCCTTGAGCCGTCGTCCGCGCGCAGCGTTCCGGTCCACGCCGGCGGCGGTTGTGGCGGGTGGAACCGCAGCTCGCCGGTGGGTGGCGCCGCGTACCGAATCCCCCGGAACACGCACAGCCCGTCTTTCCCGGTGCCGGCGATGTCCCCGGCCGGGGTGTGCGCGAGGCAACGCCGGTTGTCGGGTTCCGGTGAGGCGGAGCAGCCGGCCAGCGCTAGGGCGAGGGCGATCAGTGCTGGGATCGTTCGCGGCGGCGACATGGGGGAATTGTCCGTGTGGAGGGCCGGGCGCGGATCGCCGTACGGAGTGATCCTGTGCTTTCCCGTGCCGGGGGAGGGCTGAGGCGGTCGGGTGGGGGTTTAAAGATCGGCTTGGACGGTGGGGGTGGGTGGTCGGGTTGGGTGCCGCCGGTTGCGTTGTCGTTCGGTGCCGGGTCGGCCCCGGTTGGTGCGGTACTCGGGTTGGGTGCGGCCGGTCGCGTTTGGCTTGCGGAGCGTAGCCGGGTGTGGCGGCTTCCCGGGTTCGGTTTTCGCCGAGTGGCAGCTCAGTCGCCCGAGTACATGATCGAAAGGCCACTGAGCTACCCCTCGGCGAAGAACGACCGGAACGCTCAGTGACCGGCCCTCGAACCCGAGCGCCGCACCAAACCGGGCCGACCCCAGCACCGAACGACAACGCAACCGGCCGCACCCAACCCGACCACCCACCCAGCCCCGCCGTCCAAGCCGATCTCTAAACCCCCACCCGACCGCCTCAGCTGCCCTCCCCCGAAGCAACCAACCCGAACTCGGTCCCGCAGCCCCAGTTTGCTCAGCATGTTGCTCACATGCGTCTTCACCGTGTGCTCGCTGACCACCAACTCGGCGGCGATCTCCGCGTGGAGCGCCTGCGGGCGACCTGGCGGAGCGCGTCCACTTCGCGCTCGGTCAGCTCGGACAGCCGGCGGCGCAGCTCCGAGCGGGCGGCTCCGCCCCCCAACCATGTCGTCCACCAGCCGACGGGTGACCGAGGGCGCGAGCAGGCTCCCCCGCCGCGACCAGCCGCACAGCGCGGACCAGCTCGTCGCGCGAGGCGTCCTTCAGCAGGAAACCGCTGGCCCCGCGCGCGGAGCGCGGTACACGTGGTCGTCCAGGTCGTACGTGGTCAGCACCAGCACCTTCGCCCTGGTGCGGCGGCAGATCTCGGCGGTGGCGGCCACCCCGTCCAGCATCGGCATGCGGATGTCCATCCACGTCGGGGTCCAGCTCGACCGCCCGGCGCACCCGCTCCGCCTCCACCGCCCGCCGGGCCGCGTTGGCCCTGGTGCTCACCCCCAGCGCGAACGCGGCGACGAACCCGGTGATCACGAACTGGTAGGTCTCGAAGTTCTCCCCCGGGACGATCAGGGACACCAGCACCGCCGCGACCAGCGGCCGGGGACGGCTCATCTCGGCCGCGCCGATGGTGTACGCGCAGATCAGCGCGCCGTACGGCACGGCGGGCAGGGGCGAGTGCGGCAGCTCGCGGTAGGTCAGCCCCGGCCGGCGCTACGTCCCACCGGGTCACCCACACGCCCGTGACGGTATCCCCCCGCACCTCCCTGGCGAGCGAACCGTCACTCGCCGGGACGGGCCAGGCAGACTGTCGCGGTGACCGTCTACTTCATCGGGGCCGGGCCGGGCGCGGCCGACCTGATCACCGTGCGCGGCCGGGACCTGCTGGCCAGGGCTACGGTGTGCCTCTACGCGGGCAGCCTGGTGCCGGCGGAGCTGCTGGCCCACTGCCCGCCCGGGGCGCGGCTGGTGGACACCCAGCACCTCGACCTGGACCAGATCGTGGCCGAGCTGGTCGCCCGGCACGGCGAGGGGCACGACATCGCCCGGCTGTGCTCCGGCGACCCCTCGGTGTTCTCCGCCGTCGCCGAGCAGACCCGGCGACTGGAAGTAGCCGGGGTGCCGTACCAGATCGTGCCCGGGGTGCCGGCGTTCGCCGCCGCCGCCGCGACGCTGCGCCAGGAGCTGACCGTGCCCGGGGTCGGCCAGACCGTGCTGCTCACCCGCACCGCCGCGCGGGCCACCCCGATGCCGCCGGGCGAGGACCTGACCAGCCTGGGCGCCCTGGGCGCCACGATGGTGCTGCACCTGGCCGTGCAGCGGATCGACGAGGTGGTGGCCGAGCTGCTGCCCGGCTACGGTCCGGACTGCCCGGTCGCGGTGGTCGCCTACGCCAGCCGGGAGGACGAGCTGATCCTGCGCGGCACCCTGGCCGACATCGCCGAACAGGTACACACCGCCGGCATCCGGCGAACCGCGGTGATCATTGTCGGACAGGTGCTCGCGTTGCCCGGCTGCGACAGCCACCTCTACTCGGCCGCCCGGGAGCGGCAAGTCTAAACCTTGCACTCTTTAGTCGACTATGCCGAGAATGGACGGCATGTCCAAAGTCGGCGTGGTCGCCAGCCCCGCGCCGTCGGCGAAGGCCTTGGTGAAGGGCCTGGCCCTGGTCGACCTGGTCGCCGACCACAGCGGTCCCGCCCGCCTGGCCGACCTGGTCGCGGCCAGCGGGCTGACCCGGCCGACCGCCGTCCGCCTGCTGGACGTGTTGTGCCGGGCCGGGGTGCTGCGGGTGGATGGGGAGGGCCGGTACGGGCTCGGCCCGAGGGTGGCCGGCTGGGGCCACTCCTTCCTGCGTGACCTGGACCTGCCGGCCGCCGCCGAGGACCTGATGGCCGAGCTGGTGGAGATCAGCGGGGAGACCTGCTACCTCGGCGTACTGGACCAGAACACCGTTCTCTACGTGCACGCCGCGCACAGCCCGCACGCGGTCCGCCCGGCCGCGACCACCGGTTCGCGCAACCCGCCGCACTGCACCGCCATCGGCAAGGTGCTGCTGTCCTGGCTGCCCGAGCACCGGGTGGACGCGGCGCTGACCCCGCCGCTGGCCCGGCGCACCGCGAACACGCTGGTGGAGCCGGACGCGGTGCGCGCCGAGCTGCGCGCGGTGCGCAAGCGCGGCTACGCGTTGGACGACGTGGAGAACGAGGAGGGCGTGCGCTGCGCGGCGGCGCCGGTGCGCGACCACACCGGTGCGGTGGTCGCCGGCATGTCGGTGTCCGCGCCGACCTATCGGTTCTCGCCGGACGACCTGCGCCGGCTGGCCCCCGACCTGCGGCGGGTCGCCGGCGCACTGTCCGCCCGGCTCGGCTACCAGGGAGAGATGTCATGACGGAGAGCTGGCGGGGCAAGGTCGGGCGGCTGAGCGACGAGGAGCTGGCCGCGTTCATGGCCGAACCGGTGATAGCCCGGCTGGCCTGCCTGGACGGCGAGGGCTGGCCGTACGTGGTGCCCTGCTGGCAGGAGTGGGACGGCGAGGCGTTCTGGGTGATTCCCCGGCAGCGCTCGGCCTGGGCGCGCTACCTGGCCACCGAGCCGCGCTGCGCGATCACCGTGGACGAGGAGGGCGCGCAGCGGAAGGTAGTCGCGCGCTGCCTGGCCCGGCTGGTCGAGCGGCCCAACACCGGCGGCGCCTGGGTGGCCATCGCGGAACGGATGAGCGTGCGCTACCTGGGCGAGAACGGCCCGAAGTACCTGGAACCCACGCTGGACCAGCCGCGCTGGCTGTTCCGCCTGGAACCCAAATCCATGCAGACCTGGCAGGGCCAGGACTGGGCTTCCAGGTACAAGTCATGACGGACGTCATCGAGCTGGCCCGGGCACTGGTCAGGGCGCCGAGCGCCAACCCGCCGGGCGACGAGCGGGCCGTCGCGGACGTGGTCGGGGACGCGCTGAGCGCGCTCGGGCTGCCCGCCGCGACCGTGCTGGCCGCGCTGGACCACCGGCCGAACCTGCTGGTCAGCCTGGACTTCGGGGCCGGCGGCCGGCACCTGGTGCTTTCCGGGCACCTGGACACCAAGCCGATCGGAGACGCCACCTGGTCCGCCGACCCGCTGGGCGCCGAGCTGGACGGCGACCGGCTCTACGGGCTCGGTTCGGCCGACATGAAGGGCGCGCTGGCCGCCATGCTGGTCGCCGCCGGGCAGTGCGCCGCCGAACCCCCGGCCCGCGGCCGGCTGAGCCTGCTGTTCACCGCCGACGAGGAGAACGGCGGCGCGTACGGCGCCCGGCACGTGGCCTACACCAAGCCGCTGCGCGCGGACGGCGTGGTGATCGGCGAGCCGGGCGGCATGGAAACCGACTTCGACCGGCTGCACCTGGTCAGCCGGGGCATCGCCCGGTTGCGGCTGACCGCGACCGGGCGCCAGGGGCACTCCAGCCTTTCCGCCGAACCGGGCACCCGCAACGCCGGCGTGGACCTGGCCCGGCTGGTCACCGAGGTCGCCGACCGGCTGCGCCTGCCGGTGCCGCCCAACCCGGACGGGCTGACCGGCTGGACCCCCACGGTGAACACCGCGCTGGCCTTCCACGGCGGCGTCGGCTACGGGGTGCTGCCCGGGCGGGTCGGCGCGGACACCGAGGTGCGGCTGCTGCCCGGGATGACCCGGCAGCAGGTCGGGGACGCGTTCGGCGCGCTGGTCCGGGCGCACGCGCGGCGCACCGGCGCCGCGCTCGCCCACGAGTTCGACGAACCGCCCAACGACTGGCTGCCCCCGGCCCGCGTGCCGGCCGCCGACCCGCTCGCCCTGGCCGCCGCGCACGCCTGCCACAAGGTGCTCGGCACCGCCCCGCCGGCCTCGGTGTTCCCCGGCACCACCGACGCCACGTTCTTCCAGGCCGCGCAGGGCCTGCCCACGCTGCCCGCGCTCGGACCCGGCCTGCTGCGCCGGGCGCACGCCGCCGACGAGTGGGTGTCCGTGGAGGCGGTCCGCCGGTCGGTGGCCCTGTACACGGAGCTGGTGCGCGAGTTCTGCCCGGGGCCGGCATGACCACGGCTCTCCGGAAATCCGGGACCCGCGTGGCGCTCGCCCCGGCGGCCGGGCTGGCGCTGGTGCTGGTGCTCGCCCTGGTCACCACGCCCGGGTTCTACTCGGCCGAGGTGTTGGCCCTGGTGCTGTTCCAGGTCGGGCTGATCGGCATCACCGCGCTGGGCCAGACCGGGGTGCTGCTGGTCGGCGGGATCGACCTGTCGGTGGGCGCGGTGGTCGGGCTGACCACGGTGATCGTGGCCGCCTACTCGGGCGGCTCGCCGGACCGGCTGGCGACCGGGGTGGGCCTCGCGGCGGGAGCCGGGCTGTTGGTGGGCGCGGTGAACGCCGGGCTGGTGCTGGCCCGGCGGGTGCCGCCCTTCGTGGCCACCTTCGCCACGTTCGTGCTGGTGCAGGGCGCGATCACGGCGTGGACCCGGGGCGCGCCGGCGGGCGCCATCCCGCCGGCGTTGGCCCCGCTGGGCACCGGCCGGGTGCTCGGGGTGCCGGTGCCGGCGTGGGTGTTCCTCGGTCTGGCCCTGGTCGCCGGCCTCCTGCTGGCCCGCACCGGTTTCGGCCGCCGGGTGTACGCCACCGGGGCGAACCGGGCGGCCACCGCGCTGTCCGGGGTGCGCACCGGCTGGGTCATCGCGGCCTGCTACCTGGGTTGCGCCGGGCTGGCAGTGCTGGCCGGGCTGGTCAACGCCGGCTACCTCGGGTACGTGGACGCCCGGCTGTCCCGCAACCTGGACCTGAACTCGATCGCCGCCGCGGTGATCGGCGGCGTGGCCCTCACCGGTGGACGCGGCCGGGTGACGCAGACGGTCACCGGGGTGGTTCTGCTGGCCACGCTGCTCACCTGGCTGGTACAGCTCGGCGCGGGTCCGGGCGCGCAGCTGGTGGTGGCCGGTTCGGTGATCCTGGCGGCGGTGTGGCTGCGCACCGCCGAGGAAGACACTGAAAGGCGGTCCTGGTGAAACGTGTAGCTGTCGGCGTGGTCGCGGCACTCACCCTGCTGGCGGCCTGTGGCACCGAGCGGGAGCCCGGCGCCTCGGGCGGTTCCGGCGGCGAACAGTGCCAGGGCGCCACCGCGGCACAGGACCGCTACCGGCAGGCCTGGCAGACCGCCCGCACCCAGCTGGGCCTGCGGACCCTGGACCCGGTCCCCGAGCAGGTCTGTGAGGTGGAGACCACGAAGTACGCGAAACCCCCCGGCGTGGACGGCTACAAGATCGCCTTCGCCGCCCAGGGGCCGACCAACTCGTGGGGCCTGAGCAGCGAGGAGGCGTTCAAGCGACAGGCCGCGGCGCGCAACGTGCAGGTGCTGTACGCCTCGGCCGGCGGGGACGCGGCCACCCAGGTGGACAACATCGCCCAGCTGGCCGCCCAGGAACCGGACGCCATGGTGGTGGTCCCCATGGGCGACGCGATCACCGGCCAGGTGCAGGCGGCCGCCCGGCAGGGCATCCCGGTGGTGCTGTGCTCCGGGCGTCTCGGCCCGGGCAGCGGCGCGGTGTCCACGGTGACCCGGCAGTACGAGCTGCTCGGCGGCATGTACGCCGAGTGGCTGGCGCAGAAGCTGGGCGGCCAGGGCAAGGTGGCCATGCTGTCCGGGCTGGCCGGGGTGCCCACCGCCGAGCACCAGCGCAACGCGGCCAAGCGGGTGTTCGCCAAGTACCCGGGCATCTCCGTCGTCACCGAGCAGTACACCCAGTGGTCACCGACCGTGGCCAAGACGGTGGCGGCGAACCTGGTCACCCAGTTCCCCGACCTGAACGGCATCTGGTCCGACTCGGGCTACGGCGACATGGGCGTGGTCGCCGCCTACAAGGACGCCGGCAAGCCCGTGCCGCCGCTCACCGGGGACGCGGTGAACGGCTTCCTCAAGGCGGCCAAGGGCGACCCCCGGCTGGAGTTCGCGGTCTCCTCGTTCCCGCCGGAACAGAGCACCCAATGCCTGGACACCGCGTTGGCCGTGCTGAACGGTCAGCCGGTGCTGGACAAGGTCTACATCGACTCGCCCAGCTTCACCAACGCCGAGCTGGACCGCTACGTCCGGCCGGAGTGCGGGGACAACCTGCTCATCCCCAGCGGGCTGCCGCCGGACCAGCTGCGCGAGCTGAAGCTGTGCTGATCGGTACCGGGGTAGCCGCGGTCGCCGCCACCGGGCTGACCAAGCGTTACCCGGGCGTGACGGCGCTGGACGAGGTGGCGATCTCCTGCCGGCCCGGGCGGGTGCATGCGCTGGTCGGGGAGAACGGGGCGGGCAAGTCCACCCTGGTGCGGGTGCTCACCGGGAACACCGCCCCGGACGCCGGGGAGATCAGCTTCCGGGGCCGCCCGGTCACCCTGCCCAGCCCCCGCCACGCACTGGAGCTGGGCATCGCCTCCGTGCACCAGGAACTGACCGTGCTGCCCGAGCTGACCGTGGCGGAGAACGTGCTGCTCGGCCAGGAGCCGGCCGCGCGCGGCCGGCTGGACCGGCGCGCCGGCGGAAGAACGGTGGCCGAGGCGCTGGACCGGGTCGGCCTGGCCGGGCTGGACCCGGCGCGGCGAGCCGGCGAGCTGTCCCTGGCCAACCGGCAGCTGGTGGAGATCGCCCGGGCGCTGGTGCGGGGCGGCCGGCTGCTCATCCTGGACGAGCCCTCGGCGGTGCTCTCCGGCGATGCCCGGCAGACGCTGTTCGGGGTGATCCGCGCGCTGGCCACGGACGGGGTGGCGGTGCTCTACATCAGCCACCTGCTGGACGAGGTGCGCACGCTGGCCGACGACATCACCGTGCTGCGGGACGGCCGGGTGGTCTCCTCCGGCCTCGCGCACGGGTACGACGTGCGCCGGATGGTCCGGGAGATGGTGGGCCGGGAGGTCGACCTGGTCTACCCGTCGCTGCTGGAAGCCGGGGAACCGACCGTGCTGGAGGTGCGCGGGCTGGTGCCCCGCACGGCCGGGCCGGCACCGGCGCCGGTGGACCTGACCGTGCGCGCCGGGGAGATCGTCGGACTGGCCGGCCTGGTCGGCTCCGGGCGCAGCCGGCTGCTGCGAACCGTGGCCGGCGCGCGGCCCAGGGCCGCCGGCACGGTCACCGTGAACGGCTGGAAGGTGCGCGGCGGCCTGCGCCGGGCGGTGGCCGCCGGCCTGGTGCTGGTGCCCGAGGAACGCAAGGCGGACGGGCTGGTGCTGGAGCTGCCCGCGCGGGCCAACGTCACGCTGGCCAAGGCGCCCCGGGGCTGGCTGTCCGTCCGCCGGGAACGCGCCGCGTTCGCCGAGGACCAGGCCAAACTGGGTATCCGGGCCGTCGGCCCCGACCAGCCGACCGGCCAGCTCTCCGGGGGCAACCAGCAGAAGCTGGTACTGGCCAAGTGGCTGCGCCGGCAACCGTCGGTGCTGCTGCTGGACGAACCCACCCGGGGCGTGGACGTCGGGGCCAAGGTCGAGATCTACCGGCTGGTCAGCCGGCTGGCCGGGCGGGGCATGGCGGTGCTGATCGCGTCCAGCGAGCTGCCCGAGGTGCTCGGGATGTGCCACCGGGTGCTGGTGTGCCGGGGCGGCGCGGTGGTCGGCGAGCTGTCCGGGGAGGCGCGCACCGAGGAGCGGGCGCTGCGGCTGGCCCTGGGGGTGGCGGAATGACCACGTTGACGGCCGCGGCCACCGAGCGCCGGACCCCGGGGAACGGGCTGGCCGGGGCGATCCGGGGCGGCGGCGCGGTGTGGGCGGTGGTGCTCGCCGGGCTGGCCGGGCTCACCCTGGCGCACGGCCCCGGCTTCTGGTCGCCGGCCAACATGGCCGGGATCCTGGCCGGCACGGTGGTGCTCGGGCTGGTCGCGCTGGGCCAGCACCTGGTGGTGCTCGGCGGCGGCATCGACCTCTCCGTGGGGTCCACCGCCACACTGGCCGCGCTGCTCACCGCCATCCTGATCGACGGCTACCCGATCCGCACCGTCCCGGTGGTGCTGGCCGTGGTCATGCTCGGCGCACTGATCGGCCTGGCCCACGGGCTGCTCGTCTCGGCCGCCCGGCTGCCCCCGTTCATCGTCACGCTGGCCACCCTCTACCTGCTGCAGGGCGTTGCGTTGATGATCAGTACCGGCCCGGCGGGCCAGGTCAGCTCGGCGCTGTCCGGGTTCGCGCTGGGCCGGTTGGGGCCGCTGCCCTACGCGCTGGTGGTGCTGATCGTGGCGGTGGCCCTGGTGGCCTTCCTGCTGCGCCGCACCGCGTTCGGCCGGCACCTGCGGGCGGTCGGCGGCGACCCGGCGGCGGCGCGGGCGGCGGGCGTGCGGGTGAACCGGGTGCGGGTGGTCGCGTACCTGCTGTGCGGCGCGCTGGCCGCGCTGGCCGGGGTGCTGCTGGCCGCCCGGGCCACCATCGGCTCGCCGACCGCCGGGGTGGGCCTGGAGCTTTCCGCGATCACCGTGGTGGTGCTGGGCGGCACCTCGCTGCTCGGCGGGCGGGGCAGCCTGGTCGGCACGCTGGGCGGGGTCGCGCTGCTCGCCCTGGTCACCGGCTCGGTCACGGTGCTGCAGCTGCCCGCCACGCTGACCGAACTGATCCGCGGAGTGGTCATCCTGATCGCCGCGGCGGTATTCGTGACGAGGCGTTCACGATGATCGTCGACGGTCACGCGCACGTGTTCGCCGCCGCGCCCGCGCGCCGGCGGCCCCGCAAGCCGGCCGGCTCGATCGACGCGGACACCCCGGCCGAGCGCGAGCTGGTGCCACCCGGGCGGGACGCGCCGGTGGAGGGGCTGCTAGAGCTGATGGCGGCCAGCGGTGTCGGGCAGGCCGTGCTGGTCGCGCTGGACGGCAGCTGGCGCGCCGACCAGGCGGTGGCCGACGCCGTGGACCGGCACCCGGGCCGGTTCGCCTCGGTGGCCGTGGCCGGCGGCGACGAGCTGGGCTGGACCGCCGGCAACCCGGTGGACGCGCTGCGCGAGCGCCGGGCCGAGTTCCCGTTCGACGCACTGCGCACCAGCTGGCTGGGCACGCCCAGCCGCCCGCTGGCCGACTCCCCCGCGCTGCCCGTGTTGCGCGCGCTGGCCGAGGCCGGGATGCCCTTGTGGAGCTACCTGCCGCCGAGCCAGTTCGGGCTGCTCGAACAGCTGGTGACGGCGCTGCCCGAGCTGCCCGTGGTGCTCAACCACCTCGGCTTCTGCCCGCACGACATGCAGGTGGACGAGCACCTGCGGCCACGCTTCCACGACCCGTTCCCGACCGACCTGGTGACCGGACTGCTCCGCCTGGCCGACGCGCCCAACGTGCACCTGATGGTCTCCGGCCAGTACGCGCTGTCCGCCGGGCCGCCGCCGTACCCGGACCTGTTCGAGCTGACCCGGAAGCTGGCCGCCGCGTTCGGCCCCGACCGGCTGCTCTGGGGTTCCGACCATCCCTGGCCCAGCCGGGTGCCCGGCTACCCGGAGCTGCTGGGCCTGGTGGACGCCGCGCTGCCCGACCTCACCCCGGCCGGCCGCGACGAGCTGTTCGGCGGCACCGCGCGCCGGCTGTTCCCGTCGCTGCGAGGTAGCTAGTGCCCGAGCTGTCCCCCGGTGCCACCGGCATGCCCCGATCCGGCATCCGCGAGGTGATGGACCTGGCCTGGAGCCTGCCCGGGCCGGTGCTCGGGCTACACGTCGGGGAACCCAGCTTCGCCCCGCCGGAGCACGTGCTGGAGGCGGCCCGGCGCGCCTACACCGAGGGCCACACCCACTACGTGCCGAACGCCGGTGTGCCCGAGCTGCGCGCCGCGCTGGCCGAGAAGGTGCGCGCGGAGAACGGGCTGGACGCCCCGGCGGCACGGTTGGTGGTCACCGCCGGCGGCGCCCAGGCGCTGCACGTGGCGTTCAGCCTCACCGTCTCGGCCGGCGACGAGGTACTGGTCCCGGACCCCGGCTGGCCCAACTTCGGCATGGCCGTGCAGCTGCTCGGCGGGGTCCCGGTGCGCTACCCGCTGCACGCCTCCCGGTCGTTCCGGCCGGACCCGGCGGAGCTGGACCGGCTGGTCACGGACCGCACCAAGGTGATCGTGGTGAACTCGCCGTCCAACCCGCTGGGCTCGGTGCTGCCCGAGGCGGACATCCGCGCGCTGGTCGAGTTCGCCGGGCGGCACGACCTGTGGCTGATCTCCGACGAGTGCTACGACGCCCTGGTCTACGGCGACCGGCCGCACACCAGTCCCGGGATCTTCGATGCCGACGGCCGGGTGCTCTCGGTGTTCAGCTTCTCCAAGACCTACGCGATGACCGGGGTCCGGGTCGGCTACCTGGTGGCGCCGGAGGCGGCCGCCGCGCACGCCGCCAAGCTGCAGGAAGCCATGATCGCCTGTGTGAACGCGCCGGCCCAGGCGGCCGCGCTCGCCGCGTTGCGCGGCCCGAGGGACGCGGTACACATGATGCGGGACACCTACCGGCGGCGCCGGGACGCGGCGCTGGCCGCGCTGGACGCCCAGCGGCTGGCCTACCTGGTCCCGCACGGGGCGTTCTACCTGTGGGTGAACATGTCCGGGAGGCTGGGCCGCGAGCCGGACGTGGCCGGCTGGGCGTTGCGGCTGCTGCGCGAACGTGGCGTCGCGGTGGCGCCGGGCACCGCGTTCGGCCCGGCCGGGGAGGGCTGGATCCGGCTCTCCCTGGCGGCCGAGACCGAGGACCTGCTGGAAGGCATCAAGCGGATGGGGGAACCGATATGACGATCGGCGGGGACGGCCCGGCGGACCGGGTGATCGCGATTCTGCGGGGCAGCCGGGGCGAGCGACTGGACGCGGTGTGCGACACCCTGCTCGGCGCCGGGCTGCGCTACCTGGAGGTCACCACCAACACGCCCGGCTGGTTCGGCGCGGTGCGCCGGCTGGCCGGCACGGGCGCCGAGGTGGGGGTGGGCACCGTGCGCACCCCGGCGCAGGTGGATGAAGCCGCCCGCGCCGGTGCCCGGTTCGTCGTCGCGCCGGGGACGAACGCGCTGGTCGGCGCGCGGGCCGCCGAGCTGGGCCTGGCCTGGTACCCGGGCGCGCTGAGCCCCACCGAGATCGAGCACGCGGCGTCGCTGGGCGCCACGGCGGTGAAGGTCTTCCCGGCGCGCTCGCTGGGCGGCGCGGACTACCTGCGCGAGGTGCGCGCGCCGCTGGACGACATCCCGCTGGTACCCACCGGCGGGGTGCGGATCGACGAGGTGGCCGGCTACCTGGCCGTCGGCGCCGTCGCGGTCGGACTCGGCGGCCAGCTCATGGGCGATGCGCTCAGCTCGGCCGACCCGGACCTCGGGGCGCTCGCCCGGCGCGCCGAGCAGGCGCTCGCGGCCGCTTCGTGAGCGAGCTCCCGGCGCCGGGCGGCGGTGTCGTCACCTTCGGCGAGACGATGGCGCGGCTCAGCTCCCCCGGGGTGGGGCCGATGCGGCACGCCCGGTCGCTGCGGCTGGGCATCGCCGGCGCCGAGTCCAACCTGGCCATCGGGGTGCGCCGGCTGGGCGTGCCGGCGGCCTGGCTGGGGCGGGTCGGGGCCGACGAGTTCGGCGAGCTGATCCGGTCCACCGTGGCCGGCCAGGGCGTGGCCACCACCGCGATCGTGGACCCGGATGCCCCCACCGGCCTGTTGTTCAAGGAACGGCGCACCGCCACCCGCACCCGGGTCCAGTACTACCGCTCGGGCAGCGCCGGCTCCCGGCTCACCCCGGACGACCTGGACCCCGAACTGATCGCCCGCTCCCAGATCCTGCACCTCACCGGCATCACCCCGGCGCTCGGCGACAGCGCCCGGCGCGCCGTGACCGCCGGCATCGAGCTGGCCCGGGCGCACGGCGTGACGGTGTCGGTGGACCTGAACTACCGGGCCGCGCTGTGGCCACCGGAGCAGGCCGGCGCCGCGTTCCGCGAGCTGGTGGAGGGGGCGGACATCGTGCTGGCCACCGAGGAGGAAGCCGCCATGGCCCTCGGCACCTCCTCGCTCGACGCCGAGTCACTGCGCGACGGCCTGGCCGGACTCGGTCCGGCCGAGGTACTGGTGAAACGCGGCGAGCGCGGCGCACTGGCCCGCATCGACGGCCGGGCGTACGAGGTGCCGCCCCGGCGGGTGACCGTGCTGGACCCGGTGGGCGCGGGCGACGCGTTCGCGGCGGGCTACCTGGCCAGCCGCTGTCGAGGCGCCGACCCGGGGACCCGCCTGGCCGTGGCCGCCACCACCGGAGCCTTCGCGGTCACCGTCGCCGGCGACTGGGAAGGCGCCCCCACCCTGGACGAACTACGCCTGCTCGACAACCACGGCGACGGCGTAGCCCGTTAGTCCCGGAGTCAGCGGCGGGTCAGGGCTACCGCGTCGATCTCGATCAGCCAGTCGGGTTTGGCCAGGGCGGCGACCTGGAAGAGGGTGTCGGCCGGGTAGGGCTCGGTGAAGAACTCCTCCCGCAGCTTGATGATCACGTCCAGGGTGCGGGGCATGTCGGTGACCATGATGGTCACCCGGACGACGTCGGCCAGGCTGGACCCGGCCGCCTCCAGCACCGTCGCCAGGTTGTGGAAGGCGCGCCTGGCCTGCGCCTCCACGTCGTCACCGCCGACCGTGCGGCCGGCTTCGTCGATGCCGGCCTGGCCGGAGATGAAGATCAGGTTGTCGGCCCGGATACCCAGGGAGATCTTGTACGGCTCGTACCAGTCGGGGTCGTGCGTCACGCGTTCGATCCGTGTCATGCCCCGAGTCTGCGGCGACACTATACGCATGACAAGTACGGTCTTTTTGTATAGTAAGGAACCGTGAAACCAATGGCTGACGAGTGCACCGTGGAAGCGGCCATGGAGGTGCTCGGCGGCAAGTGGAAGATGGTCATCCTGCGGCACCTGCTCGGCGGTACCCGCCGGTTCGGCGAGCTGCACCGGGAGATGCCCGGGGTCACGCCCCGGATGCTCACCCGCCAGCTGCGCGAGCTCGAGCTGGACGGGCTGGTCCGGCGGGAGGTGTACCCGCAGGTGCCGCCCAAGGTGGAGTACTCGGTGACCGAGGTGGGCGAGAGCCTGCGGGACATCACCGACCGGCTGGAGCGCTGGGGCGAGTGGTACCGGGCGACCGCTCAGACCGGGTAGCGGCGCGGCGTGTAGACCACCCGGTCGCCGTCGCCCCGCTCGACCAGCCGGGTGCGCGAGGACCCAATCAGCAGCAGGCAGCGCATATCCACCGCCGCCGGGTCCAGCTCGGCCAGCGAGGTGACGGTCACCCGCTCCTCCGGGCCGCCGACGTCCCGGCCGACCACCACCGGGGTGTCCGGCGCGCGGTGCTCGAGCAGCAGGTCACGGGCCGCGCCGAGCTGCCAGGTGCGGCTGCGGGAGGCCGGGTTGTACAGCGCGATGACCAGGTCGGCGGCCGCCGAGGCGGCCAACCGTTCGGCGATCACCGACCACGGCTTCAACCGGTCGGACAGCGAGAGCACGCAGTAGTCGTGGCCCAGCGGCGCCCCCACCCGGGCGGCCACGGCCGACGCGGCGGTGAGCCCGGGCAGCACCCGCACCGGAACGTCCTTCCACCGGGGCTCGCAGGCCACCTCCACCAACGCGCTGGCCATCGCGAACACCCCGGGGTCGCCGGACGAGACCACCGCCACCCGCGCGCCCTCCCGGGCCAGGTCCAGGGCGAACGCGGCGCGTTCCGACTCCACCCGGTTGTCCGAGGGATGCCGGCGCTGCCGGGCGTTGGCCGGCACGCGGTCCAGGTACGGCCCATAGCCGACCAGGTCGGTGGCGGCGGCCAGGGCCTCCTGCGCCTCCGGGGTCAGCCACGGCCGCCCGGCCGGCCCCAGCCCGACGACCACCACTTCGCCGCTATGGCTCTGCGTGGAAATATGCGACACACCTGGGCTTTGGCTCTGCGTGGAAATATGCGACACCCCGGGCATCGACCCGGCCTCGCGGGCCATCGTCTCCTGGGCCAGCGGGCTCGGCTTCAGCGCCAGGGAGAAGTACGGCACGGAGGACGGGTCCACCTCGGCGAACTCGGCGGTCCGCTGCTCGGTGGTGCTGGCCCGCTCCACGTAGTGCAGCTGGTCGAGCACGCCGGCGGCCTCGGCCGCCGTGTGCACCGCGGGGAAGTTGCGGCCCAACTTGAGCACGGCGGCCGAGTCGGTGGCGGCCAGCCGCCGGGCCAGCTCCTCGGCCGGCAGCGTGCCGGGCAGCACGGTGAGCACCTCGTCCCGCTCCACCAGCGGCCGGCCCAGCGCGGCGGCGGCGGCGCTCACCGAGGTCACGCCGGCCACCACCTCCGTCGGGTAGCGGTGCGCCAGCCGCTCGTGCAGGTGCATGTAGGAGCCGTAGAAGAACGGGTCGCCCTCGGCCAGCACCACCACGGTCCGGCCGGCGTCCAGGTGCGCGGCCAGCCGGTCCGCCACATTCGCGTAGAAGTCGTTCAGCGCGCCCCGGTAGCCGCCGGGATGGTCCACCGTCTCCACGGTGACCGGGTAGATCAGCGGCTCCTCGATCTGGTCCCCGCGCAGGTAGGACTCGGCGATCCGGCGCGCGGTGCTGCGGCCGTGCCGCGCCGAGTGGTAGGCGATCACGTCCGCCGCACCGATCAGCCGGGCCGCCTTGACGGTGACCAGTTCCGGGTCACCGGGGCCGACGCCGACGCCGTACAGCCGCCCGGGGCTCACCGTTCGGTCCGCGCCGACGCGGCGGCGGAACGCACCGCGTTCAGGTCCGACCCGGCGTAGACCAGCCGGCCGGCCCGCTCCACCCGGTAGCCGTCACCCTCGGCGACCACGTCCACCACGTCCCCGATCGGCCGGCCGCAGCGGCGTTCACAACCGGACCAGTGCACCGGCAACGCCGGCATGTCGAGCGCCCCGGTGGCCGTGCCGGCGGCCCGCCCGGCGGCGACCGAGGCGTCCGCGCGCACGTCGGCCAACGCCTTGGCGCAGCCCGGCCGGCCGGTACAGGCGGACACCCCGACGGCCGGGGAGCAGCCGTCCAGGACCAGCCCGGCGGCGGTCAGCCGGCGCTTGGCGGCGGCCAGGGCCGGCGGCTCCAGGTCCGGCAGCACCACCCCGCGCCACGGCGTGAGCACCACCTCGCGGGCGGCCACCGTGGCCAGCACCTGGCAGCGGGCCGGGGTCAGCTCGCCCAGCGGCACCGAGGCGGCCAGCGCGACCCGCCCGTCGGACTGCTCGATCCGCCCCACCGGCCCGATCGGATCCCGCTCGGGCACGCTGACCTCGACGCCGATGATCCCGCCCAGCTCCGCGCGCACGTCGTCGACCAGCGGCGACGGCCCGCCGGGCAGCTCGGCCACCCGCCACACGCCGACATCCGGGCGGCGGCGCAGGAAGGCCGATGCGGCGACCAGCACGCCGGTCACCGCGTCGGCGACCGGCAGCCGCAGCCGGGTGTCCTGCCCGGCGAGCAGCAGCGCCACCCGCTGGTCGGGCAGCGCCAGCACCGCCACGTCGGCGCGCTGCCCGGCCACGTCACCGCGCCCGTCGTCGAAGGCGAACAGGAACCGCCCGGGCAGGTCGGCCAGCTCGGGCGACGCGCACAGCCGCCGATCCAGCTCGGCCACCAGCGGCCGCACGTCCAGCGCGCCGAGCCCGTCGCGGCCGGACAGCGGGGAGGCGAGCACGTTGCGCGCGCGGTCGTGCGCCGTCGAGGGCAGCAGGCCGTGCTCGCGCAGCCGCTCGGTGAGCACCAGCTCGGCGCCGGGCGCCAGGCCGCGCAGCTGCAGGTTGGCCCGGCCGGTCAGTTCCAGCCGGCCGTTGCCCAGCTCGCGCGCCCACCCGGCGATCGCCAGCAGCGCCGCCGACGGCAGCGTGCCGCCGGGCACCCGAATGCGGGCCAGCCCGCCGTCCTCGGCCCGGTGTACCGCGATGACCCCGGGGCATCGGTCCGAGCCGGCGTGCACCGAGGGCGGGTTGGCGAGGGAGAGCACCACTCGATCCATGCTAACGGCCTCCCGTGGCGACGCCCGCCGACCACGACCCATACGCTCGGGCCGTGGTGAAACGGAGCGCCGGGGCGCTGTTGGTGCGCGGTGAACGGCACGACCCCCAGGTGCTGCTTGGCCATCCCGGCGGGCCGTTCTTCGCCCGCAAGGACGACGGCGCCTGGTCCATCCCCAAGGGCGAGTACGAGCCGGACGAGGATCCTCGGGCCGCCGCCGCGCGGGAGTTCGCCGAGGAGCTGGGCGGGCCGCTGCCCGAGGGCGAGGAGTGGGACCTCGGCGAAGCCCGCACGTCCAGCGGCAAGTGGGTGCGGGTGTTCGCCGTGCGCGCGGAGTTCGACGTCACCGGGATGCGGAGCAACACCTTCGAGCTGGAGTGGCCGCCCCGCTCCGGCCGCACCCAGACCTTCCCCGAGCTGGACCGGGCCGAGTGGTTCGACCTGGAGACCGCCCGCCGGAAGATCACCAAGGGCCAGCTCCCCTTCCTGGACCGGCTGGTCACCGCGATCGGCGCGAAGGAGAACCCGTGATCGAGTCCGAGCTGACCAGGGTCGGCGAGCTGACCGCCTACCTGTCCCGCCCGGCCGGCGGATCGGCGGCCGGGATGCTGCTGCTCCCCATGATCACCGGCCTGGGCGCACAGCTGCGGGCCTACGCGGACGACATCGCCCGCGCCGGGGTGACCGCGCTGGCCTGGGACCCGTGGCACGGGCCGACCGGCGACGACCACGACCGGGAGCAGCTCACCGAGCTGATGGCCGACCTGAGCGACGACCGCGCGCTGCCCGAACAGGCCCAGCTGCTGGACCACCTGTACGGCCCGCTCGGTGTTCAGCGGGCCGGCGTGATCGGCTGGTGCCTGGGCGGGCGGTACGCGTTCCTGCTGGCCGCCCGCGAGCCCAGGCTGGCCAGCTGCGTCGCCTACCACCCCACCGTGCCCGCCGAGGCGCCGGCGAACCGCCCGGAGGACGCCGTCGCGGCGGCCGGCCGGATCACCTGCCCGGTACTGATGATCTACCCCGGGGCAGACCACCTGGTGCCGGCGAGCACGTTCCGCGCGTTGCGGGATGCGTTGGACGGGCGGGAAAGCGGGCCGAGTTTGATCCAGGTCTACCCGGGGGCGGGGCACGGGTTCATGGAGGCCGGCCGGCGGGAGGATCCGGTGAACGCGGCCGCCACGCGGTTGTCGTGGCCGCAGGCGTTGGGGTTCATCCGGGTTACGACCGGGGGCTGATCCCGTTCGGTGGGTGGTGCGGTTTAGGGATCGCTTGGACGGGGCGGCGTGGGCTGGTCTGCCGTGGCTTGGGTGCGGCCCGTTGCGTTCGGGTCAGGCGCGCCGGTGAGGCGGATGTGGCTGGTGCGGCCCGTTACGTCGTGTGGGGTGCCGGAGTGGGTGATCGTCGTTCCTGGCGGTTTGACCGCGAAATTCGCGGCTGAACCGCCACAGTCGACGATCATCCACTTCGGCAAACGATTTCCCATGACCAGCAGCGCATGGCGGCCGCGTCAGGCGCGCCAAAACGACCCTCATGCCCTGTTGATCACCGCTTACATGGTCACCATGACATGAGGGTCATCTGAGACGCTCCGGGACGACCACCATGTCATGCTGATCACTGATCAGCCGCCGACGCCGACCCGATGGCCGCACCTGCCTCATCCGCCTCATCGGTGCACCCGACCCGAACGCAACGGGCCGCACCCAAGCCACGGAAGACCGCCCACGCCGCCCCGTCCAAGCAATCTTTAAACCCAACCCCTACCCGAGCGAGGCCTTCTCCAAATCGGTAAGTGCGTTATCCAAATGGATGAGCAACCGCTGCGTGTGCGGCACCACGTCCGGGTCTGCGGTGAGGCCGACCGCGATCTCGTCCCGGTAGGACAGCAGCGTGATGTTCAGCGCCTGCCCGTTCATCACCACCGAGGACGGGTAGTAGTCGGTCATCTCGGCGCCGTTCCAGTAGAGGCTCCGGCGCAGCCCGGGAACGTTGGAGACCACCAGGTTGAACGCCGGGCGGGGCAGCTTCGGCAGCGAAGGCACCGCGCCGAGCAGGAAGCCGGCCATGTTGCCCGAGGTGATGGCCGTGGTGGTGAGCGGGTCGATGCCGGCCATCATGGACTTGTTGTTGGCCATCGACGCGTGTACCCGGCGCAGCCGCTCGATCGGGTCGTCCAGGTCGGTGCCCAGGTTGCACAGCACGGCGCCGATCGCGTTGCCGTCCCGGCTGGCCGCATCGGCGGCGGTGCCGGACAGCGACACCGGCACCCCGGCGACCAGCGAGCGCTCCGGCAGCGCCTCCCGCTCCACCAGGTAGCTGCGCAGCGCCGCGCCGCACATGGCCAGGCTGACGTCGTTGATGCTGGTCCCCGTGCGCTTGGCGACGTCCTTCAGCCGGGCGATCGGCCAGGCCTGGCCGGCGAACCGGCGGTCGATGCCCACCCGGCCGTTGAAGATCGAGTCCGGCGCGGCGAACGGCACCTCCCGCTCGCGCATGGTCGCCGGGACCGTCTTGGCCAGCGTCCTGAACGACCCGAGCACGTCGCCGGCGGTACTGAACACCTGCTTGGCCCCGGCCACGAAGCCCCGCCCCTCCTCCGGAGCCGGCTCGATACGGTCCCGGTGCCGGGGCGGGGTGATCCACGGCGCGACGCAGTCGCTCGCGTCCGCCTCGGGGGAAAGCCCGCTCACCATGTGCCGGCCCATGTTCACCCCGTCGAACATGGAGTGGTGCAGCTTGGTGCACAGCGCGAACCGGCCGTCGGCCAGCCCGTCCACCAGCCGGGCCTCCCACTGCGGGCGTTCCCTGGTCATCGGGCCGGAGCCGTGCAGCCGGCCGACGTACTCCAGCAGCTCGCGGATCCGCCCCGGCGCGGGCAGCGTGGCCCGCTGCACGTGGGCGGCCATGTCCGGCTCGTCGTCCCGCGCCCAGGCGAACTGGCCGCCGGTGCTGGCGGACTTGTACGCGCGCCGGCGGAAGCCGGGTTTCACCCAGGTCGGGTCGAGCATCGACGCGTACAGCCCGTCCAGGAACTCCGGGCCGGAACCGGCCGGCGGGCGGAAGATCTGCAGCACCACCACGTGGGTCGGGCTGGTCTCGGACTCGATCCACAGCCAGACCGCGTCCATGGGGGCAACGAACCGGGTCACGACATCTCCTTTGACGTGCGGTATATCAGGAAATTGAATCACGCGAACGGCCTATTGAGAACACTCCCCTGGGGGTATTCCGAAGGGGTCAAATTGGCCCCTGGCCAGCGAGAATGTGACACACGACCGGGTCAGCCTTCCGGGCTATCTATCCCGAATTTGGTGCCATAGAGTGGCAACAGTGATCCTGCTGCTCTCCACGTCCGACACGGACCTGCTCAGCGCCCGCGCCTCCGACGGGGAGTACCGCCTCGGCAACCCGGCCCGGCTGGACGTCCCGGATCTGCCCGCGCTGCTCGACGGCGTGGACCTGGTCGTGGTGCGCCTGCTCGGCGGGCGGCGGGCCTGGGAGTACGGGCTGGACGAGCTGCTCGCCGGTCCGCGCCCGGTGGTGGTGCTCGGCGGCGAGCAGGCTCCGGACGCCGAGCTGATGGAGTGCTCGACGGTGCCGGCCGGGGTGTGCGCCCAGGCGCACAACTACCTGGCCCACGGCGGGCCGGCCAACCTCACCGAGCTGGCCCGGTTCCTCTCCGACACGGTGCTGCTCACCGGGCACGGCTTCGCCCCGCCCGAGCCGACGCCGGTCTGGGGCCACCTGGACCGCCCCGACGCCGCGCGGACCGAAGACGGCGCCCCCGTGGTCGGGGTGCTCTACTACCGCGCCCACCAGCTGGCAGGGAACACCGCGTTCGTCGACCAGCTGTGCCGGGCCGTCGAGGCGCACGGCGCCCGCCCGCTGCCGCTGTTCTGCGCCTCACTGCGCACCGCCCCACCCGACCTGCTGGACGAGCTGCGACAGTGCGACGCGCTGGTGGTCACCGTGCTCGCGGCCGGCGGGTCCACCCCGGCCACCGCGTCGGCCGGCGGCGACGACGAGGCGTGGGACGTCGGCGCGCTGGCCGCCCTGGACGTGCCGATCCTGCAGGGGCTGTGCCTGACGTCGCCGCGCACCGCGTGGGAGCAGAACGACGACGGGCTGTCCCCGCTGGACGCGGCCACCCAGGTCGCCATCCCCGAGTTCGACGGCCGGCTGATCACCGTGCCCTTCTCGTTCAAGGAGATCGACCGGGACGGCCTGAGCGTCTACGTGGCCGACCTGGAACGCGCGGCCCGGGTGGCCGGCATCGCGGTGCGGCACGCCCGCCTGCGGCACATCCCGGCCGCCGAGCGGCGGGTGGTGCTGATGCTGTCCGCCTACCCGACCAAACACTCCCGGATCGGCAACGCGGTCGGGTTGGACACCCCGGTCAGCGTGCTGCGGCTGCTGACCGCCATGCGCGAAGCCGGCTACCAGGTCGGTGACCTGCCCGGACTGGCCGCCGAGGACGGCGACGCGCTGATGCACGCGCTGATCGCGGCCGGTGGGCAGGACCCGGACTGGCTCACCGAGGAGCAGCTGTCCGGCAACCCTGTGCGTATTTCCACGCAGAGCTATAGGGCCTACTACGACACCCTCCCCGCCGCGCTGCGCGAGTCCATGGAGGAGCACTGGGGCGCGGCCCCCGGCGAGCTGTACGTGCACGAGGGCGACATCGTGCTGGCCGCGCTGCAAGCCGGCAACGTGGTGGTGATGGTGCAGCCGCCGCGCGGTTTCGGGGAGAACCCGATCGCCATCTACCACGACCCGGACCTGCCGCCCACCCACCACTACCTGGCCGCCTACCGGTGGATCGCCGACGGGTTCAAGGCCGACGCCATCGTGCACGTCGGCAAGCACGGCAACCTGGAGTGGCTGCCGGGCAAGACGGCCGGCCTGTCCGCCGAGTGCGGCCCGGACGCCGCCGTCGGGGACCTGCCGCTGATCTACCCGTTCCTGGTGAACGACCCCGGCGAGGGCACCCAGGCCAAGCGCCGGGTGCACGCCACGCTGGTGGACCACCTGGTGCCGCCGATGGCCCGCGCGGAGAGCTACGGGGACATCGCCCGGCTGGAACAGCTGCTGGACGAGCACGCCAACATCGCCGCACTGGACCCGGCCAAGCTGCCGGCCATCCGGCAGCAGATCTGGACCCTGCTCCAGGCCGCCCGGCTGGACCACGACCTGGGCATCACCGACCGGCCGCACGACGCCGAGTTCGACGACTTCCTGCTGCACGTGGACGGCTGGCTGTGCGAGGTGAAGGACGCGCAGATCCGCGACGGCCTGCACGTGCTCGGCGCGGCCCCCACCGGCGAGGCCAGGGTGAACCTGGTGCTGGCCATGCTGCGGGCCCGCCAGCTGTGGGGCGGCGAGCAGTCGCTGCCCGGCCTGCGGGAGGCGCTCGGGCTGCGCGAGGACGGCAGCGAGACCGGCGCCCGCACGGACGAGGCGGAGCGCCAGGCCCGGGAGATGGTGGAGGCCATGGAGGCGCGGGGCTGGGACCCGGCCGCGACCAGCGACGTGGTCCGCGAGTCGAGCGTCGCGGCGCCCCGGGCGGCGGATGCCGGGATCACCGACGGCCCGGACCTGGAACGGGTCGGCGCCGTGCTGCGGTTCGCCGCCAACGAGGTGGTGCCCCGGCTGGCCCGCACCACCGACGAGATCGACCACGTGCTGCACGCGCTGGACGGCGGCTACATCCCGGCGGGCCCGTCCGGGTCGCCGCTGCGCGGCCTGCTGAACGTGCTGCCCACCGGCCGCAACTTCTACTCCATCGACCCCCGCGCGGTGCCCAGCCGGCTGGCCTGGGAGACCGGGTCGGCGATGGCCGAGTCGCTGCTGGCCCGCTACAAGGACGACCACGGCGACTGGCCCCGCTCGGTGGGCCTGTCCGCCTGGGGCACCTCGGCGATGCGCACCGCCGGCGACGACGTCGCGGAGATCCTCGCGCTGCTCGGTGTGCGGCCGCGGTGGGACGAGGCGTCCCGGCGGGTGTCCGGGCTGGAGCCGATCAGCCTGGCCGAACTGGGCCGCCCCCGGATCGACGTCACCGTGCGCATCTCCGGTTTCTTCCGGGACGCCTTCCCGCACGTGGTGACCATGCTGGACGACGCGGTGCGGCTGGCCGCCGGGCTGCGCGAGCCACCGGAGCGCAACTTCGTGCGCGCGCACGCGGCCGCCGACCTGGCCGAGCACGGCGACGAGCGGCGGGCGACCACGCGCATCTTCGGCTCCAAGCCGGGCGCGTACGGCGCCGGCCTGCTGCCGCTGATGGAGAGCCGCAACTGGCGCGACGACGCCGACCTGGCCGAGGTGTACGCCACGTGGGGCGGCTACGCCTACGGCCGGGGCCTGGACGGCCGGGAGGCGCGCGCCGACATGGAGCACACCTACCGGCGGATCGCGGTGGCCGCCAAGAACGTGGACACCCGCGAGCACGACATCGCCGACTCGGACGACTACTACCAGTACCACGGCGGCATGATCGCCACGGTGCGCGCGCTGACCGGCCGGGCACCGGCGGCGTATGTGGGCGACTCCACCCGGCCGGACGCGGTGCGCACCCGGACGCTGTCCGAGGAGACCAGCCGGGTGTTCCGCGCGCGGGTGGTCAACCCCCGGTGGATCGCCGCGATGCGCCGGCACGGGTACAAGGGCGCGTTCGAGCTGGCCGCCACGGTGGACTACCTGTTCGGCTACGACGCCACCACCGGCGTGGTCGCCGACTGGATGTACGAGAAGCTGGCCGAGGCCTACGTCTTCGACCCGGAGACCGCCAAGTTCCTGGCCGAGTCCAATCCGTGGGCGCGCCACGGCATCATCGAGCGCCTGCTCGAGGCCGCCGACCGGGACATGTGGCAGCACCCCGAACCCGACACCCTGGACCGCCTCCGCCAGGCCTACCTGGACACCGAGTCCGACCTGGAGGACCGCCAGTAACGCCGGGTAACAACTCGGTAGCCGAACGTCTCGGTATCCCAACATCCCACTGGTCGGACCGGCGGCGCGGCGGTCAACCGATACTGTCGGTCGCGCTGCCGAGGGGAGCGCTGATGGCCGTTGCGCTGCGCATCGACGGGTCCGGGGATCCGGCCGACCTGCGATCGTTGAATTCCTGGCTGTCCGGCCGCAACGAACTCAGGGGGCGGGTGAGCCGCCGGTCAAGGGCACCGGAGCCGGGCACCATGGGGTCGGTGACCGATGTGCTGGTGGTGGCGCTCGGGCCGAGCGGGGTGGCGGCGGCGCTGGCCAGCGTGCTGATCTCCTGGATCAAACAGCGGACCGGCGAGGTGACGCTACGCGCCACCTGCGCCTGCGGCCGGGAGACCACGATCGAAGCCAAGCAGGTGCCCAACCCGACCCCCGAGGCGATCGCCGATCTCGCGGCGACCCTGCACCACTGCCCCCGCGCCGCGGAGTGAGCCCCGGTGACGGGCCTCGGCGGGACGCGGACCCGCGTGCTGCTGATCGGCACCGGCCGCTACGACCGATCCGAGCTGCCCAACCTGCCGGCGGTGCGGACCACGCTGGAGGACCTGGCGGACGTCTACGTGCGCCAATGCGGGGTACCGCGTGACCGGGTGTCGGTGTGCCACGACCCTTCGGGCGTCCAGGAGTTCGGCGACACGGTGGACGCGGCGGTGCGGGCGGCCGAGGACGTGCTGCTGGTGCACTACGTGGGCCACGGACTGCTCGACGAACACGGCCAGCTCTACCTGGCCACCGGGGCCACGCGGCGGCCCACCGACGGGCTGAGGCGCCGGGCCTACGCCTTCGCCGAGCTGCGCGAGCAACTCGGCCCGTGCCGGGCGCGGACGGTGGCGGTGGTTCTCGACTGCTGCTTCTCCGGCAGCGCCGGCGGACTGACCGCCACGAACGGCCTACCTGCTCTCGAGTCGTTCCGCACGGACGGGAGCTACCTGCTGGCGTCCTCGGCACCGGGGGAAGTCTCCATCGCACCGGACGGCGCCCGGCACACCGCGTTCAGCGGAACGCTGCTCAAGCTCATCTCGGAGGGCCGGCCGAACGGGCCGGCGGCCTGGACCCTCGACTCGCTGTTCGAGTTCCTCGAACGGGACCTGCACGACCGGAACCTGCCGACGCCCCAACGGGTGGTTTCCGGGCACGCCGGCACGCTGCGGATCGCCCCGAACCCCCGGCACCGGCCGCACAACCCTTATCGCGGCCTGGCCGCATACGAGAAGGAGCACGCGGACTACTTCTTCGGTCGTGAGGACCTAGTCGAGCGGCTGCGCTCCCGGCTGAAGGAGCGGCTGACCGCACGGTCGGCCGACACCGACGGCCGCATGCTGGTCGTGGTCGGCCCCTCCGGCTCGGGCAAGTCCTCGTTGCTGCGCGCCGGCCTGATCCCGGAGCTGGAGAGCGAGGGCCTGCCCGGGGTTCCCGGTTCGTCCGCCTGGCCGGTCATTGTGTGCGCGCCGGGGTCCGAGCCGCTCCGCACGCTGGCCATCCGGCTCGCGCCGGCCATCCAGGCCGACGCCGACGAGCTGGCCGAACAACTCGGCGCGGAGCCGGAGGCACTGGGCTCGGCGATACGCGGGGCGCTGGCCGGCGGCTCCGGCGGGCAGCCAGGCGACCGCAGGCTGATTCTCATCGTCGACCAGTTCGAGGAGGTGTTCACCACCTGCCGCGAGAAGGCCGACCGGCTGGCCTTCGTGGCGGCGCTGCGCGCGGCCTCCCGGGACAGCGCGCTGGTGGTGCTCGCGCTGCGCTCCGACTTCTACCCGCTCTGTGCGGCCGAGGCGTGGTGGGCCCGGGCGTTCGATCACCAGCTGAACGTGCCGGTGATGACTGAGCGGGAGCTCCGGGCGGTCATCGAACAACCCGCCAGACGGGCCAACCTGACGCTGGCGCCGGGCCTGACCGACCGTCTGCTCAGCGATCTCATGGTGAGCGATGGCGGTGGCCGCCCGACGGAACACGGCGCTCTGCCGTTGCTCTCCTACACCCTGTCGAAGATGTGCCGACGCGCGCCGAGCGGGGAACTCGATCTCACCAGCTACCTCGAGATCGGAACTGTTTCCGAGGCGATCAGCCAAGGTGCCGACGCCTGCTACGACCAGCTTCGCCCGGAAGACCGGGCCACCGCGCAAAGGATCCTGGTCCGCCTGGTCCGCCTGGGTGAGCGGGAAAGCGAGGACACCCGCCGGCGCGTGCTGGAGGAACGCCTCGATCCCGACGCGTCCACCGAGCGGGTGTTGCGGATCTTGACCGACGAACGTCTGATCGTCCGCGACCGGGACCCGGACACCGGCGAGCCGACCGTCGAGCTCGCCCACCTGATCCTGGCCCGCAGATGGGGCCGGCTGCGCCGGCTGATCGAGAACAACCGGGAGGAGAACGAGGCCCGGGAGAACCTGGAGCGGGATGCCGACCGCTGGACGAACGCCCGCCAGCCGAGGGACCACCTGCTCCGGGGCGACCGTCTGGCCTCGGCGCGCGAGCTGCACGAGCGTCGTCAGGATCTGTTGAACGAGACGGCCAAGGACTTCGTCAAGGCATCCGATGCCGAGCAGGGCCGGCTGGCCCGGATGCGCCGGATCGGCCTGGCCGCACTGGTCGTCCTGGTCGCGCTGGGCATGACCCTGATACTCGAGGCGAACCAACAGGCCCAGCGGGAGCGAGACAGCGCGGTGTACGAACGGGTCGCCGCCCAGGCGGCCCGGCTGGCCCGCTCGGACGCCTCGATGGCCGCCCAGCTGACCCTCACCGCGTACCGGATGCGCCCCGGCACCGACCTCGGCGCCACCCTGCTGAGCAGGGCGAACGACTCACCCTTGAACGAACCGCTGACCGGCCGGCTGGACGACTTCGACGCGGTGGCGTTCGGCCCCGACGGGCTGACCATCGCCACCGCGACCCAGGATCACCACATCCAGCTGTGGCGAATCCGGGACCGGAGAGTGCTGGAGCCGGTCGGGCGGTCCCCACTGGCCCACGCCGCCCACGTGAACTCGCTGGTGTTCAGCCCGGACGGCCGCCTGCTGGCCAGCACCAGCGTCGACGAGTCGGTGCGGCTGTGGAACATCACCGACCCGGCCAACCCGGTACAGCTCAGCGAGCTGCGCAACGTCGTCGACCCGTCGCTGACCAACCAGCCGCTGCAGCCGGGCCGCGTCGGCGTGCTCGCGTTCAGCCCGGACGGTCACACCCTGGCCGGCGCCAGCCGCACCGACCACAGCGTGCGGGTGTGGAACGTGGCGGACCCGAGCCGGCCGGTGCCGATCGGCCAGCCCCGCACCGGCCACCGCAGCTACATCAACGCGCTGGTGTTCAGCCCCGACGGCCACACCCTGGCCACGGCCAGCGCGGACCGGACGGTGGGGCTGTGGGACATCGCCGACCCGGCGGGCGCCGGGCGGTTCCTCACCGGCCACCGGAGCTTCGTCAACTCGCTGGCGTTCAGCCCCGACGGCCGCACGCTGGCCAGCGCGAGCGCCGACCAGAGCGTCCGGCTGTGGAACGTCGCCGACCCGGCCGGACCGAGCCAGGAGCTGACCGTCGGCGCGGGCGACGTGACAGCCATCGGGTTCAGCCCCGACGGCAGGATCCTGGCCAGTGCCAACGGCGACCGCACGATCCGCATGTGGAACCTCACGAACCCGGCGCACGCGGTGCCGCTCGGCCAGCCGCTGACCGGCCACTCCAGCGCGATCCGCGCGCTGCGCTTCGGCCCGGACGGACACACCCTGTTCTCCATCGGCGCGGCCCGAAGTGTGCGGTTGTGGCACCTGCCGGCGACCGTGCTGACCGGGCACACCGGTGTGGTCAACGCGCTGGCGTTCAGCCCCGACGGCCGCACCCTGGCCAGCGGCGGCGCGGACCGCACGGTGCGGCGGTGGGACCTGACCGACCCGAGCCGGCCGGCGGCGCTGGACGGCCTGGATTCCGGCGGCCAGATCGGCGTGCTGGGCGTCGGCCCCGACGGCCGTACGCCGGTGACCAACGGTGCCGACCTCGTCCCCTGGCTCTGGCGCATCTCCGACCCCGCGAGCGCGACCGACGCGCCGCGCAACGCCCACCTCGGTGCGTTGGCACTGCGCCCGGACGCGAGCGTGTTCGCCATGGCCGGCACCGACCAGAGCCTCTCGCTGTGGAGCGCCACCGGCCCGGCCGGACGGCCCCCGCTGAGCCAGCCGGTTCCCGGCATGCGGGTGAGCTACGTCAACGCGATCGGGTTCAGCCACTCCGGTCGCCTCCTGGCGCACGCCAGCGCCGACCGGCAGGTGCGGCTGTGGAACGTCGCCGACCCGGCCAACCCGGTGGCGCTCGGGGAGCCGTTCCCCACCGGGAGCGGCGGATTCCTGAACGCGGTCGCGTTCAGTCCGGACGACCGCATGCTCGCCGCCGGGAGCACCGACGACACCATCCGCCTCTGGGACATCAGTGACCCGGCCCACCCCCGGCTCGTCGATCCGCCGCTCACCGGAGACACCAGCGGGGTGCACGCCATCGCGTTCAGCCCGGACAGCCGGGTACTGGCCGCCGCCGGCACCGACCGGGCCGTCCGGCGCTGGGACGTCACCGATCCGGCGGCGCCGAAACTCCTCGGGCAACCGCTCACCGGACACACCGGGCCGGTGCACGCGATCGCCTTCAGCCCGGACGGCCGGCTGCTGGCCAGTGCCGGCGCCGATCAAACCGTCCGGATCTGGCGGCTGGACCTGGACCAGACCATCCAGAACATCTGCGCCAACACGCACAACGTGCTCACCGAGGCCGAATGGCGGGAGTACGTCTCCGCGGACCTGCCGTACCGCCCGCCCTGTCCGTGATCTTCAGCCGACCACCGAGTCCGCGCCGGCCGCCTTGCGGAGTTTGGCGCGCAGGATGGTCTGGGCCATGGGGCCGAGGTCGTCGACCATCTCGATGAGCGCGCCCAGGCGGCCCATCGCCGCCAGCGCCTGCTCGGCGGCCTCGTGGTCCGCGGCGTCGTAGAGTCCGAAACCGACGAACGCGGCCGCCAGTGCCCGGGCCAGCCCGGGCACGTCCAGGCACTCGGCGAACACCGAACCGGACAGCGCGCGCTCCAGCACGCCCTCCAGCTGGCTGACCCACATGCTGAGCGCGGCGGCGCTGGCCTCGGCCAGCTTCGGCTCGGCCTGCGCGCCGGCCAGCATCTGCGCGAGCATGATCACGTTGCCCTCGGCGCGCTCCCGCTTGTGGATCCGCACGCCCAGCTCCAACAGGTCGGACAGCGAGTCGGCCGAGGAGAACTCGGCGGCGTACACGGCGGCGCGTTCCCGCGAGCCGTGCGCGCAGGCCTCGGTGAGCAGCTCGCCGACGCTGCCGAAGTGGTAGAAGATCAACGCCTGGTTCACCCCGGCCGCCGACGCGATCACCCGCGCCGAGGCGCCCGCTATGCCCCGGTCCCGGAGGGTCTCCAGTGCGCCCTCGAGCAACCGGGTCCGGGTGTCGGCGCCGTCCCGCGCCTGCGCGCGGGCGCGTCCCGCCGGTGCCTCGGTGGTCGACTCCGTGCTCATGTCGGCCCCGTTGCCGTCCCTACGGGCGCGGGGACCAGGAACGGGGCGATGCTGCGCAGCTTCTCCCGGGTCTCCTCGAACTCCCGGTCCGGCCGGGACTGGGCCACCACGCCGGCCCCGGAGCGCAGCCAGGTCCGTTCACCGTCCTGGTAGACCGCGCGCAGGACCACGGCGGCATCCAGCGCCCCGTGTGCGTCGGCGGTGACCACCACGCCACCGTACAGTCCCCTCGGCTCCCGTTCATAGCGCGCGATCGCCTGGTAGGCGGCCGGTTTGGGCAGGCCGGACACGGTCACCGCCGGGAACATCCGGGCCAGCGCGTGCCAGCCGGTGCGGGTGTCGGCCAGCTTCCCGGTGACCCGGGAGGCCAGGTGCTGCACGCTCCCCCGGCGCCCGACCGTCATGAACTCCTCGACCAGCACCGAGCCCTCCCGGCACACCGCACGCAGCTCCTCCTGCGCGGCCCGCACCGAGACGACGTGCTCGAAGACCTCCTTGGCGTCGTTCACCAGCTCGTCGCGCAGCGCGGCGTCGCGGCTCGGGTCCCCGGACAGCGCGCGGGTGCCGGCCAGCGGCTGGGTGGACACGGACCCGTCGCCGCGCGCCTCCAACAGCGTCTCCGGGCTGAACCCGGCCGACCGCAGCCCCCCGAGGTCCAGCAGGAAGGAACGCACCGGGGTGTTGCTCCGGCGGCCGACCTGGTACGTGGCCGCCAGGTCGATCCCGCCGGGCACCGGCACCTCGCGGGAAAGCACCACCTTGCGCATGTGGTCCGCCCGGATCTCCGCCACCGCCGAGGCGACCGCGTCCCGGTAGCCGTCGTGGTCCACGGTGTCGTCCACCGGGGCGTCCACGCCGGGCCAGCCGGCCGGTTCGCGCAGCCGTTCCAGCTGGTCGTGCAGCTCGGCGAGGTCATCCCAGCGCAGCGCGCGCAGCAGCGCGGTGCCGGCGCCCAGCCGCACCTCCCGGCTCGGCACGACCAGGTGACCGAGGGTCAGCCCCTCCGGCACCTCCGGCCGGCCGAACCGCAGGTAGCTCAGCTCGAACCCCAGCCATCCGTAGGCCCGCCAACCGTCCACGCCGCACTCGGCGAGCAACTCGGAGACCCGGTGCAGCGGCTCGTCCGGCATCGGCTCGACGGTCCAGTCGGCGCGCCGCGGACCCCGGAACCGGATCTGCGAGCGGGTCAGCACGATCTCCGCCGCCGCGCCGAAACCGACCGAAACCTCGCCCGGCCGCTCGTAGAGCATGTAGCCCTCGCCCGCCGAGCGGGTCAGCTCGGCCCCGGCGGTGATCGGGTCCATACGCAGTGGCACCGTAGCCTCGGCGTACCGCACATCGTTCAGCACCGACCCGGCCTGACCTGCGGTTGCCATCGAACCCCCAGTGTTGAGCGATCGCTTAAGGCAACGCTATCACAGCCCTTGAGCGGTCGCTCAAACGCCTTGCGGTGGCATGCATGCCACATCTTCGGTCGCCGTGTTCGTTGTCGTCGCTGCCCGCCCGATGAAGTTCGCAAGTGCTGGATCGTGCGATCCGTCGCACCTGCGCCTGCGGGGCAGGGCTTCCGCGACGGCGCGGGTTAGAGGTCGTTGCCGGGGTAGGAGAGGTTGAAGCTTTTGTTGGTGAGGGGGAAGTCAGGGACGATCGTGTCGGAGAGCGCGACGGGCAGCGCGGGCCAGTTGAAGAAGCTGGGGTCGACGATCTTCACGCGGGTCAACCTGCCGTCGGGGGCGAGTTCGACGCGGTGGGTGACGGCGCCGCGCCAGCCCTCCACGATCCCCACCCCGGAACGCGCTCCCCGATCGGGCGGGTTGTCGGCGGGGCGCGCCGGGGCAGTGGCGGTGAGGCGTCCGTCCAGTACCTCGACCAGTGAGGTGATCAGGGCGAGAGATGCACTGATTTCCTCGGCGCGGACCACGAAGCGGGCGAGCACGTCACCGCGGGTGTGGGTGTGTCGGGTGCGTGTCCACGGGTCGGGTAGGGCGGGGTGGT